>CAXXWG010000033.1:0-20750 GCA_963667305.2 Aggregatilineales bacterium | reverse complement strand
CAGCACCGGCCGGTCCTGCACCAGCACCACTTTCGCGCCGGCGCGCGCCGCCGTCAGCGCGGCGCAGGTGCCCGCCAGGCCGCCGCCCACCACCACCAGGCCGACTTCAAGGCGTTTCGTCTTCAGTTCACGCAGGTCCGGGCTGAATGGCTCGCTGACCATCCGGGGCCAGAGTTCGGGCATGACAGTCTCCTGGGTGTTTGTTTAGTGACCGTGGCGGTCCGTCTCGATGTCGTGCTGCTCGCACCACGCGTTGAGCGGATTGTGGTAGCCGGAGGGCTTGAAGGTCTCTGTCTCTTCCATGCGCTCGCCGACGAGGAAGCGCTGGTAGTCGTCCAGCTTTTCGACAAAGTCGGGCGGCTGCACCAGATAGTCCATCGGCCGCAGCCACTGGTAACAGTAGCCGATCATGACGGCTTTGCGCGTGTTGGGGCTGAAGTTGGGCGCGCCGGCGTGCCAGGTGCGATATTCAAAGAGCACGCAGTCACCGGGGTTGAGCGAGGGCTCGATCGCGCCGATCGGGTCCGGTTGGCCTTCCGGGATCACGATGCGTTCCTTCAGGTTGTTGCTGCCTGGCAAAAACATGGTCACGCCGGACTTCGGCCTGCTCTGGTCGCTGAGGTAGTAGGCGCACTTGAGCCCCATGCGCGGGTACTGATAGTGGCCCAGGTCCAGCGTGGTGCGGCCGTTGTCGCGGTGCCAGCCGGGCGCGCGCTTGTCGGGGCTGGTGCCCGGCCGTTCCGTTTTGCTGTAGATCAGGTGACTGGTGGAGAGGTTCAGGTTGGAGCCGAATAGCTGCATCACCAGCGGCAGGATGGTGGAATGCGTGATCAGCGGGATGAAAGTGTCTTCGTGCGTGACGACGTTGCGGAAGCTGTCGTAGATCTCGTCGTTGATCTGGCGGTCGCGCGTCTCGTCAGAGGCCATCAGACGGTCGCCCGCCTCGATCAAGCGGCCCACGGTCTCGCTGTCGAGGGCGTTGCGCACGATCAGGTAGCCTTCATCGTAAAACTGACGCCGGTCTGCCTCACTCAGCGGATGATACTCAAGCATGGCCCACAACCTTCTCGTCCCTCAGGTATAGGTGAAATACGCGCTCGCCCGACAGTCGCGGTCGGCGCTGAGCCGCACCCAGTGCGCGCTGTAGCCCGTCGGAAAAACGTGCGGCACATAAGCGCCGGGCGCGACGTCGATTTCAGTATAGCCGGCCCACTCGCCATCTCCCATAAAGTCCACTTCCACGCGGAAGCGCACGCTGCTGTCCGAATCGTGGCGCAAATGCAGGGTCTTGTGTTCGAAGCCGGTCATCAGGTAGGGGTCGGAGGCTTCGCCGGCGCGCGCACCGCCGCGCGCCACCAGGGGCCGCCCTGGCCGGCCGGCTTGCCGAACCCCCACAGGTCATCGGTCTTGCCGAACCACAGGCCGGATTGCGGCTCGCCGGCCAAGTGATTGGCATTGCCGTGCGGGCTGGCGTTGTCGGCGCCCAGCACCAGCAACCCGCGCCAGGCGCAGAAATCGCCCAGCACCCAGAGATGCGTTGAAATCGGCCGCGGGGCCCAAATGCGATTGCCGTAGGCCCAGGGCGAGAGCTCGTAGAAGATGCCGTGGCAGTCCATCAGAAAGCGCTCGTGCTCGACCTCGCGGATGCGCGGCCACTCGGTCTGCCACATGTGGTCGAAGCAATGGCTGCCCTTGGGCAGGCGGTAACGGCGCCACTGGCCGTCGCCGTCCGTGTAGACCTGCAGGATGGCCGAGGCCTGGTCCCAGCCCATGGCGAAGATCGTGCTACTGAAGTCGCCGCGGCCGTTGACCTCGATGAAGGGCGCGCGCTCGATGATGCGCCAGCGCTCGCCGTCCCATTCCGCCAGGCGGCCGGCCATGCCGTCACCGCGGAAGTCGCGCTCGTCGTAGCTGTTGTTGGCGACCACCACGCGGCCGAAGTTGCTGTAGCCGGCCTTGAAGTGCGCGTACTTGTGGTCCGGCACGCCCAGCTCCTGCGTCAGGTCGGCGAGGAAGGTCGCCTCCAGCGTGTGCACGTCCACTTCGTAGAACTCACCCTCCATGCCCAGCATGTAGACCCTGTTGTCCGGCTCATGCAGGTGGCGCATGGTCGAGCACAGGCGCACTTCGACCAGGCTCTCGATGCTGCGCACGCGACGGTCGGCATCGATGACGTGCGGGCCGATGAAGAGCTGGTTGGACTGCCAGTGCAGCATGCGGTTGGTGTAGGTGCCGACGCGACTCTGCGGGTGCTTCACCATGCGCAGGTCGCCGTCGATTTCGTAGAGGCCGGTGCCGACGCCCGAGGCCGACTTGTGCGAGACGTAGCTGATGGCCCAGAGCCGGTCGGCCCAGGCGAAGAGCGCGCCCACGCCGCATTCGCTGCGCGGCGGCCCGGGTTGCGCCTTCAGCGCCAGCGAGGGGTAAATCCCGCTGATTTGCAGGGGTTGACTCATGTCGTTTCTTTCTCCTTTGTCAGGCCGCCCTCACCCCAAAGCTCTCTTCGTCTTCGAAGGGAATCATTCACAGGGAAAATGGCCTGGAGTATGTGCCCTCACCCCCCAACCACTCCTTAAGCAGCGCCAGCATCGCCCCGGCGCGCTCCGGCTCCCGCGCCAGCGCGTCATCCAGCTCCCAGGGATCGCCTTGCAGGTCGAAGAGTTGCAGCGGCTGCAGCGGATCTCGCCGCGCCACCAGCTTCCAGCCCCCGGCCAGCGCGCAGAGCAGGTCGCCGCACTCGCTGAACAGCGGCCGCTCCTCCAGGCGCTCGCCGCGCAGGGCCGGCAGCAGCGAACGCCCCGGCGCGTCGGGGTCGGGGTCGGCGCCGGCCAGCTCCAGCAGCGTGGGCAGAAAGTCCACCGTGCCCACTGGCGTAGCGCAGCGCTGTCCCCGCGTCTGGCCCGGCAGACGGACAAGCAGCGGCACGCGCAGCGACTCGTCGTACATCACGTTCTTGCTGAACAGCCCCTGGGCGCCGTTCATCTCGCCGTGGTCGGAGGTGAAGAAGAGCGCCGTACTGTCCGCCAGACCGCCCTGCGCCAGGGTCTCCAGCAGGCGACCGAGCGCCGCGTCCAGTTGCGTGATTTCGCCGTAGTAACGCTCGCGAAAAGTCTGCAGATCGTAGTCGGCGTCCCATTGCGGCATGCGGTACCAGGCCGACGGGTCGACGTTGGGCTCGATCATCAGGTCGCGACCTGTGTAACGCGCCAGGTGTTCCGCCGGCGGCGAACAGGGCGGATGCGGCGCCTGGTACGAGACGAAGAGGCAGAAAGGCTGCGGCAAGTGCGGCAGCCACTCCTGCGCGATTGCCGTCAGGCTGTCGGTCTCGTGACCGGCCAGGGCTTGTGGCTGATCCGACTCATCCCTCCAGTAGCGCCCCTGCCAGTGATCGACGTGATGGCTCTCCCAGCCCGCGAAGCGTTGAAATCCGCCCCGCTCCTGCGGCAACACCTTGCGTTCGCGCTGCGGCTGGCCGCCCAAATGCCACTTGCCCAGCCAGGCCGTGTGGTAGCCGACCTCATTCAGACGCTGCGCCAGCGTGGGCATGCCGTCCGGCAGCGCCTGGCCGTTGCGCGTGACGCCCGTCTGCGAGGGCCAGCGCCCGGTCAGCAGGCAGGCGCGCCAGGGCGTGCACAGCGGCGAGCTGCTGCAGGCCTGGCTGAAGTGCGTACTCTCTTGCGCGAGGGCCTGCAAATGCGGCGTATGGACCAGCGGGTGACCGTCCATCGCCGTCCAGCGCGCGCCCAGCTGGTCCGCGAAAATGAAGAGCAGGTTGGGCGGGTGAGTCGACGGCACCGGCCCTCAGCCCTTGATGCCGGAGAGGTTGGCGCCCTGGATAAACTGCTTCTGGAAGAGGAAGAAGACCGCCAGCACCGGGATGACCATCATTACGGTGGCCGCCATCTGCTGGTGTTGCATGCCTCCCTGGCCGGGCAGTGACGTGAACTTGTAAAGGCCGATGGCCAAGGTGTGCAGGTTCTCGTCCTTGAGGTAGATCAGCGGCCCCAAAAATTCGTTCCAGCTGTTCTGCACGCTGAGGATGGCCATCACCACGATGGCCGGCTTGGCCAGCGGCACCATGATCTGCGTGAAGATGCGTATCTCGCTGGCGCCGTCGATCTTGGCCGAATCGAGAAAGTCCTGCTGGATGCCGAGGAAGAACTGCCGCCCGAGGAAGATGAAGAAGGCGTTGCCGAACCATTCCGGCACCACCAGGGGGTAGAAGGTGTTCACCCAGCCGATCTCGTTGTAGACGATGTAGACCGGGATCAGACGCACGGCGAAGGGCAGCATCAGCGTCGCCAGCAGGATGAGGAAGAGCAGGTCGCGGTAGGGGAAGCGGAAGCGGGCAAAGCCGTAGGCCACGATGGTCGAGGAAATCAGACTGCCGACCAGCGAGAAAATGGTGATGATCATCGTGTTGCGAAAGGTCACGCCGAAGTTCCAGAAGCGCAGCGCTTCCGTGTAGTTCTCCGGCTGCCAGACGCGCGGGATCCACTCCGGCGGAAAGACGCCCACCTGCTCCAGCGGCATGAAGGAGGTCATCAGCATCCAGATCAGCGGCGCGACGAACCACAGGCTGCAGGCGATCAGCAGGGCGTAGAGCAGCGCGCGGCCAAGGTAGAACGCCGGCGGCCTGCGTACCTGCACCATCTGGCCCCGCATGGCTCCGCGTTCGCTGACCGTGGTCATGGCTGCTCTCTCCCTCCCCCTAGTTGTTGTAGAACACCCAGCGGTCGGATGTCAGCACGACGATGGCGGTGAAGGCAAAGAGAATGATGAAGAGAATCCAGGCCAGCGCCGAAGCGTAGCCCATTTGCGGCGGCAGGAATTCAAAGGCGTGATTGTAAAGGTGCAGCATGTAGGTGCGCGTGGCGTCGCGCGGGCCGCCCTGGGTCATGATGAAGACCTGGTTGAAGACCTGGAAGGCGCTGATGATGTTGATCAAAATGTTGAGGAAGATGGTGGGCGTCAGCAGCGGCAGCGTCACCCGCAGCAGGCGCTGCAGCCAGCTGGCGCCGTCGATGCGAGCCGCGTCGTAGTACTCCTCCGGGATGTTCTGCAGGCCGGCGAGGAAGATGATCATGGTCACGCCGACCCAGGTGGTGCTCATCACCAGCAGGCCCGACATGGCATAGGCCGGGCTGCTGAGCCAGCGGATGCGCCCCTGCCCCAGCAGGCTCAGGAACCAGTTGAGCAGGCCGTAGCGGGCGTTGAGAATGTAGATCCACACCATCGAGATGGCCACGATGGGCACCGTCGAGGGGATGTAGAAAAGCGTGCGCCACACGCCCAGGAAACGCACTTTCGAATTGAGCAGCATCGCCAGCGAGAAGGCCAGCACAATGCGAATGGAGACCGAGCCGACCACGTAGAGCGCGGTGTTGCCCAGCGACTTAAAGAATAGCGAGTCGCCGCTGAAGATTTCGTTGTAGTTGGCCAGGCCGATCCACACCGGCGGGTTGATGACGTCGTAACGCGTGAAGCTGAGTACGAAGGAAGCCACGAAGGGGAAGAACGAGAAGAGCAGCAGGCCGATGATCCAGGGGCTGACGAAGGCCAGGCCGTAGAGCGCTTCGCGGCGGCGCATGGGCGAGAGATCGCGCCAGCGCTCGCGTTTGCCTTTCATGCTGCGCCACTGCGAGCCGAATGCTGCTGTCATGCCCCGCTCCTGCTAACTGACCAGCGCTGAAGGGGAGGAACGCGAAGGTCCCTCCCCCTTAAGTCAATTGCTTGATGGTTTAGGCGTAATCGGCCCAGAAGGTATCCAGCAACGCCTGGATTTCCGCCTCGGCGTCGGCCAGGGCCTGCTCGACGGACTTCTCGCCGAAGAGCACTTCGTCGGTCATGCGGCGCAAAATTGAGTCAGCTTCCGGCTGCACCGGTGAGATCGGGATCACGATGTCCAGCGCCTTGACATCAAGAATCTCCCCGGCCATGCGGTGCGCGACGCCTTCCTTCGCGTAGCCGTCGCAGTCCGCCAGCGGCGAGGGCCGTTGCTGCTGCTGCAGGAACCAGCAGGCGCCGCCGACCATCCTGGTGGTGGTCACGCCGTCGCCGTTGACGTCGCCGACGCCGATCAGCTCGCCCTCGTCGTCATAGTCCAGTTCAAGCTCGACGTTCGAGTCGATCTGGGCCGTCATCCACTTGACCAGTTCCCAGGCCTCGTCGGGGTGCGCGGCATTCTTCGGGATCATGAAGCCCCAGCCGCCGGAGACCGGACCGCGGCGGTCCGGGCTGCCGCTGGGGCCGTAGGGCATCGGCGCCACGGCGAAGCCGAGGTTGCCCTCGCCGTCGTCACCAAAGACCTCGGGCGTGCCATGGCTTTCAAACTGGAAAAGCTGCCAGGAGCCGCTGATCTGGATCGAGTCGAAGCCGAGGATGAAGGGAGTCTGGTCGAACTCGCCGGTCATTTCGTAGAAGGAACTGACTTCCTCAATGCCGAAGTTGATGTCATCGGTGAAGGAGTGGATGAACTCAAGGGTCTCCACGCCGGCCTGGTTGTTGATGGTGACCGTGCGCAGGTCGTCGCTGATCCAATCCTGGCCGTTGGCGTTGAGCCACACCAGGAAGTTGGTGGCGTTGACGTTAACGCCCACGCGGTCGAGGAAGCCGTCCGCGCCGATGCGCAGCGCCATACCGGCTTCCTTCAGTTCGTCCCAGGTCTCGGGGAAGGACTCGATGCCGGCGTCGGCGAAGTGCTGCATGTTGTACCAGGCGAGGCCCACCGCGCCGCCCGTGGGGTTGGGCAGCATCCAGGTCCTGCCATCGTAAAGGTTGCCTACAAACTCCTCAGGCAAGTAATCGTCAGCGCTGATGCCGTCCATTGCCATGTAGTCATCCAGCGGGATGATCGACTCGGTGGCCGCGAAGAAGGGCAGGTCCTGGCGGCCGAACATGGTGACGTCCGGCGGCTCGCCGGCGGCGATGGCCGTCAGCAGGTTGGGCAGCCGGTTGTCCCAGGGCAGGAAGATATTGTTGACGCAGACGCCGGGGTTGGCGACCTCGAAGGCCGCGATGGCTGATTCCATGATCGGGATACGGTTGCCGCCCCAGTGATGCCAGTAGGTCAGGGTGACGTCACCCTCGCAGTCGGCGTTCTGCGCCTGGGCCGCCAGCGTGAAGGACAGCAACAGGGTCAGCAACAACACTGCGCTCAGTAGCTTCCGGGTCATGGGATGATCCTTTCTTCATAATGGACGATGATTGGCACTGCATTCAGGCATTTGAAATCCTGATGCCGCGGTCAGCGTGGGCGCCGCCGCGACCCTGTGAAATTTACCACGCAGCGCCCGCCAGGTCAAAGCAGGGGGTAAAGGGGGGCGAGAGCCGCGTTGTGACTGCCGGTTCTGCGCTAAACTGACAAGCATCCACAGTGAGGGCGATGCAGGATGGGCGCGAACCAGGCGAACTGGGCGAACCGCACGAAGCAGGCCAACTGGTCAAATCGCACGATCTTCACCGGCGACAACCTCGACGTTATGCGCGGCATGAACACAGGCAGCGTCGACCTCATCTACCTCGACCCGCCCTTCAACTCGAACCGCGACTACAAGGCGCCGGTGGGATCTCCGGCAGAAGGCGCGGGCTTCAGAGACATCTGGACCCTGGACGACGTGACCCTTGAAGAGCACGGCGAACTGGCCGAGCGCAGTCCCGCGCTCTATACGCTCATCGACGCGGCCGGCCTGACCCACGGAAAATCGATGAAGGCCTATTTAATTGGGATGGGCGTACGACTGCTGGAGATGAAACGCCTGCTGAAAACGACTGGCAGCATCTGGCTACACTGTGACGATACGGCAGGCTACTGGCTGCGGTCCTTGATGGACTCCGTGTTCGGGGCCGCCTGGTATCGCAATGAAATTGTGTGGAAGCGCACCAGCGCGCACAACGATCCGCAACGCTTTGGACGCATCACGGACACACTGTTTTACTACGCAGCCGGTAAAGGACGTACGTGGAACCGACAATTCGGTGAGTATTCTCAGGAGTATCTCGACAGGTTCTTTCGCTTCAGAGACGAACGCGGCCGCTATCGGGTCGGAGACCTGACCGGATCGGGAACAAGAACAGGCGAAACGGGCCAATCCTGGAGAGGATACAATCCAACGGACAGTGCGCGACATTGGAGTGTGCCAAAACGCATCGTAAGGAAACTGGGCGGCGACGCAGCGCTTTCCCGGCCCATCAGCGAGCGCCTTGACCTTCTGGACAAGCACGGTTACATCCGCTGGCCGAAACGAGGCGGTGTTCCAGCATTCAAATCTTACCTGAATGAACTGCCTGGGCGGCCTGTGCAAAACCTGTGGGAGGACATCAGGCCGGCGCCCAGGCGCGAGCGCGTTGGCTACCCGACACAGAAACCATTGGCGTTGCTTGATCGCATCATTCGCGCCAGTAGCTGCGAAGGCGACATGGTGCTGGACCCCTTCTGCGGTTGCGCCACGGCCTGCGTGGCCGCCGAGGATCTGAAACGTCAGTGGGCAGGCATCGACGAGTCGCCGAAGGCCGCCGAACTGGTCATCCAGCGTTTCACAGGCACGAAACAACTTACCCTGCTGGCCAACCGGATTATCCACCGCTCTGATATTCCGCTGCGCACTGACCTCGGTAAACTGCCGAACTACCGCACACACAAACACACGCTTTTCGGTCGGCAGGAAGGCCTGTGCACGGGCTGCGGCCACGCCTTCCCCTTCCGCAATTTCACGGTTGACCATATCGTCCCGCAGGCACGCGGCGGGACGGATCACCTCGACAACCTGCAACTACTCTGCGGCGCCTGCAACTCCATGAAGGGGGCCGGCACGATGGCGGAACTCAAGGTCAAGCTGCGCCAGGCCGGCATTTTGCGCTGAACGAGCGTTGGCTGCGCTCAACTGTACATTTGTGCTAAAGTTGTTGTAACATCAATATCAGTGCGCTGAGCTAGTGAGGAATTGTGACCGGTGGAAGCATTTGCGACGAATGGTAAGTGGTGGCTGCCAACAAACTGGAGCCACACGGTTCCGGGCAATTTGACATTTGATCCGAGAGGCAAATCCCGACTGGAAATATTCGGAACGTTTCAAACAGGGCCCGTAAAGGAATACACTAGTTATCTTTTCCCAAAGAGCATCCCCTTGATTCTCGGCGAAGACGATAGTGGACAGCCCATCACGCTAACCGATTGTCGAATAGAACCTTTTGTTCATTTCCCCCCTTGGGAATATTCCACTTATAGACCAAGTACCATCTTTCGCGGCCATCATTTTAGGAAGCCAGAAGAGATAATCTTCAGCCGATTGTCCATAGACTACTACGGACTGCAAGTGTGGGCTGATCCAAATCCCCGTATACGAGTTGCCTTCAACAGGCCCGTTCACACATTGCCAGATGAAATCTCAACGAGTGACATCTTGATTTCCGCAGGAAAGTTCAGTATCCGGATTTGTCGCACATTCCCTCAGGATGCGGATACCCAATCTAATGAGGACACAATAAACCGTTTCGCCCTGATCGATTTCTCGACCGAAAATCCTTTAAATTTCGACGGTTGGCTTGGAGCGATCACCGACTTTCAGGTGTTTCTTAGCTTGGCGATGCGCGTCTCGACTTGGCCAACAATGGTGCAGGCACCTCATCCTGAATCTAATGGCAAGCAGATCTCTATCCACTACCACTCGGTAACGGAATTCAGGAAAACAGAAAATTTATCGCCTTCCAATATGTACTTCACCCTGCAGGAAGCGCTTCCGTTCCTAGAGCGAGGTCTTCAGAACTGGTTTGAGAGGTCCGGTAAACTTGAGCGTGTACTACAGATGTACAACTGGGCTATCTCACGAGAAATCTTTCTTGACGAACAATTCATGATTTTTGCTCGCGCCGTGGAAGTGATTCACCGTCAGATGCACGTCATAACATACGTGGACGAGGAAAAGTTCGACGAAATCCGCGAAGTGATTGAATCATCAATCCCTAAGGGAACTGACAGAAGATTGAGACAAGGGATACTCAATTCAATAAAATACGCCAACAGTCCTTCGCTGAGAGGCAGATTGAAAGACATCAGAAACAGACATCAGCAGTGCAGTACCCGTCTGTTTATGCAATACAATTCGTTTGTTAATGACGTTGTGTGTACCCGCAACTATCTCACACACTTCGATGAAAAGGATAAGGAACGTGCCAAGCTGGAACTCGAAGACCTGTACCCGATGCGTGAGCGGTTGCGACTTCTCCTTGAAGTTTGTCTGTTGTCGGAAACAGGGTTAGGCAATTCCGAAATCGGACGTATTGTTCATATTCATGTTGCGTCTCTCCCGATATAGGTTGACCCTCTTTCTCACCCAACCCGCGACCCGCGGCAACGCATCGCCCTGCCGCCCCAGGTGATACAATGAGCGCAGCCCGCCAGACCATCGGCGGAGGGAAAGACCCTTGAGCGACGCAACGATCAACAGCCTGGACGATCTGCGGCAGTGGCGCGAGCAGCACCTCGCCCTCACCCTTCACCGACCACATCCACGCCCCCGAAAAGCACCGCGTCCGGGTTCAGCAACTGGCGGTCGGTCGCGCTGACGTCGATGCCAGTGGTATGCGTCCAGGGGGGCTCGCCGGTCCAGAGGCGCAGCATCAGCCCGTGGTGGCCCGTCGGCGCGTCCTGCGGCAGGTCCAGCTTCATCACCTTGTGCACGATCATGCCCGGCAGAAAGGCGGTCGAGGGCTGCAGCGTGCCGAGCTGGGGGTCGTCGTCCTGCTCGATCGATTCGTAGTCCGGGCCCGCCAGCGCGTGCAACGAAACCAGCAGGGCCGGTTCGGGCAGTGCCCGCCGCGCCTGCCAGTAGAGATGGACCCGCACCGTCCTGCCTGGTGATCCCGGCGCGCCCTCCAGACGGTAACCCAACAGGGCCAGGTCGCCATCGAAGTATTCCACCAACACGCGTTCGCTGCCGAAATGCAGTTGCACGGCGGGCGTCAGCCACAGCCAGGCGCCATAGGCCGCCACGGCCAGCGCGCCCGTCAGCGGCACCAGTACAGAGGCGCGCGTCCAGCCCGCCAGTCGCCCGGCGCCGGGAGCGTGTGTCGGCAGCATCTTCTGCGCCAGCAGCAACAGGGCGGCCAGCGCCAGCGTCACGCCCACCAGTTCCGCCAATTCCTCCAGCAGGTCCCACCAGGGTTTTTGGGCGGAGAAGGCCCGACAGACCGCCGCCAGCCAGTCCGGCCCCGCGCAGTCAGAGCCGATCCGCACCATGGCGTCCAGCAGCGAGTCCAGCACGACGGCGCTGGCCGCCATCATCGCCAGGCCCGTGAGCAGCAGGCCGTATTCGCGGCGCTGACCCTGGCTGGTGAACAGCAGCCGCAGGACCGGCAGGGCGATCAGCAGCCCGGCTGCCAGATACAGCGCGCGCCAGAGCGGGCGGTTCGTTTCGTGGATCACGAAGTACTCGTCCAGCGCGAGGAACAGGAAACCGGCGCCCAGCAGGAACCAGAACAGCCGGTAGGCCGGCGCCGGCAAGCGCCCGTCGGCCGCCCGCCAGCTCAGGCGCGCGGCGAAAACCAGGGCCGCCGCGCCTGCCATGAGCAACTGCGCCGCGGCCATGGCGACCGCCAGGCGATACTCGCCGCCGAGATTCAGGTGCCACTGCAGGGGCGCAGCTTCCGCGGTCAGCAGGCCGGGCTGCAACAAGCCCAGCAACAACTCCATGGCCAGCAGGACCAACAGAAAGCGGCGAATGAAAGGGGTTGGGCGGGCGCGCCAGAGCAGGATGGCGCCAACCACCAGCAAGGCCAGAATCGATGCCACCAGCAGGGCCAGCAGCAAAAACTCGTTCATCGCGTTATCAGGCTGGCGACTCTATCGCTTTCCCGTTTCACTTCTGTCCAAAGCGCGCCCGCAGCAAGGCCGCGCCGGAAGGCGGGCAGAGCCTCACCACGGCCAGACCCTGGCTCTCCAGCCACTGCCAGCCCTGTTCGACGGCCTCCACGTCGTCGACCTGCGGCAGGGCCGCGTTGTCCGCGCTGACTTCCGAGGGTCTGCCCGCGCCGGCCAGCAACGTATAGTTCGCCTGCCCTGGCTGGTCCTGCAGCAGGGCCTCCAGCGCGCCGGAGTCGTCAAGGCTGCTGCCGGCGATCTGCGCGCCGCTGGTCACATGCAAGGTCGCGGCCGAAGCATTGCGCAGCACGGCCTGACCGTTGGCCAGCGGCAGGCCGGCGCGCGGGAAGCTGTTCAGGCCGATCAGCTGCGGGTTCAGCCACCAGGTGTATTCCTCCTCGCCGTGGACCGTGCTGAAGGCGTCCGGGTAGAAGCCGCGCTGCGGGCCAAAGGTAATCTGCTCCTGGATGCCGTGCCGCGCGATGCCCTCGGCCAGGTGGCCCCAGTCCAGCGTGCCGTCGCCGGGCCGCAAGGCCGCCAGACGCATTAGCGCGTCGCCGTACCACAGGCCGTTCCAGTGCACGATGACGCCGAACCAGGACTGCACGTCATGGAAGGTGACGCCGAAGACCGGCACCGTGCCGTAGCGCATGATCGGGCGGTAGTAGCCGTTCCAGAGGAAGGTGAAGGGCAAACCGGTGGCGGCCCAGCGCTCGGCCTGGTCCAGGTAGCCTTCGTCGCCGCTGAGTCGCCAGGCGGCGACGTTGATGTTGATCAGCCAGGGCGCGGCCAGCACGTCCGGCACGTGCAAATGCAGTTCCCATGTCTGGGCGCCTTCGGGGCGGCGCTGCGTGTTGCACCAGTCGGCGGCGCGCAGACTGGCGGCCACGGCATCGGAATCGCCGCTGGCCAGCGCCCAGGCCAGCAGCGGAATGACCTTGCCCCCGGTGTAGCCGGTGGCGCTGTCCTGCGCCTCACCCATCAGGGCCAGGCGCTCTTCGGTCTTGAATGTGCCGACGTCGGCGACGGCGGCCGGCGTCCAGCCAAAGCTGCCGTCTCCCTGCTGCTCGTCCATAAGCTCGCGCGCCGCGTTGCGCATCCCGTCCAGCGTTAGCGCCACGTCACCCCGTACCAGCGCCAGGTCCAGCGGCGGGACGTTGTGCGGCGCGCGCATGGCCTCGGCCTGCGGCAGGGCGCGCTCCACCTGGTCGCGGGCGCGGGCGCGGCGCAGCGGGTCGCCCCCGGACCAGCGACTGTAGCGCCAGAGCTGGTTGGCCAGCAAGGGCTCGAAGCGCGGCTGCCAGTTGTCCCTGAGCGTATGGTGCCAGGCCTCGTCGCCCTCGTGCCAGGCGACGTCGAGGTAGGCGTCGACGCAGAGTTCGAGGTTCTCGCGCCAGTCGGCCTGCGGCGCCGGCAGGGGCGGCAGCCCGTAAGTCTCCAGCCATTCGCGCAGGATGCCGAAAACGCCGCAGCCCGGCGCCACGGCCAGACGCGCCTCCAGCGTCAAGGGGTTGACCGGGTCGACGCTGACGGGCGTGTGGGCCTCGGTCTGGCCGGGCGCGACCCAGCGTTCGTAGGGGCCGGGCACGGAGAGCGCCATCAAATGGTTGTCGGGCCCGCCCTCGTGGCGGTTGGGCGAGGAGAAGCGCGCCGCCGGGTGACGCCAGGCGCTGCCCCAGTTCTGGTTGGGGTCCCAGAGCAGGCCGACGCCGCAACCTTCATGGCTGACGGCCATCATGGGAATCGTGATCTGGTAGGGGTGCGGCACGCTGCGCTCGGCGAACTTGCTGGCGGCGAAGCGCGTGTCCGAGGAGGGTTCGTCGTCCAGCAAATACTCCAGGCCCGGGAAGAGCGCTTCCTCGCGCGCAGCGCCGAAGCTGCCCTCGCCCGCCAGCAGACGCGGCCCGCTCCAGTAGAGCACCTGACGGGGCGCGGAGGTCTCCAGGCGGCAGGCCAGGTTTAGCTGGTTCTCCCGCGCCGTCCGCGCGATGGTGACGCTCTGCCGCCAGCGCACGCCGTCGCCATCGACGAAGCCGCCGCCCAGCTCCAGCGAGTCCGCGCCCTCCTGCCGGCTGTCGGCCGCCAGTTCGACCTCATGGCGCTCGCCGGCCCCGTCGCGGTAGACGAGACGCGCCAGCGGCTGGCAACGCGCCATCAGCCGCCAGTCGTCGCCGATGCCTGTGCTGGCACCGGCGAAGGGGGCAGTATGCGCCTCCAGGCTGTAGCCGACGACCTGCCCGTCGCGTTCCATACTTCTCAGACGCAGTGAAGCGGTCGCAAGCGAAGGGGACATGCCGGACTCCTTTCCGCTGTGCCGCGACCTTCCCTCAGGCCTTGACGGCGCCGCTGGTGATGCCGCGGATGTAATAACGCATGCCAAACATGAAGAGAATCAGCAGGGGGACGGTCGCCACGGTGTAGGCGGCCATGCGCGGCCCCCAGTCGGTGATGCCGTACTGCGAGGTGAATTCCGTCAGGCCGACGGAGACCACCTGAATGTCGCTGTTGCTGATGGTCAGCAGGGGCCAGATGAAATCGTTGTAGGACGCCACCAGGTGCATGATGGCCACGGTGACGATGATCGGCCAGGAGAGCGGGACGGCGATTTTGTAGTAAAGCTGCAACTCACTGGCGCCGTCGATGCGGCCCGAATCGAAGAGTTCCTGCGGCAGGGTGGCGAAAAAGGTGCGACAGAGCAGGATGCCGAAGACCTGACCGCCGGAGGTCCAGGGCAGGATCAGGGCCCAGGGCGTGTTGATGATGCCCAGCTGGCTGACCAGCACGAAGGAGGGGATCAGCGTCAGCACGCCAGGGATCATCAGCAGGGCGAGAATGCCGAGGTAGATCGTCTCGCGAAAGGGAAAGCGCAGGCGCGCGAAGACGTAGCCGCTGAGCGAGGCGAGAAGGACCACCAGCAGCACCGACACGCCCGCGAAGGTGACCGAGTTGACGATGTAGCCCTTCATGGCCTCGTAGCCGGTCGGGTAGTTTTCGAAGCGGATCGGGTTGGGCGCGGCCCAAAAGCGCCCGTAGATCTGCCCGTTGTCCTTCAGCGAGAAGAAGAGCATCAGGATGATGGGCACCAGGGTCAGGAAGAGCAGCGCCAGCAGGCTGAGCAGGATCAGCCCCTGCTGGAAGTTTTCGCGCCGTTGCGCCTGACGCTTCGTGATCTGGCGGTCCTGCTTCATGGTCAGCGTCGACATGTCAGGCCTCGTATTCCACCTGCGAGCGCACGTAGCGCATGTTCAGAATCGTGCCGCCCAGAATAATGATGAAAAGGAAGGTGCCCATGGCCGACGCCAGGCCGAAATTGGAGAACAGGGTGGCGTTGTAATACAGCTCCAGCGCCGGCGTGTAGGTGGCGTCGCTGGGCCCGCCGCCGGTCGTCAGGAAGATGAGCTGGAATTCCTGCATGCTGGCGATGAAGGTCAGGATCAGCAGCAGACGGAATTGCGGCAGCAGCATGGGCAGGTCGATGCGCGTGAAGCGCGTCCACCAGCTGGCGCCGTCCACCTTCGCGGCGTCGAAAAGCTCCTGCGGGATGCCAATCAGGCCGCCGTAGATGATGAGCAGGGCGAAGGCGCTGATCCAGGGGAAGCCGATGGCCACGATGGCCGGCATGGCCGTGGCCCGCTCGCCCAGCCAGGAATGCACCCAGTGCTCCAGCCCCAGCGAGATGAGCGTCTGGTTCAGCAGGCCGATGGTGGGGTCGTAGATGTTGACCCACAGCAGGATGCCGACCACGCTGGGCACCACCAGCGGCACGATGAAGAGCGTGCGCGCCAGGTATTGCAACAGACTGTTGCGGATGTGAAAAATCAGTTCGGCCACCAGCAGCGGCATCGCCAGCTTGAGAAAGCCGGACAGCGCCAGAATGCCCGCGTTCTTCATCCCGACCCAGAAATAGTTGCTGTTGAGCATGGCGTCGAACTGCCGCGTGCCCACCCACAGCGTCTCGCCAGTCGGGTTCCAGTCCGTGAATGAATGGTAGAGGCCGGAAAAGGCCGGATAGTAGTTGAATATCAGCAAGAGCACTACCGTCGGCGTCAGCAGCACGTAGGCGATGCGCCGCCGCCACATGGTCGCCAGCAGCACGCGCGTCGGCCGCGACGTGACGCGCCAGAAGCGTTGGCCTGATTCCGTGCGCCGGACCCAGACCGTGGCCAGCGCCACCAGCAACGCCAACGCTGCGGGGATGCCGATCGTCAGGTTGCGCCGCAGGTCCTGCGCCGCCCGCCAGGCGGCCGCCGCGCCGCTCGCGGTCCAGGAGCGGACCTGCCCGTCGCGGGTGCCGATCAACCAGTGTTCGCCGTCAGCCGAGAGCGCCAGCGCGGTCACGTCGCCGCCGGTTGGATGCGACTGCAGCACACTGCCGTCCGCGCTGTCAATCAGGTAGAGATTGTCGTAGCGCGTGCCCAGCAGAATGCGGCCCCCGTCGCTGCTGAGCGCCAGATGCAGGCAGAAGTTGCGCTGGCGCGCGTTGCAACGCACCTCGTCCGGCGCGGGCAACTGCCACAGGACTTCCGCGTTGCTGCCCTTGATCAGCGCGATCTCACCATCCAGCGTGGCGGCCGCCACCGTGGCGCCGTTGCTGCTGACGTCCACGCTGAGAATCTCGTCATCCAGCTGGGCACGCCACAGACGCTGCCCCTCCGGGCTGTAAAGCAGCACCTGGGAATCACGGGTGCCGATGACGGGACGAATGGCCCGGCTGCCGTAAATGGACACCGCGTCGGCGATGTTGCGCAGGTTGGTCTCCCAGAGCAGGTCGCCGCTGGCGACGTCGAAGTAACGCGCCACGCGCCCCTCGTCGATCGCCACCACGCGCGAGCCATCGTCGGACATGGCCACGTCATAGACGATGCGCGGCGAACGGTAGCGCCAGACTTCCTCCCCGAAGGCGTCCAGCAGGTAAATGTGGCGGTCCTCGCTGGCGACGGCCGTCCAGGCCCCGTCGCCGGAGAGCGCGACCCCCCAGACGGTCCCCTGGGGATGGAACTCCCAGAGCAGTGCGCCATCCTGGCGGTAGGCGGCGACGCGGTTGTTGCGGCTGCCGACCACCTGCACGCTGCCGTCAGCACTGAGCGCGAGGCTGTAAACGCTGTCGCCGGCGTTGACCGTCCAGCCGTCCTGCGCCAACAGGGGGGCCACCGCAGTCGCCAGCAAAAACGTCGCAAGGAGCAGGGCGACGCGCGTCAGGGATCGCATGGTTTTTGCATCACAGAGCTTGCGTTGTTGTCGGGTTGGGCCGGGGGCCGGGCTGCCGCAGCAACCCGACCCCACAGCCTGTTTCCGGGCTCAACTAGAAGTTGGCCGGTTTCTTGCTCGGGTCCTCAAGATCTTCATGTGTCAGGTTCATGTGATCGAGGATGCCGTCCAAATGGTTCATGAGCGAAGCCTGGTAGAGTTCGAGGAACTCGTCGAGCGTGATCTCTTCGGTGAAGTACTGCTGCGCCAGGTCCACCCATTCGCGCACGGTCGGCTGGTAGTCAGCCACGCCGCGGGAGCGGTAGGAGCCGGCATTGTCCTTCTCGGTGTTGCCGATCAGGCGCAGGCCCTCGAAGCGTTGCGCCAGCACCGGATCGGGCAGCTCGACGTCATTCAGCGCCATGGGACCGGCGATACCGCCCTCGGCGTTGTTGGGGTCAAGACGGTTGTCAAGGTACAGACCGGCGCCCTCGGGGCTGGTGATAAACATCAGGAAGTCGACCTCAAGGTCGTTCTGGGCCTGGTCCTTTTTGGGCACGCCCCAGAAGCCGATGTTTACCGAGATGGTGCGCGCAGGCGCGTCTACCTCGTCGCCTTCCATGGTCGGGTTGTTAAAGGTGCCCAGCTCGAAGACGCTGGCCGCCAGGTCCTCGGCGGAGGGCGTCGGCGTGGGCGCGCCTTCCTCGACGCCGCCGTAGTTGTAAGCGCCCTCGGCGAGGCTGCGGATGTCCTTCTCGAAGCTCGCCAGCAGCCAGGCGCCGTCAAGGCGCATGGCGGCCTGGCCCGTCAGGAAGAGCGGGTAGGCGTCATTGGTGCCGACCCAGCCGTCCTGCGCGCAGCGGTCGCCCATGGCCTTGAAGTTAGTATACATCTCGCGCCAGGCAGGACCGTCAACGCGCTGCACGCCATCACGCAGGGCGACTATCTTGCGCACCGGGTTGAAGGTGATCGCAGTGCGGTCGTCGTTGTAGGGATCAGACGGATCGTAGACCCATACGTCGTCCACGCCTTCGCGGAAGCAGTAGTCGCCCGGCTGGCAGCGCACGAGTTCGGCCTCGTCGCGCGTGTACTGGTCCGCGTACATGCGGAAGAGCCAGCCCATCCAGATCTGCCACAGCGAGCGATAGTCGCCCTCAATGCCCAGCGGGATGATGCCGGCCTCGCTCAACTGGTCGCACCAGCCAAGGAACTGGTCCCAGGTGGGCTGGTTGAGCGGGCTGGCGGCCACGCCCATGGCCTCGTCGAGAATGCCCGCCTGCTCAAAGAGCGAGCGGTTGTAGTACCACAGGGTCTGCACCGTCTCGAGGTTGAGCATGTACATCTCGCCGGTCAGAGGGTCGGTCATGTTGAACAGGGCGCCCTGATCGAAGTCCTCGCGCCAAGGGCGCATGCTGTAGGGGCTGTCGGCGTCCAGATAGGCGCTCAGGTCAAGGAAGGCCTTGTCGTTGACCAGGTCGGCCACCACGTTGGCATTCACGTAGGAAGCATCGGGCGTGCCGGCGGCGAACTGGGTGCGAATCCACTCCTGATAACCTTCCTGCGGCTTCAGTTCAACGACGCACTCGACCTCCGGGTGCAGGGCGGTGTAGGCGTCGCAAAGCGCCTGCCAGGTCTGGGTGTTCGCGTTGCTGGAAGCTGATCACGATGCGACCGGAGAGCATGGCCATGTCGTCGTCGGCCATGACCTCGATCTCGACTTCCTCGCTCTCGCCTTCACCTTCCTGCGCCAGCGCCATGCCACTGAATGCGCCCAGGGCGAGGATGAGGGTCAGCAACAACAACAATCGAAGGTATCGGGTAAGCATTTCTCTCTCCTCCATACTGAATTTGGTCGGCAGGGTAGCCTGCAGGGCGGACCCGCGACGACCGGGCGGTTATGGTAGCGGATACCCTGCGCCAGGTCAAAAGAGCCACGCAAGGCTGTTGTCATGTGGCATTTGGGGACCTGCCCCGGGCGACGCGATGCTTCCTGCTTTCAGGCGGCGACTTGCAGGCCGGCGAAGAGGACGGTGTCTTCCGCCAGCAGCCGAAGATTGTCGGCGCGCAGCGGCTGACCCTGTAAATCGCGCCACGGGGGTTCCCCTGTCCACAGGCGCAGGGTCAGCGAATAGCCGCCGCCGGGCAGGTCCTGCGGCAGGTGCAGGGGCACCGTCTTGCGGACGATCAGGCCGGGGATGAAGCTTCGCCGTGCGCTAACTGACCGATGCGCACGTCGTCATACTGCGCCACGGACACGCTCAGGTCCGACCAGACGAGAACGTGCATGGAGAGGCGCAGTTGCGGCAGGTCAGCGGCCGGCGCGCCTGCCAGTAGAGGTTCCACGTCGACGCGCTGGCGGGGCCGCGCGGCCCTTCGTCCATGCGATAACCCAGCAGCGCCAGGTTCGCCGTCGCGCCACTCCACCAGCAGGGGCACGGCCTGCAGCCTCAGTTCAGCGCGGCAGCAGCCACATCCAGACGGCAAAGGCCAGCAGCACCAGCGCGCCGGCCAGAGGGACGACCGCTTCAGCCAGTTTGTTGATGAGACGCCGTCCGCCCGGTTCGCGGCGCGGCGTCAGGGTGAGCAGCGCGCCGATGAGCAGCGTGAACCCGACCATCTCTGACACTTCCTCAGCGTTTTCCAGAAGGGCAGATGGAAGACGAAGGCCTGGCAACTGTCCTGCAATACCCTGCCCTCGCAGCGGACGCCATCCTCGACAACGCCCTCCAGCGTCGCGTCCAGCAGGATGCCGCCCACCCCCAGCAGCGCCAGCCCGGCCAGCAACGGACGACGTGGCGGCGCATTGAAGCCACGCGCCCCATCAGGATGACCGGCAGCACCAGCAATACCCCCGCCAGCAGGTAGATCACCTTCCAGCTGTCTTCATCGACTTCGTGCAGGAGGAAGAATTCGTCGGCCGCCAGATACAGCAGCCCCGCGCCAGCGCGAGCCAGTAGAGACGGTAGCCGCTCGCCAGGGCCGGCGAGGCGAAGGTAGCGCTGCGGTTTTCAGGGCCAGGGTCAGGGACGCGACCGCGGCCATGACCGGCAGCGCCGTCGCCAGGGCGGAGGCGAGGTGGTATTCACCGCCCAGATAGAGATGCCAGGACAGGATGTGGCTGACTTCCGCAAAATACCGGGCTGCAGCAGGCCGAGCAGGGCGGCGCCGGCCAGCAGCGCCGGCAGCAGCGTCGCACAATGCGTCTCCGGGACGGCGCGCCGCAGCGTCACCAGCCGGTGACCAGCAACACCAGAATGCCTGCCAGCAGGAAAACAATTGCAGAAAGTCGTTCATCGATCTCTGGTTACGCGCCGCTCTCCGGGACGGGACGCGTCGCTTCAGGCATAGGGCTCGACGCGCGGGTTGCGGCGGCCAGCAGGTCTTCACAGCGCTGGCCGATCAGACCATGTGCGGCTGCTGCCAGGATGCGTGAAAATGTAGAAGCGCCTTCACGCAGGGCGGCGAAGCTGTGCGCCGCCACTTCCGCGGGGTCCATGCCCTGGTCGATGGTGGTCGAATGCCCCGCCAGCCACTCGCGGCGCCCGGGGATCTCAATGTCGCGCTCGTCGGCTCCTGCGCGAGGGCCGCCGGCCGGTTGCGCCGCGCGCCCGTCAGCGCCGTGGCCACCGGCCCGGACAGAGCACGTGCGCCTGCAGCTTTGTGTCCATGCGCGCCAGTTCCTCGTGGAGCGTCTCGCTGAGCGCCA
>CAXXWG010000032.1:0-22410 GCA_963667305.2 Aggregatilineales bacterium | reverse complement strand
CCCGCAGTGGCGCGAAGGTCGCCTTTGTGACCACGCGCGGCTTCCGTGATATCTACGTGCTCGGTCGAACCGATCGCGAACCGATGTACGATTTCAAATACAAAAAGCCGAAGTCGCTGGTGCCGCGCTCGCTATGCTTTGAGGTCGACGAGCGACTGAATTACAAGGGACAGGTGCTGACGCCCTTTGACGCCGACCAGGCGCGCGAAGTGGCCCGCCGCATTGTGGCCCAGGGAGCGGAGTCGGTCGCCGTTTGCTTCCTGCACAGCTACGCCAACCCGGATCACGAACTGGCATTCGAGCGGGTCTTCAATGAAGTGGCGCCGCAGATTTCCGTCACCCTGTCGCACCGTCTCAGCCGTGTCTATCGCGAATACGAGCGCTCCAGCACGACCGTCATCGATGCCTACATCAAACCCATTACCCGCACCTACCTCACGCGCCTGAACAGCGAACTGGTTGACGGCGGCTTCCGCGGCAACTTCCTGATGACGCGCTCGGGTGGCGGCGCCATGACCCTGGACACTGCCCGCGAGGAACCGGCCCATCTGGTGCTCTCGGGTCCGGCCGGCGGCGTCATTGGCGGCGCTTTCCTGGGCAAGCTGATTGAGCTGCCCAACATGATCACGGTCGACATGGGCGGTACCAGTCTGGATGCCTCGCTCATCGCCGAGGGCGAACCGACCGTCGAGAACGAACAGGTCTTCCAGACCCTGCCGATCTCCATTCCCACCATCGACATTCACACCATTGGTGCCGGCGGAGGCAGCATCGCCTGGGTGGACGAAGGCGGTCACCTGCAGGTAGGCCCGCAGAGTGCCGGCGCCGACCCCGGCCCCGCCTGTTACAGCAAGGGCGGCCAGCAGGCCACCTTCACGGATGCGGCCCTGCAAATCGGCTTTCTGGACCCCAACAACTTCCTCGGCGGCGAAATCGACATTGATCCCGCCCTGGCGGAAGCTTCCATTGCCAACCTGGCGCAGCAGCTCGGCATGGGCACGCAGGACGTGGCGGCCGGCATCGTCAGTATTCTCGAGGCCAAAATGGCCGGCGCCGTGCGCGTCATTTCGGTCGAGCGCGGCTATCACCCGCGTGACTTTGCGCTCTGCGCCTTCGGCGGCGGCGGCGCTTTCGTGGCCGCCAACATCGCGCGCGAACTGGGCGTGCCGCTGGCCATCATCCCGCCGGGACCAGGGAACTTCTCTGCCCTCGGCATGCTGATGGTTGACGTGGTGCACGATTACGCCCGAACCCACATCACCGGCCTCGTTGACATGGACCCCGCCCAGGCGAACCAAGTCTACACCGAACTGGCGGCCCAGGGCCAGGCCGCGCTGGCGAGCGATGGCTTCAGCGCGGACCAGCAACAGTTCCTCCCCAGCGCCGAAATGCGCTATCGCGGTCAGGAACACACCGTCAACATCCCGCTGCCGGACGTCACGCTTTCGACGGACGACATCCCGCTCATCACCGAGCGCTTCCACGCCGCCCACCTGCAGCAGTACGGCCACAGCATGATGCAGGACCCGATCGAAATCGTGACCCTGCGTCTGCGCGCCATCGGCCTGCTGCCGCGGCCGGACCTGGCGCGCGCCGAGTCGGGCAGTGGCGACCTTGCCGCTGCCTCGCGCGGCAGTCGCATGGTCTTCGACCGCGCCAGCAGTTCGCAAATCGAATACCAGGTCTACGATCGCATGAAAATGGGCGCCGGCGACAGCCTTTCCGGGCCAGCCATTGTGGAGGAGCCCAGCTCCACGACCATGGTGCATACCGGCGATACGCTCACCGTCGGGGAATACGGCGAGTTGCAGATCCAGATAGCCCAACGGGGTGACAACGGCTGATGGCTGAACTGGACCTCATCACGACCGAGGTCATTCACAACTACCTGCTCTCGGCCGCGCGTGAGATGGAGCGCAACCTGATGCGCACCTCTTACAACACGATCGTCTATGAAATCCGCGATTTCGGCCTGGGCATTTACGATCGCCAGTGCCGCCTGCTGGCGGAGGCGCCGGGGCTGGCCATTTTCACGCGTGGCAACGACTTCGGCCTCGGCAAGACCGTGGAGTTCATCGGCGAGGAGAATATGGAGCCGGGTGACCTGCTCCTGACCTCCTATCCTTACTGGAGCTCGGCGCACCCGATGGACGTGCTGGCCATATCGCCCATCTTTGCCTGTGATGAACTGGTGGGCTATACGGCGATCAAACTGCACTGGCTTGATCTGGGTCAGAAAGACCCCGGTTACGTGCTGGATTCCGTCGACGTCTTCCAGGAAGGCCTGCTCATGCCCGGCCTGAAGATATACAAGGCCGGTGTGCGAGACGAAGAGATTTACAATCTCATTCGCTTCAACAGCCGCCTGCCCGACCGCGTCGTTGGCGACATGAACGCCCAGGTCTCCGCCTGCCGCACCGGCGAGCGCCGCGTCTCGGAACTGGTGGAGAGATTCGGCGTGCCGCTGTTTCAGGAAGCGGTCGAGGCCATCCTCGATCATGGCGAGCGCGTCGCGCGCGCGCGCCTGGCGGAACTGCCCAGGGGCACCTGGAGCGCCGAGGACTGGGCCGACGACGACGGCGTGGACCGCGACATCATGTTGAAGCTCAAGTGTACGGTGACCGTCACCGACGACGAGTTCATCGTGGACTGGAGCGGCTCGAACGCAGCCTGTCGCGGCCCGATGAATTTGCCAATCGGCCTGACCGAGGGCGTCAGCGGTCTCGCCTTCAAGGGCGTTTCCACGCCGGATTTGCCTGCCAATGATGGCCACTACCGTCCGCTACGGGTCATCGCGCCGCCGGGAGAACTAATGAATGCCCAGCATCCCGCGCCGACCTTTTTCATCTGGACCGGCATTCTGGCACCTGAAGTGGTCTTCAAGGCCCTGGCCAACGGGATGCCCGAACGGGTCCAGGCCTGCAGCGGCGGCGATATCTTTTCTGTGATGGGGCTTGGCGTGCATCCCGAAACCGGCCTGCCCTGGCTGGAGGCGACCAACGAGGCGGTAGGTTTTGGCGCTTTCGCCGGCACCGATGGTGAGGATGCCATCATGCACGTCAGCGAACCCGGCTGCCGCAACAATCCCGTCGAGGTGCTGGAATCCAAGGCGCCCTGGATCATCGATACCTACCACATGCGTCGCGATTCCGGTGGCCCGGGCAAGTATCGCGGTGGGGTCGGCGTCACGCGCGTTTATCGTTTCCTGAATCCCTCCTCCGTCCTGACGCTGGTCAAGAAGACGAAATCCGCCCCCTGGGGTATGGCCGGCGGCCAGCAAGCCGAAGTCGGACATGTCATCGTTCGGCCCGGGACCGACAGGGAAGAACGCACCGGCGCGATCTACTACCACGTGGAGACGGAAGACGTCATCAGCAACAACTCGGGCGGTGGCGGCGGTTGGGGCAACCCCCTTGAGCGCGATCCGCAGAGCGTGCTGCAAGACGTCATCAATGATTTCGTCTCGCTCGAATCGGCGCGGACTGACTATGGCGTCGTCATTGACGAGGCCACGCAGGGTATCGATCAGGCGGCCACAGCCGCACTGCGAGCGAAGTGATGGCTGGCTCGCGACAGAATATGGTTGAGACCGCCCTTGACCCCATCACCGTGGAGGTCATACACAACTATCTGCTCTCCGCCGCGCGCGAGATGGAGCGCAATCTCATGCGCACCTCCTACAGCACGGTGATTTATGAGCTTCGCGATTTCGGCCTCGGAATCTATGACCGCGAATGTCGTATGCTGTCCGAAGCGCCGGGCCTGGCCGTCTTCACGCGTGGCAACGACTACGGGCTGCAGAAAACGGTCGAGTTCGTCGGCGAAGAGAACATGGAGCCGGGCGACCTGCTGCTGACCTCCTATCCCTACTGGAGCTCGGCCCACCCGCTGGACGTCCTCGCCGTTTCACCCATATTCGGGGCTGGCGAACTGGTGGGTTACACCGCCATCAAGCAACACTGGCTCGACCTCGGCCAGAAAGACCCCGGCTATATCCTCGATTCCGTCGACGTCTTTCAGGAAGGCCTGCTCATGCCCGGCCTCAAGCTCTACAAGGCCGGTGTGCTAGACAAGGAAATCGAGAACCTGCTGCGTTTCAACAGTCGCCTGCCGGAGCGCATCATTGGCGACCTCAACGCTCAAATCTCGGCCTGCCGCACTGGCGAGCGCCGCGTCGCCGAACTGGTGCAACGCTTCGGCCTTGACCTGTTCCGTGAGGCCACGGCAGCCATCCTTGACCACGGCGAGCAACTCGCGCGGGTGCGTCTGGCCGAATTGCCCAACGGCACCTGGTCCGCCGAGGACTGGGCCGACGATGACGGCATCGACCATGACACCATGCTCAAACTCAAGGTCAGCGTCACGGTCAGCGATGACGAGTTCGTCGTCGACTGGAGCGGTTCACACCCCGCCACGCCTGGCCCCATGAATCTGCCCATCGGCCTGACTGAAGGCGTCAGCGCCCTGGCCTTCAAGGGCGTCACCACGCCGGATACACCTGCCAATGGCGGCAACTATCGCCCGCTCCGGGTGATCGCGCCGGCCGGCGAAATGATGCATGCCATCCCGCCTGCGCCGACATTCACCGTCTGGGCCGCGCTGCTGGCGCCCGAGGTGATCCTCAAGGCGCTTTCGCAGGGCATGCCCGACCGCATCCCCGCCTGCAGTGGCGGCGACGTCTTTACCGTGATGGGGCTTGGCATGCACCCGGAAACCAACCTGCCCTGGCTGGAGGCGACCAACGAGGGCATCGGCTTCGGCGCCCACGCAGGCAGCGACGGCGAGGATGCCATCATGCACCTGAGCGAACCCGGCTGTCGCAATGTTCCGATCGAGATTATGGAAACCAAGGCCCCCTGGATCATCGAAACCTACAAAATGCGCAGGGATTCCGGTGGGCCGGGCAAGTATCGCGGCGGCGTGGGAGTCACCCGTCGCTACCGCTTTTTGCACCCGTCTACAACCCTCACGCTGGTCAAGAAAACCAAGTCTCCGCCCTGGGGCATGGAAGGCGGCCAGGACGCCGACGTCGGCCATGTCATCGTTTGGCCGGGCACTGACAAGGAGGAGCGGACCGGCGCAATCTACTACCGGATGGACGCCGAGGAAGTCATACAGAACAATTCCGGCGGCGGTGGCGGCTGGGGTGACCCCCGCGAACGGGATGCGCAGCAGGTGCTGGAGGATGTCATCAACGGATACGTTTCGCCGGAATCGGCGCACGAGGACTATGGCGTCGCCATTGACATGGCAACAATGACCATTGATGAAGCCAAAACCGCCTCGCTGCGCTCGAAATCATGACGCAAGAAGACTCGGGAGATACGGGATGAGCGCGACCTACGGGCTGGACCCCATCACCATCGAGGTGATCCACAACTACCTGCTTTCCGCCGCGCGCGAGATGGAACGCAATCTCATGCGTACCTCCTACAACACGATCATCTATGAGATCCGCGATTTCGGCCTGGGCATCTACGATCGCGAATGCCGCATGCTGGCCGAAGCGCCGGGACTGGCCGTCTTTACGCGCGGCAACGACTACGGCCTGATGAAGACCGTCGAGTTCGTCGGTGAGGAGAATATGGAACCGGGCGACCTGTTGCTTACCAGTTACCCCTACTGGTCTTCGGCGCACCCCCTCGACGTGCTGGCGGTGTCGCCCATCTTCGCTTTCGGCGAACTGGTGGGATACACGGCCATCAAACAGCACTGGCTCGACCTAGGCCAAAAGGACGCCGGCTATATCCTCGATTCAGTCGACGTCTTTCAGGAAGGCCTGCTCATGCCCGGCCTCAAGCTTTACAAGGCCGGCGTGCTCGATCAGGAAATCCATAACCTGCTGCGTTTCAACAGTCGCCTGCCGGATCGCATCATTGGCGACATGAACGCGCAGATTTCCGCCTGCCGCACCGGCGAGCGGCGCGTCACCGAACTGGTAGAACGCTTCGGCCTTGACCTGTTCCGCGGCGCGGTAGAGGCCATTCTCGACCATGGCGAGCGCATGACGCGCGCGCGCCTGGCCCAGCTGCCCAATGGCACCTGGGAGGCCGAGGACTGGGCCGATGACGATGGCATTGACCATGACACCATGCTCAAACTCAAGGTCAGGGTCACCGTCACCGATGACGAGTTCATCGTGGACTGGAGCGGCTCGCATCCGGCCACAACCGGCCCCATGAACATGCCCGTCGGCCTGACCGAAGGCGTGAGCGGCCTGGCCTTCAAGGGCATCACCACGCCGGATTCGCCGGCCAACGCCGGTAATTACCGTCCGCTGAGGGTCATCGCGCCGCCGGGTGAGATCATGCATGCCGTGCCGCCTGCGCCCACCTTCACCGTCTGGGCCGGTCTGCTGGCGCCGGAGGTCATCCTCAAGGCGCTTTCCCAGGGCATGCCGGACCGCATCCCCGCCTGCAGCGGAGGGGACGTGTTCGACATCATGGGCCTGGGGGTCCATCCGGAGACAGGGATGCCCTGGCTTGAGGCCACCAACGAAGCCGTCGGTTTCGGCGCTTACGCCGGCAACGATGGTGAGGACGCCATCATGCATCTCAGCGAACCGGGCTGCCGCAACAATCCGGTCGAAGTGCTGGAAACCAAAGCGCCATGGATCATAGAGACCTACAAGATGCGCAGGGATTCAGGTGGGCCGGGCATGTTCCGTGGCGGCGTGGGAGTCACCCGCAGCTACCGCTTTTTGCACCCGTCCACCACTTTGGCGCTTGTCAAAAAGACGAAGTCCGCCCCCTGGGGCATGGCCGGCGGCATGGATGCCGAAGTCGGTCATGTCATCGTCTGGCCCGGCACGGACAGACAGGAGAGGACCGGCGCCCTGTATTACCAGATGGACGCCGGGGAAGTGATCCAGAACAACTCGGGCGGCGGTGGCGGTTGGGGCGACCCGCGCAAACGCGATCCCCGCCTGGTGCTGGATGACGTGATCAACGACTATGTTTCGCTTGAGTCGGCGAAAAGGGATTACGGCGTCGCCATCGACCCGGAGACCATGTCGCTTGACGAAGCCGCCACGGCCAAATTGCGGAGTTAGAGCGTAGCTGAGGGAGAAACAGGCATGGGTGCACCGGACCCGATTACTGTAGAAGTAATCCACAACTATTACCTGTCCGCCGCGCGCGAGATGGAACGCAACCTCATGCGCACGTCCTACACCACCATCGTCTACGAGATACGTGACTTTGGCCTTGGCATTTACGACAGGGACTTTCGCATGCT
The DNA here is from genome assembly GCA_963667305.2 of Aggregatilineales bacterium. Classification (GTDB taxonomy): domain Bacteria; phylum Chloroflexota; class Anaerolineae; order Aggregatilineales; family Phototrophicaceae; genus JAGWBD01. The sequence goes on along the minus strand of CAXXWG010000032.1, from coordinate 15,174 downwards.
GTCCGAGTCGCCTGGCCTGGCGGTCTTCACCTGTGGCAATGACTACGGCCTGCAGAAGACCGTCGAGTTCATCGGGAAGGAAAATCTTGAGCCCGGCGACCTCATGCTCACCTCCTACCCCTACTGGTCATCGGCGCACCCGATGGACGTGCTGGCCACCTCACCCATTTTCTACAAGGACGAGTTGATCGGCTTCACCGCCATCAAGCAGCACTGGGTCGACCTGGGGCAAAAGGAAGCCGGCTACATGCTGGATTCCACGGACGTCTTCCAGGAAGGCCTCATCATGCCTGCCATGAAGCTCTACAAGGCCGGCGTGCGCAATGAGGAAATCGTCAACCTGATTAAATTCAACAGCCGCATCCCGGACCGCGTCATCGGTGACATGAACGCCCAGATCTCCGCCTGCCGCACCGGCGAGCGACGAATCGCCGAGCTGGCGGAGCGCTTTGGTCTGGACACCTTGCTGCAGGCCGTTGAAGCCATCCTGGACCACGGCGAGCGCATTTCGCTCAACCGCCTGGCGGATTTGCCCAAAGGCACCTGGGAAGCAGAGGACTTCGCCGATGACGATGGCATCAACCGCGACATCCCGCTCAAACTGAAATGCAAGGTGACCGTCACCGATGACGAGTTCATTGTGGACTGGACCGGCTCGCAACCCACGACCGAAGGACCGATGAATTTGCCGATCGGGCTGACCCGCGGCGTCAGCGGGCTTGGCTTCAAGGGCATCACCACGCCGGATTACCCGGCCAACGCCGGTCACTACCGGCCCCTGCGCGTCATCACCGAGGAAGGCAGCATGACGCACGCTGTCGCGCCTTCGCCGACATTCACGCTCTGGGCCGGCCTGCTGATGCCGGAGGTCATTCTCAAGGCGATCTCGCAGGGCATGCCCGACGCTGTGCCGGCCTGCTCCGGTGGCGATATTTTCAGCGTCATGGGGCTGGGCGTTCATCCGGAGACCGGCCTGCCCTGGCTGGAAGCCACCAACGAGGCCGTCGGCTTCGGCGCCTTTGCCGGCAACGACGGCGAGGACGGTATCATGCATCTCAGCGAACCGGGCTGCCGCAACAACCCCGTCGAGGTCGTTGAGACCAAGGGCCCCTGGATCATTGAGAACTATGGCATGCGCCAGGATTCCGGCGGCCCTGGCGAATATCGCGGTGGCGTTGGCGTCACACGCACTTATCACTTCAAACATGACGCCCAGGCCCTGGCGATTGTCAAAAAGACGAAGACTGCGCCCTGGGGCATGCACGGCGGCATGGATGGCGATGCAGGTTCTGTCACCATCTGGCCCGGCACGGACAGGGAACGCGTCAACGGTTCACTGCACGAAAAGGACCTCAGGTCGGGAGACATCATCGTCAATTCCTCCGGCGGCGGCGGTGGCTGGGGCGACCCGAAACGCCGCGATCCCCGCCTTGTGCTGGAGGACGTGATTAACGATTTCGTGTCGCTCGAATCGGCACGACGCGATTACGGCGTGGCGATTGACCCGGAGACCATGACAATCGACGACGGCGCCACGATCGCGCTCCGCAACCAAAGTGGCAATTAAGGGAGGAGCAAGTATGCCTGGGCCAGATCCAATCACCGTGGAGGTGATTCACAACTATTTCCTGTCCGCAGCGCGTGAGATGGAACGCAACCTCATGCGCACCTCCTATACCACCATCGTCTACGAGATCCGCGATTTCGGCCTTGGCATCTACGACAAGGACTACCGCATGCTGGCCGAGTCCCCGGGTCTGGCCATTTTCACCTGCGGCAATGACTATGGCCTCGAAAAGACGATGGAGTTTATCGGCAAGGAGAATCTGGAGCCGGGCGACCTGGTCCTCACTTCCTACCCCTACTGGTCCTCCGCCCATCCGATGGACGTGCTGGCCACCTCGCCCATCTTCTACAAGGACGAACTGATCGGCTTCACTGCCATCAAGCAGCACTGGGTTGATCTGGGCCAGAAGGAAGCCGGCTACATGCTGGATTCCACCGACGTCTTCCAGGAAGGCCTGATTATGCCGGCCATGAAACTCTATCGCGGCGGCGTCCGCAACGAGGAAATCGTCAACCTCATTGAATTCAACAGCCGCATCCCGGACCGCGTCATCGGCGACATGAACGCCCAGATCTCCGCCTGCCGCACGGGCGAACGACGCGTCGCCGAACTGGCCGAACGCTTCGGCCCCGACACGCTCGACCAGGCCATCGACGCCATTCTCGACCATGGCGAACGCCTGTCCCGCTCGCGCCTCGCCGAGCTGCCGAAGGGCACCTGGGAAGCGGTGGACTGGGTCGACGACGATGGCATCGACCGCGAAACCATGCTGAAACTGAAGGTCAAGGTCACCGTCACCGATGACGAATTCATCGTGGACTGGACCGGTTCGGAACCCACGACGCGCGGACCCATGAACCTGCCGATCGGCCTGACCCGCGGCGTCAGCGGTCTGGCCTTCAAGGGTATCACCACGCCGGAATACCCGGCCAACGCGGGCCACTACCGGCCGCTGCGCGTCATCACCGAGGAAGGCAGCATGATGCACGCCGTCTCCCCGGCGCCGACCTTCACCATCTGGGCCAGCCTGCTGGCGCCGGAGGTAATCATGAAGGCCCTTGCCCAGGGTATGCCGGACGTCATTCCCGCCTGCTCCGGTGGGGATATCGCCGACGTGATGGGTCTGGGCATTCATCCGGAGACCGGGATTCCCTGGCTGGAAGCCACCAATGAAGCCATCGGTTTCGGCGCCTTCGCCGGCAATGACGGTGAGGACGGCATCATGCATCTGACCGAACCCGGCTGCCGCAACAATCCGGTCGAGGTGCTGGAAACCAAGGGGCCCTGGATCATTGATGACTATGGTTTCCGCCAGGATTCCGGAGGGCCAGGCAAATTCCGTGGAGGTATGGGGGTAACACGTACCTATCACTTCAAGTATGACGCCCAGGCGCTGGCCGTCGTCAAGAAGACAAAGGCCGCGCCCTGGGGCATGCAGGGCGGACACAATGGCAAGCCCGGCCAGGTCACCATCTGGCCGGGAACGGAGCGGGAACGAGTCAACGGCGCCCTGCACGAAAAGGACCTGAAAGACGGCGACATTATCATCAACTCCTCCGGCGGCGGTGGAGGCTGGGGCCAGCCCTTCGAGCGAGACCCGCAACGCGTGCTGGACGACGTAATCAACGACTTTGTTTCACTGGAATCAGCACGGCGGGACTACGGCGTCGTCATTGACGAGGACACCTTGACCATAGACGAGGGCGCCACTGCGGCACTGCGCGCAGGTTAATCGGAACAACGACCACCGGAGTTGCCATGAGCGGACTGGACCCCATCACCACCGAGGTCATCCACAATTTTCTGCTCTCCGCCGCGCGCGAGATGGAACGCAACCTCATGCGCACCTCCTACAGCACGGTCATCTACGAAGTGCGGGACTTCGGCCTCGGCATATACGACAAACACTGCCGCATGCTGTCCGAAGCGCCCGGCCTGGCCGTCTTCACCCGCGGCAATGATTACGGCCTGAAGAAGACCGTTGAATTCGTCGGCGCCGACACCATGGAGCCCGGCGACCTGCTCCTGACCAGCTATCCCTACTGGTCTTCGGCCCACCCGCTGGACGTACTGGCCGTCGCGCCGATCTTCGCCTGCGGCGAGCTGGTGGGTTACACCGCCATCAAACAGCACTGGCTAGATCTCGGCCAAAAGGATGCCGGTTACATCCTCGATTCGGTCGACGTCTTCCAGGAAGGCCTGCTGATGCCCGGCCTCAAGCTTTACAAGGCCGGCGTGCTCGACCAGGAAATCGAGAACCTGCTTCGCTTTAACACCCGTTTGCCGGAACGCATCATCGGCGACCTGAACGCCCAGGTCTCCGCCAGCCGCACCGGGGAGCGCCGCGTCACCGCCCTTGTTGAACGTTTCGGGCTGGAGACCTTCAACGAGGCGGTAGAGGCCATTCTCGACCATGGCGAGCGAATCACCCGCGCGCGCCTCGCGGACCTGCCCAACGGCACCTGGGTGGCCGAGGACTGGGCCGACGACGACGGTATCGACCATGACACCATGCTTAAGCTGCATGTGAAAGTCACCGTCAGCGACGACGAGTTCATCGTCGACTGGAGCGGCTCGCATCCGGCCACGCCCGGGCCCATGAACCTGCCGATTGGCCTGACCGAGGGGGTCAGCGCCCTGGCCTTCAAGGGAGTCACGACGCCGGACACGCCCGCCAATTCCGGCAACTATCGCCCCCTGCGGGTCATCGCCCCGCCTGGCGAGATGATGCACGCCGTCCCGCCGGCGCCGACTTTCACCGTCTGGGCCGCCCTGCTGGCGCCGGAGGTCATTCTCAAGGCCCTGGCGCAAAGGGATGCCGGAACGCATCCCGGCCTGCAGCGGCGGCGACGTCTTCAGCGTCGTCGGCGTCGGTGTTCTCCCCGATTCGGGCGAAATCTGGCTGGAAGGCAGCAACGAGGCGGTGGGCTTTGGCGCCTTTGCCGGCAGCGATGGCGAAGACGCCATCATGCACCTCAGCGAGCCTGGCTGCCGCAACAACCCGGTCGAGGTGGTCGAAAGCAAGGCGCCCTGGATTATCGAGACCTATCAAATGCGTCAGGACTCCGGCGGCCCGGGCAAATACCGCGGCGGCGTTGGCGTCAGACGCAGTTACCGCTTCCTGCAACCCGCGACCACCCTGACCCTGGTCAAGAAGACGAAGTCCGCGCCCTGGGGCATGGCCGGCGGCCACGACGCCGACGCCGGTCACGTGGTGGTCTGGCCGGGCACGGACAGAGAAGAACGGACTGGCGCCATTCACTACCCGGTGGATGCCGAAGACGTCCTGCAGAACAATTCCGGTGGTGGCGGCGGCTGGGGCAACCCGCTGGAACGTGACCCACAACGGGTACTGGACGACGTCATCAACGAACTGGTCTCGCTGGAGTCTGCCCGCCAGGATTACGGCGTCCTCATTGATGCGGCCACCCTGACCGTCGACGAGGCCGCCACAGCCGCCCTGCGCAACAGACTGGCAGCCGGCAGCACCGGGACATGAGCGAACTGGACCCCATCACCACCGAGGTAATTCACAACTACCTGCTCTCCGCCGCGCGTGAGATGGAGCGCAACCTCATGCGCACCTCCTACAGCACAGTGATCTACGAGGTGCGCGACTTCGGCCTCGGCATCTACGACGAACATTGTCGCATGTTGTCCGAGGCGCCGGGTCTGGCCGTTTTCACCCGCGGCAACGACTACGGACTGAAGAAGACCGTCGAGTTTGTCGGCGCAGAAAACATGGAACCGGGCGATCTGCTGCTGACCTCTTACCCCTACTGGTCCTCGGCACACCCGATGGACGTGTTGGCAATCTCGCCCATCTTCGCCTGTGGCGAACTGGTCGGTTACACCGCCATCAAGCAGCACTGGATGGACCTGGGTCAGAAAGACGCCGGCTACGTCCTCGATTCCGTCGACGTCTTTCAGGAAGGCCTGCTGATGCCCGGCCTCAAGCTTTACAAGGCCGGCGTGCTGGACCAGGAAATCGAGAACCTGCTGCGCTTCAATACCCGTGTGCCGGAGCGGGTCATTGGTGATATGAATGCCCAGGTCTCCGCCTGCCGCACGGGCGAACGGCGCGTCAGCGGTCTCGTAGAGCGTTTTGGCCTGGACATTTTTCGCGCCAGCACGGAAGCGATTCTTGATCATGGCGAAAGGATTGCGCGGGCGCGTCTGGCGGGCCTGCCCAACGGCACCTGGTCCGCCGAGGACTGGGCCGACGACGACGGCATCGACCATGACACGCTGCTCAGGATTCACGTGACGGTCACCATCACAGACGACGAGTTCCTCGTGGACTGGAGCGGTTCGCATCCCGCCACACCCGGGCCCATGAACCTGCCAATCGGCCTGACCGAGGGCGTCAGCGCCCTGGCCTTCAAGGGCATCACCACACCGGACACGCCGGCCAACACCGGCAACTACCGTCCGCTGCGGGTCATCGCCCCGCCAGGCGAAATGATGCACGCTATCCCCCCTTCGCCGACCTTCACGGTCTGGGCCGCCCTGCTGGCGCCGGAGGTCATCCTGAAGGCCCTCTCGCGCGGCATGCCGGATCACATCCCGGCCTGCAGTGGTGGCGACGTCTTCAGCGTGATGGGGCTGGGCCCCCACCCGGAGACGGGCGAAATCTGGATGGAGGGCAACAATGAGGCCGTCGGCTTTGGCGCCTACGCCGGCAGCGACGGCGAGGACGCCATCATGCACCTCAGCGAGCCCGGCTGCCGCAACAATCCGGTTGAGGTCATAGAGACCAAGGGTCCCTGGATCATCGAAAACTATCATTTGCGCCAGGACTCCGGCGGCCCCGGCAAGTTTCGCGGCGGCATGGGCGTCCGGCGTACCTACCGGTTCCTGCACCCCGCGACCACCCTGACCATGGTCAAGAAAACGAAGTCCGCCCCCTGGGGCATGGCCGGCGGCCAAAATGCCGAGGCCGGCCACGTGGTGATCTGGCCCGGCACGGACAGGGAAGAACGGACTGGCGCCATTCACTACCCGGTGGATGCCGAAGACGTCCTGCAAAACAACTCGGGCGGCGGAGGCGGCTGGGGCAATCCGCTGGAACGTGACCCGCAGCGCGTACTTGAGGACGTCATCAACGAACTTGTCTCGCTCGAGGCCGCCCGGCGCGACTATGGCGTTGTCATCGACGCGGACAGCAGGTCCGTCGACGAAGCGGCGACGGCGTCCCTGCGTTCCTGAGCGACGAAATTCCGGAAGCAACGTCATTGCCATCCAGCCCGCGACGGCAACGTCGCTGGAGGAGTGTCCTGTCTGGTGCTATTGATCAGGTTCGGAGGCGATGCACGCCGAATTCTTTTTGGAAAGGAGTTTCTGAAGTCCCCTGTCGCGCTCTGCAGCAGATCCACCGCGTCGCATCCTGTTGAAGCAAATGTAAATTGAGTGAAGGAGCCGCGCGCATGCAAGAGATTCTGGGCCGCGCCGAATAGCCGGTTTGGGCGAAGACAAATTCCCGGGGTGGATGCTCCTGGTGACCTGACCGCAGGCACGGTACCATAGGGTAGACAGGGTCAGGCAATTTCTGGTTGCCATGGCCGGTCTGCACAAATCGTTTCGCTTTTCAATATTGGTAGGAATGGAGAGAGTCATGAACGGAAACATTTTCAGGCTGTTCATTGTGCTGCTGCTGGCAATTCTTGCCTTGCCCTTTGCTGCGGTGGCCCAGGACGCAGATCCGGTCATCACCGACCTCGGCACCGACGACCTGAAACTCACATTTTGGCACGGCCTGGGCGGCTCCGACGGCGCCACCCTGAACGAGATGTTGGTCAATTTCGTCGAAGAGAACCCGGGTATCGGCGTCTCCGCCGAACTTCTCCCCTGGGACACGCTCTACGCGAAGTTGCAGGCCGCCTTCCTGGCGGGCACGCCGCCAGACCTTGTCCTGATGCACGCCTCCGAGTTGCCGCAATACGCCAGCTATGGCGTGATTCGCCCGCTGGATGACATGTACACTTCCGGCGGCGGCTGGCTGCCCAATGAAGATCTCGCGCCACCCACATACGCCGGTATGCACTATGACGGCGTGCTCTATGGCATTCCGCTGGACAACCACGGTATGGGCCAGTGGATCAACGTCGACCACTTCGAGGCGGCCGGCCTGGACCCGGACGGTCCCATGCCGGATTCCTACGAAGGTTGGGTCGAGTTGTTCCAGCAGCTGACCCTCGACGCCAACGGCAATAACGCGGCCTCGGATGACTTTGACCCGGAGAACGTCGTCCAGTGGGGTTACTCTGTGAGGCAATATCCGCGCGTCATTTTCCTCGCCCATCTGGCGCAGCATGGCGGCAGCCTGGTCAGCGAGGACGGCACGACCGTCACCGTCAACTCGGAGGCCGGAATCGCCGCCTTGCAGAACAGCTATGACCTGGTTCACAAATATAACGTCTCGCCGGTTCCGGCCGGCTTCAATGCCTGGGAAGGCTATGCCAACGGTGCTGTGTCCGTGCTTCCCGCCGGCACCTGGTTCCTCAATTTCTCCAAAACGATTGACATCAACAGCAAGGCCATCGCCTTCAACCAGTTCGGCCCCGAACCGGCCGCCTGGTTTGGCATGCACACCTTCTTCGTGCCGGCAATCCTGGAGGGCGAGAGACTGGAGGCCGTCGAGACTCTGTTGCAGTGGACCAGCGCCAACCAGGGGCACTGGGCCGAGTCCGGCCAGGTGCCGGCCCTGCTCTCCGTGCAGGCATCGCTGGATCCAGAGAGCTTCCCCTCCAACATCGTGCTGGGCGGCAGCTTCGCCGATCACGGCGTTCTCGATTTCTCCAGCACCGTGACTGCCGAGTTGTACCGGACGGGCCTGGAACCGGAACTGAATGCTGCGCTTAACGACCAGAAGACGGTTGAACAAGCGCTTAACGACGCAGCCGAGCGTATGCAGGCGATTCTTGATCGCGCCGAATAGCTCTTCCTGAACAAGATGGCAGGGGGCGGCACATCCGCCCCTTGCCATGGTCGGCGCGAGCAACGCCACCTGATGAAAGCCATCGCTACGAGATTCGATCTGTCATGACCGGCGCTTCCGCCAATCCGGGCGCAAGCCTCGACCGGCGCCCTTCATGGTTGCCGGAGATCAACCTGAAAAGGCGCGAAGAAATGGCCGCCTGGCTTTTCCTGGCGCCCTTCCTGGTCTTTTTCGTCATCTTCATCGCTCGCGCGATGCTGGCGGCAATGCAGATGAGTTTTTATGACTGGCACGCCTTGCGTCCCTCAAGGCCCTTTGTTGCATTCGGCAATTACGAGGAATTGCTCCGGGACGACGTCTGGTGGCTCGCCCTGAAAAACACCATCATCTTCACTGCCATGACTGTCGCGGGCACGACGGTCGTTGCCCTTGCGGCCGCCCTTGCAGTCACGCAGCCAATCCGGCAGGCCAACTTTTTCCGCGTTCTGCTCTACATGCCATCACTGCTTTCGGTTGGCGCGGTGGGCCTCATCTGGGTCTGGTTGCTAAACTCCCAGTTTGGCGTCATCAACCATGGTCTCGGTTTCTTCGGCATTCGACCCATCAACTGGCTGGGCGACCCGACTCTCGTGCTGCCGGCGCTGAGCCTGACGACCATATGGTGGGCCTTCGGCTTTCCCATGCTGATTTTCATCGCAGGTTTGCAAGGCATCCCCGAGCACCTTTATGAGGCGGCGCGCATCGACGGCGCCAACGGCCGCCAACTTTTCTTCAACATCACCCTGCCCCTGCTGCGGCCAACCATCCTCTTCGTCACCGTCACCGGCGTCATCGGTCACTTTCAGGTCTACGGCCAACCCTTCATCATGACCAATGGCGGGCCGGGACGCTCATCCTACACGGTCATTTTCTACCTCTTCCAGACCGCCTGGACTTCCTTCCGCATGGGCTATGGCGCTGCCGTTGCGGTGGCCCTGGCCTTCATCATGGCCATCGTGACCGTCGTGCAATTTCTTGTCATCAGCCGGCGCGTGGAGTACTAGGAGAGCGGGCCGTGGTGAGCACGCTTCAGGGACATGCGTGGCACAACAGGTTCTGGTCCTACCTGGTGCTGGTGGCGCTGTCCCTGTTCGTGTTTATGCCCATGCTGGTGGTTATCTCGCAGTCCTTCATGACCAACCAGGAAGTCAATCGCTGGCCGCCGCAGATCATTCCGGTCAACCCGACGCTCTTTAACTACCATGACGTACTCACGCGCCAGGACCTGCGCCTCGACCTGTGGCTGCGCAACAGCCTGGTGGCGGCAACGGGTCATACGATTGCCGTGCTGGTCATCTGCGCGCCGGCGGCCTACGCTTTCGCGCGCCTGCGTTTCCGCGCCAGTAACGTCCTCTTCGCGGTCCTGCTGGTGACCATCATGATCCCTTCCCAGGTCACGCTCATCCCCAACTACCTGCTGATGCGCGACCTGAAATGGCTGGATACCTTCAACGCCCTGGTCTTCCCGGGCGCCGCCAACGTCTTTGGCGTTTTCCTGCTGCGCCAGTTCTTCATGCAGATACCGCATGAACTGGAGGAGGCGGCCGTGATGGATGGCGCCGGTTACCTGCGTCGCTTCACCCGGATTATCCTGCCCCTCTCGTCCAACGCGCTGACGGCGCTGGCCATCTTTGTCTTTCTGGGTCACTACAACGACCTCTTCTGGCCCTTTATCGTCACCAACAGCCTGGAGACGCGCACCCTGCCGGTGGGTCTGACCATCCTCAACTCGGCCTACGGCCAACAGTTCCGCCCCATGGTGCTTGCCGGCGCCGTGCTTTCGACCATCCCCATCCTGGTTGTCTACATCATCTTCCAGCGCCGCATCATCCAGGGCGTGACCCTGACCGGTGGTATGGGCGGCCGTTAAAAAGACCGGTGGCATTGCAAGCGCCGGATTGCGACAGGGAAGGAAGCCCAGTGTCTGACCACAAGACAGCCCGCATTCACATCGACACCAACCGTATCATCAGCCCGGTCTCGCCCCTGCTCTTCAGCGGCTTCGCGGAGCACATGGGCCGCTGCATCTATGGCGGCATCTACGACCCCGATTCGCCCCACGCCGACGAAAACGGCCTGCGCCGCGACGTGCTGGCTGCGTTGCGCGAACTCAACTTCCGCAGCATTCGTTACCCCGGCGGCAACTTCCTCAGCGGCTACGACTGGGAGGACGGCATCGGACCGCGCGACCAACGGCCGGCGCGCCGCGACCTCGCCTGGCAAACGGTCGAGAGCAACCAGTTTGGAACGGACGAATTCCTCGATTTTTGCCGGGCAATCAACAGCGAACCGATGCTGGCCGCCAACATGGGCACCGCCAGCATTCAGGACGCCGCCAACCTCGTCGAGTATTGCAATGCCCCGGCCGGGACGAAATATGCCGACATGCGCGTCGCCAACGGGCACAGGCGACCGCACGGCGTGAAATACTGGTGCCTCGGCAACGAGATGGACGGCCCCTGGCAGATCGGCCACCTGGAGGCCCATGAATACGGGCGCAAGGCGCTGGAAGCCGCCAAAATGATGCGCTGGCACGACCCGGACATCCAGCTCGTGCTCTGCGGCTCCTCCACGTCACAGATGCCCACCTTCCCGGAATGGGACCGCATCGCCCTCGAGCAATGTTACGAGCTCGTCGACTACCATTCGATGCACCTCTACGCCGACAACCGTGCTGACGACACGGACAGCTTCCTCGCCACGACTGTGGCCCTTGAGGCATTTGTGCACACCCTGGATGGCGTGCTGCGCTACGTCAAGGCGAAGTCCCGCTCAAAACGCGACGTGTTCCTCTCCTGGGACGAGTGGAACATTTCGGGCAATTACGGCGAGGTGAAGGGCAACTGGCAAAAGGCGCCGCGGCTCATCGAGGAGGTTTACACCCTCGAGGACGCCCTGGTGGCGGCCCAGTGGCTCAATGTCTTCCTGCGCCGCGCCGACGTGCTGAAGATCGCCTGCCTGGCGCAGATTGTTAACATCATCGCACCAATCCTTACCGAGACGGAGGCCTTGCTGAAGCAGTCGATCTTCTATCCCTTCCTGCTCTTCAGTCGCCTGGCCAGCGGCAATTCACTGGATGTCCTGCTGCAATCCCCGCGGCACGAGACGAGGCAATACGGCGACGTGCCGCTGCTGAACGCCTCAGCCACCCACGACCCGGAGACGCGCCTGGGCGCCCTGTTCCTGGTGAACCGCAGCCAGACGGACCCGGTGCCGCTGTCTTTCCAATGGTACGACGTCCGGCCCCTGCACGTTCGCGCCTGGCAACTCTGTGGCACAGACCCCAAAGCGGTCAACAGTTTCGAACAGCCCAACCGGGTTGTGGCTCGTCCCCTGGCCGTCCGGTCGATCGAGACGGGCAGCGAAATCCTGCTGCCGCCGCTGTCCTTCACCGCCTTCGAGATGATGCTGCGCTAGTCCGTCACCAATATTTCATGGCCGCACGAAACAAGTCGATCAGGTCGTCGCGGTCAGCGGGGCGCGGCGACAGTTTCGTGACGCGGTGTTGCGGCAGGGTACCCTCCGCCAGCGCCGGCGCATCCGACTCTTTGTAGCCGATGGCCTGCAGGCCATTGGGCATGCCGGTGGCGCGCATGATGTCGATGATGCCCTGCGCCAGAATCTCGCCGACGTCGTCCGCAGTGGCGCCCCTGACCTCCAGACCCAGCAATTGCGCCGCCAGCAAATGACGCTCCGGGTTGGCGCCGGCCGTAAAGCGAAAGACCGCCGGCGCGTTGAGGATGACCGCCATGCCGTGCGGCACGATGGCATGCCGCACCCTGTAACCATCGGGCAAAAAATCACGCACCATGCCCGACACCGGATAGGACATGCCGTGCGGCAGGTGCACGCCGGCGTTGCCGAATCCGATGCCCGCCGCAGCGGCCGCCAGCAGCATGTTGCCGCGCGCCTCCTCGTCGTCGGGGTCGCCAATGGCGCGCAGCAGGTTGGCGCCGACCATGCGCAGGGCCTCGGCCGCCCAAATGTCGCTGATCGGGTTGGCGCCCTGGTAGGCGGGCCGCTCCTGCGGGTGCTCCGGCGCCGGCCGCTGCGAATAGGGCAGCGCGGTCAGCGACTCGATGGCGTGGCTGAGCACGTCCAGACCGCTGCAGGCCGCCACCATGGGCGGCAAGGTGGCCGTGTTGTGCGGGTCGATGATGCCCAGCGTGGGCCGCAGGGCACGATGGGCGATGCCGGTCTTGGCGTGCAGGGCCTCGTAATCGAAGATTGAGACGCCGGTGGTCTCGCTGCCCGTGCCCGCCGTCGTCGGCACGGCGATCAGCGGCTTGAGCGGCCCCGGCACGGGCAGTCCGCGCCCGATCGGCGGATTGACGTAGTCGAGAAAGTCTGCGGGAGGCCAGCAGGCGTAGAGGTTGGCAACCTTGGCCGTGTCCATCACCGAGCCGCCGCCGACTGCCACGTAGCCATCAAAGTTGCCGCCCTGCGCGAAGTCGATGGCATCCCGAAAAGACGCGTCGCTCGGCTCCACCCGGACGTGTTGGAAAGTGACAACCTCGATGCCCGCCTCCTTCAGGGACTTGCGGGCGATTTCAACCTGTTCCCCGTAAACCAGGTTCTCGTCGCTGAGCAGCATGACGCGGCGGGTCCCCTGCGCCGCCATGTCCAGGCCCAGTTCACGCGTCGCGCCCGGGCCGTACTTGATGCTGGAGGTGTCCATCGTGAAAATGGTCTCACGCAGGGCCATGGTCAACCTTTCGCTTCAATCAGGAAACAACTGCAACACGATTATTCTGGCAGAGACAATTCAAACCGGTCAAGCGGAATGGTGCATGCGTTTCCAGTGACGCCGCCAGGCCGCCGTCTCCTGCATCTGCGAGCGCAGACGTTCCCCGAGGTGCGGGTCGGGTGGCCGCGCCGACGCGTCCGCAGCCCGGGTCACCACCCATTCGTCCTCGTCCACGCGCGCGAAACCTAGCTGGCTGCTCTTGTTCAGCCAGTCGATACAGGTCCGGATCGTCAGTTGCGGTTGCGCCGTGCGGGCAGCCAGCAGGTCCAGCGACAGGCGCCCCTTACGTTGCTGCACTGCGAATTTCGCCATTCCGGCCACCTGCTGCAAAAGGGCCTGCGGCGTGCTCCATAGCGGTTCTTCTGCAAAGAGGGCAACGCGTTGCGGCGCCACCGTTTTCAGGGCCGCCTGCCAGGTGACGGCGTCCGGCGGGATGGTCCACACCACCAGGGTTTGCGCCGGCCGCAGCGAAAAGCGGTCGACACCTTCCAACTCCGCTTGCCCTTCGCACCACAGCAGCGCATCGGGCTCCGTCGCCAGCAACTCGGCCAGGCGCTCGCGGGGCGCGTCATGGCGGCGACAGTCGATCGCTTCCCATGCCCGCCGCCCGACCACGATTTCGCCCTCGCGAACGCGCGCGTCCAGCCATTCAAGCAGGGCCTCGCGCCGTCCACGATACACATTTTCACGCAGCGTGAAAGCCATGTCGAAGGGGCCTTGCGGCAAGGATTCCGCGTCGCCCGACCACCAGATCACGCGCCGCTCCACGTCACTGGCGTCCGCCACCGTCAGCTCAAGATGGTCGCCGCGCCGGTCCAGTTGACGTCGACGCAGCAGCCGCAGGTCGCTCGCCATGAGCGCAAGCGGTGGATTGCCGTTGCCAAAGGGCGCCAGGCGGCCCAGTTGCCGCGCCAGGTCCAGCGAGACCTCCTCCAGCTTCAAACTGGCGTCAATCTGCAGCACCGGCGGCGGCGGATCGTCGCCGATCTGCTCGCGCACGGCCCGCGACAGACCGCGTCGGAAGGCCGACACGTGGGCGGAGTCCATGCGCACGCCCGCCGCCATGCTGTGGCCGCCATAACTCCGCAGCAGGTCGGCCTGGCTACCCAGCGCGGCGACGATGTCGCAGCCCTCCACCGAGCGCGCCGACCCGCTGGCAAACCCGTCCTGTTCGCCCAGCAGCAGCACGGGACAGCCGTATGCTTCCACCAGCCGTCCGGCGACGATTCCCAGCACACCGCCATGCCAGCCCGGCTGGTGCAGCACCAGCGCCGCGTAGTCCAACAGTGAGGGGTCGCTGTCGATCTGCTGCCGCGCCGACGCCTCCACCTGCTGCGTGAGGAAGCGCCGCTTCCGGTTGAGTTCCTCCACTTCCTTCACCAACGTGGCGATACGCTGCGGGTCCTCGCTGGTCAGCAACTCGACGCCGGCGCTGGCGTCCGCCAGGCGGCCAAAGGAATTCAGCCGTGGCGCCAGGCCGAAGCCGATGTCGCTCTCCGTCAAGGCCGTGGGCTGGATGCCGACCGCCGCCATCAAGGCGCGCAAACCCGGTCGCTGCGTCGCGCGCAACACCTGCAGTCCCCGCTGCAAGAGCCAACGGGTGTCGTCCACCTGGCGCATGACGTCGGCCACGATGCCCAGCGCCACCAGGTCAAGCAGGTGCTCACAACTGCGCCCGCCGTACAAGGCCTCGATGAGCTTGAAGGCCGTGCCCACGCCTGGCAACTCGCGCAGACTGTGGCCATCCGCCAGGCGTTGCGGGTTGATGACCGCGCTGGCCGGCGGCAGGGAGTCCGTCAGCTTGTGATGGTCGGTGACCACGACCGTCGCGCCCTGCCCCTGCGCCCAACCGAGCGCTTCATGCGCGCCGATGCCGGTATCGCA
>CAXXWG010000031.1:0-105614 GCA_963667305.2 Aggregatilineales bacterium | reverse complement strand
GGCCGATCATCTGGACCTGGACAACTGGCGCGAGGCGGCGCCGAAGCTTCGCCGGCTGGCGCAGGACTACGGCCTGGCAGTCACGGCGATGGAACAGTCGCGTCAGGACCTGGAACTGATGGAAAAGGCCTTCCAGGCGGCGGTCGAGATCGGCATCCCGGTCGTCAACTGCGGCCCCGGCGGCGTCAGCGACGATGAAGACACCTTTCAACAGAGCGTCGACATGATTGGCAAGCTGGCCGACCGCGCCGAACATTACGGCGTGACGCTCTGCATCAAGGCGCACGTGGGCGCGGCGATCTACAACACGCCGACCACACTCAGACTGATGGAGGCCATCACGTCGCCGGCCTTCGGCGTCGACATGGACCCCTCGCACATCCACCGCGCCGGCGAAAACCCCGTTGAGGCCATCGCGGCGGTCATCTCGCGCGTGAAGCACGTGCACATCCGCGATTGCAAGGGACGGCAGCGGGGCCCGGGCGAACCGCCGGACCAGGCCAACGGCCGCGGCGACGTCGACCTGGTGGGTTATGTCCGCGTGCTGCATCAGAATGGCTACGACGGACCGGTCAACCTGGAGGTGATCGGCACGAAGCGGATGGGCACCAGCCTGGAGCAGTGCTGCATCATCGGCGCCGAGGCGCGCGGCCACATGCAGGCCTGCCTGCAGGCGGCGGGCGCCCGCTAGAGCGTAAGGGAGCGATCAGCATGCAACGGGTCTGTTTTCTGCTGAAGGTGCGGCAGGAACGTTTGGAAGAATACGTGGAGCGGCACCGCGAAGTCTGGCCGGAGATGCTGGACGCCCTGCGCGAGACGGGCTGGCACAACTACTCGCTCTTTCTGCGCGAAGACGGCCTGCTTATCGGTTATCTGGAGACGCCGGATTTTCAGGCGGCGCTGGATGGCATGGCCGGGCGTGAGATCAACGAACGCTGGCAAAATGACATGGCGCCCTTCTTCGAGACCCTGGACGGGCGTCACGCCGACGAAAGCATGATGCCGCTGCAGGAGGTCTTTCACCTGGACTAGCGCGACCGGGTGGGCCTGAAGGCCACGGGATCGACGAGAATCTGCAGACCGCCGGGCTGAAGCGTGTAAAGTAGTTCGTCGGCCCGGCCGGGGACGCCATCGGTCTCCATACCCAGCGCATCGCCACTGATGCGAATTTCGCGGCCGCGGCGGATGTGGACGCGGGGGTGCGTCACGTGCGCGCCGAAGTAGACGCGCGGGAAGGCGACCAGCACTTCCCGCCGGGAAGCGCCATCGATCAGCACGACATCGAAGAGGCCGTCGTCGACGCGGGCGTCGGGCGCAATGCGCATGCCGCTGCCAAAGCTGTTGCAGTTGGCGACGGCCACCAGCCAGTAGTCGCCATCCACCCACAACTCACCGTCCACCTCGACGCATAGCGGCAGCGGGCGCCTTTGCAGCAGGGTACCGATGGCGTTTTGCGCGTAGCTCCAGGGGCGTTTGCCAGGGACATCGGACTTGCGGGCGATCTCGCCGCTGATGCCGGCGCTGGAAATGCTGAGGAAGTGTCGTCGCTGGCCGTCCAGTTCGACAGCAGGCAGATCAACGGGGAAGGGCTGCGCGCCGATGAGTTGCCTGGCAGCCTTCGTCAGCGAGAGGGGCAGCCCGTGGCTGCGGGCCCAGGCGTTGCCGGTGCCGCCGGGCAGAATGCCCAGTTCCAGCGACTGCCCGTCTTCATCGCGGCGGGCGAGCGGGACGAGCGTCTGCAGCAGGTGGTGGACCGTGCCGTCGCCGCCCACGGCGATGACGCGGCGCAGGCCCTTTTGCCAGGCCGCCTGCACCTGCGGCACCATATCGGCCACGCTGTGGGTGGTGATGACCTGCAGGTCCCCCAGGGCCTCGCACAGGACGGGCTCCAGCCGGGGCCACTGGCGCAGGGCCGTGCCGGTGCCGGCCTGCCCGTTGATGACGACCAGGGCGGGCGCGCTCACAGACGGATGTGTCCCTCTCCCACGACGACCCACTTGTAGGTCGTCAGTTCAGTGAGCGCCATGGGGCCGCGGGCGTGCAGTTTTTGGGTGCTGACGGCGATTTCGGCGCCGAGGCCGAGGGCGCTGCCATCGGTGAAGCGCGTGCTGGCGTTGACGTAGACGGCCGCCGAGTCGACCTCGTTGCAGAAGCGTTCGGCGCTGGCCGTGTCGCGGGTCAGGATGCCGTCCGAGTGCTGCGTGCTGTGCGCGCGGACGTGGGCGATGGCCTCGTCCAGCGAATCCACCACCTTCAGCCCCAGCGTGAGCGCGTACCATTCGGTGTCGAAGTCGTCGGGGCCGGCCGGGCTGACGCGTTCGTCCGCGCTGACGCAGGCCAGCGCGCGCGGCTCCGCGCGAAATGCCACATTTGCGTCGCCAAGGCAGTCGACGACGCGCGGCAGAAACTCCGGCGCCAGGTCGCGATGCACCAGCAGGGTATCGAGCGCGTTGCAAACGGCCGGGCTGACGGTCTTGGAGTTGTGGATGACCTGCAGGGCGCTGTCCAGGTCGGCGCCGGGCTCAACATAGAGGTGGCAGATGCCGATGCCGCCGGTGATGACGGGGATGGTGCTGTTTTCGCGGCAGAAGTTGTGCAGGCCGTTGCCGCCGCGCGGGATGATCATGTCGACGTACCGGTGCATGCGCAGCAACTCGCCGACCAGATTGCGGTCGCTGCTGGCGATGTACTGAAAGGCCGCGGCGGGCAGGCCGACGCATTGCATGGCGCCGGAGAGCGCGCGCACCAGCGCCATGTTGCTGCGCAGCACCTCGCGCCCGCCGCGCAAAATGACGGCGTTGCCGGTCTTGAGCGCCAGGGCGGCGACGTCCACGGTGACCTGGGGCCGCGCCTCATAGATGACGCCCAGCACGCCGAGGGGCGTGCGCTGCTTCCAGGCGCGCAGGCCGTCGCGCGGTTCGCGCGCGTCGAAGCGTTCGCCGACGGGGTCCGGCAGTTCGGCCACCTTGCGCACATCGGCGATGACGCTGTCCATGCGCCGCTCAAGGTTGAGCCGGTCCCGAATGTAAAGCTCGTCGGTGCCGGCTTCGCGGGCGGCGGCCATGTCCTCCGAGTTGACGGCGAGAATCTCCGCGCGCCCTGCGGCCAGAGACTCTGCGATCGCCAGCAGGGCCTCGTTTTTCTGCGTGGTTGAGCATTGTGCCAGTTCGACCGCGGCCGCCTTCGCCTGGCGGCCCATTTGTTGCAGGTCGACTGTCTCGCGTGGCGGGGCCTCAATCATGAATGACACTCTTTGTCTCAGGCGGAAAGGACGAGGTTGTTGCGGTGAATCACGGCGTCGCCGTAACTGTAACCCAGTATGGCGCTGATGCGGCTGGAGCGCTGGCCGCAAAGGCTGCGCAGATCGCGGCTGTCGTAGCTGCTCAGGCCGCGCGCAATGTCGCCGCCGTCCGGGCCGCGCACCTGCAATACCTCGCCACGGCGAAACTCGCGGTCGACGCGAGTCACGCCAACGGGCAGCAGGCTGGCGCCGCCGTTGCGCAGGACGTGGACGGCGCCGGCGTCGATGTGCAAGACGCCGCGTGGCGTTTCGGCCAGCAGCCAGCGCTTGCGGCTTTGCAGGGAGTCCACGCTGGCGGGGATGCGCGTGCCCACGTTCTCACCCTGCAGGATGCGCCGCAACACTTGCGGCTCATGACCACGGGCGATCACGGTGCTGACGCCGCTGTTGCTGGCCAGACGGGCGGCCTGCAACTTGGTGGCCATGCCGCCGGTGCCTTCGCGGCTGCCGGCGCCGCCGGCCATGGCCAGGGCGGAGTCGTCGACGCGCTCCAGCTGCCGGATGAGGCTGGCATCCTCGTGGCGCCGCGGGTCAGCGGTGTACATACCGGGCTGGTCGGTCAACAAAACGAGCAGGTCGGCTTCCAGCAGGTTGGCGACCAGCGCGGAGATGTTGTCATTGTCGCCGACGCGGATTTCGTCGACGGCGGTCGTATCGTTTTCGTTGACCACCGGCACGATGCGCCGGTCAATCATGGTCAGCAGGGTGTCGCGGGCGTTGAGGTAGCGCGTGCGGTGGTTGAGGTCGCTGCGCGTCAGCAGCACCTGGCCGACGATGATGTCGTGGTCGGCGAAGAGCTCGCTGTAGATTTGCATCAGACGCCCCTGGCCGACGGCGGCCAGCATCTGGCGCGAGGGCAGGGAGCGGTCCAGTTCCGGGAAGCCGAGGATTTCGCGACCGGCCGCCTGCGCGCCGGAGGTCACCACGACGGTTTCATGCCCCAGGCCTTGCAGTTGTGCGATCTGTTGCACCAGATTGCGCATGCAGTCGTTATCCAGCCGGCGTGTGCCGCTGGTGAGTACGCTGCTGCCCAGTTTGATGACCAGCCGCAGGGGCGCTGTCGGGCAGCGGGTATCCGGGTTCAGGCGTTCAGTTTGCAAGGACCGTCTGCCGCTGCAATGCCGCCAGCAACTGTCGGGCGCGCATGCGGATTTCGCCCAGGGGCCAGCTGCCGTCGCCGGTCAGCCAGCCGGAGAGACCGGAACAGGCGGCCCCGGCGTCGAGAAAGCCCGGCAGGTTGTCCGGGTTGATGTTGCCGTTGGCGAGGAAGCGCATGTGGCGCAGGGGGCCGCGCAGGGCGCGGAAATACTCCAGACCGAGCGGGCCGGCGGGGAAGAACTTGAGCAGGTCGACGCCCATCTCCCAGGCCTGGACGCATTCGCTGGGGGTCATCACGCCGGGCGCGACCAGCAGGTCGGCGTCCAGCGCCACCTGCACGACCTCCGGCTGGAAGGCCGGGGAGACGATAAAGTCAGCGCCGGCGTCGATGACGCTGCGGGCGTCGTCGGCGCTCAGTACGGTGCCCATGCCACAATAGACTTTCGGGCCCAGTTCCGCCTTGACCGCCTGCATGGCCGCGACCGGTTCGCTTGAGTTCATGGTGAACTCGAAGATGTTGATGCCTTCCTCCACCAGCGTGGCGCAGAGGGGCAGGGCCACCTCCGGCGGGAAGTGACCGCGCATGCCGGCCAGCAGCTTGCGTTGCAAAAGTTCGTCAAGGACTGCGTTCATACCCGATCCTCACGACAATCATTCACATGATCCCGGCAGTATACCCGTCGGGCGGGGGATTTGGCATACTCGGACGGTGGAGAAGGAGCGGACATGAGCATGCGAATCATTGTGGCGCCTGGCGCCTTCAAGAACAGTCTGACGGCGCAGCAAGCCGCGGCGGCCATCGCGAGTGGTCTGGAGCAGTCCGGCCTGGGCGCGGACCTGCTGCTGACGCCCGTGGCGGACGGCGGCAACGGCACGCTGGATGCCATGCTGGCGGGGGGCGGCGAGCGGCGAAGTCGGGTCGTAAGCGGCCCGCTGGGCGCGCCGGTACAGGCCGACTGGGGGCTGCTACCGGACGGAGAAACGGCCGTGGTCGAGATGGCGCTGGCCTCCGGCATGGAACTGTTGAAAGCGGAGGAACTGGATCCCTTGCGGGCCAGTACGGTCGGCACGGGGCAGTTGCTGGCGGCGGCGCTGGACGCCGGCGCAACGCGCGTCATTCTGGGCCTGGGCGGCAGCGCCACGGTGGATGGCGGCGCCGGCTGCCTGCAGGCGCTGGGCGTGCAATTGCTGGATGCCCGGGGTGAGGCGATCGGGCCGGGCGGGGCGCAACTGGCTCAGGTGCGGCGCGTCGACGCCGGCGGACTGGACCCGCGCTGGCAAGACGTGTCGCTGCTGCTGGCCTCCGACGTGGACAATCCGACGCTGGGCGAGCAGGGCGCGGCGGCCGTTTTCGGGCCGCAAAAGGGCGCCGATGCGCAGCAGGTCGATCTGCTGGAAAGGCAGTTGAGCCACTTCTTCACGGTGATATACGAGCAGACCGGACGCGACCTGCGGCAAACGCCGGGCGGCGGCGCGGCGGGCGCCTTCGCCGCGGGCATGATGGCCTTTCTCGACGCTGAACTGCAGCCGGGCATAGAACTGGTGCTGGCGCACAGCGGTTTTGGCGATGCGTTGGCGGATGCCGACCTTGTCATCACGGGCGAGGGGCAGATGGACGAGCAGACAATCCACGGCAAGGGGCCGATCGGCGTGGCGCGCATGGCACGGACGCGAGGCGTGCCTACGGTGGCTCTGGTCGGTGGCCTGGCCGTGCACGACGCGCAATTGCACGCTGCGGGCATGCAGGCCGTGCTGCCGATCACGCCGCGTCCGATGCCGCTGGCGGAGGCCCTGGCGGACGCGCCGCAACTGCTGGAACGGGCCGCGCTGCGTCTGGGGTATTTGTTGCGCATGAGGCCAGGATAAAGTCTGATTTGTCATCAGAAGATGTTAAGTCGCGTCGATCAGCCCGGTCCAATGCAAGGTGACTGAATGGACAGACGAAAGTTTCTCAAACTGGCGGGTGCAGCCGTTCCAGGGATTGCCGCGACGCGGGCCCTGGCCGGAGGGCTTAAGCGGGCGCTGCCGGCCGGCGCGGCGTCACCCTCGCCCCAGGAAATCTACCATTCTCCCAGGTTTCCGGCCTTTGGGCCCAACCCGGTCCCTTCGCTGCGGCCGGCGCCGGTGACGCGGCGACTGATGGTCATCATTCTCAATCCCCGCGTGCGCAGCCGCGGCAACGTTCCGCTTACCGCCCTGTTCCGCTGGGGCAATCCGGACCGTCTGATCAGCACGCACATCCGGGAACTGCGGCACGCCAGTTACGGCTACGCCAATTACCAGATTGTGGAACGCCATCTCGTCGAAGACTGGGGCCGTTGGCCGCCCTATCAGGACGGCTTCACCTACAACGAGGAATCTTATCTGGCAGCCTGGAATGCTCGCACGCCCCACCATCCTCATTTCCTCAATTATCATGCGCTGATTGCCGAATTCGGCATGGCCGAAAAGGTCGCATCCGGCCACATCGATGAAGTGTGGTATATCGGCCCACCCTATGATGCGTTGTGGGAGGCCGTGATGGCCGGCCCTGGCCCGTCCTGGTCAAACGCGCCGCCCGTGGGCGGCACGGACCATGCAGGTCGTCGGTTTGTACTCATGGCCTACAATATGGAACGTACGCTGACGGAGATGTTGCACAGTTATGGCCACCGGGCGGAGGGCCATTTGGATACGGTCCACAGCCGCTTTGGCGACCAGGACAACCTGTGGAAGCGATTCATACGGCGCGAGGCATCGCACCCGGGGCAGGCGGAGGTGGGCAACATCCATTTTCCGCCCAATGCCGAACGCGACTATGACCGGTCCAACCCGCGGGCCGTGATGAGCAATGCCGACGACTGGTACCAGTTCCCCTTCCTGACGGGCAACCGCTTCCGCCCGATGAGCAGTCGGGAATGGAGCAGCAATCCACATCTTTATTATATGTGGTGGATGCGGCATTTGCCGCACGTGGAAGGCAGTTGCGACGGCGTGTCGCTCAACTGGTGGCGTTACGTGGTTGACCCCAACACGATCTAGCAAGTCTTGCCTGCCTTTTTCCTGAAGCAGATCCCAAATTCACGACCAGGCAGCTGCCGCATGAGCAATCGCGAGGTGTCCCTTGCAAGTTGCAGCTGCTGCGGGCGGCGGATAAGATCATGTACACAACCAGGCGACTTCAAGGTCGCTGCGGTTCAGGGACAGAGAGGCAGTTTTGGACAGACGAAGGTTTCTGAAACTTGCAGGTGTGGCAGTTCCAGGCATCGCCGCGACGCGCGCCCTGGCCGGCAGGCCGGGCGGCCCCGTCCGTTCCGCCATGGCTTCACACCTGGCGCAGAGCACCTTGCGACCAAACTACGGTCCGAATCCGGCCCCTTCGCTGCGCCCGGCGCCCGTGACGCGCAAGCTGCTGGTCATCACCCTCAATCCACGTCTGCCGAGCATGGGCAACATCACTGTGCGGCAATACCTGGGTCTGAACAACCCGTCCTGGCTGATCGCCAACCACATCCGCGACCTGCGTCATGCCAGTTACGGTTACGCGAATTACCAGGTCGTTGAGAACATCCATATCGATAATTTTGCCCAGTGGCCAGTCCTGCAGGACGGATTTCGCTACGACGAAAACAGTTATCTGGGAGTTTTGCGCAACTGGAGAGAAAACAGGATAGCGCCGCAGCGCAATCCCTGGCTCATCAACCATCACGCGTACTTCGATCAATTCAACATCTACGAGCGTGTCAGGACCGGCCAGATCGATGAAGTCTGGCAAATCGAAACGCCCTTCGGCGGCAACTGGGAAGCCGTCATGGCCGGACCGGGCGCTTCCAATTCCAACGCCCCGCCCGTTGGCGGAACAGACCATGCGGGTCGGCGCTTCGTCTTTATGGTCTACAATATGGAACGTACGCTGACGGAGATGCTGCACAGTTACGGCCACCGGGCGGAGGGCCATTTGAATACGGTCCACAGCCGCTTTGGCGATCAGGACAATTTGTGGAAGCGATTCATTCGGCGCGAGGCCTCGCACCCGGGGCAGGCGGAGGTGGGCAACATCCATTTTCCGCCCAATGCCGAGCGCGACTACGACCGGTCCAACCCGCGGGCCGTGATGAGCAATGCCGACGACTGGTACCAGTTCCCCTTCCTGACGGGCAACCGCTTCCGCCCGATGAGCAGCGGGGAATGGAGTCGTAACCCGCGCCTTTATTACATGTGGTGGATGCGGCATTTGCCGCACGTGGAGGGCAGTTGCGACGGCGTGTCGCTCAACTGGTGGCGTTACGTGGTTGACCCCAACACGATCTAGCAAGTCTTGCCTGCCTTTTTCCTGAAGCAGATCCCAAATTCACGACCAGGCAGCTGCCGCATGAGCAATCGCGAGGTGTCCCTTGCAAGTTGCAGCTGCTGCGGGCGGCGGATAAGATCATGTACACAACCAGGCGACTTCAAGGTCGCTGCGGTTCAGGGACAGAGAGGCAGTTTTGGACAGACGAAGGTTTCTGAAACTTGCAGGTGTGGCAGTTCCAGGCATCGCCGCGACGCGCGCCCTGGCCGGCAGGCCGGGCGGCCCCGTCCGTTCCGCCATGGCTTCACACCTGGCGCAGAGCACCTTGCGACCAAACTACGGTCCGAATCCGGCCCCTTCGCTGCGCCCGGCGCCCGTGACGCGCAAGCTGCTGGTCATCACCCTCAATCCACGTCTGCCGAGCATGGGCAACATCACTGTGCGGCAATACCTGGGTCTGAACAACCCGTCCTGGCTGATCGCCAACCACATCCGCGACCTGCGTCATGCCAGTTACGGTTACGCGAATTACCAGGTCGTTGAGAACATCCATATCGATAATTTTGCCCAGTGGCCAGTCCTGCAGGACGGATTTCGCTACGACGAAAACAGTTATCTGGGAGTTTTGCGCAACTGGAGAGAAAACAGGATAGCGCCGCAGCGCAATCCCTGGCTCATCAACCATCACGCGTACTTCGATCAATTCAACATCTACGAGCGTGTCAGGACCGGCCAGATCGATGAAGTCTGGCAAATCGAAACGCCCTTCGGCGGCAACTGGGAAGCCGTCATGGCCGGACCGGGCGCTTCCAATTCCAACGCCCCGCCCGTTGGCGGAACAGACCATGCGGGTCGGCGCTTCGTCTTTATGGTCTACAATATGGAACGTACGCTGACGGAGATGCTGCACAGTTACGGCCACCGGGCGGAGGGCCATTTGAATACGGTCCACAGCCGCTTTGGCGATCAGGACAATTTGTGGAAGCGATTCATTCGGCGCGAGGCCTCGCACCCGGGGCAGGCGGAGGTGGGCAACATCCATTTTCCGCCCAATGCCGAGCGCGACTACGACCGGTCCAACCCGCGGGCCGTGATGAGCAATGCCGACGACTGGTACCAGTTCCCCTTCCTGACGGGCAACCGCTTCCGCCCGATGAGCAGCGGGGAATGGAGTCGTAACCCGCGCCTTTATTACATGTGGTGGATGCGGCATTTGCCGCACGTGGAGGGCAGCTGCGACGGCGTGTCGCTCAACTGGTGGCGTTACATCGTCGACCCCAACACCATCTAGTCCAGCTCCGCGTGGATGGCGGCGGCGAGGTCCGGCGTGATGCCGGGCAGGGCCGCCAGATCATCGATACTGGCCGCGCGGATGGCGTCGATGGAATTCTCATAGTGCTTCAACAGGGACTTGCGTTTGGCGGGGCCGATGCCGGGCACGGCTTCCAGCCGGCTGGCCATGCCCTGTTTGCGGCGGCGGTTGCGGTGGCTGGTGATCGCGAATCGATGCGCCTCGTCGCGGATGCGCTGGACCAGGAAGAGCGCCTGGTCGCGCGGGGGCAGAAGCAGCGGTCGATGGGCGCCGGGCAACCACAGTTCCTCGAAACGTTTTGCCAGCCCGGCCACACGTAGCGCGTCCTGCAGGCCAAATTCCCGCAACACCTCCAGCGCGACGTTGAGCTGGCCGCGCCCGCCATCGACGATCAGCAGGTCCGGCAGGAGTCGCCAGGTCTCCTCGTTGTCGCGGCCGGAAGGCGGCAGCGCGTCATCCTGCTCCCGGGCGCGAACGTAACGGGCGAAGCGGCGCGTCAGGGCCTCGCGCATCGACTGGTAATCGTCGGCGCCGCGTTGGCTGACCGAGCGGATGTTGAAGCGACGGTATTCGCTTTTGCGCGCCACACCGCGCACGAAAACGACGCGGCTGGCCACGATGGCAGTTCCCTGGGTGGTGCTGACGTCGAAGCACTCGATGCGGTTGGGCGGGCGGGGCAGTTGCAGGGCGGCCTGCAGGCTGGCGAGGGCGTCTTCCTGGCGCAGCGAGTCCGCTTCCCACTGGGCGCGCAGCATGTGCAGGGCCTCGGCCGCGTTTTCGCGCGCGAGGCTCACCAGTTCGCGTTTGCGGCCGCGCTGGGGCACGGTGATGGTGACCTTGCTGCCGCCGCGCCGGTCCTTCAGCCACTGCTCGATGATGCGCGCTTCCTCGACGTGGTTGGGAAGGATGACTTCCTTTGGGATTTCGCTGGCCTCGTTGTAAAAGCGCTTGAGAAAGGCGCGCACGACGATCTCGTCGCTTTCATCGGCGCTGCCTTCGAGCGCGTGCGAATCGCTGCCGATGAGGCGCCCGTTGCGAATGAAGAGAATCTGGACCACCGCGTCATGGTTGTCCCGCGCCAGGGCGATGACGTCATGGTTGCTGAGGCTGTGGCCGACGGTGCGATTCTTTTGCGTGATCATGTCGATGGCGCGCAACTGGTCTCGCAGGGAGGCGGCGCGCTCAAAATTGAGGGCGGTGGCGGCCTCGTCCATCTCCTGCTGCAGCCGCGTCACGATCTCTTCCGAACGGCCGCGCAACACGGCCATCAGGCCGGCGATCATCGCGCGGTAGGCTTCACGATCGACAGCGCCGATACAGGGCGCGTTGCAGAGCTGGATGTCGTGGTAGAGGCAGGCGCGCTCGTCCTGGCCGTCGATGTCGCGGTCGCAGGTGAGGTAGGGGAAGACCTTGCGCAGGGTCTGCAGCGTGTCCTGGGCGGCCCACATGGCGACGTAGGGGCCGAAGTAGCGGCTGCCATCGTGTACCAGGCGGCGCGTGACGTCGACGCGCGGGAAGTCATCCTTCCAGGAGACGCGGATATAGGGATAGCGTTTGTTGTCCTTGAGCGCGATGTTGAAGTGCGGCAGATGGCGCTTGATCAGGGTCTCTTCAAGGATGAGGGCCTTGACCTCATTGCGCTCGACGATGAAGTCGATATCGCGGATGCGCTCACGCAGGCGTCGCGTTTTCTCACTGTGCTCGGCGCTGTTGTTGAAATAGCTGCGCACCCGATTGCGCAGGCGCCGCGCCTTGCCAATGTAGAGCACTTCGCCCCGCTCGCCTTTCATCAGATAGACGCCCGGCTTTTGCGGCAGGTTTTCGAGGATGGTGCGAATGTGGCGGGAAGGGCTGAAGGTCATGGTATAGTCGATTTGTGCGCCAGACCAACGCTATGGAACCGGTCCCTCCAGTATAGCGGAAGCGGGCATGTCCTCTGAAAGCCGTCCCGGGGAAGGTAGCGCGCCTGCAGTGCGCCAGGCGCGGTCACCGTCCGCCACGACCTGGCACACGCCGGTGCTGGTGGACGCCGTGCTGGAGTGGTTGTTGCCGGCGGAACGTCTCATCGATGGCACGCTTGGCGCGGGCGGTCACAGCCAGGCGCTGCTGGCGGGCGGCGCAGGGGCCTTGCTCGGCCTGGACCTGGACCGCGAAGCGCTGGCAGTGGCGCGTGAGCGACTGACCCCCTGGCAGGGGCGGGTGACGCTGCGCCATGGCAGCTATGAGGACATGCGCCTGGCGGCCCGCGACCGGGGCTGGCCGGAGGTCGACGGTATCTTGCTGGACCTGGGCGTTTCGTCTATGCAACTGGACCGCGCCGCACGGGGTTTCGCCCTGCGTCAGGACGGGCCGCTGGACATGCGCTTCGATCCCGCCAGCGGCATCCCCGACGCTGCCAGTCTGGTCAACGGCAGCAGTGAGGAAGCGCTGGCAGGTCTCTTCCGCCGATTCGGCGAGGAACGCCACAGCCGGCGCCTGGCCCGCATGATTGTGCGCGAGCGCCCCTTCAGCGGCAGCGGCGAACTGGCGCGCGCCATCGAACGGGCGACCCCCCGGCCCTGGCGCGAGCGCATTCATCCGGCGACGCGGGTCTTCCAGGCCCTGCGCATCGCCGTCAATGACGAACTGGAGACCCTGCAACGGGCGCTGCCGGAGGCGCTGTCCCTGTTGCGGCCGGGCGGACGACTCGTTGTCATCAGCTTTCACAGCCTGGAAGACCGGATTGTGAAACGTTGGCTGCAACAGGAGGAGTGCGACTGCATCTGCCCGCCGCAGGTGCCGGTTTGCGCCTGTGACCAGCGCGCCCGACTGCGTCGACTGCGACGGCGGCCGCTGGTGGCGGGCGCTGCCGAGCGCGAACGCAATCGGCGCAGCCGCAGCGCGAAATTGCGGGTGGCGGAGAAACTGTGAGACAGGGCGTCCTCTTCGAACATGCCCTGCGCCGTTCCTGGCGACGCCAGCGCCAGGCCGTGGTGCTGGCGCTGCTGGGCCTCTTGCTGGCGGTAATCGTGGGCGCGCTCGTTTATCTGTCGCAGGCGGCGCTGGATGCCACAACCGGCCGTCAGCTGGAGTCGCTGATCGCCGAGCGCAACGACATTGAGCAATTGAACGAGAGCCTGCGCGCAGAGATCGCCAGCCTGCGAAGCGTGCCACGGTTGCTCCAGCGGGCCGGGGAACTGGGCTTTCGTCTGGCGAATCCGGAGGACATCGATTACGTCGTCGTGGACCAATATGATCCGCGCCAGACGGCGGTGGCGCCGCAGATATACGCGCAGCTGGGGACGCCGGCGCCCGATTATGACGAGACGCTGGCCGGCTGGTTGCAGCAACAACTGGACGCCTTCAACCGCCAACCCGAACCGCTGGAGGGCGAATGAGGCAGAATCTGCCTGACGATACGCTGCGGCAACGCCTGCCCATCGTCATCGCGGGCCTGTTGCTGGTCAGTATGCTGCTGATGCTGCGTCTGGTTTCCTTCCAGTTTCAGCTGGACCCCGCTGTGACCAGTTACCTGGAAAGCGTGCGCGAATCCGGCTACCGGCGTACGCTGCGCCAGGCCGCCGTACGCGGCAACATTTTCGACCGGGACTTGCAGGCGCTGGCGGTTAACTCGCTCGAATACCGCGTTGGCATCAGCCCCAATCTGGTCTCCCGGCCGCGTGAAACGGCCATTCGACTGGCAGGCATCATGGGGCTGGACGAACTGGACACCTTCAACCGCATCACCAGCGAGGTCCCGTGGGTATTGCTGTCTGCGAGAGTCAGCGCGGAACAGGGGCGGCAGGTGGCCGAACTGGACCTTTTGGGTGTGACGATTGAGGCGAGGCCGCGACGTTACTATCCGCAGGGTTCGATGGCCGCCCAGGTGGTGGGCTTCGTGGGCGGTGACATGCAGGGTTACTATGGCGTTGAAGGCTTCTATGACGGGCAACTGGCCGGGCGTGAGCAGGAGCAGATGCTCAGCAACATCCCCTTTGACGTGCCGGAGGACCGGGACGAGGACCGCGGCTCCGATATTGTGCTGACCATCGATCGCGAAATTCAGCACCTTGCCGAAAGCGAACTTGAAAACAGCGTGGCGCAGACCAATGCCGCCCGCGGCAACATCCTCGTGATGGACCCGCGCAGTGGCGAATTACTGGCCATGGCCAGCTGGCCTACCTTTGACCCCAATGCCTGGTATGAGATACGTGACGACACCCTGCTCCAGAATGCGGCGATAAACGATCTCTTTGAACCTGGCAGCCTGATGCAGGCGTTAACCCTGGCCATCGCGCTGGAGAGCGGCGCCTTTGAGATTGAAGACACCTACGTCGACCGCGGCTACATCGAGGCCGGCGGCGTGCAGGTCCAGAACTGGGACCGCAAGGCCCATGGCGTGGTTGACCTGACAACCATCCTGGTGGAATCGCTCAACGTCGGCGCTGCAACGGTGAGCATGCAAATGGGACCGGCGACCTTTTACAGCGGCTTGCGGGAATTCGGCATTGGCGAGCCAACGGGCATCGACCTGCAGGGAGAATCGCCCGGCATCCTGTTTGTGCCCGGCGACGAGGACTACAACGACAGCCTGCTGCTGACCAACAGTTTCGGCCAGGGCGTGGCCGTCACGCCCCTGCAGATCCTGGCGGCCTATTCCGCCATCGCCAATGACGGTTTGATGATGCAACCGCACGTCTTTCGACGCCTGCTGGATGGCGACGAGGTGCGGGAGTCGTCACCCTCGACGCTGGGGCGGCCAATCAGTTCCGCGACTGCCCGACAGGTGACCGAAATGATGGTCACCGCCCTGCGCGAAGGCATGGGCGGCCGCGCCGATCTGCCGGGTTACACTGTCGCAGGGACGGCCGGGACGGCCCAGGTGCCCACCACCCTGGGTTATGAAGCGGGCACCTCGATCGTTTCCTTCATTGGCTTCCTGCCGGCCGACGACCCCAGGGCCATTGTTTTTATCCGCCTCGACCACCCCAATGAATACTGGGGCGCGGCGGTGGCGGGGCCGATCTTTCAGCGCATGGCGCAACGACTGGTCATTTTGATGAATATTCCGTCTGATGACGTTCGGCGTGAACTGGTCGCTGCCGGTGGCGCGGTCGAGGCCATCCAGCATTAGCCAGGCGTGGGGGCAGGCCGGCAGCATACCGGCCGAAGCGCCTGGTGTGCCTGCTGATGCGCTAGAATGGAGACAGACGAGAGACGGGACAGGCATGGGACTTCCCTTTGCGCTGACGGTCGGCGCCATCACTTTCCTGCTGGGCGTAATCTGGGGCGGACCGCTGGTTGAGTTGTTGCGCCGTCTGGGCATCGGCAAGCAGATCCGCGTCGAACTGGGCGAACGGCAGCAACGCAAGGTAGGGACGCCGACCATGGGCGGCGTACTCATCATCGCGTCGGTCGTGATCCTTACGGCCAGCCTGAATCTTGCAAGCGTGGTGCGCCAGGTGAGCGGCCGCAGCATCCTGCTGCCGATGGCCGTGTTGCTGGCCTTTGGTGTGCTGGGCGCCATCGACGATCGCGCAAGCATCCTGCGTTCGCGCGGACCCCTCGGGGAAGGGCTGTCGGGCCGCGTCAAGTTTGCGATACAGGTGGTCATGGCCTTCGCCGTGGCCGTTTTCATTTCCATGTGGGAGGGTGGCGTTTCCTACGCCAACTCTGTCAACCTGCCCCTGGTTGAACTGTCGATTCCACTAAGTCCGATCCTGTTCATCCCTCTCTGCGCCTTTTTCATCGTGGCGACCTCCAATGCCGTCAATTTCACGGACGGTCTGGACGGTCTGGCGGGCATCATTTCGGCCAGCGCCTTCGCGGCCTACGGCATTATCGCCTGGCTGCAGAACCAGGTGTTCCTGACCCAGTTTTGCTTCATTGTGGTCGGCGCCTGTTTCGCCTTCCTGTGGTACAACGCGCATCCGGCGCAAATGTTTATGGGCGATACCGGCTCGCTGGCACTGGGAGCGGCGTTGGGCACGGTGGCAGTCATGACCGGACAGTGGTTGCTGTTGCCAATCATCGCGATCGTGCCTCTGGCCGAGACCCTGAGCGTGATTCTGCAGGTGGCCTCGGCGCGCTGGTCGCGACGCTATCGCGGCGTGGACCGTCGACTCTTTCGGCAGGCGCCGCTGCACGGCCATTACGAACTGGGCGGTTGGAGCGAAACACAAATCGTGCAACGCTTCTGGCTGGTTGGCCTGCTGAGCGCGATGCTTGGCGTGGCGCTGGCGTTGATCTGAGGTCTTTTCCTGTCCATGGAATCGCTGCAGGGCAAACGCGTGCTGGTGCTCGGCTACGGGCGGCAGGGGCGCGCGCTGGCGCGCTGGTTGCCCACCAGGGGCGCCTGCGTGACGGTCAGCGATCGTCAGCCCGTTGAGCCGGTGCTGGACGAGTTGCCGCCGGGCGCCAGGGTCGAGTTCATCAGCGGCGATCATTCGCGCGAGTTGCTTGATGAAACGGACCTGATTTGCCTGTCCGGCGGCGTTCCGCCGGACGCGCCTCTGGTGCGGGAAGCGCAGGAGCGCGGCATCCCGCTTACGAATGACGCGCAGCTTTTTCTGGAGCGCTGCCCGGCGCCCGTCATTGGCATCACCGGCAGCGCAGGCAAGACCACCACGACGTCGCTGGTGGCGGCCATGTTGAAAGCCGGGGGCAGAAAAGTGTGGACGGGCGGCAACATCGGTCATGTGCTGCTTGATGACCTTGACAGCATGCAGGCCGGAGACGTTGTCGCGATGGAACTGTCCAGTTTCCAGCTGGAACTGATGACGCGCAGCCCGCAACTGGCGTTGGTGCTCAACGTCACGCCCAATCACCTGGACCGGCACGGCTCCATGGCGGCCTATGCGGCGGCCAAGGCGCGCATTCTCGAGTTTCAGGGGGAGGGGGACTGCGCCATCCTCGGGCATGACGATGCGGGCAGCCGCGCGCTGGAGGCGCGGGTTCGTGGCGGGCTGGCCTGGTTTGGCAGGGACAAACCGCCGGGAGACGGCGCCTGGTACCAGGAAAACGACCTGTGGTTGTGCGGTCGTTGCACAGTAAATGGAAGGGCACAACGCGTTTGTGCAAGGGCGCACAGCCCCTTGCCAGGCCCGCACAATTCGATGAATCTGCTGGCGGCCTGCGCCGCGGCGGGCGCGGCGGGCGTTGCGGCGACGGCGATGGCCCAGGCCATTGGCGGCTTTCAGGGCGTGCCACACCGCCTTGAGACCGTGCGCAGATTCAAGGGAGTCACCTGGGTCAATGACAGTATCGCCACAGCGCCGGAGCGGGTACTGGCAGCCCTGCACAGCTATAACGACCCCCTGATTCTGCTGGCCGGAGGCGTGGACAAGCGCTTGCCCTGGGAGGACATGTTGCTGCTGGCGCTGCAGAAATCGCGTTGTATCATCACTTTCGGGCACTTCGGTGAGCGGATCCATGACATGACGCGAGCGCTGGGCGGCGAGGACGCCGCGGTCTGCAACGTGCGGGGGCTGGGGGAGGCGGTCGCCCTGGCTGCCGGCCGCGCGCGGGCCGGTGACGTCGTGCTGCTTTCGCCCGGCGGCACCAGTTTCGATGCCTACAGGGATTTCGCCGAACGCGGCGCCCACTTCCGCCAACTGGTGGAGGCGCTGTAAGCGATGCTGTCGGACGCAGAACTGCGGGACGCGGACAACATTCAGGCCCAACCCGAGCAATCGCGCGTGGCCGTCATGGCGCCGGCCGCGGGCGGCATCCGGCGCGGCTACAGCTGGAGCGAACTGGCCCGCGGGATCGATCGCTGGTTGCTGCTGCTGGTTGGCATGCTGCTGGTCATTGGCACCCTCATGGTCTACAGCGCGACCTTTGACTGGAGTTATCAGAGTTTCGGCAGTGAAATCGAAATACTGCTGCGCCACATTCGCAATATACTGATCGGCAGTGTCGGCCTGGTTGTGCTGGCGCTGCTGGACTATCGTTTCCTGCGGCGCATGGTGGTCTGGCTTTTGCTCATCACCATTGGTTTTCTGGTGGCGGTTTGGCTTTTTGGTGACGACACCTTTGGCGCGCGACGGGCATTGATCGCCGGTTCGTTTCAGCCCGGTGAAGCCGCCGAACTGGTCATCGTCCTCTACATGGCCGCCTGGCTCAGTTCCCGTCGCGGGCAAATCCGCAGTATCGGCTACGGTCTGGCCCCTTTTTCGGTGCTTGTCGGCATTGTTGCCGGGCTGATCTTTATGCAGCCGGACTTCAGCACGGCAGCCATCATCATCGTCACGTCGACCGTGATGTTCTTTCTGGCTGGCGCGGACCTGCGCCAGTTGCTCGGCACATTCGGTCTGACTTCCCTGGTCATGTTGCTGGTCACCTGGCTGGGTTTCCTGCCCGATTACGTGCCCAACCGGGTGACGACCTACCTGGCCGGTGTGACGGACCTGACCCAGGCCAATTACCACGTGCAGCAGGCCATCATTGCCTTTCTCAATGGCGGCTGGACCGGGGTGGGTCTGGGCAACGGGCGCCAGAAATTCGGCTTTTTGCCCGCGACTCACACGGACAGCATCTTCGCCGTAATCGGTGAGGAACTGGGCGTGCTGGGAATGACCTTCATTCTCCTGATTTACGTGCTGCTGGTGATTCGTGGCTTTTACGTGGCGCGGCGTGCCCGCGATCCCTTTGGCGCCCTGCTGGCCGCCGGTCTCACGGTCTGGA
The DNA here is from genome assembly GCA_963667305.2 of Aggregatilineales bacterium. Lineage (GTDB taxonomy): Bacteria > Chloroflexota > Anaerolineae > Aggregatilineales > Phototrophicaceae > JAGWBD01. The sequence goes on along the minus strand of CAXXWG010000031.1, from coordinate 86,969 downwards.
TCGCGGTCAAGGCCCTGCTCAACATCGCGGTCATCACGGCCGTGGTACCGTCGACCGGGACGCCCCTGCCATTTGTCAGTTTCGGCGGCTCGTCGCTGGTGGTGCTGATGGCGGGTACCGGCCTGCTGCTGAGCGTCAGTCGTCTGCCTTACCGTCAGGCCGCCCTGCAGGAACGGAGGGGACTGATTGCGAATCCTGATCGCAGCGGGGGGAACCGGCGGACACGTCTATCCCGCCCTGGCCGTCGCCGCGGCCCTGCCTGAGCTTTGCCCGCAGGTCGAGTTGCACTTTGTCGGCAGTGGCGGCCTGGAGGAAAGACTGGTCGCGCGCGCGAATCTGCCCTTCGCGGCCTGCCACGCCATTGCGGCCGGGCCTGTGGCCGGGGTCAACTGGCCCCGTCGCCTGGTGAGCATGGTCCGCCTGGCGCTGGGTCTGTTCATGGCGCTGTGGTTGCTTTTGCGGCTGCGGCCCCACAGCCTGTTGTTGACCGGCGGCTGGAGCAATCTGCCCGTGGCCCTTGCCGCCTGGCTGTTGCGCGTGCCGTCCCTGGTGTTCTTGCCGGACATTGAACCCGGCGCCACGATCCGTCTGTTGCGCCGCTTCGTCAGCCGGGTTGCGTTGACCGTGCCCGAATCCGGGCGCTGGTTCCCGGATGTGCCGACCGTCGTCACGGGCTATCCCCTGCGCCGGCAATTCATGGCTGCGACGCGGGCGGAGGGCCAGGCGCACTTTGGTCTGGACCCGCAAAGACTTACCCTGCTGGTCTTTGGCGGCAGCCGGGGCGCGCGCAGCATCAACCGCGCGCTGCTGTCGATCCTGCCCCAATTGCTGGCGGACGGGATTCAGGTCCTGCACGTCAGCGGTGAACTGGACTGGCCGGAGGTCGAGGCCCGTCGCGACGCGCTGCCGGATGCTTCCTCCTATCATGTCTTTCCCTACCTGCATCACGAGATGGGGCAGGCCCAGGCGGCGGCGGACCTGGCGCTCAGTCGCGCCGGGGCGAGCGTGCTGGCCGAATTTCCCTTTGTCGGATTGCCGGCCGTGCTGGTGCCCTATCCCTGGGCCTGGCGCTACCAGAAGACCAACGCCGACTGGCTGGAGGCGCGCGGCGCCGCGTTGACGCTGGAAGACGCCAAAATGGAGACGCAGCTGCTGCCGATGCTGCGCGCGTTGTTGCAGGATGAGGAAGGGCTGCAGCGGATGCGACGCGCGACGTCGGCCCTGGCGCGTCCGGACGGCGCCCGCGAACTGGCCCGGGAATTGCTGAAGCTGGCGGGCAGCCATGCCTGACATGCCGGCAATGCCGCGACAGGCCGGCGCGCAGGACAAGCCCCTGCCTCGACTCCAGCCGGGTGAAGCGGTGCACGTCGTCGGGATCGGGGGCGCCGGCATGTCCGCCATCGCCCGCGTGTTGCTGCAACAGGGCTATCGCGTCAGTGGTTCCGATCGCCAACTCAATGCGCTGACGGAAGCCCTGCAGGTGGAAGGCGCGAACATTCACGAGGGCGTGGCTGCGACCCGCATCGGGGCGGCCCGCCTGGTGCTGGCCTCATCTGCCATAGCGGAGCAGCATGCCGAACTGGTGGAAGCGCGGGCCCAGGGCATTCCGGTCGTGCGGCGCACGGACTTCATTGCCGGCCTGATGCGTGGGCGCGAAGTCCTGGCCGTGGCCGGCACGCACGGCAAGACCACCACCAGCGCCATGATCGCCCACATTCTGCAGGCCGGCGGGCGGCAGCCGGGTTACATCATCGGCAGCGTCGCGCCCGACCTGGGCAGCAATGCGGCGGCGGGCAAGGGAGCGGCCTTCGTCGTTGAGGCGGATGAATACGATCACATGTTTCTCGGCCTGCGGCCGGACGTCGCCGTGATAGGCAGCGCCGAATACGACCATCCCGACTGCTTTCCGACCCATGCAGCCATGCTGGCTGCCTTCCGGCGATTCATTGCCTTGTTGCCGGATTCCGGCCCCCTGATCGCCTGCCTGGATGACCCGGCCGCCGCGCAACTGGCCGGCGAGCGGCTGGCGCAGGGACTTCCCGTGCAGGGTTTCAGCAGTCGACGGGAGGCCACGTGGCAGGCGCGGCAGCTGCGTTTGCGCAGCGACGGCTGCAGCGAATTCGAGCTGCTGCATCAGGGAGAGGTCGCCGGCCCCGTTGCCCTGCGCCTGCCCGGCGAACACAACGTGCGCAATGCCCTGGCCGCCCTGGCGGTGGCAATACAGCAAAATGTGCCCTTTGCGGTGGCCGCAACGGCGCTGGCGGCCTTTCGTGGCACGGGCCGGCGCCTGGAGCTGCGCGGCGCGGTCGATGACGTGCTGGTGGTCGATGACTATGCCCACCATCCCACTGCCATTCGCCTGACTCTGGCAGCGGCGCGGGCGCGCTGGCCGGGCCATCGTCTGTGGGCGCTGTGGCAGCCGCACACCTACAGTCGCAGCCGCGCCCTGCAGTCCGGTTACGCGACTGCCTTCGCGGACGCCGATGAGCTGCTGGTCACCGACGTCTATGCCGCGCGCGAGGACCCGCTGCCCGGCCTGGACGGCGCGTCGCTGGCCGCCGCGGTGTCCCATCCACGGGCAAGGCACACGCCGACCGGCGCAGACGCGCTGCAACTCCTTTTGTGCGAAGTGAAAGGGCCTGCGCTGATCCTCATTTTGAGCGCCGGTGACGCGCCACGTATCGGCGAGCAGTTTCTGGCCCGGCGCAGGAGGGATGCAGGTGTCGTCAACGGCGTCTGAAACCTTGCAGGTCGGCAGGCTACGCCGGGCTGTGCCGTTGGCGCGTTACACGGCGGCCCGTCTGGGCGGGCCGGCTGACTGGCTTTACAGCGCCCGCGATTCAAGTGAGGAACTGGTGGCTGCGCTGCATCATGCGCAGCAGCGGGATTTGCCCTTCCGCGCGCTGGGCGGCGGCGCCAACGTGCTGATCGCGGATGAGGGATTGCGCGGGCTGGTCCTCATCAATCGCGTGCAGCAGATGGAATTCGGCGATGCCTGGGTACGCGCCTCCGCCGGCAGCGGGTTGATGGCCCTGGCGCGACAGAGTCAGGCGCGCGGGCTGGCTGGCCTGGAATGGGCCGTCAGTGTGCCCGGCACTTTGGGGGGCGCGGTCATCAACAATGCCGGCGCACATGGCGGGGACATCGCAGGGATGCTGCTGGAGACGAGGTTGATGGAAGCCGACGGCGCGCTGAGGACGCTGACGGCCGCCGGGCTCGGAGGCGAATACCGCAATACCTGTCTGAAACGCCGCGCGACGCGTGACTGGCTTGTACTGGATGCGACGCTCGCGTTGCAGCCGGACGACCCTGCGCGCATCGCGTCGCGGATGGCGGCCTTCAACGTCGCCCGCAAACGCAGTCAACCGCCGGGCGCCAGTCTGGGCAGCATCTTTCGCAACCCGCCGGGCGATTTCGCCGGCCGGTTGATTGAGGCCAGCGGGCTGAAGGGCGTCCGCTGCGGCGCGGCGCGGGTTTCCAGCCTGCACGCCAATTTCTTCATCAACCCGGGAGCAGCCAGCGCGGACGATTATCGTCGACTGGTGCTGCTGGTGCAGGAGAGGGTATTGCGCGAGCAGGGCGTACAACTGGAGCCGGAAATCGAGTTGCTGGGCGCAACCTGGTAGTTGTGGACAGTCTCCGTCGACTGGCCTACAATTGAAGCTTCAGCGGACATGGACGAAGGCGATGCCGGAGCGCGTTTCAGGCGCAGGATCGCGGGACAGCCAACGCCGCAGCGCGCGGCAGCCCGGCATTTGGCGCGGCCCGCTGGCCGGCATGGCGCAGGGTGAACTGCAGCACGGCGGCCTGCGCGGCACTGTTTTTCCAGGCTGGCGTGTGCCCAGCGCGTTGATCGCCTTTCTGCTCATCGCCGTACTGTTGGTGTTCTTTAACGCAGACGTGTTTTACGTGCACTCGCTGCGTGTGGAAGGACAGCAATATCTGACGCGGGAAGAGGTCTTTGCCCTTGCCGACGTTGCCGGCCAACACATTTTCTTTGTCAATGCCGACAAGGTCCGTGAAAATGTCCTGCGTTCGTCCTCGGTGGCGGACGCGCAGGTGCATCCGGGCTGGCCGCCGGACATGCTTCGGATTTCACTGGAAGAGCGCCGGCCGGCGCTGGCCTGGGAGGAAAGTGGCGTCACGACCTGGATTGACCTGCAGGGGCGGGTGATGTTGCAGCGGGAGGAGCGCGACGACCTGCTGCTGGTGCGGGCGCTCGCCAGTCCTGCGGGGCTGCCTGCGCCCAACGTGATGCTGGAAGAAGACATCGTTAACGGCGCCTTGCAGGTGCAGGGGCTGCTGCCAGAGTTGCAGGAGTTGAGTTATCACCCGGACAAGGGCCTGGGGTATACTGCGGCGGGCGGCTGGCAAGTGTGGTTGGGTTCGGGCGCGGGGATGGCGGACCGCATGCTGATATACGAAGCGCTGGTCGGCGACCTGGCGCGGCGCGGCATCCAGCCGCTGGAAATAAACGTCGCGAACGCACACACGCCATTTTACACAGTGGCAGGGAGTCAGTAGCGTCGATATGGGCGAGCTGGTCGTTGGCCTGGACATCGGCACCAGCAAGGTCTGCACCGTCGTGGGTGAGGTGCGGGAGGATGATATCTTCATCGTCGGCGTGGGCATCGAAGCCGCGCGCGGCATGAAGAAGGGCATCGTCAGCGACATTGAGGCGCTCGCCGGCGCGATCACGGAGTCGGTGAACAAGGCTGAACGCAGCAGCGGTTATGTCATTGACCGCGCCTTCGTCAGCGTGGCCGGCGATCATATCGCTTCCAGCAGCAATCGCGGCATGATCGGCATCACCGGCCAACGGGCGGTCAATCGCGAAGACATGAGTCGGGTGCTGGAGGCGGCGCGCGCCATCTCCATTCCGCACAACCGCGAGGTGCTGCACGTGGTGCCGCGCAAGTATTCCATTGACGGTCAGGAGCGCGTGCGCAGCCCGGTGGGCATGCACGGCTTTCGCCTTGAACTTGAAGCGCATATCATCACGGCGCTTTCCTCATGCATCGCCAATCTGGAAGATGCCGTGGTGCGAGCCGGGCTCAAGGTCGACCGTTTTGTGCTCAACGCCCTTGCGTCGGGTCATGCCGTGCTGACGCCGGAAGAGCGCGAAATGGGCGCCATTGTCATTGACGTCGGCGGTGGCACGACCGACCTGGCCATTTTCATAGAGGGCACGGTGTGGCACGTTGCGGTGATCGCCGTGGGCGGCGACCATCTGACCGGGGATGTGACGCACTGGATTCACGTGCCTTTCGAGGAAGCCGAGGCGGTCAAGATTCAACACGGGCATGCCCGCCGCCGTTCCGTCAACCTGATGCAGACCTTTTCCGTGCAACCCTTTGGCGAAGGCCTGCCGACCGAAGTGCACAGCAACGAACTGGCCGAGGTGCTGGAATTCCGCACCACCGAGATTTTCGAACTGGTGCAGCGTGAAATTCGGCGAACGGGCTACGATGGATTTCTGCGCGCCGGCGCCGTGCTGACCGGTGGCAGTTCACAATTGCCCGGTATCCGCGGCGTGGCGGAGGAGACCCTGGGATTGCCGGTCAGAATGGCATTGCCGGAGCGCCTGACAGGGATGGCGGACGCCTTGCGCGGCCCGGCCTACAGCACCAGCGTGGGTCTGCTGGGGCTGGGGCTGGAGATGGAATCGGCGGAGACGCGTGGAGGCAGCGGCGTGGGCCTCGCGCCAGGTGAAGGGCTTGGGAACTGGCTGGGCGGCTTGTTTCGACGCCTTTTGCCGGAAAACCAGGAGCAATGAAATCGTTTTTGTGAAACTATTGTTTAGTGTGTATAATCCTCATCCGGATGCGGGTGACAGGCCCGTCGCTGCTATACTTGCCGGAGGAAGCCAGCCATGGAAAGTGTAAATCCCGAGTTCGGGAGCGGCGAGAACCTCGCCCAGATCAAGGTGATCGGGGTTGGTGGCGGGGGAAGCAACGCTGTCAACCGTATGATTAACGAAGGGTTGGGCGGCGTTGAGTTTGTTGCCGTCAATACGGACAGCCAGGCGCTGACGCTGTCACAGGCCAGCACGCGCATCCGTATCGGCGACAAGCTGACCAAGGGCCTCGGCGCCGGCGGCAACCCGGAGATCGGCCGCAAGGCTGCTGAAGAGAGCCAGGACGAGCTCTACGAAGTGTTGCGCGGCGCAGACATGGTGTTTATCGCCTGCGGCATGGGCGGCGGCACCGGCACCGGCGCGTCACCCGTCATTGCGCAGATTTCCAAGGAAATGGGCGCCCTGACGATCGGCGTGGTCACGCGACCCTTCACTTTTGAGGGCGGGCGGCGCGCCAAGGTGGCCGAGGACGGCATTACGGCGCTCAAGGCCCAGGTCGACACCCTGATCGCCATACCCAACGATCGCCTGGCGCAAATTGCCGACAAACGGGCGACCCTGCAGCAGGCCTTTTCGCTGGCGGATGATGTGTTGCGCCAGGGCATCCAGGGCATTTCCGAGCTCATCACCGTGCCGGCGCTCATCAATCTTGACTTCGCCGACGTGCGCACCATCATGTCAGAAGGTGGCGCGGCGTTGATGGCGGTGGGCAGCTCGTCGGGCGATGATCGCGCCCGTACGGCGGCGGAAAACGCCATATCCAGCAGCTTGCTGGACGTCACCATTGACGGGGCGCGCGGCATCCTCTTTAACATCACCGGCGGCGGCGGCATGACGCTCTTCGAGATCAACGAGGCGGCGGCCATCATCAAGGAAAGCGCGCACCCCGACGTCAACATGATCTTTGGCGCCCAGGTGGACGAAACGATGGGCGACGAGGTGCGCATCACCGTGATTGCGACCGGCTTCGACCAGGCGCGGACGGCGCGGGGCATGGCAGCGCGACCGACGCCACAAAGGCCGGCACGCAAGGTCGAGGTGGCGCGGGACCCCGCCGGCGAAGGAGAAGGAGAGCAAAGAACGCCCTTTGCTCCGCCGCCCTCGCCGGATTCGCCGGTCGTCTACGATGAGGACGACATCGAGATTCCGACTTTCCTGCGCAAACGCAGGTAGTTCCCGGCACGCCATTTCAGGCGCTGGAATTCGCGTCAGCGACAGACTCTTGTACAGGTTGACTCGTCCGGTCCGGACGATCATCGCTGGTTGACGTCTGGCAAGGCGCTGGCGAACAGGCGGGCGATCGGAAACGTGCAAGGTTGCCCAGGATTTGGTGCAAATTGCCCCGCGATTCGCTTGCTCATTTTTGCTCTGTCTTGCTAGACTATGGTTCCGGCAGAATACAGCAAACTGGCAGAATTCTGGCGGGGTTGAACGACGAAACCCCGGGGTCTCTCAACCTTCGCAGGCGGTTGGCCGGGAACCATGGGAAACAGGAGGGGGAGGGCTGATTCATGGCCGCTGGCGCGACTGACATCAGGGGCAGCAAGCTCAATGAGCTGGGCTACAAAATCTTTCTGGACCGCTATGCCCTCAAGGACGTCGCGCGATCGACTCTCGCCGTCGGCGACACGGTTATCGTGGTCGTTGACAGCCAGACGGGCCAGCGGGAAATCGGCGAAATCATCGAACTTGATCTGCCGCAGGTGACCGTGCGTCTGCTGGACGAGACCCTCGTCGAGCGTGACATCGAAAACGTTGACAAGCCACTTGAAACCGACCCGGCCGACATGATGGAACGGGTCGCGGCCGGCGTCGCGGCGGCGGAAGGCACGCCCGAATTGCGCGCAATGTGGCAGGATCACTTCCGCGAGGCCCTGCAAGACTGGAAATTCGTTCCCGCCGGACGCATCCTGACAGCGGCCGGCACCGATCAGGAACTCACCTGGTACAACTGCTACGTCGTCCCTTCGCCGAAAGACACGCGCGAGGGCATTATGCAGACCCTTTCGCAGATGACGGAGATTATGTCCCGCGGGGGCGGCGTGGGGATCAACATTTCCAGCCTGCGGCCGCGCCACAGTTACGTGCGCGGTGTGAACGGACGCTCCAGCGGCGCCGTATCCTGGGGCGCGCTCTACAGTTTCGTCACCGGCCTCATTGAGCAGGGCGGCAGTCGGCGCGGCGCGCTGATGCTCATTCTTAACGACTGGCACCCGGACATCCTCAACTTCATCGAAAGCAAGCAGCAGGCCGGCCACATCACCAACGCCAACATCAGCGTCGGCGTTTCCGACCGGCTGATGGAAGCCGTGCGCGCCGACGCCGACTGGGAACTGGTGTTCCCTGATACGACGGTGGAAGGTTATGACGAGCACTGGGATGGTGACCTGGAGGCGTGGCAGGCGGCCGGCCGGCCGGTGCAGCACATCCGCACGGTGAAGGCGCGCGAAATCTGGAACGCCATCATTGAAAGCGCCTGGGCCAGCGCCGAGCCAGGTGTCTGGTTCCGTGAACGCACCGAGCGGATGTCCAACAGTCATGGTTTCGCCAGCCTGATTAGCACCAACCCCTGTGGCGAACAAAGTTTGCCGGCCTGGGGCGTATGCAACCTGGGGGCCATCAACCTGGCCAGGTTCTATGACGCGGAAACGCATGACGTCGACTGGGAGGCTTTGGGCCGGACGGCGCGCCATGCCACGCGCTTCCTCGATAACGTCATCGACTCCACGCCATATTTCTATGAGGAAAACCGCAAGCAACAACTTTCCGAGCGTCGCGTCGGCCTCAACAACATGGGCCTGGCCGAGTTGATGATTCGCCTCGGCATTCGCTACGGCAGCGACGAGTCGGTGCGTTTTATCGATCGCCTCTACAGTTTCCTGGCGCGCGAGGTCTACGAGACCTCAATTGACCTGGCGATCGAGAAAGGCAGCTTCCCGCAACTGGACCGCGAACAATTTGTGCAAAGCGGTTTCATGCAGCAGATGCCCGCCGACATCCGGCACAAGGTGCTGCAACACGGCATCCGCAACGTGACGCTGCTGACCCAGGCGCCGACCGGCACGACCGGCACCATGGTCAACACCTCCACCGGCATCGAACCCTTCTTCTCCTGGATGTATTACCGCAAAAGCCGCCTTGGGCTACATGAGGAGCAGGTGCCACTGGTGCAGGAGTGGTACCAGGACAACCCGGGCGCCAACAGCCTGCCCGAACACTTCGTCACGGCGATGGACCTTTCGCCGCAGGAGCACGTCAAGGTGCAGGCGGCCATTCAACGCTGGGTCGACAGCAGCCTGAGCAAGACCTGCAACGTTCCGGCCGACTACACGGTGGAGCAGGTCGAGGAACTCTACCAGTACATGTATGAGCTGGGTTGCAAGGGCGGCACGATTTACCGCGACGGCAGCCGCGACGAGCAGGTGCTGATGCTGGCCGACGAAGACGGCGACCACGACACACCCGTCGAGCAGGTGACCACGCCGCACAAGGTCTACCCGCGACCGAAGCAACTGCAGGGTGTGACGGTCAGCCGCAAGTCGCCCTTCGGCACGGCCTACATCACCATCAACCGCGACGAGCAGGGCAACCCCTTCGAGGTCTTCATCATGGTAGGCAAGGCCGGCAGCGATCTGCAGGCCGACGCCGAGGGTCTGGGCCGCATGATTTCCCTGCAACTGCGCACCACGGCGCCGGCCAACCGCATGGAAATGCTGCGCCTGGTCGTCGCCCAGCTGAGTGGCATCGGCGGCGCGCGCACGGCCGGTCTGGGCGCTCAGCGCATCCGGTCGCTGCCGGACGTGGTGGCCTCGGTGCTCAACGAGCAGTTCTTCGAGCAGGACAAGCCGCGTCAGCTGGACTTGCCGCTTCACGCCGAGTCGCAGGCGGTGGCGGCCGCCACGGCGACGCTGGAGAGCCATTTTCGCAACGCGGACATGTGCCCCGAGTGCGGCACCTATTCCCTGATCCACGCGGAGGGCTGCCGCGGCTGCCCCACTTGCGGTTTCAGTGAGTGCTGAACCGGGCCAGGTAGTTCGCTGCACAGTACAAGAGAGCTAACGATGCCGATCCTGAATCGTGACAAGGCCTTGCGCAGTTTGCGCAAGAATCAGGGACTCTTCGCCATGTTGCTGCAGGGCGTGAGCGCGGCAGCTTCCAGGTCGCTGCGCGATGGCGCGGAGGGCTGGAACGCCGTGGAGATCATGTGTCACCTGGCGGACTTTGAGAGCATCTTCTTCGACCGCGCCCGCAGGATGCTGGTCGAGGACAATCCACGTTTTCCCTCTGTCGACCAGCTCGAACTGGTCAAGGCAAACCGCTATGCGGATCAGAATCTGGAAGCCACCTGGCGGCGCTGGTCGCGAGAGCGCGAGGCCTTCATTGACTGGCTGGCGGGCCTGGAGGACGAGGCACTGACGCGTCCCGGCGTGCATCCCGAAACCGGGGACATGACCATCCTGCAACTGGCCATCAACACGGTCCTGCACGACATAGATCACATGGAGCAACTCGGCCGGGTGCTCGGACGCGGCTCGCAGGCGCAGTGAGGCGCCGCCTGCCGCGTATGGTCCTGGCGCTTTTTCTGCTCGCCATCCTGCTGCCGGCGCTGGCGGTTGTGCTCTACAGCCGCGTGGACCAGGCCGGGCAGGCCGACGTCATCGTGTTGCTGGGCGCGGGTCTGGAGCCGGGCGACCGGCCGAGCCGGGCGATGGCCCGGCGCGTGCGGCACGTCGCCGGGCTGTTCCAACGTGGCCTGGCATCCCACGTTATTTGCAGCGGCGGCACCGGCGCGGGTCGCAACCGCAGCGAGGCGGCGGTCTGTGGTGAAATTCTGCAACAGCAGGGGGTGCCGGCGGATGCCATTCTGCTGGAGGAAGACAGCCACAGCACGGAGGAGAACGCCCGCTTCAGCCTGGCGTTGATCGAGGCCCGCGCCTGGCAGCGCGTGATTCTCGTCAGCGACGGTTACCATCTGCTGCGGGCGCGCTGGCTTTTCGAGCGTATCGGTCAACCCGTGCTCACCAGTCCGGCGCCAGATCCACCGCTGGTTTGGCACGTGGCCTACGTCCTGCGCGAGGTGGCCGCCTTCTACTGGCTGGGACTGCGCTATCTGTTGGACATTCCGGAACTGCTGCTGCAGGTCAACGCAGGCGGCGCAATTGCTGCAGCCTTGGCCATGCCGCGCTCCAGAGCCGGTAGGGCAGGGGCGAAGGCGCGTAATCCCAGGCGCCGACGCCGCGCGTGACGCGGCCGCGAAAGCCGCGTTTGAAGCCGTAGACGCCCCAGAGTGGGTCGCTTTCATCGAAGACGTCCGGCGCGCCCCAGAGGTCGTAGAGGCGGTAGCCCTGCGCCCGCGCCCATCGGATGGCCGCCCATTGCAGCAGGTGGTTGGGCATGCGCCGGCGTTGCTCGTCGGCGGAAGCGCCGTAGAAATAGAAACAACGCTCGCCGAAGTGAAAGAGAATGACCTGGGCCAGCGGGACGCCGCGGTATTCGGCGATCAGGGCCTGGGCCAGACCGGCCTGCAGGAAGTCGCCCCAGGCCTGGCGATAATAGGCGGCGGGCCGAATGAGAAAGCCGTCGCGCGCGCCGGTGACGCGATAAAGGGCGTAGAGCGTGTCGAGATCGTCGTTGCCGGCGACGCGGACCTGGACCTCGCGGCGTTCGGCGAGGCGAATTTTGCGGCGTGTGTTGGGGCTGAGGGAGGCCAGCAGTTCGTCCTCGCTGGCGGACAGGTCGATCTGGATGCTGTTGCGGAACTGCACCTGATCGGCTGACAGGCGCCAGCCGCGCGCCTTTAGTTCCTGCACCAGGGCCTGGCCGGGCGGATGCGGACGGTCGTCCCCGGCGCCGGGCAGGCCGCTGGCGAGGGGCAGGTCGGGGTCGATTTTGAGCCAGAGCGCGCCCTGGCGGCGGGCGATGTCCTGCAAATGTTCCAGCACGGCCGCGCGCAAGGTCGCGTCTTCCCAGGCGAGAATCGGCCCGCGCGGCGCGTACATGACGCCCAGCGGACCCTGACGGCGCAGGCCAATGGATACCATGGCGACTGTTTGCCTGCCCTGCAGCAAGGCCAGGCGCAGCGGCTGCCAGCCGGTGGTGGCGCGTTTGAACTCGCCCCACTCCCAGGTCTGCAGCACGTGGGCGCCGGGCAATTCGCGCAGACGGGCGTTCCAGTCCACGCGATCGTGGATCTCCTGCCGGCGCAACATTTAATCCAGCGCCTGGCCGTGACGACGAAGGGCAAGCGCGACGCGGTACAGGCGATGCAGCAGCGGATTGTAGACGTGGTCGAGAGCGCCGGCGCTGCGGCACAGCTCGCCGCCCCAGCCGCGTTTGAAGCCGTAGACGCCCCAGAGGCCGTCGCGGCGGGTTTGAAAGCTGGCCTCCAGCGTGACCCGGGCGGCATCGGGCACGCCCCACAGGTCGTAGCTGTGACAACCCTGTTCTCTGGCCCAGCGGATGGCGGCCCACTGGGCGGCATGGCTGGCCATCAGGTTGCGCCTGTGCGAAGCGGATGCGCCGTAGAGGTACCAGGCCTGGCGGCCCGCGCGGAAGACCATGACGCCCGCCAGCAACTGTCCCTCATGTTCGGCCAGCCACAGGGCGGCGTGGCCCTGGGCCACGAAGAGATCGAAGGCGCGGCGATAGTAGTCGGGCTCGTGCACGCCAAAGGCGTTGCGCTGGCCGGTCTCGCCCATCAACTGCGTGAAGGCCGGCAGGTCGGCGGCGAGGCCCAGGCGGCAACGAACGCCGCGTTTGTGAGCGAGACGGATCTTGCGGCGCGTGCCCTGGTTCATGCGCGCCAGCAGGCCGTCCTCGTCCTGGCGCAGGTCGATGAGCAGGCTGCGCGGTGGCTGGATGTGGTGGTCGCTGGCACGGAAGCGCCAGGCGTCAAGTTGCTGCACTGTGTAGTCCGGGTCATGGCCCGGTTCCCATTTGAGCATGAAGGCCCGGCTGCGGCCGGCGCGACGGTGCAGGGCGGGCCAGAGGGCGTCCCACTGGTCCCTGGCGCTGAGCAGGGGGCCCATGGGCAGGTAGGCGAGCTTGCCCACGCGTCCGAGCGGGCGCAGCAGCATCTGGGCGCCGGCCACCAGTTCCTCGCTGTCCGGGGGGGTCAGGCCGACGCGCAGGACCTGCCAGCCATAGGCGGCCTTGAGCGCGCCCCAGGCGGGCAGTTGCAGCACGTGCGCGCGTGGATGCTGCCGGACAAAGCGCTCCCAGTCCGCGGCGGCGGGTCGGACGATGCGATACATGGCGACCAGTCTACAGGCGCGGCGGGCCTGGCGCGAGTTTGGCTGGCGTCAGGGTCGGGCGGGTCAGTTGCGACTTGCGACTGCAATTTGCCTTTGCTATACTTCGCGCGCTTGTCCATTTTGGCACAATCCGGCCACGCGGCAGCTGAAGGCGGGCGGAAACGGGGGCCCTGCACGGCAATGGAAACGCTGAACGAATGGGCCTTTGTCGGAGTCTTTTTCGCCATCGCCTGGGTCTTCCCGGCGCTGCCCATTATCGGCGCCTGGCTGGTGCGGCCAAAGAAACCCAACGCGCTCAAGAAACAGACCTATGAAAGCGGCGTCGAGACCGTGGGCGACACATGGGTGCAGTTCCGCGTGCAGTATTACATCTATGGTCTCGTATTTCTGATCTTTGACGTCGAGATGATTTTTCTTTTCCCCTGGGCCGTGGCCTATGAGCGACTTGACTGGTTCGCCTACGGCGCGGGATTTCTGTTCATCTTTCTGCTGACCGACGCCCTGATTTACGCCTGGCGCAAACGCGCCCTGGAATGGGTCTGACGGGGAGCGACGTCTTGACGACCTGTGTCGATTTCATCAACACGCTGGCGCCCTGTCTGGTGCGGGCCGGCTGGCATGGCGACATCGCCAATCTGCTGTCCCTGCTGCTGGGGGTGGTGATTGTGGCCACGGTGCCGCTGCTGACGGTCATCCTGCTGATCTGGATCGAGCGCAAGTTTGCGGCGCGCATTCAGGACCGCATTGGCCCCAACCGCGTCGGTCCCTACGGCCTGTTGCAGTCGCTGGCCGACGCGCTCAAGATGTTGACCAAGGAAGACATCACGCCCACCGGCGCGGACCGCGTACTCTTCAATCTGGCGCCGATCATCACCTTCGCCACCGTCGTGCTCATCTGGGCCATCATCCCCTTCACGCCGCTGCACATCGGCGCGGACCTGAGCATCGGCATCCTCTATTTTGTTGCCGTGGGTTCGATCGGCGCCGTCAAGGTGATGATTGGCGGCTGGTCCAGCAACAACAAGTACGCCCTGCTGGGCGCCTTCCGCACCATCGCGCTGATCGTCAGCTACGAAGTGCCGATGATCCTGGCCTTGCTGGTGCCGGTGCTGATGGCGGGCTCCATGGGTATGCAGGACCTCACGCGCGCCCAGGGCGGTATGTGGTTCATTGTCATGTCGCCGCTGGCGGCCATCATCTTCTTCATCGCCAACCTGGCCGAAACGGGCCGCTCGCCCTTTGACCTGCTTGAGGCGGAATCCGAGCTGATTGCCGGCTACAACATCGAGTACTCCGGCTTCAAGTTTGGCATGTTCATGGCCGGTGAATTCATGCACGTTTTCACCGTCGCCGTACTGACGGCGGTGCTCTTTCTCGGTGGCTGGTGGGGCCCCTTTGTCGACCAGGTGCCGGCGCTGGGGTTCATCTGGCTGGGGCTGAAGACGGCGGTCGTTTATCTGTTCATGCTGCTGATTCGCAATACGGTGCCGCGTTTTCGCATCGACCAGGTGATGAACATCAACTGGAAATTCATGGTACCGCTCTCGATTGTGCTCATTCTGCTGCAGTCTTTCCTGCTGCGTCTGGTCGACGAACTGGGCCTGCGGCCTGCGCCGGAACTGGCGAACGACCTTTTGGCCAATGTGCCGCAAACGTTGGTGTTGCTGGCCGGCAACCTGGTGCTTGGCGCGATCTTCATGATCCTGCTGCAGCGCCACGGCCGCACCCTGCGCGAAGCCGACGAGGCGGTGGCGGCGGTACGCGACCCGGCCCCTGCGGGCGGGATGGCGGAGGCATGATGGCCGGAGCCGGGCCGGGGGCAAGGGCATGATCGAGCTGAATGCGCAAACGATCGCCTTTGCCATCCTCAGTGCGTTGATTCTGGGCGGCGGACTTGGCGTGGTGACGACGCGCAACCTCGTGCATGGCGCGCTCTGGTTGATTCTGAGCCTGCTGGGCGTGGCCGGTTACTTTGTGTTGCTCAGCGCGCCCTTTCTGGCGGCGGTGCAGGTGCTGGTCTACATCGGCGCGATCGCCATCCTGATCGTCTTCGCCGTCATGCTGACGCGCAGCATGACCAGCCTGGGCGAGGTGCGTAACCGGCAGTGGTGGCTCTCGGCCATCACCGTCGTGCTGCTCTTCCTGCTGCTGGCCGTGGGGATCATCCTGCCGGTCTGGGGGCGGGGCGCGCCAGGCGAGGTGACTAGCCTGTCGGCCACCGTCGGCGGCGCGGCGGAGCTTGGTGAGGCGCTTGTCGCCGGTGACGGCTTCGTGCTGCCCTTTGAAGTCGCCTCGATCCTGCTGACGGCGGCCATGATCGGCGCGATCGTGGTGGCCCGCGACGAGGAGGACGGGCAGGCATGATTCCGCTTTGGATGTATCTGGTCGTCGCGGCGCTGCTCTTCTGCATCGGCATCTATGGCGTGCTGGCGCGGCGCAACGCAGTGGCCATTTTGATGTCGGTGGAGTTGATGCTTAACGCAGTCAACATTAACCTGGTGGCCTTCTGGCGCTATCTGGCGCCGCAGGACATGAGCGGCCAGGCCTTCGCCGCCTTCGTCTTTGTGATTGCCGCAGCGGAGGCAGCTGTCGGTCTGGCGATTCTGCTCTTCGTTTACCGCACGAAGCGCTCGGTCATCGTCGAAGACGTGAACCTGCTGAGATGGTAGGGTCCTGATGGCATTTGATTTCGCGGACTTCAGATTTGTTCCCTGGCTGATTCCGGCCGGGCCGCTGCTGGCCTTTTTCCTGATCATGCTCATCAGCAACCGGGCGCGCCTGTTGCCCGCCAGCGACCAGGCTTACGGCGGCCATCACCCCGACTACGAGGGGATGGAGGTGCCGGTGGTGCGCGGCTGGAGCCGCGTGCTGAGCGTGGTCATCGGGATGGCGGGGGTACTGCTGTCGCTGGTGGTCAGCCTGCACCTGGTCTCGCTCGGCTGGGGTTACGGGCATCACTTCGGCGAGGAAGTGTTTGCCAGCGCGATACCCTGGCTGGATACCGGCACGACAACTTTCGACATGGGGGTGCTGGTCGACCCGCTGACGGTCATCATGCTCTTCATGGTGCCGATTGCGGTGCTGGGTATCTTCATTTATTCCATCGGCTACATGGCGCAGGATCCGCGGCAGTCGCGCTTTTTCGCGCTGATTTCACTTTTTGCCGGCGCGATGCTGACCCTGGTGGTGGCCGACAATCTCCTGCTGCTTTTCGTCGGCTGGGAGGTGATGGGCCTCTGTTCCTATTTGCTCATCGGCTTCTGGTTCGAGAAGGAAAGCGCCAGCGCGGCGGCCGTCAAGGCCTTCACCACCACGCGCGTGGCCGACGTCATCATGCTGCTGGGCATCGTCTACCTGTATCTGGAGACGGGCACGCTCAGCTTTCGCGAGATCCTTTACAACCCGGCCGTGTTGCAGCAGCTGGCGACGACGCCGGCCATCATTCTCGGCGGCAGCGCCGCGGCCCTGATCAGCGTGTTCCTCATCGCGGGGACCATCGGCAAATCGGCGCAATTTCCGCTGCACGTCTGGCTGCCGGACGCGATGGAAGGTCCGACGCCGGTCAGCGCCATGATTCACGCCGCCGCCATGGTCTCCGCCGGCATCTACGCCATTATCCGCATGTTCCCGCTCTTCGTGGCCGGCGCGGACCCGCATCACGGTCTGTTCAACGGGCCGCTGCTGCTGATGGCGCTGGTGGGCGCCGGAACGGCGCTTTTTGCCGCGACCATCGCGCTGGCGCAGAACGACGTCAAACGCGTGCTGGCCTATTCGACGATTTCGCAACTGGGCTTCATGATGGCCGCGCTGGGCATCGGCGCCTGGGTGGCGGCCGCCTTCCACCTCATCACCCATGCCTTTTTCAAGGCGCTGCTCTTCATGGCCTCCGGCTCGGTCATTCACGGCATGGAGCATGGCGAGCATCACGTTCACGAGCATGCCCATGATGACGACCATGACGATCACCATGGCCATGATGACGGCCATGAAGAGGCCTTCGACCCACAGGACATGATGAATATGGGCGGCCTGCAAAAGCGCATGCCGGTCACCTTCATCACCTTCCTGATCGGCGGCTTTTCGCTGGCCGGTTTCCCGCTGTTGACCGCGGGCTTCTGGTCCAAGGACGAGATTCTGGCGGACGCCTGGCTGGGCGTTACACACGGCTATCTGCCACATGCGCTGGTCTTCATTCTGCTGGCGCTGGCCGCCTTCCTGACGGCCTTCTACACCATGCGGCAGCTGGGCCTGACCTTCCGCGGCGAAGCGCGCACGGAAGCGGCGCGTCACGCCGGCCTGGGGCGCGGCGTGGTCAGCGTGACGATGACCCTGCCGCTGCTGGGCCTGGCGGTCTTCGCCATTCTCGCCGGTTACCTCGGCGTGCCGGAGGACTTCCCGCTGTTTGGCGCGCTCTTTTCGCCCGAGGCGGTGGGCGGCAACCGTTTCCACCATTTCGTCATCGAGACGCTGCCGCACAACAGCGCCACGGCGTTCTTCGCTGCGGTGCCGGACATGCAGGCGTCGGCGCCGCCCTTCATGCTGGTGCCGGTGGCGACCTCTTTCATCGTGGCGCTGGGCGGACTGTATCTGGGGCATCGCATGTACTGGCGCCGGCCCCTGCGCGCCGGAGAAGCGGACCCGCTGATCAAGGTGCTGGGCGCGGAAGTGCACGAGACGCTGCGTCGCAAGTACTACCTTGATGAACTTTACGAACGGATTTTCGTCAGGCCGTCATTCTGGTTCGCTCACAGGGCGGTCGACGAGTTCCTTGATCGCGGCATCATTGATGGCATCCTGCATCTGATCGGGCGCGTCTTCACCTGGACCGGCGACCTGCTCAAGGTGCTCAACTCCTGGCTGATCGACGGGGTAGGGGACGGCATTCCGGAAGGCATCGTCGCCCTCGGCCTGCGCCTGCGACACCTTCAGACCGGGCGGGTGCAGCAGTATCTGCTTTACATCGCCATCGCCGCGATATTAATCGGCATCGTCTTCGCCGCGTCGGCCGGCACGATGGTGACGGCCGGATGACGTGGAGACTGGACTGGCATGATTGAAACCGTCTTCGGCCTGGACCTGCTGTCGGCGCTGGTTGTGTTGCCGGCGCTGGCGGCCCTGCTGCTGCTGGTCCTGCCGCAGCAAAAGCGTCTGATCCGCTGGGTGGCGCTGGTCCTCGGCCTGGGTCTGGCGGCGCTGGCCGTGCTGGCCTTTCGCCATTACCAGCTTGGTGAACCGGGCGCGGGTTACGCGCTGGAACAGAGCACGCCATGGTTTGAGTTGCTGGGGGCTTCCTGGCACGTGGGCATCGACGGCATCAGCGCCGTGCTGGTGCTGCTGACCGGCATCCTGACGCCGCTGGCGATTCTGGTGAGTTGGGAGATTGAAGAGCGCGTCAACATGCACATGGCGCTGCTGCTCTTCTTCCAGACTGGCCTGATGGGCGTCTTCGTGACGCTGGACCTGCTGACCTTTTTCCTCTTCTGGGAACTCAGTCTGGTGCCGATGTACTTCCTCATCAACCAGTGGGGCGGTCCCGGTCGCCAGTACGCTTCAGTCAAGTTCATGATTTACTCGCTCGGCGGGTCGCTGGGCTTCCTGCTGGCCACGCAACTGGTGGGCTGGGCCGTTTCCGCGCAACTGGGCGCGCCAAGCTTCGACATGGTCACGTTGACCGAGACCTGGCCGGTTTTGGCCAACACGGTCGGCGCCACCTTCCTCGGCATCCCGATCGAGACGGTCAAGGCCTTCGCCTTCATCGGTTTCTTCGTGGCCTTCGCCATCAAGGTGCCGGTCTGGCCCTTCCACACCTGGCTGCCGGATGCGCACAGCGAAGCGCCGACGGCGGGTTCGATGTTGCTGGCGGGCGCCATGCTCAAGCTGGGGGCCTACGGTTTCCTGCGCCTGGTCATCCCGCTCTTTCCGGACGTGTGGGTGGCGGAGCTGCAGATTCTCGGGTTGCCGGCCACCAATGCGGCCACGCTCTTCGCCGTGCTGGCCATGCTTGGCGTGGTGCTGGGGGCTTTCGCGGCCTTTGCGCAGAACGACATCAAACGGCTGGTGGCCTACAGCTCGGTCAACCACATGGGCTTTGTGGTGCTGGGGCTGGCGGTCGCCGCCCAGGCCTGGGGCGAGCAGTTCATCGCGGGGGGCACGGAGCGTCTGCAGGACGCGATCCTGGCGACCAATGGCGCGGTGTTGCAGATGTTCAACCACGGACTCAGTTCGGCCGGCATGTTCCTGCTGGCCGGGGCTATTTATCACAAGACACATACGCGCGACCTGAGGCAGTACGGCGGCTTCTGGGTGAAAGCGCCGATTTATGGCGGCATCTTCCTCTTCACCAGCATGGCCAGCCTGGGCCTGCCCGGGCTGAACGGCTTCGTCGGCGAGTTTCTCGTCGTGCGCGGCGCCTGGCCGGTCTTCACGCTGCTGACCGCGCTGGCGATGATCGGCCTGTTATTCACCGGCGCCTACATTCTGAAGGGCATCCGCAGTGTGCTGCATGGCCCCTTTAACATGCGCTGGCGCGACACGCGGCTGGAGATTGAAACGCGCGAAGTGCTGGCGATCGCCCCGCTGCTGGTGCTGATGCTGGTCACGGGCGTGGCGCCGAACTGGATCCTGCCCGTCATCAACGACTCGGTGACGCGGCTGCTTGGAGGCCTGGCTGGATGAGCGAACTTGTACTCCCGGTACTGAGCCTCATCGTATTCATTCCGATAGTCGCGGCCGTCATCATCCTGTTCATGAACGGCGAGCGGCGCGACCTTGTCCGTGGCGTGGCCGTCACGGCGGCGCTGGCTGTGTTGCTGCTTTCGCTGGCGGTCTACGTTGGCTACAACGCCCAGGTGGCGGAGGTCACCTTCAATCAGGACGCCCTGCTGGCGAGCGGCAGCCCCATGGCCGCCACGCAGATGTTCGCCGAGGGGCTGGCCTACGAGGAGCATTACGAATGGGTGCCCTCGCTGGGCATCGGCTATCACGTCGGCGTGGACGGGCTGAGCGCGCCAATGGTGCTGCTGACCGGCATGGTGGCGCTGGCCGGCGTGCTGGTCTCGTGGCGCATTGATGACCGCACGCGCGAGTTCATGGCCTTCTTCCTGCTGCTGGTGGCGGGCGTCTACGGCGTGTTCGTGTCGCTGGACATGTTCACGCTGTTCTTCTTCTACGAACTGGCCATCTTCCCCATGTATCTGCTGATCGCGACCTGGGGCTGGGTGGAACTGCGCCAGTACGCGTCCATGAAGCTGACGCTCTACATTCTGGTCGGCTCGGTGGTGGCGCTGGTGGGTGTGATCGCCATGGTGCTGGTGGCGGACGGCTTTTTCCGCACGGCGGAAGGCGCCGCCGTGCTGCAGCAGGCCATTGCGGCCGGCATCGTGTCGCCTGGCTCGACCTCGTTCAGCTTTGACATGGTCAACCTGACGCTGGCGGCGGAGGCGGGCGCCTTTGACGTGCCTGGTTATGGCGGCGTGGAGACCCTGAGTTTCGCCCGGCTGTGGTTCCCCTTCATTTTCATTGGCTTCGGCGTGCTGGCGGGGGTCTTCCCTTTCCACAACTGGAGCCCGGACGGGCACGTGGCCGCGCCGACCGCCGTCTCCATGATTCACGCGGGCGTGCTGATGAAACTCGGGGCCTACGCGGCCCTGCGGGCCGGCGTACAACTCTTGCCTGAAGGCGCACAGGTGCATTTGCCCTGGATTGTATTCCTCACGCTGATCAACGTCGTCTATGGCGCTTTCATCGCCTTCCGCCAGCGAGACTTCAAGTACGTGATCGGCTTTTCCTCGGTCAGTCACATGGGCCTGGTGAGCATGGGTTTCGCCACCATGAACGTGATTGGCATGACCGGCGCGGGCCTGCAAATGTTCAGCCATGGCGCGATGACGGCATTGTTCTTCGGTTGTGTCGGTATGGTCTATGACCAGGCGCACACGCGCGACATCCCCAGTCTGGGCGGCTTTATCAAACGCATGCCCTGGGTCGGCCTGGCCTTCGTGATTGGCGGCCTGACCAGTATGGGCATGCCCGGTCTGAGCGGCTTCATCGCCGAGTATCCGATCTTCACCGGCATGTGGGCGGCCTCGGAGCAGATCACGCTGCAGGCCGGCGGTCTGGTGTTGAGCAATTATTATTCGGTGATCGTGGTGCTGGCGGCGCTGGGCATCGTCATCACGGCGGCCTACGTGCTGCGCGTGACCGGCCAGGTGTTCCTCGGCGAATTCAATGCGACGCTGTATCCGGACGTGGGCGACATTTCCATTACGGACCGCGTGGTGCTGGTCCTGCTGGGGTCGCCGCTGCTGATTCTGGGCGTGTTGCCGGGCGTGATGGCGCCAATGATCACCAGCGGCGTCGGGCCGGTTCTGGCAATCCTGGGAGGGGCATAAATTGGCCGGCTTCGATTTCCTGGGCAGCCTGCCGGCCATCGTGCCGGAAGTCGGGCTGACGATTCTGGCGATCATCATCCTCTTCCTGGATGTATATCTGCCGGGCGAACGCCGGCGCAACATCGCCTGGGTGACTGTGCTGGGGCTGCTGCTGCTGGCCGTGACGCCGCTCGTCTGGGCGCCCCCGGCGGACCCCGCAAGCCAGCTCGTCTGGGGCGGGATGGTGCGGCACGACACCCTGGCGCAGATCTTCCGGGTCATGATTCTGCTGGGCGCGGCGCTGACGGCGCTGATGTCCATCGACACGAAGGCGCATGGCCGCCAGGGCGAGTTCTATCTCATTCTGGTGGTGGCCACCCTGGGCGCCTGTCTGGTCAGCGCCGCGGCCGACCTGATCATGGTCTTCCTCGGCCTGGAGACACTGTCGATCCCGCTCTACATTCTGGCGGCCTTTCGTCGCGACGACCTGCGCTCCGCAGAGAGCGGCATGAAGTATTTTCTGTTCGGCGCCTTTGCCTCGGCCCTGATGCTCTTCGGGCTCAGCATTCTCTACGGATTCAGCGGCCAGACCAGCATATACGCGCTGGCGGAGGTATTGCCCGCCGCCAGCGGTGAGGCGGTCTTGCCGGTGCTGGCGGCGCTGACCCTGGTGGTGGTCGGTTTCGGCTTCAAGATTGGCGCGGCGCCATTCCACTTCTGGACGCCGGACATGTACGAAGGCGCGCCGACGCCGGTGACGGCATTCGTCAGCGTGGCCAGCAAGGCGGCCAGTTTTGCCCTGTTGGTGCGTTTCCTGATCGCGGTGTTTCCGCAGTCGCTGGTGGTTGGCGGGCATGAAATTCAGGCCTTCTGGGTCAGCCTGGCGGCGCTGATGGCCGTCATCTCGATGACCCTGGGGAACGTGCTGGCGCTGTCGCAGCGCAACATCAAGCGTCTGCTGGCCTATTCCTCCATCGCCCAGGCCGGCTACGCCCTGATCGGCGTGGCGGCCATCCAGTCGCAGACGGAGCAGGGCGTGGCGTCGGTCGGCTTTTACCTGTTCATGTACACCTTCACCAACCTGCTGGCCTTCGCCGTGGTCGTCTTCTTCAGCGAGGCGACGGGCAGCGAGACCATCGCCGATCTGGCCGGCCTGAATCGACGCAGCCCCTGGCTGGCGCTGATGATGACGATCGCGCTGCTGTCACTGGGCGGCATTCCACCCACGGCCGGTTTCTTTGGCAAGTTCTTCCTGTTCAATGCAGCCGTGCAGGCGGACCTGACCTGGCTTGCGATCGTCGGCGTGCTGAATGCCATCGTCGCGCTCTACTATTATTTGATCGTCATCAAGGTGATGTACGTCGATCGCAGCGCGGATGAAGACCAGCCGATCCCGCTGTCGCGCGCGTCCGGCTGGGCGCTGGCGCTTCCCTGCCTGGCCGTCCTGTTGCTGGGGACGGTGGCGGCGCAGCCGGTCTTTGAGTGGGCGGTTCAGGGTGCGCTGGCCCTGTTCCAGGCCTGACGGGTCTTCGGGTTTCGGCCTGCGTTCGCTGGAAATGGGGATTCGTCTGTGATAGTCTTCACAGCCTGGCGCTGCGCGGAACGCGTTCATGAGTGAGGGTGGGCCGGAGCGCGGGCCGGTGCTCCTGCTGGGGGCGAAAGTGATCGCACAGGTGGGGGCGTTGCTGGTGCTGATCGCCGGCGGCTCGGTGTTGATCGGGCTGGGGCTGGACGAGGTGCTGGGCACGAAACCGCTGTTTGTATTTGTACTGTTACTGGGGAGTATTCCCCTTTCTCTGTGGGCGATATATCGTTACTCGCAACATCAGTCGCGTCTCATTCTGGCGGCGCAGAAGGAGGAAGGACAACAGTGACCCTGAACTGGAGTGGCAAGCGCCGCTGGATTGCATTGATCCTGGTGCTGGCCAGCCTCGTGGTGATGTTCAACTGGCCGCCGGTGGTACCGGTGATCCAGTTGCCGGGCGAGATTTACCCGACGGGCGAGGTATTCGGTCTGCCGATAACCAACACCTTCGCGGGCTCGGTGGTGGTGTGGATCCTCATACTTGTATTGATCCGCGTGGTTGGCAGCCGCCGGCCGCGGGATGGCGGTGAGGTGCCGCGCGGCGGCTTCTACAACTTCTTCGAGATGGCCTTTGAAGGGCTTTACGGCTTCATCGGCGGCATCGCACCGGAGCGCTATCTCGGCCCGATTTTCAAGATGTTCATGACGATCTTTGTCGTCGTGTTGCTTTCCAACTGGCTGGAACTGGTTCCCGGCATCGACAGTATCGGCTTCCTGCACCCGCACGTGCATGAAGTGGAGGGGCACACGGAGTTGCTGGACGGCTTTGACACAGCGACCCTTGGCGGCGTCTATTATGTCAACGGCCAGTGCCCCTGGGTCAGCCCGGACGTGGCCGCAACCATGAGCGGTGAAGCCCTGCAGGCGCGCGCGGACGCCGGCTGCCACTCCGGCATTCCTGCCATGGCAGCAGCCGACGACCATGCAGAAGCATCGGACGACGACCATGCCGACGAGATCGATTACCACCACGTGGAACCTGGCGACCCCGCCGTGCCCTGGGTGATCCTGCCCTATATTCGCGTTCCTTCCACCGATTTGAACATGACCCTGGCGATTGCGCTTATCGCCGTGGTGATGATCCAGGTGATGGGCTTCCGCGCGCTGGGCATCGGCTACCTGACCAAGTTCTTCAACTTCTCAACGCTGCTCAAGTCGCCTTTGGGCGGCATTGACGTGGCGGTGGGACTGCTGGAACTGATCGGCGAATTCGCCAAGATTTTGTCCTTCGCCTTCAGGCTTTTGGGCAACATTTTCGCCGGCTCGATCCTGCTCTTTGTGATGAGTTTCCTGGTGCCGGTGGTTGTTCCCTGGCCCTTTTTCCTGCTCGAGTTTTTCGTCGGCATCATTCAGGCCGTTGTGTTTGGCCTGCTGACGGCGATCTTCATGAGCCTGGCGACGGTCAGCCATCACCACGACGAGGAGCATCACGAGGAGGCGGCAGCCGGCGCGCATTAGGCAAGACCTGACAACGACGAACAAACACGATCCTGGAAGGAGTGAGGAAGATGGAAGAAGCAGTTGTGGTGGCAGGTAAGGCGATTGGCGCGGGTCTGGCCATGGTCGGCGCGCTGGGCGGCGGCATCGGCATCGGGCTCGCAGTGGGTGGCGCTGTCCAGGGTATGGCGCGCAACCCGGATCACACCGGCACCATTCAGACGAACATGATTCTGGGTGTGGCATTCGCCGAGGCCGTGGCCATCTACGCCCTGGTCGTTTCCCTGATCATTCTGTTCGTGCTGTCCTGATCTGGCAGGGGGAATGCGACTGTGGAAGCTCTAGGAATCAATCTCGGCTATTTGCTGATTCAAATCATCGCCTTCATCGTCATCTACGTCCTGCTGACGCGCTTCGTTTACGATCCGCTCATCGCCGTTCTGCGAGACCGGCGCACGCGAATCCAGCGCGGCCTTGAGGACGCCGAGAAGGCGGCCAGCGCGCGCATGAACGCCGAGGCCGAGGCGGAGAAAGTTTTGCAGCAGGCCCGCGTCGAGGCCCAGGGAATCGTTGACGAGGCCCGCGGGCGCGGCGAGGAAGTGGCGCAACAGGTGCAGCAGGACGCCCGCTCGGAAGCGGAGACCATTCGCAACGAGGCGCGCCTGGCGGCCCAGGCGGAACGTGACGCGCAACTGGCCGGCCTTCGCGGCCAGGTGGCGGCGATCTCCATCGCCGTGGCGCAGCAGCTGATCGGCGCCTCTCTGGACGAAGCGCGGCAGCAGGCGCTGATCAACGATTTCTTCGCGAAGGTGCCGGAGTCGGCACGCGCGCTTTCCGGTGACGTCACCGTCGTCAGCGCCATGCCGCTCGACGATGCAGAGCAGCAGAAGGTGCAGGACGAGATCGGCGCGGAGAGCGTCGCCTTCGAGGTCGATCCCTCCATCCTGGGCGGCTTGATCGTTCGCTCGGCGGACCAGGTCGTGGACGGCAGCGTCCGCAGCGGTCTGGGCGAGATGTCGCAGCGCCTCGGCTGATCTGTCAGTCGACCATGGGCAGTGGGCCGCCGGTACGCCGGTGAGCCCACTGTTTGTTTATGGCCAAACAGTTTTCCCACTTGTTGCAGGCGCTGCCATCGGACTTGCTGTTGGGCAGCGATGGTGACGCCACGGTCGGCGCGCCGGTTGAGGAAGACCACCGTTTGTTGCAACCGGGCGGCCTGTTCGTGGCGCGCAAGGGGCTGGTCGTCGATGGTCACGATTTCGTGCCGCAGGCGATCGACGCCGGGGCCGCGGCGCTGGTGCTCGAACGTGACGTGTATGCACCCGGAGTCCCCCGTGCGCTGGTGCGCGATGCGGCAGAGGCCCTGGGCCACCTGGCCGCGGCCTGGCATGACAATCCGGCCGGAAAACTGTGTCTGATCGGCGTCAGCGGCACCAACGGGAAAACCACAACTGCCACCTTGCTGCATCGTATTCTGCAGCGCGCCAGTGATGGCCGCGCCGGCCTGATCAGCACGGTCGCCGCCGACCTGGGCAGCAGCAGCGCCGACACGGGTCTGCACGTGACCACGCCTGGCGCGCCGCAGGTGCAGGCCCTGCTGGCGCAGATGGTCGCCAATGGAGTGACACACGCTGTGCTGGAAATGACCAGTCACGGCCTGGCGCAGGGCCGCCTGAACGGCGTCACGCTGGCCGCCGCCGTTTTAACCAACGTCACCCATGAGCACCTGGACTTCCATGGCAGTTTTGCTGCCTATCGCGCGTCCAAGATGCGCATGTTCGGGCTGCTTTCGCCGGAGCAGGGCGTCGCCCTGCTCAATGCCGATGACGAGCAGACGGCCTGGCTGATGAGACAGTTGAGCGTCAAGGTGGTCACTTTCGGCATCGAGGCGGACGCCGACCTGCGGGCGGAGGCCATTCGGCATTCCCCCCAGGGCACACGCTTCACCGCAGCCGGCCCTGCGTCCGGCCGGGCACTGGACATCACGACCCGGCTCGCCGGCGATTTCAACGTGAGCAACTGTCTCGCGTCCGCCGCCGCGGCGATGCACGTCGCAGAAGTCCGCGGCGCGCACATTGTGAATGGCATTTCCGACCTGGCGTCCATACCCGGCCGCATGGAGCGGGTGCTGGCCGGCCAGGAATTCACCGCCCTTGTGGATTTCGCCCACACGCCCGACGCGCTGGAAAAGGCCCTCAGGGCCGGCCGGACCCTGGTGGCTCGCGGGTGCCGCCTGATTGTCGTATTCGGCTGCGCCGGGTTGCGTGACCTGAAGAAACGGCGATTGATGCCCGCCATCGCCGCCCGCCTGGCCGATGTCAGTATCCTGACGGCCGAGGACCCGCGCAGCGAGTCACTGGACGCCATTCTGGCGACCATGGCGGAAGCCTGCAGCGCGGCGGGTGCCGTGGAAGGGCGGAGTTTCCTGCGCGAACCGGACCGGGCGCAGGCCTTGTTGCGCGCCTGCCAGCTGGCCCGACCTGGCGACGTCGTGATGGCCTGCGGCAAGGGCCACGAACAAAGCATGTGTTTCGGTGAGACCGAATATCCCTGGGACGAGCGCCATGCGCTGCGCGCCGCGCTGGAAGGCAGGGCGCTGACTTCCCTGCCGACCGCGTCAAGCTGAGCGCTGGCCGCTGATTTTGGCCCATGCTAGAATGAAACGCAGGAGGGCCTGTGGCGGACCTGGGCATCGTCATTCTGAACTGGAACACGCGGGACCTGCTGCGCCGCTGTCTGCAAACCGTGCTGGCCAGCGAAGGAATCGAAAGCTTCCGCGTCGTCGTGGTCGACAATGCCTCCGACGATGACAGCGTCGCCATGCTGCGCCAGGAATTCCCGCAGGTGGGCGTGATCGCAAACGCCGTCAACAGCGGTTACCCGGCCGGCAACAATCTGGGTCTTCGTCACCTCGGTTTTGAAGGCGCGGGCCGGGTACGGGATGATGCACCGCGTCACGCCATGCTGCTCAACCCGGACACCGAGGTCCCGCCGGACGCCCTGGCCAGGCTGGTGGATTACATGGATACGCGACCGGAAATCGGCATCGCCGGGCCTCGTCTGGTGCTGCCGGACGGCAGTCTGGACCTTGCCTGTCGGCGCAGCTTTCCTTCGCCCCAGGTGTCCCTGTATCGTTTTACGGGGCTGGCGAGCCTGTTCCCGCGTCATCGGCGCTTCGGACGCTACAACATGACCTTTGCCGACCCGGAGCAGGAACTGGAAGTTGACGCCGTGGTCGGCGCCTGCATGATCGTACGAGGCGAGGCGATTGCGCAGGCGGGACTGCTGGACGAAGACTTCTTTATGTATGGCGAAGACCTGGACTGGGCCTGGCGCATCAAGGCAGCCGGCTGGAAAGTTTACTACCAGCCGCGGGTGGTCGTGCAGCACGTCAAGCGCGCGGCCAGCCGTCAGAGTCGCCGCGCCAGTCACGAATTCCAGCGCGCCATGCTGATCTTCTATCGCAAACACTACCGGAGGTCGACGCCGCTGTGGTTACACAGCCTGGTCATGACCGGCCTGCTGCTGAAGGGCGGACGGTCGATGCTGGCGGAAATCCGGCAACCGACCGTCTGATTGCGGCGCACCGGACTGGCCGCACCAGTCGCATCCGACTGCTGTTGAACCTGCTGCGTCTGGGGCTTGACGTGGTCATGCTGGCCGCTGCCTTTGCATTGGCCCACAGGGCCCGCAACGCCTTCGAGTTGTTTACCATTCCTGTAAATCCGCCCAGTCTTGAGCAATTTGTTCCCACCCTGCTGTTGCACGTGGTTACGACGCTGCTGGTGTTTTACGCTTCGCGGCTTTACCATCTGGCGCGCTCGGTGAGCACGTTGGACCAGATGCGCCGAATTCTGGGCGCGACCCTGCTGGGAGCGGTACTCGCCTATGGCCTGCAGGGTCTGGTGCTTGACCTGTTGTTGAACGCCACCGAGTATCAGGTGGACTACCCGCGCAGTCTGTTTTTCTACGTCTTGCTTTTCAGCATCGTGCTGGTGGAATTCGGGCGCAGCCTTTATCGCGCCCTGCGTGGCTGGCTACGCCGCCGCGGACATGACAACGAGACCCTGTTGATCATCGGCGCCGGCGAAGTGGCGCGGGACATGTCGGAACGGATTCGCAAGGATTCCGGCATGGGTTACAACCTGATTGGCGTTGTGGCCCGCGACCGGAACGGCCCGTCTCCCGCCAGGGGAGTCGACGTGATCGGCAGTTTTGCGGACATACCGCAACTGATTGACACTTATGCCGTGGAACAGGTCATCGTCGCCCTGCCGGAGGCGCAGCGTGACGAACTGGAAGAACTCATCAACCTGTGTCGCCTGGGCCAGGTAGACATCAAGGTCTTTCCGGACCTGTTCACCTGGGTGGCGGGCGACCTGAACGTCGAAGAAATGGGTGGCACGCCCTTGCTGACCGTGCGCGACATCGCCCTGCGCGGCTGGAAGCTCAGCCTGAAACGCGCCCTGGACATCTGCGTCTCTTTCTGCGGGCTGGTGTTGCTCTCACCTGTGCTGCTGCTGACAGCCTTGCTGGTGCGCATCGAATCGGCCGGGCCGGCCTTCTACATTCAGGAACGCATGGGTCTGGACGGGCAGCCCTTTCCCATGATCAAGTTTCGTTCCATGCATGCCAATGCCGAGCAGGGCGGGCCAGGCTGGACGGTCAAGGACGATCCCCGCCGTACCCGTCTGGGCTCATTTCTGCGGCGCAGCAACTGGGATGAAATTCCCCAGTTGATCAATGTTTTGCTGGGGCACATGAGCCTGGTGGGGCCGCGCCCGGAGCGCCCGGTCTACGTCATGCGTTTTCGCGACCAGATCCCTCGTTACATGGAACGTCACCGCGAGAAGTCCGGCATGACGGGCTGGGCCCAGGTCAACGGTCTGCGCGGCGATACCTCCATTGCCGAGCGCACGCACTTCGATCTCTGGTACGTCGAAAACTGGTCCGTGTGGCTGGACCTGCGCATCATTTTGCGCACGATCTGGCTCATTCTGCTGCGACGGGACCGGGCCTACTGAAACCTGGTTCAGCGCATCCGCGATTCGCTGAACCACATATCGGCATTGTCGCCCAGTTTCTGTTTGACCGGCTCTGTGATTTGCGCCAGCTGTTTCAGTGTGGCCCCGTCCAGTGTGAGGTCGAGCGCCGGCAGGTTCCAGGAGACTTCCTCCGGCTTGCGCGCCCCGACCAGGATTGAAGTCACGCCGGACTGTTGCAGGAGCCAGGCCATGGAGAGACAGGCCATGGTGGTGTTCAGGGAATCGGCGATCTCGCGGATTTGCGGCAAGGCGGCGAAGATTTCGGCTTCACAGCCGTCTTCTTCATGTTTGGTGTCCGGCAGCGCGCTACTGTACCAACGGGTGCGCTTCAGGTAGTCGGGCACTTCTTCCACATTGGCGTAGCGTCCTGTAAGCAGGCCCTGGGCCAGCGAACTGTAGCAAAGAATGCCGACCGTCAGTTCCTCGCACAGGGGTTTGATTTCGCGTTCGATGACGCGCCAGAGCAGGCTGAAATTGACCTGATTGGTCACGATCTGGCCGGCGGCGGCGGCCTCCGAGAGGTCAAGCGGGCCGAAATTGCTGACGCCGATGGCGCGCACCTTGCCCTGTTCCTGCAAACGCTGCAGGCCGGCGATGCTGTCGGCCAGCGGGATGTCATGGTTCGGCCAGTGAATCTGGTAGAGATCGATGTAATCGGTCTGAAGCAGGCGCAGGCTGCGTTCGCAGGCTGCCGGCATGGCTGCCGGATGCAAACTGTCGCCGATCAGTTTGGTGGCGACGACGGCCTCGTGGCGCCGGCCGCGCAATCCTTCGCCCAGCACCTCTTCCGATTTGCCGCTGTCATAGCCTTCAGCCGTGTCAAAGAAATTGATGCCGGCATCCAGCGCGGCATGCACTGTGGCAATCGAGTCGGCATCGTCCTGTTCACCCCAGGCGAACTTGCCGCCAAAGGGCCAGCAGCCCAGGGCGATGACCGACACTTTAATATCGCTGTTGCCAAGCGTTGTATAGCGCATGAATCCCCCTCCCGTCGCCGGAGGGATTATACAACCGGCGCCCCTGCAGGCGAATTCATGTATACTGGGCGCGGCATGATCCGCAAGCCCTTAAAGACAGGAAACTTCATGGCAGCGCAAGTCACACCACAGAGCGAAGACTTTTCCAGGTGGTACAACGACATTGTGTACCGGGCGGATCTGGCGGCGCAGTCACCGGTGCGTGGTTCGGTCATCATCAAGCCCTACGGCTACGAGTTGTGGGAGGGCATCCGCGACGCGCTGGACCTGCGCTTCAAGGCCACCGGCCATCGCAATGCCTACTTTCCGCTGTTGATTCCCGAAAGTTATTTGCGGCGAGAGGCGGAGCACGTCGAGGGTTTCAGCCCGGAACTGGCGGTCGTCACGCATGCCGGCGGCAAAAAACTGGAAGAGGCGCTGGTCATCCGGCCCACGTCCGAGACCATCATCGGCGAGGCCTTCAGCGAATGGATTCAGTCCTGGCGCGACCTGCCGCTGCTGATCAACCAGTGGTCAAACGTCGTGCGTTGGGAATTGCGCACGCGGCCCTTTCTGCGCACTTCCGAGTTTCTCTGGCAGGAAGGGCACACCGCGCACGCGACGGGTGAAGAAGCCGAGGCAGAGACTCTGCAGATGCTGGAAATCTATGCGGACGTGGCCGTCAACGAGGCGGCGATTCCGGTCATCAGCGGTCGCAAGAGCAACATCGAGCGCTTTGCCGGCGCGCTGCGCACCTACACCATTGAGGCCATGATGGGCGACAAACGCGCGCTGCAGGCGGGCACCAGCCACAACCTGGGGCAAAATTTCGCGCATGCCTTCGACATTCGCTATCTGGACGAGAACAACGAACAAAAGCTTTGCTGGACGACCTCCTGGGGACTGAGCACGCGCATGGTTGGCGCCGTGGTGATGGCCCACGGGGACGACACCGGTTTGCGCCTGCCACCCCGGCTTGCGCCCTGGCAAGTCGTGATCGTGCCCATCACCCGTGGCGATGAAGAGCGGGAGACCGTGCATGCCAGCGCGCATGCCCTCAGGCAGGAACTGGTCGACGCGGGCATTCGCACGCACCTTGACGGACGTGAGGGCCTGAGGCCTGGCTTCAAGTTTAATGACTGGGAATTGCGCGGTGTGCCATTGCGCCTTGAACTGGGCCCGCGCGACGTGGCAAACGATTCAGTTGTCTTGGCGCGTCGCGACGTCCCCGGACGGGAAGGCAAAACGAGCATCGCCCGTGCGGGTGTGACGCAGGCCGTTGTGGAAAACCTGCAAGACATTCAGGAAAACATGCTCGCCTCTGCGACCTCGTTTCGCGAAGCCAACATTCACGATGTGCGCGACTATGCGGAGCTGCGCGAGGTCATCGACGCCGGCGGCTGGGCCCGAGGCTACTGGGCTGGCGACGACGATGATGAACGGCGTGTCAAGGACGAAACCGGCGCGACGATCCGTTGCTTCCCCTTTGACCAGGCGGATGATCGCGGCGCCTGTCTGTTGACTGGCGCCGGCGACGGGGAAATCGCCCTGTTTGCGCGCGCCTACTGACCTGAAGTGTTGTACAGAGTAGACAGCGGCGCAAGCGGTACCCGTCGGCGAAGAGGGCAATTTCGCCTCAAATCATTCCGCGCTGAAATCTGCCCGTTGTCAAGAGTGCCGCCCTTTGTTATGTTTGGCACAATCAGACGCGAAGGGACCAGGGGCAAATAGTTGCTGTAGCGGGCTCGTGAGGGGTTCCGTTCCCGGCGCGGCCGCAAACGGGCCTCAATTTTTATTGGGGAAGAAAATGACTGCTTTTTTGATAGTTGACGTACAGGACCTGCAACAGCGTTTGCAACAGCGCGGCATCGCCGTCGACCTGCAGGAACTGGCAGTTGGGTTGAAAGGCAATGCGACCCTCGTTGCCGGCCTTGTCGGCCCGGACAGGCTGCGCGCGCTTGCCATTGTCGATCCGGACCCTTCCTCCGCCTACGAGCAAAGACCGCGGGTGTCGCGCATTTTTCGCGATGCCGGCTACACGATTTTCCCGCAAACGCCGCGTGACCGGTTGTCGCGTGACCTTTTGTCGCTCCTGGCGGGAGAGGAAAGCGACCGCCTTGATGAAGTGATTCTGGTCACGGACAGCGAGGACCTGCTGCCCCTGGTGGGTCAGGTTCAGTCCGCCGGCAGGACGAGAATTCGCGTGTGGGGCATTGAAAACGTGCTGGAAGGGACGGATCTGCAGGCCACTGTGGTCTTTCAGCCCCTCACGACATTGCCGGGATTGCAGCAAACACGCAATGTCGCGGTTTACATCGATTTCGAGAACATCACCATCAGCCTTAATGAGCAGGGTTTCACGGTCAACCTCGACCATTTGATCGAGCGCTTCAGATCCCAGGCCAATGCCTATGGTCAGGTCGTCAAGATGGCCGCCTACGCACCCTGGTACCAGCGGGGCAGCCTGCCGCCCCTGGTCGATGCGTCGGGCAACGAAGTCGCCGATGACGCGCCGCGGCGCCTGTTGATGGCAAACATCGACGCGGTGAACAGCCTGCCCGGCAAGAACAGCGCGGACATGCGGATCGCGCGGGACGTAACCACCGACGCCGGCCATGAAGACGCCGCCGACGTTTACATCGTCGCCAGCGGCGACCGCGACTTCAATGACATGCTTACCAGCCTGCGGTCCCGTGGCAAGCAGGTCATTGTGTGGGGTGTGCGCGGCAGCACCAGCCGGCAGCTGGAGAGCAACCCGGGCATTTCCGTCGAATACGTGGAGGACTTCACCGACCTCAAGACGCATCGCTCGCTGTGGACCGATTCCATGTCGCCGGAAAGGGAAGAGGATGCGTCCGCCTTTCTGCCCTCGCAGTGGAGCAGTATCATCATCCAGCTGGATCGTCTGACCTCCTGCGAAGAACGGGAGTCGGTGGCGCCCGAGGTGCTGGTCGAGCAACTGCTGCAGGTCAATGCGGTGTCCTCGGCGTCGCGCGGCAAGGACCTGGTGACGCAGGCCGTGAAGATGGGCATTTTGAAGGCCTCGCCGGAAAGCGGGGAGGTGTTGCTTAACCCGGACCATCCGATCGTGGGCAAGACGCGTCTGGTCACCAGCCGCATTGTATTGCGGGTGGAACGCACGCTACAGGTCCGCCGTTGGGAATACGTCAATTACGGCTTTCTCATCAAGGGCCTGGCGATGGACCGCGAACTGGGGCAGCCGGGCTGCAATCTGAGCGATCTGTGGCGATCGGACTGGATTGACCGACTGGTGCGCGAACAGATTCTGCGACGGGAATTGATACCGCATCGCCTTAATCCCGAGGATATGGTGCCTGTCATCAGCCTGCGTTCCGGCTCTGAAAAGCTGTTGCAACTGCCGCGACGCGCACAGGAACTGCACAATTTCGAATGGAGCGGAATCCCCTTTCAGCGTCTCGAGGAGATGGAGCCGGAAACGGCGGCCATGGTCCGTCGTATCATCGTAAGCGTGGAACAGTTCACCAGTTTCAGACGTTTTCTGTGGTGCCCGTTGGGGAGCCTGCACAAGCGCTTGCTGGAGCATGACAGCGGCACCAACTTCCAGCGGGCAATCGATTACCTTGTGGCCAATGAAGCCATCTCGCTTAATGACTATCCCAATCCCCGCAGCAGTTTTTTGACCAAGGGCATTTCCCTGCAGACGGACAGTCTGGTTTGTCAAACGGTGCTGGCGCAGCGGGACCAGCTGGTCACTGCACTGTTGGCGTTATACGACAAAGGCGAAGCGATCAGCCACGATTCGCTTGACGCACAGGTGGTCGGGCACGACATCGACTTGTGGGTCTCGATCCTGTTGTCCGAAAACATCCTGAATCGCATCGTGGACAGCCCGGCCCACTTCAGCCTGTTTCGCACGCACCACACGGTTAATCGGGTGGCAAACGCCCTGCGAAGCGTCCCCTGAGGCGGCAGACCCGACCTTGTTCAGGGCAGGTGCATCGGCTACACTGGCAGACTTATACAGACCGACATGCCACTGCCCGGCGTGTCAGGTGACCAGCAACAGGAAACGGGTATGGACAGCGAAACCAAACAGGCACTAATCAACAATTACGCCCGCCACGAAAGCGATACGGGATCGCCGGAGGTGCAAATCGCGATCCTGACGACGCGCATCAACCAGTTGACGGACCACTTGCGCGCGAACAACCACGACGAGTCTTCGCGTCGCGGTCTGCTGAAACTGGTTGGCAAACGCCGGCGACACCTGAACTATCTGAACCGCAAGAATCCCGATGCCTATCGCGAGATGTTGCAGCGGCTTGGCCTGCGACGTTAGCGACAGGGCAGGGATGTCAGAATTTGTGTATCCGGGATGGTCCGGCCGGGCCATCCTTCTTTCGTTTTTGCCCGGGGCACAGGACCTGGAGTATGACGCCGACGCTACGGACCGGCGTCATACTCCAGTCCCTGTCTTCCGGGCCCCTGCAAGCCTACAGGAGGCAGTATGAGTACAGCAGACAACGGGTCCGGCATCCGGTCCTGGTCAACCGAAGTCGGGGGCAGGACACTGACCATCGAGACAGGTCGCTTCGCCGAACAGGCGGGCGGCGCCGTCACGGTGCGCATGGGCGATACGATCGTCTTTGGCACCGCCACCATGGGTAAACCGCCCCAGGGCCTCGATTTCTTTCCGCTGAAAGTGGACTTCGAAGAAAAACTGTATGCAGCGGGACGCATACCGGGCAGTTTCTTCCGGCGTGAGGGCCGGCCGGCCGAAAGCGCCATTCTGGTGGCGCGGGTCACCGATCGCACGCTGCGCCCGCTTTTTCCGTCCGGCATGCGCAACGACGTGCAGGTCATCCTGACGACTTTCAGCCACGATCAGGAGACCTTTCTCGACATGCTGGCCAACGTGGCGGCCAGTTGCGCGCTGACGATTTCAAACGTCCCCTGGAACGGCCCCGTGGCCGGTGTACGCGTCGGTCTGATCGATGACCAGCTGGTGGTCAACCCGAGCATTCCGGAGATGGAAAACAGCCGGCTGGACCTGCGCGTCAGTGGCACGGCGGATGCCGTCAACATGGTGGAATGCAGCGCCCACGAGGTGCCTGAAGCGGTCATGCTGGAAGCGCTGGACATGGCGCACGAAGCCATTAAACCGCTCGTCGCCCTGCAGAACCAGATGCGCGAGGAGGTCGGCAAAGAAAAGTCGCCCTGGGTCGGAACGGCCGGCGATGCGGCGCTCGGCCAGGAAGTGTACGAGGCGGTCCGTGACGAGGTATACAGCGTCGTATGCGAACACACAGAGAGGGATGAACGCGGCGCGGCCATGCGCTCGCTTGGTGAGCGCGTCCAGGCGGAATACGCGGCGCGCGTCGAGGCCGGCGAGGTGGACGCAGAAGACATTGCGGCCGGCATCGACAAGGCCCGCAAGAACGCCGTGCGACGTCGCATCGTCGAGGATGGCGTGCGCCCGGACGGCCGCGACAGCGAGACCATCCGGTCACTCTCCGCCGAAGTCGGGCTGATTCCGCGCGTACACGGTTCCGGTCTTTTCCAGCGCGGCCAGACCCAGGTGTTGACGATTGCCACACTGGGCACCCCGCGCGACGCGCAAATGCTGGATGACCTGGGCGCCATGGATTCGCGGCGCTTTTTGCATCACTACAACTTCCCGCCCTACAGCACCGGTGAGACCCGCATGTTGCGCGGCACCAGCCGCCGTGAGGTCGGCCATGGCTCGCTGGCGGAGGTGGCCCTGCGCAACATGCTGCCGCCGGAAGACGACTTTCCCTATACCGTGCGTCTGGTCAGCGAGGTGCTGAGTTCCAACGGCAGCACCTCCATGGGAAGCGTCTGCGGCAGCACCCTGGCGCTGATGGATGCCGGCGTTCCCATCCTGCGCCCGGTGGCGGGCATCGCCATGGGGCTCATCAAGGAAGGCGAAGAGGTCGCCGTGCTGACCGACATTCAGGGCATGGAAGACCACCTCGGCGACATGGACTTCAAGGTGGCCGGCACGGAACAGGGCATCACGGCGTTGCAGATGGACATTAAGATAAGCGGCGTTTCGCGGGACGTGATGGAACGCGCCCTGGCGCAGGCGCGGGACGCGCGCCTCCAGATTCTGGGTGTCATGCAGGAAGCGATAGCCGAACCGCGGGCGGAACTGAGCGACTACGCGCCGCGCATCACCAGCATCCGCATTGATACGGAGAAAATTGGCGCCATCATCGGGCCGGGCGGCAAGACTATCCGCGGCATGCAGGACGAAACCGGTGCGAAGATTGACGTCATGGAAGATGGCCTGGTGCACGTCTCGGCCGTGGAAGGCAACGCCGCCAAACAGGCCATTGAACGCATCCGCGCGCTGACCGAGGACCCGGAGATCGGCGGCGTTCACACCGGCCGCGTCTCGCGCATCGAACCCTTCGGCGCCTTTGTGGAGTTCCTGCCCGGCAAGGATGGCATGGTGCATATCTCCCAGCTGGCCAGTCACCGGGTTGCGTCCGTGGAGGACGAAGTCGGTATCGGCGACAACATTGACGTGATGGTGGTTGACGTCGACCCGATGGGCAAGGTGCGTCTCAGCCGCCAGGCTGTGCTGGAAGGCTGGACGGCCGAGGAAGCGCGCGAACGCGACCGGGGCGGGCGCCCAGGACGTGGCGGTGGCGGTCGGGATCGCGGCGGTCGTGGCAACAACCGGCGAGGCGGCGGCAATCGGCGTGAACGTGAAAATGACGCCGATCTCGAAATTGGTCGCATCTACACCGGCGCGGTCAACCGCATCGAGCCCTACGGCGCATTCGTCGAATATCTGCCGGGCCGTGACGGACTGGTACACATTTCGCAACTGGCGGACTATCGCGTGGAGACGGTTGAAGACGAAGTCAAGATGGGCGACGAAATCATGGTGATGCTCATCGACATCGATCCGACGGGCAAGGTGCGCCTGAGCCGCCAGGCTGTGCTGGAAGGCTGGACGGCCGAGGAAGCGCGCGAACGCGACCGGGGCGGCCGGCGCCGCAGCAGGGGACGTTCGTGAACGACGACGTACCGGTCGACACGCTGGCCGAAACCAGAAACTACGTCGTCTGGATCTCGGAGGAGCCCGACGGCGAATCAGTCTGGCACCTTGAACTCGGCGCAGTGACCCTGCACTTTTTCCGCGAGGAGTGGGAGGAGTTGCGGCGGCTGGTGCAGATGGCAAGCAGGGGCAATGCCCGCTGAACTGATCGCGGAGATGTTGAGGCAGTTGCCGCCTTCTGCCAGCACACTGCGGTTGCTGGACCTGGGCGGCCACTGCGCCGGGCCTTTCAGCGACAGGCGCCAGGACCTGGACATTCATAAACTGGCGACCTTGCCTGCAGGTGAGTCTCGCTTTGATGCGATCGTTGCCTTGGACCAGGCGCTGTCTCCCGACTTTCTCGAAGGGGCCTTGCGCAACCTGCGTCCGGGCGGGCGTCTGATCATCGGCCGGCAACGCGCTGAAATCGACGCCCGGCAACAACTCCAACTGGAAGCGGCGGGGTTCGCGCGCGTACTGATCGAGACACAGGGGCACTCGCTGCTTTTGCGTGGCGAACGGCCCCATGAAGTGCAGGACAGGGCCGG
The DNA here is from genome assembly GCA_963667305.2 of Aggregatilineales bacterium. Taxonomy (GTDB): domain Bacteria; phylum Chloroflexota; class Anaerolineae; order Aggregatilineales; family Phototrophicaceae; genus JAGWBD01. Next base: position 48,868 of record CAXXWG010000031.1, on the reverse strand, counting down.
GGGCGAGCGTCATGTCGCGGCCAGGGCTGCAGATGGCGATCCTGCCCTCAGGTCGGGGCGTTACCTGCATCTGCTGCTGCGCCAGACACCGGAACGGCCACCCTGGCACCAGGAGCCTGGCGACGACTTGCGCTGGCAGGCACTCACGATCGACATTCACGGCGAACGCCGCCTGCTCGCTTTCAGCAGTCTGCCGCAGGCCGTCGCCTTCATGCAGCCGGCGGTGCTGCAGGGGCGTATACGGGATATCAACAAGGTCGGCAAGTTTCCCCGCGAAGCGGCGACAGGCTGGCCTTGCGGGCTGCTGGTGAATCCCTCAACTGCAGTTTTGGAGAAGGGCGACCCGGGCCTGATTGACGTGGACCCGGCGACCGCCGCGTCAGCCGATGAATGAAGGCCTGCGCGCCTGGGTTCAGGCCGTCGCCGCTGCACCCGTGACAGGACATGAACGCATGTCCGGCAGCAGTTCCACGACGCTGTGGCGCGTGGAGGTCGGCACAGATCGCCTGGTGCTGCGCGTCCATGACAACAGCGACTGGTTGCGCAAAGAGCCGGACCTGGTGGCGCACGAAGTTGCCGCCCTGCAATATGCCTTCGACGCGGGGCTGCCCGTCCCCGAACCCGTCGCCTGGGACGCGCTGGGAGAAGCCTGCGGTTTACCCCTGCTGCTGATGCGCTGGCTGCCTGGCAGCGTCCTGTTGCAGCCCGCCGGCATGGACGACTGGTTGCGGCAGCAGGCGCAGGCCTTGCTCGACATTCATCGACTGTCGGCAACTGACTTTGGCTGGGAGTGGTTCACCTGGGCGCCGGCGTCTCCGGAGGTCCCGGGCTGGAGTGAAGTGCCGCAGGCCTGGGAACGCGCCATCAGGATTACTGCCGGCCCGGCTCCTGCGGCGCCATCAGGCTTCATCCATCGCGATTACCATCCCGTCAATCTTTTGTGGCAGGGGCAGCACCTAAGCGCCGTCGTGGACTGGGTAAACGCCTGTCGTGGCGCCACCGCCGTAGATCTGGCGCATTGCCGCAGCAACCTGATCGTGCTTTACGGACCTGAGGCCGCCGATCGCTTTTTGCAGCACTACCGGCAAATGGGCGGCGCTGACCACGGCGACATGACCTGGTGGGACCTGAAAAGCCTCACGGAGTGCCTGCCCGGACCGCCGGAAGTCTATCCAGGCTGGGCGCCCTTCGGCATTCGCAACATCACGCGCGAGTTGTTGCGCGCCAGGCTGGATGCGCATCTGTTGGCCGTATTGCGCCAGCTACCTGGGTGAGCGGCAAATTGGTGGCGGGCATGGTAAAATACCCGCATTCTGGTTGCACGATGAGGATGAATCATGCTGACCGAGTTTCGTAACGAACCAGTTCTGGACTACAGCGATCCGCAAGACGTGAAGGCCTTCCGCGCCGCGTTGGAAAAGGTGCGGGCGGAGGCAGGCCAGACCTTGCCGCTCATCATCGGCGGCGAGAAGATGTATCTGGATGAGACCTTCCCCACGGTGTGTCCGGCGCGTCCCGACGAGGTGCTGGCCAATTTCGCCGATGGCCGGGAAGAACACGTGAACATGGCCGTCGCCGCGGCCGAGGATGCCTTCGCCGGCTGGCGTCTGACGCCGGTGGGCGAACGCGCGCGATTGTTGCTGCGGGTGGCAGCGCTGATGCGTGAACGCAGGCATGAATTGAACGCGTTGATGTCACTGGAAATCGGCAAGGCCTGGCCCGAGGCGGACGGTGAAACCGCCGAGGCCATCGATTTTCTGGAATACTATGCGCGCCAGATGCTGGAGTTGGCGGATTGCAGTGACAAACTGACGGAATGGCCTGGCGAACAACAGACCCTGCAATACATTCCGCTGGGTGTGGGGGCGGTCATTCCGCCCTGGAATTTCCCGCTGGCGATCGGCACCGGCCTGTTGTCGGCTACCCTGGTGGCGGGCAACGCGGCGGTCTACAAACCGGCGGAGCAGAGCCCCTTGCTCGGCTGGAGGGTCGCTGAATATTTTCTCGAGTGCGGCCTGCCGGCAGGCGTCATGAATTTCGTGACCGGCCCGGGCGAAATCGTTGGCGCGCGCATGGTGGAACACCCGCGCACGCGCTTCATTTGCTTCACCGGCTCGCGCGACGTGGGCGTCGAAATCTACGAGAAGGCCGGTCGCGTGTTGCCTGGCCAGCCCTGGCTGAAACGCTCAATTCTGGAAATGGGCGGCAAGGATGCCGTACTGGTGGACGAGACGGCGCGGCTGGACCAGGCGGCGGAAGGGATCGTCACCAGCGCTTTTGGCTACCAGGGGCAGAAGTGCTCGGCGGGCTCTCGGGTAATCATTGTGGATGAAGTTTACGACGAGCTGGTGCCCCGGATTCTGGAGCGCGCGAAATCCTTGCGGGTCGGCGCGCCGGACGAGGGGCCGGACGTAGCCGTGGGACCGGTCATCGATCCGAACCAGTTTGACAAGGTCAAGAGCTACCTGGAGATCGCTCCGGACGAAGGCGAGGTGTTGTTGGGCGGCAGCCCGATCGAGACGGAAGCAGGCGGCTATTTCATTGAGCCAACCATCATTGGCGACGTGCCTGAATCGGCGCGCATTGCGCAGGAGGAGATCTTCGGCCCGGTTGTGGCGCTGGTGCGTGCGCGCGATTTTGACGACGCGCTACGCATCGTCAACAGCACAGACTATGGCCTCACGGGCGCAGTATACAGCGAGGACCCGGCGCGCCTTACGCGCGTACGCGATGACTTCCACGTGGGCAACCTGTACATCAACCGCAAGTGCACGGGCGCCATGGTGGGGGTGCAGCCCTTTGGCGGGTTTAACATGAGCGGCACCGACAGCAAGGCTGGCGGTCCGGACTATCTGATGCTTTACACGCAGGCGAAAGCCATCGCACAAAGGCTCTGACAGGGGGCCGGGGACAGAGGGACGCGTGAACGGAGAACTACGCAAGGAACTGGTCACCTGGGAGGACGTGGACCGGCTGATCGACACGCTCATTCCGCAAATCCGTTCCGTCGGCGCCTTTGACGCGATGCTGATGGTCACCCGCGGCGGCCTGATCCCCGGCGGCCTGCTCTCCGAGAGTCTGAATATTCGTCATGTGCTGACGGCGGCGGTCGACTTCCCGGCGACGGAAACAGCGGGCCTGATGGCCTGGCCCCGCTTTTTGCAGTTTCCGGGGAACAGCCTGCTCAACGGCCGCCGCACCCTGATTGTCGATGACGTCTGGGGCAGCGGCCGCACCAGCGCAACGGTGCGCGGACGGGCCGAAAGCGCGGGTGCCACGCCCTGGACCTGCGTCTTGCACTACAATCCGCAGCGTTCCCTGTTCAGTCATTCCGAGCCGGATTTTTATGGCGCGATCACCGATGCCTGGGTGGTCTACCCCTGGGAACTGGACCGGGGTTTGCGCGGTATCGGCATGGCGGAACCGGAAATCTGACCGGTTTGAACCTGCCCCTTGTCCTGGACGGGGGACCATTTCGGGCAAAGTTGCTTGTCTTGTGTATACTGGTGACAGTGGCGGAGGGAGAAGTCGCTGAAGTTTCGTTTTTTAATCACGACCAGAATGGCAGACCTTGATGAACTCTATTGACACACCCGTGGACGGCGTGGACTATGGCGCAGAATTCCAGGAACTGCTGGAGGCCTCGCTGTCCTACGCCCCGCCTCGCCGCGGAGAGATACGAAACGCCACGATACTGGAAATCGACGATCGCGAGATCATCGTCGACATGGGCACCAAGCGGGACGGCATTGTTCCCCATCAGGACATCGAACGGCTGGACCCCAACTTTCTGGCGACCCTGGAGGTCGGCCAGGAAGTCCCCGTCTATGTGATGAACCCGCGCGACCAGGATGAAAACCTGATCGTATCGATCAACATGGGCCTGCAGCAATACGACTGGGAAACGGCGCGGGAACTGCTTAAGGATGAGTCTGCAGTCGACGTGACGGTCGTCGGCCACAACCGCGGCGGAATCCTCGTGCGCTGGAACCGGCTTGAGGGCTTCATACCCAGTTCGCATCTGGTATCCGTCAGCTATTCAGGCGACCGGCGCGAAGCCTGGGAAGGGCTGCGCGACAAGCAGCTGGGTGTCAAGGTCATTGAAGTTGACCAGGACCGGCGCCGGCTGATCTTCAGCGAACGTGAGGCGCAACGGGAATGGCGCGCGCGGCAAAAGGCGCGACTGCTGGAAGAACTCAAGGAAGGCGATCGCGTTCAGGGCCAGGTCACCGGCCTGCGGGATTTCGGCGCCTTTGTCAATCTGGGTGGCGCCGACGGCCTGATTCACGTAAGTGAACTGGCCTGGCATCGTGTCGATCATCCGCGCGACGTTCTGCGTATCGGCCAGCAAATCGAGGTCTACGTCCTTAATCTTGACCACGAACGCAACCGCATTGCGCTAAGTCGCAAGCGCCTGCTTAGCGACCCCTGGGATGATGCCACCGAACGCTATCACGAGGGCCAGCTGGTGGATGGCATGGTGACCAACGTGGTGGACTTCGGCGCATTCGTGGCGCTGGACGACGGGCTGGAAGGCCTGTTGCATCTGAGCGAAATGGGTGATGGCTCGCTGAGCGAACCCCATTCCTACGTCAAGAAGGGCGATCGGCTTGGCTTGCGCATCAGCCATCTGGAGCCGGAAAAACGGCGCGTTGGTTTCACGCAGCGCTGGGGCACCGATCTTGCGAGTGAAGAGAGCGACAGCGCGCCTGGCCCTGAGCCGGAGGCATCCGGTACCCTGAATGAAGAAGCAGGTGAGGGCTCCTGAGCGACCTCGTTGACCTGACCTGCGGTGGATTGACAGCCAGCACTCGCATCGCTATACTGCGCCGCGGCCAGGCGGGGGATTGCACGTCATTCTTAAGGAAGCAAACCTGCACTGAAGGAAGCACACGATGCGCGCGGCCAACGACAGGCCGCGTTTTGTGAATCAGACTTTCGGTGAAGTCCGACAATTCGGGGGAGATCAGACAGTTTTTATGCAGGTCAGGGAGCAAAGCAGTAACGGAGCAGGAGAAGTGGATTTCGCAGCCATGCTGGAAGAATCGTTCGCGCGTGAGGAACCTGAACGCGGCGATATCCTGCAGGGCACCATATTGGCAATTGACAACCTGGGCATGATCGTTGACGTGGGTCTGGGGCGTGACGGCGTTGTCGAGCGTCGCGATCTGGACCGCATCGCCGGCGGGTTGAGCTGTCAGGTCGGCGAACCGCTGGATGTCATGGTCCTGCGCCCGGAAGACGACAACGGCAACTTGCTGCTTTCCGCCTCACAGGCCCGTCAGTCCGAGGACTGGCAACGGGCGGAGCAACTGAAGGAAAACGATGAAATTTACATGGGACAGGTCAGCGAAGCCAACCGGGGCGGCCTGATCATTCCCTTCGGGAATCTGCGCGGGTTCATTCCGGCCAGCCATACCGTCGGCCTGCCGCGCGGTCTTGGTGAGGAGGAAAGACGGGACCAGTTGCGGGCGATGATTGGCAACTCGATCCCGGTCAAGGTGCTGGAGGTGGACTGGAAGCGACGGCGCCTGGTCTTCAGCCAGCGGGATGCGCGCCGCGAACAGCGCGAGTCGCAAAAGGAAAGCCTGCTCGCCAGCCTGAACGAAGGCGAAGTGCACAGCGGCGTCGTGAGCGGACTGCGCGATTTTGGCGCCTTTGTTGACCTTGGCGGCGCGGATGGCCTGATTCACATTTCTGAACTGGCATGGCATCGTGTCCGTCATCCTGGCGAAGTGCTCAAGGTTGGCCAGGAAATAAAAGTCTTCATCCTGCGTCTGGACGAGAAGGGCCGGCGCATCGGCCTGAGTCTGAAACGCCTGCTACAGAACCCCTGGGAGCGAATTGCCGAGTATTACCACGTGGGGCAACTGGTGGAGGGCAAGGTGTCGCGCCTGGCGGATTTCGGCGCCTTCATTCGGATGGAGCCGGGGATCGAGGCGCTGTTGCATCTGAGCCAGATTGGTGACCCGCCGCCGGAGCATCCTTCGCTGGTGGTGCATGAAGGCCAGGACCTGCTGATGCGCGTGGTCAACATCGAGCCGGAAAGGCAGCGTCTGGGCCTGAGCCTCAAGGCTGTTCTGCCTGAGGAAATGGCGCCCTGGCAGGAGAAGCGTCGCCTTGCCGCGGAAGCCGAGGCAGCGCGTCTGGCCGCCGAGGCCGAAGCACTGGAAGCGCAGGAAGAAAGCGTTGACGAGCAGGAAATGGTAGCTGAAGTTGAAGCGTGATCGTTGATCAGTAGTACTGCCGAAGGGAGGGCATCAGGTCTGTGGCAACCGTTCGACTGAAACCGGGTGAATCGCAGGAATCGCTGTTGCGCCGCTTTCGCAAGCGCGTGACCAACGCCGGAATTTTGAGCACAGTGCGCCGCAAACGCTGGCACATATCGCGCAGCGAGTTGCGACGTATCGAGAAGAAAAAGGCGATCCGCCGCGCGCGGCGACGCCAACGCAAACAGGTCATCCGTTAGGCAAGACGATCGAAAGCCCGCGGTCCTGCGGGCGACAGCGCCAATGGACAACAGCCCCCGGGAGGGGTATGGCAAAGAAGAACCCGAGCAACAAGCAGGAAGACAAGATTGAGGTGGAGGGCACAGTCATCGAGGCCCTGCCCAACACCCAGTTTATGGTGGAACTGGATAATGGACATCGTATTCTGTCCTACCTCTCGGGCCGAATGCGAAGGAACTATATCCGCATTTTGTTGAGTGACCGTGTCCGGGTGGAGATGAGCATGTACGATCCTACCCGCGGTCGCATCACCTATCGCTTCCGCGACAACCGACGCAACACCAGCTGAACGCGGCTGTTTGGCCGGGCAGTCAGGGGGATGGTTTGATCCCCTCGTGCACTGCCATGGTGCCAAACATGAAGCGGCGCCAGTTGACCTCTACCAGACCCGCGGCCTGCATCAGGCCTGCGAGTTCCTGTGGCGTGTGAAAAGCCTGGGTGCTGCGCGGCAGATAGCGGTAGGCAGTCGCTCCTGCGGGCCCGGCAATCATGCGTCCCATGAGTGGAATGACCAGTCGCAGGTGCAATTCGATGAAGGGCCGCAGCAGTGAAGCCGGCGGCGGCGAACTCTCCAGAATGACCAGACGGCCACCCGGGCGCAGCACACGCATTTGCTCTTGCAGCGTTTGCGGAATGTCAATGACGTTGCGCACCAGATAGCCGGACGTGACCGCATCGAAGCAATCGTCCGCGAAGGGCAGATGCATGGCGTCGGCGGCCACCCAAAGCATGGGCGCCGCGTCTGACATCCGCCTGCCCGCCTGCATCATGCCGGTCGAAAAGTCAGCGCCGGTGACCAGCAGGTCCGGCCGGACGCGCAAGGCCTCCCTGGCAATATCGCCAGTTCCGGTGGCCAGGTCCAGCAGACGCCCGTTGCAGGGCAGGGCGGTCCGGTCGACCACGTGGCGCCGCCAGTGACGGTCCCGGCCGGCCGTCATCAGGGTGTTCAGGAGGCGATAGTGGCGGGCGATGCGGTCAAACATCGCCTGCACGCGGGCGCCGCGCTGGTCCTTGATCATGGCCCGTTCGATCAGGTGGATGGCGCGCGGCGGGTTATCAGCGCCACCCAGTCGTCCTGGCGAAGTGTCGCAACTGGTTTGAGGCCCGCACGACCCAGGGCTGCCTGCACGTCGCCGGCCTGGTCCTGAATGATGCCGCTGAAGATGCCGCAGCCGCCGGGACGCAGGAGTTCGCCCAGACCTTCCTCGCAAAAGGCCGTGATGACGCGCGCCAGGATGTTGACGACAATCAGATCAAAGCGTTTGCCACGGGCCTGCAGTTCCGCCAGGCTGCCTGCCTCAACGCGCACGCCCGCGCCATTGGGATTGAGCGCCAGGTTCTGTCGCGCCGCGCTCACGGCCACCGCGTCGTTGTCCAGCGCCAGCACGGTGTCAGCGCCCAGACGCGCGGCGGCGATGGCCAGAATGCCTGAGCCGCAGCCGAGATCCAGCACGTCGCCTCCGGGCACCAGGTGTTCTTCCAGGGCCTGCAGGCAAAGCCGGGTGCTGGGATGCGTGCCGGTGCCGAAAGCCATACCGGGGTCAAGCACGATTTCCAGTTCGTCATTCCTGACATTGGAGTCGGTCCAGGCCGGCCGTACCAGCAGACGGCGGCCAATGCGCAGGGGACGGTAGTGGGCCTTCCAGGCGTGGGCCCAGTCCTCGTCCTCAACGAGGCGCCATTTTGGCTGCGGCAGGGGCAACATCAGGCTCATGTGTCCCAGCGCAGTCTCGATTTCCATGCGACGCGCTTCGAAATCGTCGTTTTGCGGGAACCAGGCGCGCAGGGTCAGGCTGTCCGGGGCTTTGGCCGCGCCATCATCCCAGGCGTCCGGCGGAATGCCGTTTTGCTCCACGACCACGCCCTGATGACCGTAACGCTGCAACAGACCGGCGACGGCCTCGGCGGCTTCCCCGGCCACGCACAGCGACATTTCGAGCCAGCGCACGGCTAGCCCTGATCGCCGGAGAAGAAATCCGCCACCCGGTCAAAGAAACCGCGGCCATGCTCCTGGGGTGTGATTTCGCTGCCCAGGGTGTGCCCGAGCCTTTCGAAGAGTTGGCGTTGTTCGTCGTTGAGCCGGTCGGGTATGGCGACCTGAACGTAGACCAGCTGATCGCCGCGACCGCTGTTGCTGCCGTCGCTGCGCAGGCGGGGTACGCCCTTGCCACGCAGGCGGAAAGACTTGCCGGTCTGGGTGCCGGCGGGGATGGTCAGTTCGACGTCGCCATCGACGGTAGGCACGCGGACCACGTCACCCAGGGCCGCCTGGGCCACGTTAATGTCGATGTCCAGAATAATGTCTTCCTTGTTGCGCTTGAACCAGGAGTGAGGTTCCACCTGAATGGCTACGAACAGGTTGCCGGCAGGCGCGCCCGGTTCGCCGGCGTCGCCTTCCCTGTGCACCTGGACCTGCAGGCCCTCGCGCACGCCGGCGGGGATGTCCACGTTGATCACATCGCGGCGCTGCAGGCGACCTGCGCCGCGACAGGCGTGGCAGGGCGAGCTGATGACCTTGCCGCGGCCGCGGCAGCGAGTGCAGACTGTCTCGGTCACCATTGAACCGAGGAAGGTCTGCTGGACCCGGCGTTGCTTGCCTTCGCCGCGACAGTCCGGACAGCGCACTGGTTGCGAGCCGGGCTCTGCGCCGCTGCCGGCGCAGGATTCGCAGGCGCGCAGGCGATCGACTTCTACGTCCTTGCTGATACCGAAGATCGATTCTTCAAAGCTGACGGCGACCGTGACCTTGCGATCGGTGCCGGGCCGCGGGCCACGGCGTGGCGCGCTGCGGGCGCCACCAAAGCCGGTAAAGAATTCTTCGAAGATTTCGTCAAAGCCGGCAAAGCCCTGGCCACCAAAACCGCCAAAGCCGGAAGCGCCGCCGCCATTGTTTTGCACGCCGGCGTGCCCGAAGCGATCGTAGCGGGCGCGCATTTGCTCATCGGAAAGAATCTCGTAGGCCGAGTTGATTTCCTGGAAACGTTCTTCGGCGTTGGCGTGCGAACTGACGTCCGGATGGTATTCGCGGGCCAGACGCCGAAAGGCGTTCTTGATTTCGGCCTGGTCTGCATTTCGGCTGACGCCGAGAACTTCGTAGCAATCGCGGGGCATGTTTTACCCTGTAGCGTGACGCCAGGGCGGTCTGTCTGGCCCGCCCTGGCGCGTTGGGTTCAGGCTTCCGTAAATTCGGCGTCTACCACGTCTTCATCGTCGCGACCCGGTTCTTTCCCGGGAGCGGGATCGGGCTCCGTGGCGGCCTGCTGCTGGTGCATCTGTGCGCCAAGGGCCTGGACGTGTTGCGCGAGATCGTCATTTGTGGCGCGCAGGTTCTCGCTGTCGTCGCCTTCCAGCGCCTGCCGCAGGGCATCGATCTTCTCCCGCGTCAGCGTCTTCGTATCCTCGGGCAGTTGCTCGTCGAAATCTTCCAGCAGTTTTTCGGCGGTGAAGATGGTGTTGTCGGCGGTGTTGCGCAATTCGGCGTCTTCCTTGCGCCGGATGTCCTCGTCCGCATGCTGGCGGGCTTCCTCGACCATGCGCTCGATTTCATCTTCATTGAGGCCGCTGCCGGCAGTGATGGTGATCTGTTGCTCACGGCCGCTGGCCTTGTCCTCCGCAGTGACCTCAAGGATGCCGTTGGCGTCGATGTTAAAGGTCACTTCAATCTGCGGCATGCCACGCGGCGCAGGCGGAATGCCATCCAGAATGAACTTGCCCAGCGACTTGTTGTCGACCGCCATCGGACGTTCGCCCTGAACGACGTGGATTTCGACCTGGGTCTGGCTGTTGGCCGCGGTGGAGTAGACCTGGCTTTTCTTGGTCGGGATGGTCGTGTTGCGCTCGATCATGTTGGTCGCCACACCGCCGAGGGTCTCGACGCTCAGGCTCAGGGGCGTGACGTCCAGCAGCAGAATGTCCTTGACGTCGCCGCCCAGTACGCCGGCCTGGATGGCCGCGCCCATTGCGACGACCTCATCGGGATTGACGCCGCGGCCAGGGTCCTTGCCGAAGAACTTGCGCACGGCTTCCTGCACGGCCGGCATGCGGGTCATGCCGCCGACGAGGATGATGGCGTCAATGTCCTGCTTGCCCAGACCGGCGTCCTTCAGGGCCTGCTCGCAGGGGGCGATGGAGCGCTGGATCAGGCTGCGCACCAACTCCTCCAGGCGCGAGCGGGAGAGATCGAGGTTCAGATGCCGCGGGCCGCTGGCGTCGGCGGTGATGAAGGGCAGATTGATGTCGGTATTGACGGCGCTGGACAGTTCGATCTTGGCCTTTTCGGCCGCTTCCTTGAGGCGCTGCAGGGCCTGACGGTCCTTGCGCAGGTCGATACCGTTTTCGCGCTGAAATTCACTGGAAATCCAGTCGATGATGGCCTCGTCAAAGTCATCGCCGCCGAGATAGGTGTCGCCATTGGTGCTCTTGACCTCAAAAACGCCGTCGGCAACCTCAAGGATGGAGATGTCGAAAGTACCGCCGCCGAGGTCGTAGACGGCGATCGTCTCGTTCTTGCCGGTATCGATGCCATAGGCCAGGCTGGAAGCCGTCGGTTCGTTGATGATGCGCAGCACCTCGAGGCCGGCGATGCGGCCGGCGTCCTTGGTGGCGTTGCGCTGGCTGTCGTTGAAGTAGGCCGGCACGGTGATCACGGCCTGGTCGACAGAGCCGCCAAGCCAGGCTTCGGCATCGGCCTTGAGCTTCTGCAGCACCATCGCGGCGATTTCCGGCGGGCTGTATTCGCGTCCGCCCATGTGCACGCGCACGTCGCCGTTGGCGGCGGCGCTGACCTTGTAGGGCACGCGCCTGATGGCGTCCTGCACCTCGCGGTCGCTGAACTTGCGCCCCATGAAGCGTTTGACCGAGAAAACAGTGTTGTCGGGATTGATGACGGCCTGGTTGCGCGCCACCTTGCCGACGAGTCGTTCGTCGGTTTTTGGGTTTACGGCCACGACCGAAGGCACCAGTTCGCCGCCTTCTGCCGAGGGGATTACGGTGGCCGTGCCACCTTCCATCACGGCCACGACCGAGTTGGTCGTGCCGAGGTCAATTCCGATAATGCGTCCCATACGTCCTCCCTGTTTTCAATCGTCAGCCAGCGACCCTGACCAGCGCCGGGCGCAACACCCGGTCACCGCAGATATAGCCCTTTTGCAGGGTCGCGCTGACGAGTCCGCTTTCCATGTCCGTGTCGCTGTCATGGCCCAGTGCCTCATGCAAGGTGGGGTCAAAGGGATCGCCGACCGGATCAAGTGGCTGAACGCCGGCGTCCGCCAGCGCCTTCAGCAACTTGCGTCGAATGGCTTCCATGCCCTCCAGCCAGGCCTGCAACTCCTCGTCGCCGTCCTCGACAGCGGGAAGATTCTCCGTGGCGCGCTCGAAATCATCGAGCACAGGCAGCAAGGCCCTGAGCGTGTCGACCTTTGCGTTGAAGCGCGAGGTCAGCAGGTCACGTTCGAAGCGCTTGCGCGCGTTACTGAAGTCCGCCCGCTCGCGCTGCCAGCCAAGCGTACTCGCGTCCGCGCGTTTGCGTTCGGCCTCCAGTTCGGCCTGCAACGTCGCCAACGGGTCTTCCGCTTCAGCGGCCGCTTCCTCATCCCTGAGGTCTTCCCGGGCGTTGCCGGCTTCAGGGCTGTCGGGGGCCTGCGGGGCGTCGTCCTCGCGCAGTTGCTCCTGGCTCACAATGCTGCCTCACTGCTCGTCGCCAACCCGGACACTATACTGAAAAGTATGGACGTCCGGTCATAGAATCGCGTAAAAAAGGTACAGAATGTTCAAAAGAAGCGTCGTTCAGAAACGGCCCGCCACGTCCTCCGCTGCCTCGTCTCCCTCCTCCAGCAAATTGGCCAGCACGTCCGTCATGACGTTGGAGACGTGCTGCACGGCGCTGACGGCCCGGCCATAATTAATGTGGGTGGGCCCGACCACGCCCAACGCGCCACTGACCTGGCCCGGGATGCCGTAACGGCTGAGCACCATGGACAGATGATTCAGTTCTTCCCAGCGTCCATCGCCGGCGATAAACACGTGCACCTCGTTGCGGGCCAGCACCTCGGACAGCAGCAGGTTGAGTACGGCGCGCTCCTCAAAGACGCGCACCGCCTGTTCGGCGCCTTCACTGTCCTGAAAGGTGCTGAGGACTCCACTGAGACCATCGCGGTAAATGAAACGCACCTGATTGATGTCGGAACGTTCAATCACGTCCGCCGCCAGCTCCGCAATTTCGCGTTCAAACAGGCCCAGCTGCGCGCTCTTCATGCGCACTTCGTTGGCGCCCTGGTCCAGGCAGACGGCGTTCAGGCGCCGCGCCGCTTCCGCCAGCGCGGTCTGTCCCGGCGATTCGACGAGGGTCAACATCTGCTGGTGCACGTTGCCGCTGTGCAATACCAGCACCATCAGCACCAGGCGGCCCTGGATGGAGATCAGTTCCAGATGTTTGAAGCGACTGGCCTCGGAGATCGGCGCGGTGACCAGGGCAGCGGAACGGGCGGTGCGCGCCAGCAGGGTGGCAGCCAGGCGCATCCACTGTTCCGTCGCCGCCGGTGGCGTGCGCATGCCTTCCGTGATGCGGTTCTCTTCAACCGTCGTGAGGGAGCCCAGCGTCATCAGGCGACTTACGAAATAGCGATAACCGTCTTCGGTCGGCACACGACCGGCGGAGGTATGCGGGGCCCGGATGAGGCCTTTTTCCTCGAGCAGGGCCATTTCGTTGCGGATGGTGGCGGAACTGACACCCAGTTCGCAGCCGTCCTGCAGGTAACGCGAACTGACCGGTTCCGGATTGGCGGTATAGCTTTCGATGATCAGGGAGAGGATTTCTTCCTGACGGCGCGTAAGGGGATGCAGTGTCGTGTCGTCCATAATGGCAGATGCAGCGGCAAATCCGACCCGGGAACGCTTGTCAGGGAGGGTCAAGGCATGCTACCATTCAGGTATGGAACTGTAAAGTCAGCGACAGGAAGGACACAATGATGGGCAGCAAAACTTTCGAGGCCACTACCGACAACTTCGCCACTGAAGTGCTTGGCGCGGATACGCCGGTGCTTGTCGATTTCTGGGCGGAGTGGTGCGGCCCCTGCAAGATGATTGCGCCCATCGTGGACCAGCTGGCCGATGACTATGAGGGTCGGCTCAAGGTGGGCAAACTGGACGCCGACGCCAACCCCGACATCGTCATCCAGTACGGCGTCATGGGCATTCCGACCCTGATCCTCTTCAACAAGGGGGAAATCGTCAACCGGGTAACCGGTTTCAAACCGCGCGAACGTCTCATCGACGAGCTGGGCCTGGTCGGGCAGATCGCCTGATTCGGATGCGCTACGAGACAAACGCCCGCTGGCAGCAGCGGGCATTTTCGTTTACACGGTGCAGCCTGACAAACTGCCCTGGCGAGGAGGCAATCTGACGCAATGTCGTTGACTGGCAAGGTCGAGAAGGTCCCTGGCACCCGTTATTTGCGCGAATCCGGCCCGCAGTCACCGCGGCCGGCGAGCTTCAGCCTGACCGGCGCATTGTCACTTTTCAGCGGTTCCGCCTCGATGGACCTGGGGCGCGAAATAGCCGACTACATGAGCGTGCACCAGGGCGAATACACGCGCACCGTTTTCTCCAACGAAAACATCCTCATTCAACTCAACGAAAGCGTGCGCGGCCGCGACGTTTATCTGGTGCAGACGATGGCCTCGCCGGTGCATGACAACCTGATGGAACTGCTGTTGATGGTCGATACGCTCAAACGCGATTCGGCCGCGCGCATCAACGTCGTCGTGCCCTACCTGTCCTACAGCCGTTCGGACAAGAAGGACCAGCCCCGCGTGGGCATCGCCGCTCGCCTGGTGGCCAACCTGATTGAAGCCGCCGGCGCCGACCGCTACATGACCATCGACCTGCATGCCGGCCAGTTGCAGGGCTTTTTCGACATCCCCGGCGACGCGCTGTCCGCCTTTTACCTGCTCAGCGACCACGTGTATGACATGGCCATTCCCAATCTGGTGGTGGTCTCGGCCGACCTGGGCTTCTCCAAGAAGGGGCGCAACTGGGCCGAACGACTGGGCACGCCGCATGCCATTGTCGAAAAGCGGCGCGTCGACAACGAGGAAAGCCCGGACGTACTCTCCATCATCGGCGACGTGCGCGACCGCAACGTGCTATTGGTGGATGACGAGGTACTCACGGCCGGCAGCGCCTGCCAGGCCGTCATGGCCATTCGCGAGCACGGCGCCCGCGACGTCTACTTCGCCTTCACGCATGCGCTGATGCCGGCCGCGGGCTACCAGCGTCTGGCGCAACTGGACCTGAAACGCATCATCTGCACCAATACCCTGCCGGTCAACGTGAGATTGCGTCCGCCAAACATGACCGTGCTGTCGGTCGCGCCCCTGCTGGGCGAGGTCATTCTGCGCGCGCACGCGGGCCGTAGCGTGGGCGAACTCTTCGACGAGTGACCCCGCCCGCCCTGCAGGACAGCAGCCCCGTTTCGCCGCGGGCGGTGGCCGTCGGCGCGGTCGTGCTGCTGGCGCTGACCGGTCTGCTGATTCTGGTGGTCGACTGGGTGGGCATCGATCAATTGCGCGCCTGGATCCTGAGCGCGGGTCCGCTGGCGCCCCTGCTTTACATTCTGCTCAAGGCGGCGGCCTACGTCTTCGCGCCGCTGAGCAGCGGGCCGGTGCAACTGGCGGCCGGTCTGCTCTTCGGCGTCCTGCCCGGTACGCTGTACACGGTCGTCGGCGAGGTGCTGGGCGGCACGCTCAGCTTTCTCATCGCGCGGCATCTGGGCCGGCCGGCGGTGCGACGCTTCGCCGGTGAGGCGGGTCTGGCGCGCATCGACGAATTCGTGGGTCAACTGGGCGGCTGGCGCGCGCTGGTCTATGCGCGGCTTTTCCTCTTCGCCATTTATGATTTCATCAGCTACGCGGCGGGCTTCGCCAGGAGCATCACGTTACGACAATACGTGCTGGTGTCGATCATCTGCGGCACGCCGCCCTCCTTCATCTTTGTTTACGCCGGCGGCTTGCTGGAAGACCAGCGTCAGCAGATTTTGCCGCTCTACGTGTTGATTGGCGGGTTGTCGTTGTTGCCCTGGCTGATTCACCGGGCGCTGCGGGCGCGGCGGCAGGGCAGGCAAAAGTCCTGAGGCCGCCTACGAGCGGAGATACGCCCCGGGTATGCGCGAAGCATCATATTTGGCCTGCGGGTCCCGCATGGCAATCTCTTCCGGTATCTCGCCCTGCCAGAAAGCGGGAATTGTGTTTCGCGGTCGTGAATGCCAGGCCAGCACCAGGGTGCGGCGTACATCGGTGCGGTTCCTGTCGGCGGCATGCAGGATGCGACCATCCAGCAGCACGAGGTCACCGGCCTTCACAGGCACGTAGACCTGGTCCGGTTCGTCGCTGAACATGGTCGGATGGTCTTCGTCGATGAAGCGCGCGCCCTGTTCATGGGCCGGCACGAGACGGTCGTGAATGGGAAAGCGCTTCAGATGGCTGCCGGGAATGACCTTGAGGCAGCCGTTCTCCGGTGAGGTGTCGGTCAGATAGTAGTTGAGGGCGATCTTCAGCGGCCAGGGCGCGAGGCTGAGGGGATCGTTCCATTCCATGTGGTCCTGGTGCCAGTAGAGCGGCGGCCCGCCGGCTTCCTTGGTGAGGATGATGGTCGAGCCGTGGGGCGTGAAATCACCGAAACCGAGGTCGGCGAGCGCTTCGTACGCCGGCTTCCAGGTCAGCAAGCTGTCGATGAGCGCATTTTCCGCCGCCTTGACGTAAATGTGCTGGCCCTGGAAACGCAATTCCGGCGACTCGACGTGGCCTGCGATGAGTCGCTCGGTCTCGGCGCGCAGTTCCTCAAGGAAGGTTTCCGGCAAAACATTCTCGACGATGACGTAGCCCTCGCGCAGCATGAAGTCCCGTTTCGCAAGGGCTGTTTCAGATGTCAGCATTTCGTTCCTCCCCGCATCTGCCGGCGCAATGGAAGTTGGTTTACAGCAGTCCCGACCTCGACCAACTGTAGCATCGCGGACCTGCGCCTGTGCCGAATCGGCACGAGGGCAAATTAGAGAGATCGCGTCAGGGTTTCAGGAAGTCGCCCGGTGTGCGCAGGCTTTCGTATTCTGCCGCCGGGTCTCTGGCGACTATCGCCGCAGGGACCTCGCCCTGCCAGTAATCGGGAATCGTTTCCATCGGGCGTAAATGCCAAGCCAGCACCAGAGTGCGGCGCTCGGCGGTCCGGTTCCTGCCTGCCGCGTGCAGGGTGCGGGCATCCAGCAACACCAGATCGCCGGCCTTGACGGGCACGTGGACCTGGTGCGGGTCCTCGCTGAACATGACCGGGTCGTCCTCGCTGACGTAGCGGGCGCCCTGTTCATGGGCGGGCACGATCCGGTCGTGCAGGGGAAAGCGTTTGCGGTGGCTGCCGGGGATGACCTTGAGGCAGCCGTTTTCCACGCTGGTGTCGCTCAGATAGTAATTCAGGGCCACAACCTGCGGCCAGGGCGAGAGGCTGAGGGGATCGTTCCAGAATACCCAGTCCTGATGCCAGTAGAGCGGCGGCCCGCCCGCCTCCTTGGTGAGAATGATGACCTTGCCCTCCGGCCTGAAGTCGCCAAGGCCCATGGCGGCCAGGGCCTCGTACGCAGGCCGCCAGGACAGCAGTTTGTCGATGACCGGGTTGTCCACCGCAAACTCGTCAATGTGCTGGCCCTGGTAGCGAAGCTCGGGCGCCTCGACGTGGTCGGCGATCAGTCGTTCGGTCTCCGCGCGCAGCTCCTCGAGCAATGTCCCGGGCAGGATGTTTTCGATCAGCGCGTAGCCCTCACGCAACATGAACTCGCGCTTTTCGATGGCCTGTTCCGGCGTCAACATGACAGACCTCCTTTTTGTCAGAGTCTGACCGCCGATTGACCTGGAAGTGGCAGGACTCTGGCCGTCACTTCAGTGCCACGCCGGGGTTGCGGTTGTGGCGGATTGCCCCGGCAGGGCCCGTGTAGACCGGACGCAGGGGCTCCAGCCGGTCCCGGTTGGCCTGATACCAGTCTTCCGGCCAGCCTTCCTGCGCGACGAAAGCCTGAATGGATTCGGGCATGGCGGCGTAGGCCGGGTAGTACCAGAGCGTGATATTGGTGCGCCGCTGGTCGGACTGGTTGCCGTGCGCGGCATGCAGCAGTTGCGCGCTGCCCATGACCACGTCCCCCGCCCGGACCGGGACGTCGACTTCGCCCTCCGCCCGCTGGAAGGCCAGGTGTTGCGGGTCTTCCATTTTGCCGAGAGCATCATCGTGCGCCTCGGTCAGTTTGTCGTGCAACTCATGGCGCTTGATGTGGGAGCCGGGGATCACGCGCAGGCAGCCATTTTGCGGCGTCGTGTCGACCAGATAAATCATCAGGAAGCACTGGATGGTCTGTGGCGTGTAGCAGGCCGGTTCATCCCAGAAGCGACCGTCCTGGTGCCAGAAGAGCGGCGGGCTGTGGGGCGGCTTGCTGATGATGAAGCCGGAACCCCATTTGGGGTCGGCGAAGCCCAGGCCGTTCAGTGCCGCCAGCAGCGGCGGGTGGACGACGAGCTCCGCCATGCCAGGATGTTCGAAGGCCGGGATGACGCTGCCCTGGGAACGTTTCGCGTCGAAATGGGCCGTGTCAGTTTGGGCCAGCACCTCGTCCGTGACCTCGCGCATGCGATCCAGCATGCGCTCGTCGATGATGCTTTCCAGCAGGCAGAAACCATCGTCGTCGAGTTGTCGTCTCTTGTCGACCAGGCCAACGGTTGTACAATCCATCTTCAACCCCTCGCATCTCCGTCCCGGACTGTTGTCCTGCCCGGAATCAGTCCCTGATTCCCTGCGTCATCCAAATGGTCTGACCTGTGCCGTCAAAGGGAGCGGTTGTCGATGGAGTAGGCCTGATTGCCTCCCGGTCCCAGTTGCCAGGTGCCGCGAAACAGCGACTGGCGTTTGGCCGGCATGGTCTCGATGATTTCATGGGCGAGGTTGACACGATGCCATTGGGCCCAGATTGAATTGTAGCAATTGAAGACGGCGCAACGCGCGTTGTTGGGGTTCGTCCAGTCATTGGCGGCGTGCACCAGGCTTTCGGTGAAGATGACCGCGGAGCCGGCCGGGCAACTGTAATCATCCATGACGGCGCGAATGTTGTCTTCCCAGGGGGAGCCCGCGATGTTGGGACGGTAGGGGTCCGGCCCGCCGTAATTGAAGTGGGCCTTGTGCGAGCCGCTCAGAAAAGTGGTGCCGCCCTGGCCGGCGACGACGTCCTCCAGCTCCCAGACGACGCGGGTCAGGCCGGAGAAGATCTTTTTGCCCGCCACCTGGTAACGCATGGCATTGGCCTGTTGCGGCGGGCGCACGACGTGCGGCAAGCCCCCGTCCGTGCGTTCCATCTTGCTCCAGCCCGGCGGCCGGATCGTGATGAAGGAGCCTTCACAGCGGAAACTGTAGCTGTCTTCCGACTGAAAGGGGTCCTCGGACAGGATTTCTGCCAGGATGCCGACGATGGCCGGATGGTCCAGCAATTCCTGCAATTTGCCTTCATAGTTGTTTTTGGCGCCGCCATAGGCCTCGGCCTTCATTTCCTCGATTTCTGATTCGTTTAGCAGCGCCGGCAGCAGGATCCAGCCGCGCAGATCAAAGAAAAACTTTTGTTCGTCGGTCATCGGCAGCGCTTCACGAGCGCGCCCGTTTGCTGTAGCCATTCTTCCCTCCGCATGTACACAGGCGGAGGGAAATGTATCGCAAATTGCGCCAGGGCGCATGACATTGCTGCAGCGGATTTCGATAATGCATAAACCTGCATCCGCATGGATGAATGAAACGCGGGATGCCAGGTTGTCAGCGGAAACAGGGCTGGCCGGCGTTGACGGGCTGCGAAGCGCGCTGTCCCGCGGGATGCTTCGGGCTTGCGCCCTTGCTATACTGGCGCGGCGTTTGGAAATCTCACACAGGGGCGACCATGTTCAGCAGTCTCAACACCGGAGCGATCGGCATTCAGGGCCACGGCCTGGAGCAAACCCTGGCGCTGGCGCAGCGCTGCGGCTACGGCGGCGTCGACTTTGACATTCGCGAGGCTGCGCAACTGGCCGAAGCGCGTGGCATCGACGGGTTGCGCGAGCTCTTTGCGCGCCATGACGCGCGGCCGGGCAACTGGGGGTTGCCGGTCAACTGGCAGGGGGACGACTGGGAAGAGGACGTCGCGCGTCTGCCGGCCCTGGCGCAGGTGGCGCAGGAACTGGGCGCGCTGCGCACCACGACCTGGTGCCCCTCGTATTCGGAGACGCGGCCCTTTGACGAGAACTACGCGTGGCACAGGGAGCGTTACGGTCGCATCGCCGAAACCTTGCTGCCCTTTGGCATTTCCGTGGGCTACGAGTTCATCGGGGCCAGGACCTTCCCGCCGCCCGACACCTTTCCTTTCATTAACGACATGCCCGGCATGCTGCGTCTTTGTGAAGACATCGGCACGAGCAATGCCGGCATACTGCTGGATGCCTATCACCTGCACACTTCCGGCGGCAGCGTGGAAGATCTGGATGCGCTCGGCGCAGATCAGGTGGTCGCCGTACACGTCAATGACGCGCCCGAGGGCCTGACGCTGGACACCTATATGGACCGTGACCGGCGCCTGCCCACCGAGACCGGCGTCATCGACCTGGCGGGCTTCATGCAGCGCCTTGATGCCATGGGTTATGAAGGCCCGGTCACCTGCGAGCCCTTCAGCGCGCGCACCAACGCCATTGAGGACCCCTTTGAGGCCGCTCAACTGGTCGCGGAGCACATGCGCCGTATGTGGCAACAGGCCGGCCTGGAGTGGGCGTAGCCTGCGCTAGAATCCGTCCGACACTTCGTTAAGGCGGGCAATCTCGTCCTCCGCCAGCGTGATCTCTGTCGCGCCGACGACGTCAAGCAACTGGTCGACGCGGCGCGCGCCAATGATCGGCGCCGTGATGACCGGCTGCGCCAGTTGCCAGGCAAGGGCGATTTGGGCCGGATGCGCCTCATGCGTTGTGGCGACATCATGTAGCACGTCCAGAGTCTGAAAGGCGCGCTCATCGGCCAGCAGGCGCTGAATTTTTCCCCCGTCGCTGCGTGTGCTGTCCGGCGACTTGTTTTCCCGGGTGAATTTGCCGGTCAGGAAGCCGGCGGCCAGCGGGCTGTAGGGGATGACGCCCACGCCCTGATCGAGGCAGGCGGCGGCAAGTTCACGCTCGAATTCGCTGCGATGCAGCAGGCTGTAGTGGGGCTGCAGACAGTCGAAGCGGGCCAGGCCGTTGGCGTCGCTGGTCCACAGGGCCTTCATCAACATCCAGGCGGGATAGTTGCTGCAACCGACGTAACGCACCAGCCCGCGCTGCACCAGGTTGTCCAGCGCCGCGAGGGTCTCGTCCAGCGGCGTTTCCTCGTCCGGCCAGTGGGTCTGGTAGAGGTCGATGTAATCCGTGCCGAGGCGGCGCAGGCTGTCCTCAACGGCCTGCAGGATGTGCAGCCGGTTCAGGCCGCCGCCATTGGGGCCCTGCCACATGGGGCCCTGCACCTTGGTGGCGACGACGACGTCGCGCCGGCTGCGGCCGCGTAGCCAGGAGCCGATGACTGTCTCGGATTCGCCGCCGCTGTGGCCCGGCCCCCAGGCCGAATAAATGTCGGCCGTGTCGAGAAAGTTGATGCCGGCATCGAAGGCGGCGTCGAGAATGCGATGCGAGGTCGCCTCATCGGCCGTCAGGCCAAAAGTCATGGCGCCGAGGCAAATGCGACTGACCTGCAGACCGGTGCGGCCCATTCGGGTGTATTGCATGGGAACTCTCCAGGTTGTTTCTTGCGAACTTCCATTGTAGCACCGGAAGGGCCAGGGCGGCCCTGTGCTATAATCGGCGTGTCACTGGCAGGCAAAGAGGCGCCATGTTCAGGCGAGTCGTCAGGTCTGTGCTGGGCGATCCGGCAAAGCGCGCGCTGGCGCGTTACCAGGATGCCGTGCAACACATCAATGCGCTGGAGCCGGAGATGCAGGCGCTGGACGATGCCGCTCTGCGCGGGCGCGCGGATGACTTGCGGCAGCGCCTGCAGGAGAGCGGCGCGCCGGATGAGTCTCTGGTGGAGGTCTTTGCCCTGGTGCGCGAGGCCTCGCAGCGCACGATCGGCCTGCGGCCCTACGACGTGCAATTGATCGGCGGCATCGTGCTGCATCAGGGGCGCATCGCCGAAATGAAGACCGGTGAGGGCAAGACCCTGGTGGCGACCCTGCCGCTGGTGCTCAACGCCCTGGCGGGGGCCAGCGCGCATCTCGTCACGCCCAACGACTACCTCAGCAAGGTCGGTCTGCAGCAGATGGGGCCGATCTACCACCTGCTGGGGCTCAGCGCCGGCGTCATCCAGAACTCCGCCGGCGGGCCAGACGAGGGTTCTTACCTCTACGACCCGGAGCATGATTCCGACGACGAGCGCTTCCAGTCCCTGCGCCCGGTGACGCGGCGCG
This sequence comes from Aggregatilineales bacterium, assembly GCA_963667305.2. GTDB lineage: Bacteria > Chloroflexota > Anaerolineae > Aggregatilineales > Phototrophicaceae > JAGWBD01. The sequence goes on along the minus strand of CAXXWG010000031.1, from coordinate 26,899 downwards.
AGGCTTACGGCTGCGACATCGTCTACGGCACCAACAACGAATTCGGCTTCGACTACCTGCGCGACAACATGGTGATGCAGGCGGAGCAGATGGTGCAGCGCAAGCTGAACTTTGCCATCGTCGACGAGGTGGACAACATCCTGATCGACGAGGCGCGCACGCCGCTGATTATCTCGGGGCCGGCCGACCCGCCTTCGGAGTACTATCGCACCTTCTCGCAGATCGTGCGCAATCTGAAAGCCTCCAGCCCGGACAGCGTCGAAGCCGAGGAGCCCGACGGCGACTACATCGTCGACATCCAGGACCGCGTCGCCTGGCTGACCGAGCGGGGCGTGGAGAAGGTCGAGAAACGCCTCGGCGTCGAGCAACTATTCCACCCCGACAACGCCGAAATGGTGCCTTACCTGGACAACTCGCTGCGGGCGCATGCGCTGTACCAAAAGGACAAGGAGTACATTGTCGAGCGCGGCCAGGTGGTCATCGTGGACGAATTCACCGGTCGCCTGATGCACGGCCGGCGCTTCGCGGAAGGCCTGCACCAGGCCATTGAGGCGCGCGAGGGCGTGCAGATTCGTCGCGAAAACATGACGATGGCGACCATCACCTTCCAGAATTTCTTCCGCATGTACGACAAGCTGGCCGGCATGACCGGCACGGCGCTGACCGAGGCCGAAGAGTTCGAGAAGATTTACAGTCTCGAGGTCGTCTCCATCCCGACGCATTTGCCCGTCATTCGCGATGACCAGGAAGACCTGATTTACGTGAACGAGGCGGCCAAGTTTGCCGCGGTCGTCGCGGATATCCGGCAGCGGCAGGAGGCGGGACAACCGGTGCTGGTCGGCACGGTGTCGATCGAGACCTCGGAGCGACTGAGCAAGCTGATGACGAAGGCCGGCATTCGCCACGAGGTGCTGAACGCGCGCCAGCATGAACGCGAGGCCAGCATCATCGCCCAGGCCGGGCGTTCCGGCGCGGTGACCATAGCGACCAACATGGCCGGCCGCGGCGTTGACATTCTGCTGGGCGGCAACCCGGAGGGGTACGCGCGCGAGGACCTGCGGCGCAAGGGCATCGAAATCACCGCGGCCGGCGAGGAGCAATGGCAGGCAGCCTTGCAGGAAGCCGAACAGTCCTGCGCCAGTGACCGGGAGCACGTGCTTGCCTGCGGCGGTCTCTATGTGGTGGGCACCGAGCGCCACGAGGCGCGGCGCATCGACAACCAGTTGCGCGGCCGTTCGGGTCGTCAGGGCGATCCCGGCCGTTCCCGTTTTTACCTGAGCCTTGAAGACGAACTCATGCAGCGCTTTCAGGGCGACCGCGTGAAGGGCTTTATGCAGCGCTTCAACATGCCTGAAGACGAGCCGATCGAGCATGGCATCATCAGCAAGTCGATCGCCCAGGCGCAGGTGCGGGTGGAAGGCCACAACTTTGACCTGCGCAAGCGCGTGCTTGATTACGACGACGTCGTCAACAGGCAGCGCGAGCGCATCTACGGGCAGCGGGCGGAGATTCTGCGCGTTGACGATCTGCGCGAGACCTACCTTGAGAACCTTGAGTCCGCCGTTCTGGAACTGCTGGATGAATACGAAGGCGGGGATGCGGAACAGGCCGTCATGGACGCCGAGACCCTGCACCGCCAGCTTTTCACCATTTTCCCGGTGCCCGAACACATCACGCCGGAGGTCCTGCGCGACCTGGACCCCGAGGCGCTGGAAGAAAAACTGGTTCAGGCCTGTGCCGAAGCCTACGAACGAAAGACCGCCGAACTGGGCCCGGAGTTGATGCCCCGCGCGGAGCGCCTGGTGCTGCTCAACACCATGGACCACTTCTGGCGCCGGCATCTGACCGACCTCGACATCCTGCGCGAAGGCATCGGCCTGATGGCCATCGCCCAGCGCGACCCGCTGGTCGAGTACCAGCGCGAGGCCTTTTCGATGTGGGAGGAGATGCAGGACCAGATCCGCGACCGCGCGGCCTACGACTTGCTCAACATTCGCGTTCAGGCCGCCCAACAGCAGCCCCTGCGCCGCAACATCCGCGCCTGGCGGCCCGGCGTCGAAAACGGCTCGGCGAAGGCCCGGCCGGAGCCGGTGCGCAAAACAGCGAAGCAAAAGTTGGGGCGCAACGCGCCTTGCTGGTGCGGCAGCGGCCGCAAGTACAAGCAATGTCACATGAAACAGGACCGCCAGGTGCAGCGCGCGCGTAGCCGGGCCAGTTGACCGGCCCGACGATGCTGCAAATCGGCGACATCCAGGTCCACCTCATTCAGGAAAGCCACTATCTGGTCGATCCGGGCGGCCCCTTTGGTCTGGTGCCGCGCGCCCTCTGGTCGCGCCACATGACGCCAACTGAGGATATGCTGGTGCCGATGACCAGCAACTGCCTGCTGCTGCAAACGGCGGGGCGCAACATCGTGATTGACAGCGGCTACGGCCACAGGCTGCCGGAAAAAGTACAAGGCCAGTTGCACCTGACGCGGCCATTTGGCGATTTGTGCGGCGGCCTGGCGAGCCTCGGGCTTGCGCCTGGCGACGTCGATCTGGTCATCAACACCCATCTGCACGCCGACCATTGCGCCGGCAACACGCGTATTGCTGAAAATGGCGAGGTCGTGGCGGTCTTTCCCAACGCGGAATACGTGGTGCAGCGCCGCGAATACGAGGACGCCTGTCGCCCCAATGAACGCACGCGCGCGACCTACGTGGCCGACAACTTCGAGCCCCTGCGCGTCAGCGGCCAGTTGCGGCTGCTGGATGGCGACTGCGATCTGGCGCCGGGCCTGCGCGGGGTGGTGACACCCGGCCATACGCCGGGTCACATGAGCGTGGTGATGGAAAGCGGGGGACAGGTCGGCATGCAGCTGGCGGATTTGGCGACCTACGCCCTGCATTTTGAGCGCCTGGGCTGGATGACGGCCTATGACGTCGAGCCGCTGATCACGCTGGAGACCAAACGGCGCTGGCAGGCCTGGGCGCTGGCGCGCGAGGCCCTGCTCTTTTTCCCGCATGACCCGCAGCGCCCCGCCGGTCGCCTGCAGCGGGATGATGCGGGCAGGCTGAAGGTGGCAGCGCCGGCGTTTGAGCCAGTTCAGGGCGGCGGCTGACAGCGCGGACAAAAGTGCGTGCCGCGCTGCGCCACCACTGTCTTGACCACCGGCCAAGCGCAGCGCGGGCAGGGCTCGCCAGCGCGGCCATAGACGCGAAAGTGGCTCTGCGACTCACCGCGCGAACCATCCGGCTTGCGATACCAGTTGATACTGGCGCCTTCGTGTTTAATGCCGGCGCGCAGTGCCGCGCGCAGGGCGCGGTGAAGCGCACGCGCCTCGGCCTCGCTCAGGTTGTTGGCCGGACGCAGGGGGTGTATGCGGGCGCGGTTGAGCGCCTCGTCGGCGTAGATGTTGCCAACGCCGGCGAGGAAACCCTGGTCGAGCAGCAGGGGCTTGATGGCGCGACTGCGGTCCTGCAGGCGTTTACGCAGCCAGCGCGAAGTGAACAGACGCGACAGCGGTTCCGGGCCCAGCGCCCCGGTGACGGTGGCCGGGTCCGCCGTCAGCCAGACGCGACCGAACTTGCGCGCGTCCGAGAAACGCAGTTGCAGACCCTCATCCAGTTGCAGGCGGAAGTGCACCCAGCGATCGGCCTCGACCTGGTCTTCATCGGCAACCACGTAAAGTCGGCCGGTCATGCGCAAATGCACGATGAGCGTTTCACTGTCCAGCGTACAGAGCAGAAACTTGCCGCGTCGGCTTACAGCGCGGAAGACCTGACCGTCGACGCGGGCGGCGAATTCCTCCGCCGGCGGGCTGTGCATCACGCGGGGCCAGTCGCTCCACAGACCCTGAACGCGGCGCCCCGTCAATGGCGCGCGCAGGCCACGGGCGACCATTTCGACTTCCGGCAGCTCGGGCATTCCCCTGTTCCTCAACCGTAATGGCGCGACTCTGCCGGAAAGCCCCGGGACGGTCAAGGCGAGCCGGGTACGACGGGCCCGCATGGTATACTCGCGCGCGACCGGCAATACGGGAGCGCCATGGCCGACAGAGACTTCGTGCATCTGCACGTCCACAGCCAGTTTTCGCTGCTGGACGGGCTGGGTCGCATCGACGATCTGGTGGCGCGGGCCGCCGAACTGGGCATGGGCTCGCTGGCCATCAGCGACCACGGGGCGATGTTCGGCGCGATCGATTTCTATCGCGCCTGCAAGGCCCGCGGCGTTCATCCCGTCATCGGCATGGAAGCCTATGTGGCCCCGCGGGGCATGCGCGACCGCGACCCGGCGCTGGACCGCAAGTCCGCCCATTTGCTGCTGCTGGCGCGCAGTGACCAGGGCTACCGCAACCTGCTGCAAATCGCCTCCGCCGCCCAGCTGGACGGCTTTTACTACAACCCCCGCATTGACCACGAGTTTCTGGCCGGGCATGCCGACGGCCTGATCGCGACCACCGGCTGTCTCGCCGGCGAGATTCCGGCGCTGCTGATGGAAGGCAAGGAGGCGGCTGCGCGCGAACTCATCGGCTGGCACCAGGACGTCTTTGGCCGCGAGAACTTTTTTCTGGAGTTGCAGCAACACGACATCGCGGAACTTCGTCAGGTCAACAAATGGCTGGTCGAAAACCGCGACAGTCTGGGCGCGCCGCTGCTGGCCACCAATGACGTGCACTACGTGCTGGAGGGCGACCACGACTCGCATGACACCCTGCTGTGCATCCAGACCGGGGCGCAAAAGGCGCAACAGAATCGCCTGCGCATGTCGGACCCCAGCTACCACCTGGCGTCAGCGCAGGAGATGTGGACAGCCTTCGGTGAAATAAACGACGGCGAGGCGCTGAAAAACACCTTGCTGGCGGCGGAAATGTGCCAGCTGGACCTGGACATGAAGGGTTACCAGTTACCGGCCTTTCCGGTGCCCCCCGGCCATGACGCGCAGAGCTGGCTGCGGCATCTCTGCGATAAGGGCCTGCGCTGGCGCTTTGGCGAGCGGGCGATGGAGGACAGCAGTCTGCTGGCGCGTCTGGCCCATGAACTGGACCTGATCCATGACATGGGTTTCGACACCTATTTCCTGATCGTGTGGGACCTCTGCGAGTTCGCGCGCGAAGCGGACATCTGGTGGAACGTGCGCGGTTCCGGTACCGGCAGCCTGGCGGCCTACTGTCTGGGCATCACGGAAATCAACCCCATTCGCGATGGCCTGATCTTTGAGCGCTTCCTGAATCCCGGCCGCATCAGCATGCCGGACATCGATCTGGACTATCCGGACGACCGCCGCGCGGAAATGATCAGCTATGCGGCGCGCAAGTACGGCGAGGACAAGGTCGCGGCGATCATCACCTTCGGCACGCTGGGGCCGCGGGCGGCGGTGAGGGACGTGGGCCGCGCGCTGGAGATTCCGCTGGACCAGGTCAACCAGATCGCGCGCCTGATTCCGCAGGAGCCCCGTCCCAAACCCCTGCCGGAGTACGTGGAGGCGACGCCCGAACTCAAGGACCTGGCCGGCCGCGACGAGGAAGTGCGACGCATCCTGAGCACGGCGGAATCGCTGCAGGGCATCAGCCGCCACGTGTCGACGCATGCCGCCGGCATCATCATCGGGGACCGGCCCCTGGTGGAGACCATTCCGCTGCACCGGCCGACGCGCGGCAGCGACAGCGCCGATATTCGCGCGGTGACACAATTCACGATGGAGACCTGCGAATCGATCGGCCTGCTGAAAATCGATTTCCTGGGTCTGTCCACGCTGACCATCCTGCGTCGCGCCTGCGACCTGATCCTGCAGCATCAGGGCATCGCCTACACCATGGAAAACATTCCCTTCCGGCACGAGATGGTGGAAGGCGACGACGAAGCCACGCGAATGCTGAACGACACCTTCGCCCTGCTGGGGCGCGGGGAGACGGTCGGCATGTTTCAGGTGGAAAGCGAAGGCATGCAACAGATGTTGCGCGACATGCGACCGCGGCGCTTCGAGAACATCGTCGCCGGCATCGCGCTCTACCGACCGGGGCCGATGGACTACATCGCCACCTACAACCGGCGTCTGCGCGGCGAGGAGGACATCACCTACCACCATGAATCGCTGAAGCCCATGCTTGAGGAGACCTGCGGCATCATCGTGTATCAGGAACAGATCATGGAGATCGCCTCCCGGCTCTTCGGCTACGAACTGGCGGAAAGCGACACGATGCGCAAGGCAGTCTCCTACAAGCGTGAGGAAGATCTCGTGAAGCATCGCGAGATTTTCCTGCAACGCGGGCCGCAGCACGGCATCGACGAAGGGGTGGCCGGCAAGATCTTTGACGACATCGCCTTCTTCGCCAACTATGGCTTTAACAAGGCGCACGCGACGGATTACGCCGTCATCACGCTGCAGACGGCCTTTCTCAAGTGCCACTATCCCGAGGAATACATGTGCGCCCTGTTGAGCGTGCATCGGGATGACGCCAACCGCATCGCAGGCTACATGGAAGAGTGCCGCCGTCTGGGCATCCCGGTGCTGCCGCCGGACGTCAATCACAGCCGGCTGGACTTTGACATCCAACCCGACGAGGGCGGTCGACGCGGCATCCGCTTTGGCCTGGCGGCCATTCGCGGCGCCGGCGCCGGCTCGCTGCAGCAGGTCATCGAATCCCGGGAGCGGGAGGGCCGTTTTCCGGACCTGGAGGAATTTTGCAAGCGGGTGGACCTTCGTCAGGTGGGTCGGCGTTCGCTGGAGAGTCTGGCCACGGTGGGCGCCCTGCGCGCCTTTGGCGAGCGGGGTCGATTGCTGGCCGCCAGCGAACGGCTGCTGGGCTTCAGCGCGCGCTGGCATCGCGACCGCGAAGTTGGCCAGACGAACCTTTTTGGCGAGCAGGCCGGGATGTCCGACGAGATGCTGGGCAACCTGCCGGAGCACAGCGTCCTCAGCGACCGGGAATTGCTGGAACAGGAGCGGGAACTGCTGGGGATTTACCTCAGCGGGCGCCCGGTAGACCGTTTTCGCAGTGCGCTGCAGCAGGCCGGCACGCGCGATATCAGCGAACTGCTGGCGGAGGGCCTGGGGCTCCACGACCGCCCGGTCATCGTCGCCGGGGAAGTCGTCGGCATGCGCACCCTGCTCACCAAACGGGGCGAACGCATGTGCATCGCGCAACTGGAGGACTGGCGCAAATCGGCGGCCACGATCGACGTGACGATTTTCCCCCGCACCTGGAAGCAGTGTCAGGAACTGGTGGGGCAGGGGCGCGTGATTCACGTGCGCGGCAAGCTGGACAGTTCCCGCGGGGCGCCGCAGGTCATCGCGGACGAGGTAAAGGACAACTTTACCGTGCTGGAGATTCAGGACGGGGACATGGGTGCGCCCCTGGAATCACAGCCTCCGGCGCCCGATGACCTTGTGCCTCCGCCTGTGGAGGACTTCGCGCCACCATCTGAACTGGCTCCATCACCAGACGAGGCCTTTGCAGCAGCGGACGAGACCCCGGCGGACCCGGCTGCAGGCCCCGTCGCGCCGGCCAGCGAAGGGGTCGCGCCGGAATCCGACGTGGCAGTCCCGAAGGCGGCGCAGCAAGGCCAGGCGGGACCCGAACAGGACCCTGACGATCGGACCGCATCTGACCCTGGGCCGGCAGCAACGCCGGATGCAGTTGACTCGCGCCTGCTGACCGTGCGTCTGGCGCGCAGCGACGACGCCCGGCGCGACCGGCGACGCCTGGAGCGCATCGTCAACACCATCAGTTCCTGGCCGGGCGAGGACAGTTTCTGTATCGTCGTGGATTCCGGTGAGCAAGCCTTGCAAATGGACTTCGAAACGGGCGTAGGCGTTTGCGAAGAGATGATTGACACCTTGCAGGGAATTGTTGGCGCGGAAAACCTGAGCCTGGAGCAGACAGATACGACGGCCGGCCGGCGGGACTGAAGCGCAACCGGCCGTCAACTCACTTCAGAAAGGAATTCACGGCAATGAAGCGCATCGCAGTGATGACCAGCGGTGGCGATGCTCCCGGCATGAATGCAGCCATTCGCGCGGTGGTGCGGACGGCGCTTGAGTTCGGGATCGAGGTGCTGGGCGTGCGCCAGGCCTTCAGTGGCTGTCTCAACGGCGACTTTCAGCCCCTGGACAGCGTGGCCGTCAGCGGCATTTTGCAGCGGGGCGGCACCGTCCTGCAGACGGCCCGCGAAGAAGAATTTCGCACCCTGGCCGGTCAAGGGAAAGCCCTGCGTCGGCTGAATGAGGCGGGCATTGAAGGCCTGGTGGTGATTGGCGGCGGCGGCAGCATGGCAGGGGCCCTGGCGCTGCACAAGCTCGGCTTCAGGGTAGTGGGCGTGCCCGGCAGCATCGACAACGACATCTGGGGCACGGACATGAGCATAGGCGTCGACACGGCGCTAAACACCATCATCGATGCGCTGGACCGCATCCGCGACACGGCCACTTCACACCAGCGCGCCTTTCTCGTCGAGGTGATGGGCCGCAACACCGGCTATCTGGCGCTGATGAGCAGCATTCTCGGCGGCGCGGAGATCGTGGTCACGCCCGAGCGCGAGGCCACCATGGAGGAGATCGCCGACTCGCTGATCGATTCCTACACGCGGGGCAAGTCGCACGCCATCGCCGTCATTGCAGAAGGCGCGTCGGTCTCCACCACGAAACTGGCCGAGTACCTCGAATCCCACCCGCGGGTGGGCTTTGAGATCCGGCTGTCGATTCTGGGACACATGCAACGCGGCGGGCGCCCGTCGGCCTTTGACCGACGCCTGGCCTCCATCCTGGGCATGCGCGCGCTGGAGGCCCTGCAAGACGGACAGAGTGGTGTGATGCTGGGTATGCAGGGCCGCGAAATTCATCAGGTCCCGCTGGACGAGGTGGTTGTCAACGAGCGCCACATGAGCGACTGGTACTTTGATCTGGCGCACATCCTGTCGCGTTAATCAACCGGATAACAAATGCGCTGCACGTCCTGCCCGGTGAGGCGAATCAGTCCCGCGACCGGCTGATGGCCGCCACGCGCGCTGCGGTCAACTGAATGAGCAATGCCGTGGCCAGGCGCAGTTGCTGACCGCGCTCGCCGGCGCTGAGGAGCAGTTCTTCGTGCTCGCATGCCCTTTCATCCAGCCAGACCGGCCAGCGACGGTGTACCAGGGCCAGGGCGCTGATGCCGCCAATCTGCATCCCTGTCAGTTTTTCGGCGCGATCACGCGCAGCCAGACGCAGCTTGCGTTGCCCGCCCAGCGCAGCCAGACGCTTCAGGTCCAGGGCGCGGTCGGCGGCGATGAGCGCCAGCGCGGGTTTGCCGCCCGTCGCTGCTTCGAGCACCAGGGTCTTGTAGACCTGGGCCGCCGGGACGCCAAGCCGGCCGGCCACGGCTGCGGCATCATGAAAGTCATCGCTGTCGTAGCGCAGGAGAGTGAAGGGGATTCGACGCTGCTGCAGCAGGCGGGCCGCATTGAGTTTGGTGGCCATGCGCGCCGCGCTAGCGATACTGGCGCCGCGCCATGCGGCCCAGCATGTCCGGCGCCAGACGCCCGAGCAGCAGGACAAGGCGGTCGAAGAGGCGCAGGGTGACGGAAGGGCGCGGCCGGCGGATGACGCGCAACACGCCCCGGGCCACTTCTTCCGCCGGCATCACCGGCAGGCTGCTGCCCGCCTCGCGCGCGCCGGCGCCGAGACGACGCGTGTCAAATTCGGTCGCCGTGCGCCCGATCAGCATGTCCGTCACCAGAATGCCCTCTTCTTCCAGTTCAAGCCGCAGGGAATGCGCCATGCTGCTCAGGAAGGCCTTGCTGGCGGCGTAGGCGGCGCTGTAGGGCACGATCAGCGGGGCCGCCACCGACGAAATGGTGATGATGTGTCCGCCGCCGCCATCGCGCATGGCGGGCACGGCGGCGCGCACACTGTGCAGCACGCCGTCGATGTTGGTGCGCAACAGGCTTTCCAGCGCGGCCCATTCCACGCTGACGAATTCGCCCCGCAGCCCTACGCCGGCGTTGGCGACCAGAATATCCAGGTGTCCGAAGCGGTCGACGCCCTCTGCGACGACGCGCGCGACATCCCGCTGCCTGGTCACGTCGCCAGTTATGACCAGCAAATCACCAGGGAACTCGCGCGCGTCGGCCTCAAGTTGCGCCAGACGGTCCGGATTGCGCGCCATGCCAATGACGTGAAATCCGGCGCCAAGCAGGGCCAGCGTCGTGGCCCGGCCGATGCCGCTGGAAGCGCCCGTCACGAGGGCGACCCGGTTTTCAATGCTGCCCGCTTTCATGGCATCCTTTCAGGCCTGCCGGCGGCAATTGCCGGCGCGTGTGCGATATGCAGTATAGCGTGGCGCCGCGCCCCTACATTGCCAGGAAGGGCTATACTGGGGTCAGGACTGGCAGAAGTGGAATCATCGGGCCTTGATCGGCGGGCAGGAACTGCGCAGGGAACTGGAGGAACGTCTGACGGCCAGCGTCGGAACGTTGCAACCGGATGATCCGGTTGGCGAAGCCGGGCGCAAGGTCTTGCTGCAGGAATTCCGCAACGTGCTGGCGCACGAGGAAGGCAGCCGCAGCGGCGCGGACATTGAAGACCTGCACCAGTTGCGCGTCGCCATGCGCAAGTCTCGCAGTGTTATGCGCCTGCTGCGGCCCTGGTACCGGACGCGGGTCATTCGACGCCACAACGACGCCATGCGCAGCGTCATGCGCGCATCGGGCCCCGTGCGCGATCTGGACGTGCTGCGCGAGGACCTGGTTGCGCTGGACCGCAGCGACTCCCCTGATTTGCAACAGAGCCTGGTGGCGCTGGACAGGCAAAGGACGGGATTGCGCGGCAAGTTACTGTTTGCGCTTTACAGCGACTCCTGGGAACATTTCCTGCTTGACTACACGGATTTTCTGGTCACTCCTGGCGCCGGCGTTTCCAGGAGCAGGCCGGGCAGGATAGTCGCGCGGCAGGCCCGTCACATTTTGCCGCTGCTGGTGCAACAGCGATTGACGCGTGTTCTCGCCTACGGCCCCCACCTGGCGGATGCTGACGGCGAACGCCTGCACGCCCTGCGCATTCAATGCAAGCGCCTGCGCTATGCGTTGTCGACCTTCGACGCCCTGCTGGGGCCGGAAGTCAAGGACTACATCAAGGAACTCAAAAGGATGCAGGACCACCTCGGGCGGCTCAACGACATCGCGGTCGCCAGAGGGCTGTTGCCGGGGTTAATGCCGGGGCTGGACTTCGCGGCCTGTGAATTCCTGTACGCCTATCGCCGGGACCTGGAGGAAGAGCGAGGTCAATTGCTGGACTCTTTTCCGACCGCGTGGGAGCGGTTTACCAGCCGGGAAACCCGTCTGTTGTTGGCCCAGGCGCTGCTGCAGCTTTGACCAAACTGGCGCGATCACTGTGGCGCGTCAGCCAGCAAGACAATGCGTTCATCCAGTTGAATGCTGTCGCCGGCAGGTCGTCCGTCAAGGGTGAGGGGCAGACGTTGACCACTGCGCCAGTCGTAGATGCCGATCCACAGACCGGGGTTTTCCACTGCAGTGGCGTCGATGTCCTGTGGAAGACGCAGCAGGCGTTCGTGACGGATGAACTCGCCCTTATCCCAGAGAAGGGTTGAGTAATAGCGACCTGCCGCATCCAGCCCGACCGGACCATCCCAGTTGGCGATCAGGTCGCCCTCGCCGTCGCGCAGGTGTACGAAGAAGGAATAGTCCCGCTTCGCGATGCCCGTCGTTTCCCAATACAATTCCAGGATCAACTCTCGTCCAGGCCAGAAACGGGCGTCTTCCAGGGTGTGGCCCCGAAAACGGGCGAAGTCAGCGAAGACGACGGCCTGCGGCGTTTGGCGGTCCGCCGGTGGCGGCTGAAACCTTAGTGCTGCATCCACGGCGTAGAGGGAATAGTGGAAATTGCCGTCACCGTTAATGCCGCGACGGCGCATTACGTTGTCCATCCGGGAACCAGCCAACGCCAGGGCGCCCAGTACCTGGTTTCTACCAGGCGCGTTGTCATCCCACTGCAGCGGATTTTCAGACACACTGTCGACATAGAAACCCACGCCTTCCAGTTCCTGTAGCCGCGTCGGGTTCGCATCGATGCGAATGTCATCAAGAGGAAAAAAGAAAGGCAGGCGCCGCACGCCCGGAGCCACAACGACCAAGTCTTCGTCCGGGTGTCTCTCTTGCTGGAGCTCCAACAGAAAAACCAGGCGCGATAGCGCCTCGTTGCCGGAGGCAAGCTTCGCCCTGTCGTCTTTATAGCGACCCGTGTGCAGCCAGTCGCTGCCGATGGCCGGATCGACAAGCGTGCTGGTGATGCCGGGAAGGGCAAGGCAGCACAGCGCGATCGTACCCGGTATGCGTGTCCGGGCAGACCAGCGGCGCAGGCGCGCCGGGTCCAGCCAGTGATTCAACGCCAGGGCGCAGGGGAGAATCAGCAGCGGGACGATGGCGAAGGACAGGCGGTAGTGGTAGCTGTAGGACCAGAGCCAGGTGACGAACCATGGGAGTGCCAGCGCCAGCGCCCAGGCGCAGGTGGCGATCGCAGCGCGAGCCGGGCCGGACCGCGGCAGCAGGGGTCGCAGATTGCGCCAGAGCAGCAATGCACCTGCGGCCAGCAGGGCCCACTCATACGCTACCAGCCGACGGGCGGGAAAGATCGCCGCCAGACCATCCAGTTGCCACTGGCCGGGAATGGTGGGCAGCAGCGCAATTGCGATCAAGGCAAGAGCGGCGATCAGTTGGCGCGCGCGGATGCGACTGGTGAAGGGAGCCCTGCCCAGGGCAAGCAAGAGGCAGGCCAGGGCCAGCAGCGGCCAGCCGAATTCTGCGCCGCTGCGCGCTGCGCGCTCCAGCCAGAGCGCGTCCGGGAAGTCGATGGCGTTGTGCCCCAAAGCCAGATTGCGCAGGTACCAGACCAGGCCGTGGGGCAGGCAGGCCAGAATCGTCAGCAGTGCGACCGTAAAGCGCGGTCGGAATGCGCGCCAGTCTCCGCGGACGCGCCAGAGCTCAAGGGCCAGCAGCAGGGCCATCCCAAGGATGAAAGCGCCCGCCGTGGGTTTGGTCCACAATGCAGTTCCCAGCAACAGGCCGGCGATGACGGCGTGGCGATGGCGCTGCCGCTCGTCCGTCCAGGCCTGCAAAAAGAAGGTCGCCGCCAGGGTGAAGAGCATGGTGAGCACGATTTCGAGGTCGCCGAAGCGCGCCCACTCGCCGCTGTGCGGATAAAGGGTCCAGAGCGCGGCGGCGATGATGCCGACACGACGGCTGAAGAGCCGCGTGCCCGCCAGGTAGACCGCCAGTGCGCAAGCGAGGTGAGTGAAAAAGAGCACGGCGCGCGCCGCGTGATCGTCGACGCCGCCGGCCAGCAACTGCGCCCAGGTGTACTGCAGCGGCAAAAATTGCGGGTAGTAGCCGATGCTGGCCGGGATCGCGCCGGTCAGGGTGTAGAGACGCCCTTCGAAGCCATAGACCCATAGCGCGTCATAGGCGGTGAAGGGCCACCAGGCGATGCTGTACAGGCGCGGCAGCAGGGCCAGCACGATCAGGACCAGCAGGAGTTTCTCGAGGCCGGTCAACACAGCAGACGCGACCCTGGCGGGGACCGGTTGGCGACCCTTGCGCCAGGCCAGCACAAGGCCGATGAATGCCATGGCGAGGACGCCCGCGAGCACGGGTTCCAGTTGCAGGCGACCGGCCATGCCGAGAGGCAGCATCCAGAGGGTGAGCAGCAGCGGCCCGAACGCGGCGGCAAGCGCGATCACGCTGGCACGCGAGGCCCAGGCGGCGCGGGGCAAAATGACCAGCGCCCAGGGGATGCCAAGCCCTGCATACACCAGCAGAAGGCCGGGCAGGGGCGTGAGGCTGGCGCTTAACCAGTAGGGCAGGGACATGAGAGTCGTGCGCCAGGCGACCGGCTCAGTCGTCCGGCGGGCGCACGACGATCAACAGATCGCCCTTGTCGACCGTCTGGCCCTCGTGGCAATTGATGCTCTCGACCGTGCCGCCGACGGGCGCCTGCAGTTCATTCTGCATCTTCATGGATTCAAGGATGACCAGGGTGTCGCCTGCATTGACCGACTGACCGCTTGCGACGGGCACCTGCACGATCAGGCCCGGCATGGGCGCGCTGAGGTCACCGGAACGCTTCAACAGGTCGCCACTGCGCTGGGCCAGCATCATGGCGTGCTCGTCCAGCACCGTGGATTCGTAGAGGTGGCCGTTCATGAGCACGTCAAAGCGGCCGCGTTCGCCGTCGATGACCACCTGCAACGAGCGGTTGTTCATGATGATCGAATACAGCGAGGGGCCCAGCGAAAGAAAATCGACCTGGCGCGGCTCGCCGTTGACCAGCAGCTGACCTTCGTTGCCGACCTCGATTTCGAAGCGTTGGCCGTTGACCTCGGTGACGTACTTCATCGCTGCATTCGTTCCCAGCGGCCGACCCACTTCCAGTTGCTGGTATCGCGCTCGGGCGCGGTGACGACCTGCGCCGCCAGCTGTCGACGGCGATGGGCGAAGAGCGTGGCGGCGATGGCCGCCGTCTCGGTCTCGTTGCGCGTGGGGCTGCGATCATAGGTCTTCATGTTGAAGCGCTCGTCGACGAAACCGGTGTCGATGCGGCCGGCGATGAAGCTGAAGCTGTTGAGCAGGTTGAGATGGAAGGGGATGTTGTGTTTGAGGCCCATGATGGTGTATTCGCCGAGGGCACGGCGCATGCGCAGCATGGCCTCGGCGCGGTCCTCGCCCCAGCAAATCAGCTTGGCGATCATGCTGTCGTACCAGGGCGTGATCTCAAAGCCGGCGTACACGCCGCTGTCCACGCGCACGCCGGGGCCGGTCGGCGTGATAAGTGTGCTGATGCGGCCGGTCGAGGGGATGAAATTCATGTAGGGGTCTTCGGCGTTGATGCGACACTCGATGGCGTGGCCATAGGGCGTGAACAGGTTCTCTTCGCGCGTCATCGGGCGGCCGCGGGCGATGCGAATTTGCTCGCGCACCAGGTCAATGCCGGTGATCAACTCCGTCACCGGATGTTCGACCTGCAGGCGCGTATTCATCTCCAGAAAGTAAAAGTTTCGCTGGCGATCGACCATGCACTCGATGGTGCCGGCATTGACGTAGCCGACCGAACGCGCGGCGGCGATGGCCATGGCCCCCATGCGTTCGCGCAGGTCCGCGTCCATAAAGACCGAGGGCGCCTCTTCGACCAGCTTCTGGTGACGCCGTTGAATCGAGCACTCGCGCTCGCCCAGGTGAATGGTGTGGCCGTGCGTGTCGGCGAGGATCTGAAACTCGATGTGACGCGCGCCGGTCAGCAGTTTTTCGATGTACACGTCGCCGTTGCCAAAGGCGCTGCCGGCTTCGCGGCGGGCGGTGGCAAGAGAGTCCTCAAAGTCCTCGGCCCGCAACACCTTGCGCATGCCCTTGCCGCCTCCCCCGGCGACGGCCTTGACCATCAGGGGGTAGCCGATACGTTCGGCTTCGGCGCCCAGATCTTCATCGCGCAGGCCGGCCTCGCTGCCGGGAATCAGCGGCACGCCGTGGCGCGTGACGGCGCTGCGCGCGGCCTGCTTGTCGCCCATGGTGGCGATTGCCGCAGGCGGCGGCCCGATCCATACCAGGCCCTCGTCCAGCACCTGCTGCGCGAAGTCCGCGTTCTCGGCGAGGAAACCGTAGCCAGGGTGGATGGCATCGGCGCCGGTGCGGCGCGCGGCCTCAATGAGCGCGTCCATGCGCAGGTAACTGTTGGCGGGCGCCGGTTCCCCGATGTGCACTGCCTCGTCGGCGAAGCGCACGTGCAGGGCGGTGCGGTCGGCATCGGACCAGACGGCCACGGTGGGGATGCCCAGGTCGCGACAGGTGCGGATGATGCGCACGGCAATTTCGCCACGGTTGGCGATAAGCACCTTGTTGATGTTGGTCTGTTCGGCCATGGCTTCTGCCTGACTAAAGCGGGATGTTGCCATGCTTGCGCGGCGGGTTGGAGTCGCGCTTGTTTTGCAGCACCTGCAGGGCATTGATGAGACGCGGGCGAGTCTGGGAGGGCTCGATGATGTCATCGATGAAGCCGCGCGCGGCGGCGACGTAGGGGCTGGCGAAGCGGCTGCGATAGTCGGCCGCAAGATCGGCCTTGCGTCGCGCCGGATCGTCGGCTGCCTCCAGCTCCCGCCGGTGGATGATTTCGACCGCGCCTTCCGGCCCCATGACGGCAATCTCGGCGCTGGGCCAGGCCAGGTTGAGGTCGCCGCGAAGGTGGCTGCTGCTCATCACGAGGTAGGCGCCGCCATAGGCCTTGCGCGTGGTGACGGCCAGTTTGGGCACGGTCGCCTCGCAATAGGCGAAGAGCAGTTTGGCGCCGGAGGTGATGATGCCGCTGTGTTCCTGGTCGGTGCCGGGCAGATAGCCGGGCACGTCGACAAAGGTCACGAGGGGCACATTGAAGGCGTCGCAAGTGCGCACGAAGCGGGCGGCTTTCTCGCTGGCGTTGATATCCAGCACGCCGGCCAGCACCATGGGCTGGTTGGCGACGATGCCGACGCTGAAGCCGCCCAGGTGCGCGAAGCCGCAGATGATGTTGGCGGCGTAGTCCTGCTGGGTCTCGTAGAACAGGCCGTCATCCACAACGCGGTGGATGATGTCCTTCATGTCGTAGGGTCGATTGGCGTCCACCGGCACGATGCTGTCGAGGGCCGTATCCGCGCGCAGGGGGTCGTCACTGCTGGCGACGAAGGGCGCGTCTTCCATGTTGTTCTGCGGCAAATAGCCCAGCAGTTCACGCACCATCAGCAAGGCGTGGGTCTCGTCCTGGCCGACCAGGTGGCAGACGCCGCTGCGGGAGGCGTGTACCGCCGCCCCGCCCAGTTCATCGAAGCTGACGTCTTCGTTCAGCACCTGGCGCACGACATCCGGGCCGGTGATAAACATGTAACTGGTATCCCGCACCATGATGGTGAAGTCGGTCAGCGCGGGGCTGTAGACTGCCCCGCCGGCGCAGGGCCCCATGATGACGCTGATCTGCGGAATGACGCCGCTGGCAAGGGTGTTGCGCAGGAAGATCTCCCCGTAACCGCCGAGGCTGTCGACACCTTCCTGAATGCGCGCGCCGCCGCTGTCGTTGAGACCGATGACCGGCGCGCCGACCTTCATCGCCTTGTCCATAATCTTGACGATTTTGGCCGCGTGGGCCTCGCTCAGGGTGCCGCCGATGACGGTGAAGTCCTGGGAGAAGACGTAGACCAGACGACCGTCGATGGTGCCCCAGCCGGTGACCACGCTGTCGCCGGGGGTGCGCCGGTCGCGCATGCCGAAATCCGTGCTGCGGTGCTCGGCAAAGGCGTCCAGTTCGCGAAAGCTGCCGGGATCGAGCAGGATGTCGAGACGCTCGCGGGCGGTCTGTCGGCCGGATTCGTGCTGGCGGCGGATGCGATCTTCACCGCCACCCAGCTGGCCTTGCGCGCGGCGCCGGCGCAAGAGATCGATGCCGGTTTTGCCTTCAGGATTGGAAGTCATGTCCCCGGCTTCCGTTGGCTCGCGGTCCGGTAGCGATACAGGACGAGCAAAAGGATGGGCATTCGGCCCTGAACATAGTCTGCGCGCGCGAAAAAAAGCAGGCGCAGCACAGAAATCACGACGTAGAGCAGCAGCGCTTGCCACAGCCACCGGGTCGGCAGCCCGCGCCACAGGTTAACGGCCAGCCAGGCGAAAATCAATGCCCACGCCAGGGTCAACACCAGCTCCAGCGGCAGGAACAGACTGAGTTGCGGCAGGATTTCGGCCGGGATGCGGGTGAGGTTCAAGAGGGCGCCCACCTGGACCAGCAGCATCAGCAGGGCCGGCAGGGCATGGCGCGAACGGCGTTTAGCCATGGGTCCCGTATTGTGTCGCCAGATCATCGTAAAAGCCGGGCGGCAGGGCGATGTTGGCGAAGGCGGCGAAGCTGAGCTCGTGCAGCGGCAGACCCAGCCAGGCCTGAATTTCCTCAAAAATGGCGGCGTAGCTGAGGGGCAGACGCGGTGCGGCTTCCAGCGCCAGGGCCATGACCGCGTGTTCGATCTGCGTTGTGTCTCCCTCGATTTCGACAAAATTGCCGCAGGGCAGTTCGTCCAGCGCAATCTCGGCAGTGCCCAGGGCCCATGTGCTGCGGTATTTCTCGTAATGCAGCTGCACCTGATAACCGAGGCGCTCAAGGATCAACGCGGCGGTGTCGAAGTCGCTGACCTCGATCTCGGCCTCAAAGCGCCGCAGGATGGCGTCCCTGCCTGGCGCGCTGTCGCCGGGCATTTTGAGAGTCAGCCGCGCGCGTGTGTCCTGACGCAGGCGCAGCACAATGTCGCGCGCGGCCAGGGAGTTGCTGTCGTCCTCATAACGCAGGTTGCGCTCCAGCACGCGCTCGCCCCTGAGTTGCGCGCCCATGCTTTCAAGGCGTCGCCGTACCTGCATGAGGTTTGGGCAATAAAGCTTCAGTTCAGTCTCACTGTGGGCGTTATCCATGCCAACAGCCTCCCCCCGTGTCACATTTGCAGCACGATTTTTCCCGGCACCACGTGGTCTTCCAGCAGGCGCAAGGCCTCGCGGGCCTCTGTCAGCGGAAGTATCGCGCCGACGTGCGTTCGCAGCGTGCCACTGAAGACAAGGTCCATGACCTGGCAGTAATCGCGATGCGGCCCCATGGTGCTGCCAATAATGCTGAGGTGTTTGATGAAGAGCAGGGGCAGGTCCAGGGTGACCCGGAACCCGCTGGTGTTGCCCACCACCAGGATGCGACCGCCGTGACGGGCGGCGCGCAGGCTGTCGACCAGGGTGGCCTGGCCCACGTTGTCGACCACGACGTCGACGCCGCGGCGATCGGTCAACTGCCAGACCTCGCGCGACCAGTCCGGCGTGTCATTGCGGTTGATCACCTGGTCCGCGCCGAGCTCGAGCGCCAGCTGGCAGCGTTCCGCCGTGCTGCCGACGACCAGCACCTGCGCGCCGGCCAGTTTCGCCAGCTGGATGCTGGCCGTGTTGACGCCGCCGCCGGCGCCGACGATCAGCACGGTCTCGCCCGCCTGCAAGGCGCCGCGCGTTATCAGCGAGTGCCAGGTGGTCACGTAAACGAGGCCGGCGGCCGCCGCCACCTCGAAGCTGACGTGGTCGGGCAAGGCCAGCAGGTTGCGCGCCGGGACGATGGCATACCCGGCCGCGGTGCCGGGCAACTGCTCACCGAGGATTTTCAGGCGTCCCTGATTTTCGAGGCCACTGCGTTGCGCGGGATCGTCATCGGCAACGACGCCCGGGTTGATGCAGACGCGCGCGCCCGTCTCCCAGCCTGTGACGCCCGGCCCGCAGCGATCGACCTCGCCGGCGCCGTCCGCGGCGATGACGTGCGGAAAGTTCAGGTTGAGGCCGGGCCAGCCGCCCCGAACCACCAGATCAAGACGGTTCAGGGCGGCGGCGCGCATACGCAGCCGCACTTCGCCCGGCCCCGGCTCGGGCACTGGCAGGCCATCGACGACGGTCAGCGCTTCCGGACCGCCATGTTGCGTGAGAACTGCTGCTCGCATTAGCGCACTCCCAGTACCTTACGGGCGATAACCAGACGCTGGATTTCGCTGCTGCCCTCATAAATGCGCGTGATGCGCGCATCGCGCCAGTAGCGTTCCAGCGGCAGTTCGCGGCTGTAACCCATGCCGCCATGGATTTGCAGGGCTTCGTCAGTGACGTAGGCTGCGGTCTCGCTGGCGTGAAGTTTGGCCATGCTGGCCTGCAGCGTGTAGCGCTCGCCCGTCTGCCGGCTGCGCTGTTTGGCAGCGACCGCATCGTAAAGCAGCAGGCGGCTGGCCTCAATTCGCAGCTTCATATCGGCGACTTTTTGCTGAATCAACTGGAAGCGGGCGATGGGACCGCCGAATGCCTCGCGCTGGCGGGCCCAGTCCACGCTGGCTGCGAAGGCCGCTTCGGCGATGCCCAGCGCCTGGGCGGCGATGCCGATGCGGCCGGCGTCCAGCACGCTCAGGGCGATTCTGAATCCCGCGCCGGCTTCGCCCAGTACGTTTGCCACCGGGCAGGCGAAATTGTCAAAGTGCAGTTCGCAGGTGACGCTGGCGCGGATCCCCAGCTTGGGCTCCACGCGGCCGCGCGTGAGCCCCGGCTGCGCCGCGTCGATCAGGAAAGCCGTGATGCCGCGATTGCCGGCGGAAGGATCTGTGACGGCGAAGAGAACCAGGCGTTCGGCCACAGGCCCGTTGGTCACCCAGCTCTTGCGCCCGTTGATGAGCCAGTGGCTGCCGTCCCTGTTCAGATCGGCGCGGCAGGCCATGGCGCCGGCGTCGCTGCCGGAGGTCGGCTCGCTGAGGCTGTAGGCGCCGGTCTGCCGACCGCTGGCGACCGGCGCCAGAAACTCAAGCTTCTGTTCCTCATTGCCGAATGACAGGATGGCGCCGCAGTAGAGGGAATTGTTGACGCTGACGATAGTACTGTGGCTGGCATCGACGCGCGCCAGTTCCTGAATAGCGAGGGCGCAGGACATGGCGTCCATGCCGGCGCCGCCGTACGCTTCCGGCACCTCAATGCCCATCAACCCCAGTGCGCCCATACGCCGCAGGGTTTCGGCGGGATAGGCGCCGGTCTCGTCCAGGTCCGCTGCAAGCGGAGCAATTTCGCGTTGCGCGAAGTCACGCACGGTTGCGCGCAGCATGCGCTGCTCGTCCGTCAATTGCAGCAGGGGGCTGTCTTCGGCACTGTCCATGTTTCACATACAATATTCTTGCAAGGCGAATGGTAGTATAACCCTGCGCCAGAATATGACAGGATGAGAGCAGCCATGGCCCGCATCGCCATCGACCACATCGCCATCGTCGTCAGCGACATGGAGGCCGCGCTGGGCTTTTGGCAGGGGGCGCTGGGGCTGGACCTGCAGCGCATGGAGGCCGTCGCGGCGGAGGACGTCGAGGTGGCCTTTCTGGAGACGGAGAACGCGCATATTGAGTTGCTCCTGCCGACGGGTGACGACAGCGGCATCGCGCGTTATCTGGCGTCCAGGGGCGAGGGCATGCACCATCTCTGTCTGGCTGTAGGCGACATTGAGGCGGCCATGCAACGCCTGGACGATGCCGGTATCGAGCTCATCAACGAGCGCCCGCGGCAACGCGAGGACGGCACGCGTTACGCCTTCGTGCATCCGAAGAGCAGCGGCGGCGTACTGGTCGAACTGTACCAGAAGGCATGACGCTGGATTGAATGGGAAAGGCCTGACAAGGTGAACAGCGCAGCGACAGCTACGAATGAAATTGTCCTGCCCGTCACGGGGATGACCTGCGCCGCCTGCGTGCGCAACGTGGAGCGCGCGTTAAAGCGTCAGCCTGGCGTGGAGGAGGTCAGCGTCAACCTGGCGACCGAGCGCGCCAGCGTCTTGCCCGGCCCGCAGGGAGTGGAACGGGAAATACTGGTCGGCGCGGTTGAAAAAGCCGGTTACGGCGTGCTGGACCTGCAGGACGAAGCCCTGCCGGAAGATGCCGAACGGGAAGCGCGCGAAGCCGCAATTCAACAGCAGATGCGACTCTTGCGCATCGGGTTGGTGTTTACCGTGCCGCTGGCCGCGCTGAGCATGGCGCGCCATCTGTCACAGGCTGCGCCAGATCTGGCGCGGCTCGCGCCATGGCTGGCCTGGAGCGGCTGGCCGCCGCTCTTCTGGCTGCTGGCGACGGTGGTCGTCGTCGTACTGGGCCGACAGTATCTGGCCGGCGCGTGGCGGGCCCTGCGCAACGGCAGCGCCAACATGGACACGCTCGTGACGCTGGGCAGCGGGGCGGCCTACCTCTACAGCGTGGCCGCCCTGACTGGGCTGCTGCCAGAAACCGGCGAGTACTTTGAGACGGCGGCCGTGATTCTAACGCTGATCACCCTGGGCAAGCTGCTGGAGGCGCGGGCCCGCGGCCGCAGCAGCGAGGCGATCCGCCGCCTGATGCAACTGGCGCCGCAGAAGGCGACCTTGTTGCGCGATGGTGAAGAGCGGGTCGTGCTGGTCAGCGCCCTGCAACCGGGCGATCAGGTGCTCGTGCGCCCCGGCGGCCGCATTCCGGTTGACGGCCTGGTGATGGATGGCGCCTCGGCGGTGGATGAGTCCCTGCTCACCGGCGAAAGCCTGCCGGTCGACAAGACGCCTGGCGACGAGGTCATCGGCGCCACGCTGAACCATCAGGGCCGTCTCATCATCGAAGCGCGACGCCTGGGCGCCGACAGCGCGCTGGCGCAGATTATCCGTATGGTGGAAGAGGCCCAGGCCTCGCGCGCGCCAATTCAACGCGTGGCGGACCGCGTTTCGGGCGTGTTTGTGCCGATCGTGCTGGTACTGGCCACGCTGACTTTCGTCGCCTGGCTGGCCATCGGCCAGGTGGGCCTGGCGCAGGCCCTGACCCATGCGGTGGCGGTGCTGGTCATCGCCTGCCCCTGCGCGTTGGGTCTGGCGACGCCGACGGCCATCATGGTGGGTACCGGGCTGGGCGCGGAGAATGGCATTCTCTTTCGCAACAGCGCCGCGCTGGAAAACACAAAGGGGCTGCAGGTGGTCGCGCTGGACAAGACCGGCACGTTGACTCTGGGCGAAACGCAATTGATGGCCCTGCAGGCGCAGCCTGGCTGGAGCGACGCGGAACTCTTGCGACTGGCCGCCAGCGCCGAGCGCGGCAGTGAACATCCCCTGGCGCGATCGCTGCTGCTTGCCGCGCAGGCGCGTCAGCTTGCGTTGGCCGAACCCGACTCTTTTCGGGCGGAAGCGGGCATGGGCGTGCGCGCCATGGTAGAGGGCCGCCAGGTGCTGGTGGGCAGCCTGACCTGGCTGGAACGTGAAGGCGTCGCACTGGACGCTGACATGGCGCAGTCCGCCCAGGTCCTGCAGGAGCAGGGTCAGACGGCGGTGGCGGTCGCCGTGGATGGCCAGGGCATTGGTGTGCTGGGCATCGCCGACGCCCTGCGGCCGGAATCAAGGGACGCCGTGAGGGCCTTACAGGCAGCCGGTCTGAACGTGGTGATGCTCACCGGCGACAACCGCAACACGGCGCAAGCCATCGCGGCGCAACTTGGGATTGAAGAAGTGCGCGCCGAGGTGCTGCCGCAGGACAAGGCCAATGCGATCGAGGCGCTGCAAAGGGGCGGCAAACGGGTGGCGATGGTCGGTGATGGCATCAACGACGCGCCGGCGCTGGCCCATGCAGACGTGGGCATGGCCATTGGCGGCGGGGCGGACATCGCCATGGAAGCAGCCGACCTGACCCTGCCGGGCGCGGACCCGCTGGCGGTGGCGCGCGCCATTCAACTGGGTCGCGCGACCATGCGCACGATTTACCAGAACCTGTTCTGGGCCTTCATCTACAACATCGTGCTGATCCCGGTCGCCATGCTGGGGGCGCTGGTGCCCATGCTGGCGGCCGCTGCGATGGCCTTCTCCAGCGTCTTCGTGGTCAGCAATTCGTTGCGGCTGCGCAAGTTGCGCCTGGGCAACTGAATCAGGCCGGGTCCGGCGGGTACTCGATTTCCGTCAACAATTGCACGACCGTAACTTCGCTGGCCGGCGCTTCCCAGGCGACGGTGACGCTGCGGCTGTCGGCATCGGCGGCCAGCACCTGCACGCCTTCCAGCTCGCCCAGTTCACTGCGAATGGCATTGACGCAGCCATCGCAACTGATGGCCGGGATGTGAAAAGTCTTGCTTTCCATGGTGAACCTCCCTGAATCCGCCCCAGTTTACACGGCTCCGGGCCGGATTTCAGGCCCCGGCAAGGGACAGTTCCAGTTCCTGGCGAACTTCCGGGTCGCGCTCCCGCGCCAGTCGGGACTGCAAGGTTGGACGCGCGGCAGCACTGTCCAGGCGGGCGAGGGCCCAGGCACTGTGGCCGCGCAGCAGGGGGCTGGCCGAATCCAGCAGCCGAATCAAGGCAGGGATGGCGGCTGTGACAGCGCCGTTGGCCGCCGCCAGACAGGCGTTGCGCACAAGGCGTTCACGGCCTGTGCGTTGCAGGGGCGTCCCGTGCCAGCGGCGCTGGAAACCCTCGTCGTCCAGCTCAAGCAGATCGGTCAGTTGCGGCGCGATCCGCTCCGGGTCGGCTTGCTGCAGCGCCGTTTCGTGTGTGGGGACGCTGAAGCGCTGGAAGGGGCAGACGTCCTGGCAGAGGTCGCAGCCGAAGATCCAGTTGCCGGTCAGGGCGCGCAATTCGTGATCAATCCAGCCCTTGTGCTCGATGGTCAGGTAGCTGATGCAAAGGCGCGCATCCAGCACGAAGGGTCGCGGGAAAGCGTCGGTGGGGCAGACCTCGAGGCAACGGCTGCAACTGCCGCAGCCGACGCCCTCCTGTGGCCGGTCATGGTCGTCGACTGCGAGGCTGGTCAGGATTTCGCCGATGAAAAAGTGGCTGCCGCGGCGCGGGTGGATGAGCATGGTGTTTTTGCCGAAGAAACCCAGGCCGGCCTGCTGCGCGTGGCTGCGCTCCAGTATGGCGCCGGTGTCGACGTAGACGCGATCATCGCTGCGCTGGCCGCTCTCCCGCTGAAGCCAGGCAGCCAGTTGCTCCAGACGGGCGGCCATCACATCGTGGTAGTCCATACCCCAGGCATAGGTGGCGATGCGCCCGCGCTGCGGATCGTTTAGGAGAGCTTCCAGATTGAGTGCCTGGGCGTAGTCCAGCCCGACGACCAGCAGGGTCTGCACGCCGGGCAGAATGACGTTCAGGTCACGTCGCCGCGCCTGACGGTCCGGTCGCGCCAGCCAGGCCATGCTGCCGTGCATGCCGCGCTCGATCCAGCGCTGGTATGCAGAAAGGGTCGGTGAGGGCGTCGCGGCGGTGATGCCAACCAGATTGAAGCCCAGTTCAAGCGCCTTTTCGCGCAGCAGCGCGCCCGAAAAGGCCATGTCAATCGTCACCCGCCGGGGGGCTCATGACGCCTGGCTGCGTGCCAGCGCGTCCAGCAAGAGCCCGGCCGCCCGTTGCGGCCCGCCGCCGCCGGCCATCTCCGTCGCCAGGTCGCGGGCGCCTTGTTGCACCTTGTCGTCACTGAGCAGGGCGCGCGCGCCGGTAAAGAGCGCGCCGTTGCGTACGTCGTGCGCGGTGAGGTTGAGGCCGACCTTCGCCTGGGAGACGCGCCGCGCCTGGGCCCGCTGGTCGGCGGCGTGGGGCACCACCAGTTGGGGCACGCCGTGCACGAGGACGGCGTGGGTGGTGCCCATGCCGCCGTGATGGATGGCCAGGCGCGCTCGCGGCAGGACGTGGTGGAAATCGACCCAGTTGAGCAGGCGGGCCCGCGCGGGCAGGGCGTCAATTAATTCGGCCTTGCGCTCCGGCGGGAGCGGGTGCCAGCCGATGACGACGATCGGGATCAGATTGAGGCGAGCCGCGGCCTGGGCCGCCCAACTGAAGAAGCCCAGATCGCCGGTGAAGGTGGTGCCGAGGGTGATCAACGCCAGGGGCGCATCGGCCGGGATGGCCGTCAGCCAGTCGGGCGGTTCGTCCTGCGGGATGGACGGCGCTCCGCCGAGATAGGCGTTTTGCGGCAGCAGGCTGCCGCGTTCTTCGGCGTACCAGTTTTCGGTGAAGAAGCAGAGGTGCAAGAGCGGGCTCAGGACGGAAGGCGTTGGGCCGCGGGAGAAATTGAGTCCCTGGAGCGAAAATCGTTGCAGCAATTGTTGCAGGCGCGCACGGCTGTCGGCGCCCAGGGTCTTCTGCACGGCGAGCAGGCGCTCCTCGTCGAGTTCGGCCTGGGCCGGCCAGCCGCCGACGACCAGCGGCAGGTCAAGCGCCTCTGCGGCCAAGGCGGCAGCGCTGAGGAAGGGGTCGGCGACGATCAGGTCCGGTGCGTCGCCGTTTTGCCCGCGCTCGATGAGTTCTTCAGCGGCCGCAGAGACCCGGTCGACGCTCAGCCAGGTATCCAGCGCGCGCCGGTAACGCAGCATGACCGCTTCCTGTGGCGGCAACTGGCTGACATCGGGCAGCGGCGGCGGCGGCCAGAGCCAGCCGGTCTCCTTCAGGGGGATGAAGTCGAGGCCGGCCCGGGCCAGGGTGCGCGCGACCTGCGGCCCACTGAGCCAGGCGACCCTGTGGCCCCCGGCTCGCAGCGCCTGGGCCGTGCGCAACAGGCCACCCCAGTCGAGGTGGCCTGGCAAGGGCGCGGAGACAAACCAGAAATACGCCATGGCAGCTGCGCAATTAACCCTGGGCGGGCCAGTCCGGGATCGGCACGCAGCAAAGCATTAGCTGGCGCGCGGCGCGCACCTCGTCCAGTCTGGAAATGTCGAGGGTGTGCGGCGCGCCGAGCAAGAGGCCGGGGTCTTCGCGCGCTTCGCGGGCAATGCGTCGCATGGCCTCGATGAATTCATCCAGCGTGGCCTTGTCCTCGGTCTCGGTGGGTTCGATCAGCAGCGCTTCGGGCACGATCAGGGGGAAGTAGTTGGTGGGCGGATGAAAGCCGTAGTCCATCAGGCGTTTGGAAATATCCAGCGCATGTACCTCGTCGATGCCTTCAAAGTGGCCCTCGATGACGAATTCGTGGGCGCAGATGCGGGGATAGGGGATGTTGTAGCTGCGCTGCAGCGAGGCACGCAGATAGTTGGCGTTGAGTACCGCGTGGCGGGAGATCTCACGGATCCCCTGGGCGCCGTGGAAGCGGATGTAGGCGTAGGCGCGCACGTGCATGCCAAAGTTGCCATGGAAGGCCTTGAGGCGGCCGATTGACTGCGTCGGCATGCGCAAGCCGTAACGGGCCGGCGCGTCGCCCCTGGCTTCGCTGACCACCTCCACGTTGGGGCCGGGCAGGAAGGGCGCGAGGCGTTCGTTGACCGCGACGGCGCCGCAGCCCGGGCCGCCGCCGCCGTGCGGTGTGGAGAAGGTTTTGTGCAGGTTGTAGTGCATGACGTCAAAGCCCAGTTCGCCCGGCTTGACGATGCCCATGAGCGCATTCATGTTGGCGCCGTCCATGTACATCAGT
>CAXXWG010000030.1:0-18815 GCA_963667305.2 Aggregatilineales bacterium | reverse complement strand
GTGCACCAATCTGGTATATTTTCCTGGAACCATTTTGTTTCGTTTCCCTGTCTTCGCCCAATGTCCGCCCTGATATGGCGCAGCCATCCCAAGCCGGCAGCCCTTTTGCCGAATCTCTCTCCCGCTTCCTTGTACTTCTCGTCGAAGAATTCTTGTGCTTTGATTTCGTTGTTGCGATTGTCGTCGCTCATCGCGCTATTCCCTTCATCCAGGACAACAAGGCCGCACACAAGGGCGCGGCCAGCAGGTTCACTCCAGCACTGATTACTTCATTCTATGCGAACTTTCTGCCAGGTGGAAGGACTTGCAACCCTTGACTCCCCGCACCGCGCCGCTATGATAGCCGCCGGCGATCAAACGTAACGACTGCCGCAGACCGCAGGCGCGCCCAGGGCGCTTAATCTCCTGCCGAGGCGAGGACAATCCCCCAGGCGAAGCTGCCGGGCGGCCCTTGCGCATGCGGGTCGCCCGTTTTGTTGCCAACCCATCCGCAAAGCGAAAGGAGCCTCGCTTGGCCATCAGCAGACAGCAAAAGGAAGAGCTCGTGGCGGCCTATGGCCAGCTGCTGCAGGAGACGGGCGGCTTCATCCTCACCGGCTACAGCGGCCTCAGCGTCGGTCAACTACACGACCTGCGCCAGCGCCTGCGCGCCAACAACGCCAGCTACGTCATCACGCGCAACCGGCTCTTCAAACTGGCGCTGCAGGCGAACGACTGGCCCGTGCCCGACGAGATGCTGCAGGGCCCGGTGGCGACGGCTTTCGCCAATGGCGACATGCCCGGCATGGCCAAAACGCTGCTGGCCTTCCGCGACGACTACGAGGAGCTGTTCGTCGTCAAGGGCGGCATCATGGACGGCGACGTGCTCGGCCCGGCGGAAGTGGAGGCGCTCTCGCGTCTGCCCACGCTGGACGAATTGCGCGCCAGCCTGGCCGGCCTCGTGCTGCAGCCCGCCGCCGGCATCGTCAACACGCTCAATGCCGCCACCGTCGACGTCGTCAACGTCCTGCAGGCCTACGTGCAGGAAAACAGTGAAACGGAAGAGCAAGAGGAAGCTGCCTGAGGCAGCCCGCAGCGGGCGCGGCCGTCATCAAGCGGCCGGCCTGCGCACAGGAAATCTGACTGGAAGGGCTGTCCGAAACAGCCTGTAGAAAAGGGACAGAAACCATGGCTGAACTGGAAAAACTGGTCGAGGAACTCAGCGCGCTCACCATCCTCGAGGCGGCCGAACTGAAGACCATGCTGGAAGAGAAGTGGGGCGTGACCGCCGCCTCCGGCATGCCGATGATGATGGCCGCCGCCGCCAATGGCGACGCCGCCGAGGAAGAGGAAGAGCAGACCGAATTCGACGTCATCCTCGCCGACATCGGCCCCAAGAAGATCAACGTCATCAAGGCCGTGCGCGGCCTGACCAGCCTCGGCCTGCGTGAGGCCAAGGAACTGGTCGAGAGCGCGCCGTCCACCGTGCTGGAGCAGATCAGCAAGGAAGCCGCCGGCGAGGCGAAAGCCAAGCTGGAAACCGAGGGCGCCAAGGTCGACCTGAAGTAGTCGCGCTCAGGGTAACAGAGAGCGCGAAGACCAGGCTCGGGGCCGAAGGCGCCAGGGTCGACCTGAAGTAACGCCGCTTCAGGGTCTCACAACACAAAAGGGGCGACCGCTGTCGGTCGCCCCTTTGCGTTCACGTGTCGGTTGGCCTGTCTCAGTTGCTGTCGACGTCCAGCGAAAGCGGCTCGGGCAGACGTTCGGCCAGGGCCGCGCGCAGTTCCTTCTGCAACTCGAGGATCGAGCGGCGCGCGTCCACGCAGAGCCAGCGCTGCGGTTCCGCCGCCGCCAGCTCCCGATAACCCGCGTAGACGCGCTGGTGGAAGGCGATCGCGTAGTCATCCAGGCGGTTCCACTCGTCGCCGAAGAGCGAGGCCATGCGCCGCCGCTCCAGCGCTTCCTGGGGCGCGATATCGAGAAAGATCGTCAGGTCCGGCTGCAGGCCGCCGGTGGCCGCCGCGATCACCTGCCGCAGGCGCTCGAGGTCCTGGCCGTGGCCGTAACCCTGATAGGCCAGGGTGGAGTCGGCGAAGCGGTCGCAGAGCGCGATGCCGCCGCGTTCCAGTTGCGGCCGCAGTTCCTCGGCCACCAGTTGCGCGCGCGAGGCGTTGTAGAGCAGCAACTCGGTGGCGGGCTGCATGGCCGTGTTGTCGAGGTCGTGCAGCAGGCCGCGGATCTGCTCGCCGATGGGCGTGCCGCCCGGCTCGCGCGTCAGCAGCGCGTCGTGGCCGCGTCGCAGCAGCCACTCAAAAAGACGCTGCGCCTGGGTGGTCTTGCCGCTGCCGTCAAGGCCCTCAATGCTGATAAACATCGCTAGCCCTCGCGGTGGATCTGCACGTGGCGGCGCGGCTCGCGGCCAAAGCTGCGCGAAAGCAGTTGCGCCTGTTGCGCCATCTGGTGCTGGCGCCGGCGGATCTCCTGCGGCCGCGCGCTCAGGTCCACCGCGTCCTCGCCGGCCTGCACGCGCAGGATGGCCTCCTCGGCCTCGTTCATCGCTTCGCCGAAGGAACGGTAACGCGGCTCGGCCTTGTCCAGCATAAAGAGATCGTGCAAAAAGTTCTCCATTTGCGTGATGGTGTTGGCGCGCAGCACGAAGATCGGCGTGCCCCGGCGCTCGGCGTCCACGATCACCCGCGGCCGGCGCCGGTAATAGTTTTTCAGGGTGACGACGGCCGCGGCCTGGCGAATGTCGTCGGTCAGCAGGGCCGGCAGGTTCAACCGCCGCGCCGCCTGCTGCAAGCGGTTGCGCGCCACGCCATAGGCGTAGACCATGGCCGGTTTGTAGGCCGCCTGGGCCTGCGGCGGGGCCGGCGCCATGCTTTCTTCGCGGCTGCGCCTTCCGTTGCGCGGGCGGCGGTGACGGTCGGCGCGTTGCTGCTCGGCGATCATGCTGATCTCCGGCTGCTGCGTCTCCACCTCGATGGCGCCCAGCTCGTTGCGGCTGCGCAGTTCGACCGGCCTCAGGTTGCCGCGCAGGATGCCGTCGACGGAAGCGGCCACGTCCTCGCGCACCAGCAGGCGGTGGCGCGCCTGAATCTCGATCAGCACGTCGAAGGTCGGCGGCGCGCGCCGTTCCAGCACCGTCTTCTGCGTGCCGCGGCGCCGCGCCTCGTCATCCGAAAGCGTGACCGATTGGATACCGCCCACCAGGTCGGAGAGGGTGGGGTTAAGCATCAGGTTCTCGAGCGCGTTGCCGTGCGCGGTGCCGATCAGCTGCACGCCGCGCTCGGCGATGGTGCGCGCCGCCATGGCCTCCAGTTCGCGGCCGATCTCGTCGATGACGATGACTTCCGGGTTGTGGTTCTCGACCGCCTCGATCATCACCTCGTGCTGCCGTTCGGGGCGCGAGACCTGCATGCGCCGCGCCTTGCCGATGGCGGGGTGCGGCACGTCGCCGTCGCCGCCGATCTCGTTGGAGGTGTCCACGATGACCACGCGGCGCCGCTCCGCCAGCACCCGCGCCGCCTCGCGCAGCATGGTGGTCTTGCCCACGCCGGGCGGCCCCAGCAAGAGCACGCTCTGGCCGGATTCGACGAGGTCCTGGATGATGTCGATGGTGCCGTAGACGGCGCGGCCGACGCGGCAGGTCAGGCCCACGATGGTGTGGCGCCGGTTGCGAATGGCCGAGATGCGGTGCAGCGTGCGTTCCATGCCGGCGCGGTTGTCGGCATCGAAGTCGCCGATCACGGCGTCGATGGCGTCGATGTCGGCGCGGGTGATCTCGCGCTCCAGCAGGCGCTGCTCGTCATCGCTGAAGCGCGCCGTGGGCACGCGGCCGAGGTCAAGCACGATTTCGATCAGTTCATGGGTGGAATCAAGGCCATCGAAGGCCGTTTGCAGCTCCGCTGGCAGAATTTCGCGCAGTTTGTCGATGTCGTCCGTGATGCGACGTTCGCGGGCGATCGCTACGCCTCCTTGTCGAAGGGGTCCCAGGGCCGGTCCGTCAGCGCCGGCGCGGCGGGCGGCTTGATGGAACCGGGCACCGCTTTCAGGCTGCGCGCGAGCGGGGCGAAGGCCGGCTGGCGCACCCCGGCGGTGAGATGCCGCAGCATCACCGCCTGGCGCGTCCAGGGCACGAAGCCCAGGTCGACCAGCGCGTCCTCCAGCCAGTCCTGGTAGCGGCGCACCGCCACGTAGACCGGCAGGCGCGCGCGCGGCCGGCGGACATGGTCGATGGCCGCGCTGAGGATAGCGGCCGCCTCGCTGAAGACGTCCGGATGCAGGCAGGGCGTCAGGTAGACGCCGTTGCGCCCCTGCGAGACCGCGACGTGGCCCTCAACGCGCTCCTGCTTGCGATACACCAGGCCGATGCTGTGCGCGGGCGGCGTCGCCACCGGCTGCACCAGACGCGGCACGATATTGCCGTAGAGCAACTGGATACCGTGGGCGTCGTGCGCCTGTTCCTCGCTCAGTTCCACGGCGTCCATCATCAGGCGCGGCACCTCGTCCGGCCGCCGCAGCCAGATCTCCTGGCGCGCGTAAATCGAAAAGCCGGCGACGCGCATCGTCTCGAAGAGCGCCTCGTGCTCGTCGACCTCCGCGCTGAGGAAGTGCGCGCCGCGCCGGCCGGCGGCCACGGTCATGGCGTCCAGCAGGGCCAGCCAGGCGCTGTTGTCGGCGCGCGGCTCGTGCCCCGGCGCGACGGCGACGACGCGCGCGCGCTGCGGCTGGTCGGTGCGGAACTGGCCGATGACCTGCGCGCCAGTCCGCCGCGCCAGCAGGGTGCAGCTGTTGCGATGCGGCAGCAGAAAACGCGAGACCAGCGCCGCCGTCCCCAGGTCCAGGGTGCCGGTACAGGCCATCTCGCTGTCCAGCGGCACGGTGCGTTCCAGCAGCCGCGAGACCATGGGCAGGTCAACCAGTTTTACGGGGCGGGCCTCATGGGCCATGCATGTCTCCCTTGCGCCGGCGGGCGGTCAGCGAAGCGTGGCTGCGACGGGCGCCGGCTTAATCAGTGTAACACCACAACGCGGCATGACAAGCCGTGCCGCGGGGCAGGCAGGCCTTGAATCTGCGTTTGCGCCGCGCTAGAGTAACGCCGCTCAGGCGGCCCTGTAGCTCAATTGGCAGAGCAGTTGACTCTTAATCAATTTGTTGAAGGTTCGAGTCCTTCCAGGGTCACACACGCGGTTCATTCTGTCCATCATCGGCCAATCAAATGAATTTATTTACTGACACTCTCTACTACGGCGATTGCCTTGAGGTGATTGAAGATTGGCCTGATGCGTGTGTCGATCTGATCTATCTCGACCCTCCATTCAACAGCAACGTGAATTACAACATCCTCTTCCGGCCCGAGAACGGGAATGGCGGGGCGCAACGACAGGCACAGACCCTGGCCTTCGCCGACACCTGGCGCTGGGATCACGGCGCCGCACAACGGGTGACTCAAATTTGCAATGCTGTTTCACATCCTGCTCACAAAGCTATCGTTGGTTTGCGCGCGGTACTGGGCGAAACAGGTATGCTGGCCTACGTCAGTTACATGGCTGAGCGTCTGTCAGCCATGCGTCGCTTGCTAAAGCCAACTGGCAGCATTTTTCTTCATTGCGATCCAACGGCCAGTCATTACCTGAAAGTTTTGCTGGATTCCATTTTCGGCGGTGAGAACTTCCGAAACGAAATTGTTTGGAAAAGGAGACAAGACACTCACAATCTTCCCAAACATCACATGGGACGCATTCACGATGCTATTTTCTGGTATGCGCGGTCTGGGGAGACGGATTACAACGAACTGTATCTTCCGTATGACAAGGCATACGTCAAATCTCACTACAAATATGTCGATGCGAAGGGCCAATACCGCCTGCTTCCCTGCACAAACGAAACTGGAGGAAATCGTCCATACACCTTTAGAGGAATCACGCGGGCATGGCGTTTTAGTCCGGAAAATATGGAAACAATGTACGAGTCAGATTTGCTCGTACAATTGACTCCCAAAGGCCCTTTTTATTACAAAAAGTATCTGGATGAGGCCCTGGGAGTACCCATGCAGGACCTCTGGGACGACATCGGTCCGGCCCGCGGCAAGGAACGTATCGGTTATCCAACCCAGAAGCCCGTCGCCTTGCTTGAGCGCATCCTTCGCGCTACTGCCAAAGAAGGGGATGTTGTTCTCGACCCGTTCTGCGGCTGTGGCACAACCATCGCTGCCGCGCATGAACTCGGGCTCCACTGGATGGGAATAGATGTTTCTCCATTTGCCATTGAATTGATTGTGCGAGTCCGTTTTCAAGGTATGCCCATCCAGGTTATGGGCATACCTGTTGACATGGAAGGTGCATCCAAACTGGCGCGGGAAAAGCCCTTCGATTTTGAAAAGTGGGCCATTTCCCGCATCCCCGGTCTCGCGCCCAACAGCCGACAGACAGGCGATAGCGGTGTTGACGGTCGCGGAACCCTGATTTTGAAACCCGCCGAGTACAAGGACCGTATCCTTGCACAGGTAAAGGGAGGTTCATTCAATGCCAGTCAACTGCGTGACTTTATGCATACCCTGGAACATGAGAAGGCAGCCCTGGGTGTCTTCATAACACTTCGCGCGCTCAAAGGCCGGCAACTGCAAAACGCCCGTGCTGTGTTGGCCGGTGCCGGTTCGCTCACGCTGGGCGCTTCCTCGTACCCACGGGCACAATTGTGGTCCATTGAAGATTACTTCATGGATCGCATGCCACGATTGCCTGACCTTGCCGACCCTTTTACCGGCAAGGCCATGCCCGAAGAGTTGCAGACTCGCTTTTTTTAAACTTCAATCTTTGGGGCAGCACTGTTTCTACCCCGCCTCGACGCC
Organism: Aggregatilineales bacterium; assembly: GCA_963667305.2. GTDB lineage: Bacteria > Chloroflexota > Anaerolineae > Aggregatilineales > Phototrophicaceae > JAGWBD01. The sequence goes on along the minus strand of CAXXWG010000030.1, from coordinate 11,983 downwards.
CGTGTCGCTGACCTCTTCATCGGGGTCCGGCGTACGCTCAAGGCCGCCGCCCTCCACCCAGGCCAGCAGATTACCTGGCAGAGCAGTTGACTCTTAATCAATTTGTTGAAAGTTCGAGTCCTTCCAGGGTCATTCGCGGGCCCGGTGCCTGGCACCGGGCCCGTCTTTTGCGGGATTGTCCTCAGCCAATCTTGCACAGTGACTGACCAGCGCCAGTGCGCCGACCTTATGAAGGAGTCTTCTCAACGCCGTCGCCATTCCTCTTGCAGGGCTTTCCCGATCAGTTGCGCCAATCGTTGACGACCGGAACCACTGCTGTAAATGCCTGCGGCTCCTTCGGGTCCAACTCTCCAGAAATCAGATCCGACAGCTCCCTCACCCAACAGATTTTCGCCGCGGAATTCCTGCAAGATTTTGCAGAAAATGCCTGCGTAAGTGTCCGGATGGCAGATTGGGTTGCCGACATCTTTTGCCTGTTGCAAGACAAGAGACAGGAGGTCGTGCAAAACGAAAGCTCCGACCGTCTTTTGGATGTTGTAACGCTTCGGTGCACGGAAGCACTCGGGCAGCACTTTCTCAACGCCGCGCCAGTAGGCATCGACAATTCTCACTCGATCGTCTGGCGAATGGGTAGAGAAAATGACCTGATCAAGGGCTGGCTTCAGTGAGAAAGCGAAAGAGTTTGAGGTGATTACTGTGGCTCCCTTCGGCTGATTGGGAAAGCGTATCCTGTCAACCCAAACGCCTCGCTTGGCGGCTTGATCTGTGATTCTCTGCGCGTGAACCTTCCACTCCTGTTTTCGAGGCAGATTTTCCAAGAACCTTTTGTCTCCTGTGGCACGCCTTTCCAGTAGATCAAGGTCCAAGTCCGCCTTTATGCTCTTCGCGTTGGAGTTGACTGTATGGAAATGAATCATTTCCACGGCTTCGTCAGCACCGAAGAATATGACCGCTGGAATCCTGTAGTTGAACCAGAACCCGTCACCCTCTTCCCCAATGACCTTCTGTAGAGCCTCAACACGATGTTGACCATCGACCACATAGAATGGCTTCAAGCCATTCTCTGGCAAGGTCAGAACATATCGTCCGGTTGAATCGAGTTTTGGACGTGGTGCCCTGTCGCGCACACTTAGGAGTAGGGCAGTAGGAAGATCCACCATACGTTCGCCCTTTTCGCCCGCAAGCAGGCTGTTGGCCAACAAGCTAACTCGGGTCTTGGTGGGCAGCCGCTGGTAGCCAATGTCACGGTTGTAATGCCTATGCGGAATCTGGCAACGCTTCACAAGTTCTCCCGCCTTCAACGTACCGATGAAGGTTTCCAGTTCTTCGCCGCGGCCAAAGTTGTTGATGGACTGACCCGGCAACAGATGGATTTCATAAGCCATTACAACTTCCTCTCACACCAAGAACAATGGTAATGTAACCTTATCTGTGATCGTTGTCAAAGATCTAAATTGTTGATTTAAAAATAGAATTTCGGCGATGTGTGTTTCTGCATGAGCCACCCTGAGCGCACAGAAAGCCCAATCCCCCAGCGCTACAGGATGAAGTTCAGGCTTTTTTCAATTGATATCGAGGGAAGGGAGATCAGAGATTCGATCCAGTGCCAAGTACCTGCCCATGTACTCAAACTGAATGCTGTTGCAGTCGTGGCTGTCGGCGGATGTTGTTGTTCGCCTTGTGATTCTTCGCGTCCACCAAAACGATCTGTTCCGGGCCTTCATGGCCGGTGCTCAACCGTACTCTTTCGCTCGCTCCCACATATGGAAAACCACGATGTGTGCCAGTCCTTCTTTCGTAGATTTACGCATAAGGATTGAGAACAAGGCGTCGTGCAACTCGCGCTCTTCGTTCTCGTACGCGTTCGACAGAATGCCCCTCACGCTTCCCTCTTCCTCTGCCTTGTAGAGTCCGCTCTCCGCCATTTCAGCCATGATGTTCTCAACAAGGTTGTCGTTCACTTCTGCCCATCCTTCCCTGCAAGACGCGTTGTGCCATTTCCGGTTCGGCCAGACCTCAGCGCAGGAAGCGCGGTTCCTGGAAGCGCGCCGCGCCCTCCTGCACAAAGAGGCCCAGGGCGCAGTCGCCGCGTTCGTAGATGCGGTAGCTGGCCACCACCTGCTCCGCCACGTAGCACTCGACCAGTTCGCCCTTGCGCAGCAGTTGCAGACGGTAACGCCCGTCCGCCGGCGTGAAGGCCAGCGGCCGCGTCACCAGCGGCGCGTCGATCTCCTGGCGCACCTGCACGCCGTGGCGCTCACCCAGCACCAGGCTGTCCCACAGCGGGTCCATCGGCGTGGGCCAGCGGTCCAGCACCACGCGCCCCTGCAGCGGCTCGATCCCGATCCAGTAGCCCGACTCCAGTGCCGCGCCCTGCGTCTCCAGCAGCACGCCGGCGGAGGTCGTGCCTGACGCGATCTCAATGGTCGTATCCAGCAGCAGTTCGCCGTCCCCTTCGACCTCCAGCGCGCACCAGGCGTAACTGTCGCCCGCGTCGCAGACGAGGTCCGCGCCCGCGCGTTGCCAGTCGCCCTGGCCGTCGCCACAGGCCCAGGCCAGCGATTCGTCGTAACTGGCCGCGACTTCCGGCGGCAGGCGCGTGATCAGCGTGCCGTCGGCCAGCGACAGCAATTCGTGCGGCGAACCCAGTTGCCCGCCCCAGACCCAGTCGCCGCGGGCTTCGTGATGCTTGCGGTAGGGGATCCAGGCGAAGCTGAAGCGACGGCGGCCATCGCCGGCCGACTTCGCGGCGTAAAAGCGGCGGCCGTCGAGGGTGTCCAGACGGCGCGCGCGCCAGGGCCCCTGCGGCGTCGGCGCCACGCGGTAGAAGGTCTGCGCCTGGCCGTCATAGCGCGAACGCACGAGATACCACCAGTCGCCCAGCTGGAAGAGCTCCGGACATTCCGGGCAGTGGGTCAGCATGGGAGCGGTGAGGGGGGCGCGCACTTCCCAGTGCTCAAGGTCCTGCGACACGGCCACGGCGACGCAGCCGCGCCGGTAAAGCGGGCCGTCCTTCAGCCGCGCGGAGATCAGCATCATGAAGCGCTCCTGCGCCGGGTCCGGGTCACGCAAGACGAAGGGATCGCGCCAGTCCACGGTCTCGTACCAGCGCGGGTCGGGGCCAAAGAGCGGATTGTGTTCGACCTTCTGCCAGTGGACCAGGTCGCTGCTGACGGCCTTGCAGATGCTTTGCGGCGAGTCCGCGTGGCGGTTGTAGCCGGTGTAAAAGAAGTGGTAGACGCCATCGTGCTCGATGACCGAACCGGTCCAGATGCCGTTGCCATCGCAAGTGCCGTCCGGGCCGGGGCCGAAACTGTCGGGCAGGACCTCCCAGTTCACCAGGTCGTCAGAGACCAGGTGCGCGGTCGAGACGCGCGCCCGCTCGACGTACTCCCAGGCGCCGCGGGGCGGCTGCGAAAAGAACAGATGCCAGCGACCCTCGTGCCAGAATGGCATGGTATCCCCGGCAGCGGCGCCGTTCTGTGGCGCATAGCCGAACAGTCTCATCCCGTCCCCCTGCAGACCCTGTGTGTCGGCGCAAAAGTCACGGGCGCGCCATGACAAGGCGCGCCACAATCGGGGCCGGCGCCGCGGATGGTCCGTGGCCCCGACCCCCTGCGTTACGGCCTTTACTCTAGCCGTCCCCTTCTGATTCTTCTTCTGCCATCTCTTCGTCCATATCCTCTTCCATGTCCTCGTCCATGTCCTCGTCCATCATGTCCGCCGTGACGAATTCTTCCCAGTTCTTCGAGAATTCGTCGATGAAGCCCGGCAGATCGGCGTCCGGATTGTGGACGCGGGAGAGGTTCTTCACCTGCTCGTCATTGAGGATGCAACCCTGCAGCAGGCCGTCCGCGTAGGTGTCGATGTTGCTGGCATCGACCGCGATCAGGCTGAAGAGCGGCTGGGTGTTCTCGACCGGGAAGCCGTGCAGGTAGTCGTAGAGCTGAATCAGGCCGAAGCCGCCGACCATCCAGTGGCCGCCGATGCTGAAGCCCAGCTTGCCCTCGCTGATGAACTGCGCGACCTGCTCGTCGACGTCCGTGGTGATGATGGAGATGTCGTCACGCCCGGCCTGCTCGACGGCGAACTGGCTGCCCAGGCCCGCGACCGCGCCCAGCACGATGATGGCGTCGATCTCGCCTGGCTGGAAGCGCGCGATGAACTGCTCGGCATAGAGAATGCCGTTCTCACGGTTCAGGCGGTCCCAGGCTTCCGCGATCAACTCGATGTCCTCATGCTGATCAAGGACGCTCAGCACGCCATTCCAGATTTCCTCGGCGCTGGTGACGCCCTTCTGGTTCCAGATCATCGCGACCTTCTTGTGGCCGGCGTCGACCGTGGCCTGGCCAATCTGCTGGCCCCAGGTGTCGTTGTTCTGCGTCACCTGGGCGATGAAATGCTCGCCTTCATAGTCCATGTCGTAGTTGCTGACGACCAGACGCCCGACGGCCACGCCCGGTATCCCGTTCTCCTCCAGCAGGCGCGCCACCTGGGTGCCGGCCGGGGAAGTCAGGGGGTTGAAGATCAGACCATCCGGCTGACGCGCGATGATCGACTCCGCCTGACTGACGTGCTTCTCTTCGGAGTTCTCATCGTCGAACTCGTCCAGCGTCACGCCCAGCGATCCCGCCACGCAACGCTCGAAGCGGTGCCGGTTGATCACCCAGGGGTTGGTCTCCGGCTGACCGAGGTCCGCGATAACCAGGTCCATACGCGGCTCGACCATGTCCTGCGCCGCAACACCGACGCCGGTCAGGATCAACAGCAACCCCAACAATATGATGATGCGTTTCATCTTGAACTCCTTTGCTCTCCTTGCCTTTCCCGGCCCGTTGACCGGACCGGGGCCATGCGCTGTCGCGTGTGTCTTCTCAGGATATGCGCACCTCCTTGCCAGCCTGACAGCTGAAATTTCTCATTTGACCACGCCGATGCGGCGCCGGTTAAGCGAGATCGCGATGGCGATGATCAACAGCAAGCCGCGCGCCACGCGGCTCCAGGAGGGATCGACTCCGGCGATGGTCAGGCCGTTGGCGACCACCGTCAGGGTCAACGCGCCCACCACCGTCCGCAGCACGCTGCCATGGCCGCCGGTCAACGGCGTACCGCCCAGCGCGACGGCGGCGATCGCGTCCAGTTCAAATTGCTCGCCGGCGCGGAGGGTGCCGGCCCCGGAGCGGCCGAGGCTGATCAGTGAGGCCAGGCCCACCATGAAGCCCGCCGCCACGAAGACCTGGATCTTGAACCAGGTGACGGAAACGCCGAACAGGGAGAGCACCCGCTCGCTGCCGCCCAGGGCCTTGAGTTGCTGGCCGAACACCGTCTTTTCATAGAAGACCCACATCAACGCGGTGATGACAATCGCGAAGATGAGAATGTTCGGGAAACGCCCCAGCGCCAGCAGCCAGGGCGCCGCCACCGAATCGACGTAGGTGCCGGTGGCGGCCTGCTCGGTGACGTAAATCGAACCCCCGTCGGAGATGATGTTCAGCATGGCGCGTACGATGATCAGCATGGCCAGGGTGGTGACGAAGGAAGAGATCTTCAGCAGCGAGAAGATGCTCCCGTTGATGAAGCCGATCAGCGTGGCGGAGAGGATGCCGAGGAGGATGCCCGCCGGCCCCAGCCAGACCATGCCCAGCACGCCCATGTACATGCTGAAGCCCAGGTTCGAGCCGACCGAAATGTCAATCGAGCCGGTGGTTACCACGATCAACTGCGCGTAGGCCAGCAACAAGAGCACCGGCGTCTGCTGCGCGATGAAGGTCCAGTTACGCAGCGACAGGAACCGGTCGCCGCTCACAATGGTGAAGAGCAGAATGACCAGCACAATGGCGATGTAGGGCACGTTATTGCGCAGCAACTCGCCGCGGACGGCGCGCGCCTCGCCAGACGCGTCCATGCCGCGTCCTGGCTCCGGCCCGCTCAAGCGACCTGTTCTCCCAGGGTGATGGCCCGCACCAGTTGATCGCCCGTCACCGCAGACTTCGGGAAGGCGGGCGTGGTCAGGCCGTGGTGGACGACCAGGATGCGGTCCGCCAGACGAAAGACCTGTTCAAGGTTGTGGCTGATCAGGATGACGGCCGTGCCCCGCTCACGGATTTCGTGCATGAGCCGCTCGACCTCGCCCGTCTCGGTCGGGCCCAGGGCGGCCGTCGGCTCGTCGAGGATGACGATTTCGCGGCCCCAGGCGATGGCGCGGCCAATCGCAATGCTCTGTTGTTGACCGCCCGACATGGCCGAGATGGGCTCCCGCAGGGATTGCACGGTCTTCACTTTCAGATCGTCCAGGATTTCCCGCGTTTTGTGGCGCATCGCGCCTTCGTCCACAAAAATGCCGAGGCGCCGCGGGATGCGCCCGAGAAAGAGATTGTAGGGCGCGTTCATGTTGGGCACGATGGCCAGGTCCTGGTAGACGACCTCGATGCCCAGATGGCGCATGTGGCTGACCGTGTGATGGCGCGGGTCGACCGCTTCGCCCCGCACGAGCATGCGCCCGCCGTCGGGGCGGTAGACGCCGGCGACGATTTTGATCAGGGTGGACTTGCCGGCGCCGTTCGCGCCCACAATGGCGATGATCTCGCCGCGCGAAAGGGTGAACGAGCCGCTGCGCAGGGCCTCTACGCCGCCAAAAGACTTCGAGACTTCCTCTACCTGCAGCAGCGCGCTGCCATTTTCGGACAAGCGCTTCCTCCACGGGAATCGAACAGCAGAACATACCCGCCATGTGATTCCCGCGCAAACAGGGAGAGGACTGACCCCGTTGACCGCAGCGGCGAGCGCTGCCTCAGTCCGCCGCGACGCCCGTGTCGCTGACCTCCTCGTCGGGGTCCGGCGTGCGCTCGAGGCCGCCGCCCTCCACCCAGGCCAGCAGATGCGCCAGGGTGTCGCCGATGTTCCATTCGGGCGCAAAGCCCAGCAGATCGCGCGCCTTGCGCATATCGAACTCGATCACGTCGCCCTGGGCCATGCTCCAGGGGAAGCCGGTGACCACCTCGATGCCCGGCCGCAGGCTTTGCAACGCCGCCGCAAACGCCGCGCCCGAGGTCGACTCCGCGCCGCAGCAGTTGAAGATCTGCCCGACCGCGGCGGGATGCTGCGCCGCGACGATATGCATACGGGCCGCGTCGCGCAGGTCGATGAAGTGGCAGATCTCCTCCATTGAGAAGAAGGGGATCTCCACGCGTTTACCTTCCGCCAGCATGCGCGCGAACATGCGCCAGCTGCGACCGCCGCCGCTGCCCTCGGGGCCGATCACCGCCGTCAGGCGCAGCACCGTCACCGGCAGCCGGTCCTGATGCCAGAAGGTCAGGGCGATCAGTTCCTGCGCCCGCTTGGTCACCGAATACATGTCCTCGGGCCGCGTCGGGTGCTCCTCGTCGACCGGCTGGTAAGCCGGCGCGCGGAACTTTGTCGCCGGGTACCATTCGTAGGCTGAAATGCTGCTGGAAAGCACGAAGCGCTGCAGCCCGGGCATGTCGCGCGCGATCTCCAGCGCGTGCGTCAACCCCAGCAGGTTGACCGTGACCATCTGCAGCGGGTCGCCGGTGTCGCCCGGCAGCGAGGCGAGGTGGTAGATGACGTCATATTCACGGCCTGCCAGGGCCGCGCGCAGCGACTCGCGCTGCGTGATGTCGGCCTCGATCCAGGTCGCCGGCAAATCGGCCGCAGGCTGCGAGCGTCCCAGCACGTGCAGCTCGTCAGCGTCGCGCGCGCCCAGTTGCCGCAACAGTTCGCGGCCCACGTAACCGGAGCCGCCAATCACCAGGCTGCGTGTCATGTTGGCCTCTCTCTCACTAGTCTTCGTAGGGCAGGGGCTGGTAGTGCGGCGGGGCGATGCGCTCGCCCGGCGGCAGGGGCAGCTCGACCCAGCCATCGGTCTCCATCGACTTGATGACCGCGCACATCACCTCCACCGCGCGCGCGCCGTCCTCGCCGGAGACCAGCGGCTGCGTGTCATTGAGGATGCAACTCACGAAGTGCGCGGTCATGCGCTCGTAGTTGCCGGGTCGGCGCGGCGGCATGATCGGCATCCAGCGTTTGGGCACGTGCGCGTCGATGTGGTCCTCGACCCAGAAGTGCTGCGGCCAGCGATAGTCCTTCAATATCTGCGGCAACTCCTCAAAGGAGTAGTCGCGGTTGCTGTAGACGGCCATCGGCGAGCTCTGGAAGGGGTTGGTGGCGTCGGTCGCGGTGAAGATCGTGCCTTCCGTGCCGTAGAGTTCGGTGGCCTGCGAGACCACCGGCGAAAAGCGGTTGCAACTGACGCAACCGTAGCTGCCGTTCTCGTATTCCAGCAACAGCCAGACCGTGTCGTCATTCAGCGTGTACCCGGCCGGCATCGCCAGGCGTTTGGCGATGCCGACGGTGCGTTTGACGCGGCTGCCCGTCAGCCAGGTCAGCAGGTCGATGGCATGCGCGCCGGTGTCGGTCAGCGCGGCGCCGCCGGAGACCGCCGCGTCGAGGCGGAAGGCGGTATGCGCCACGTTGTTCTGGTAGAGATGCCAGTGTTCGTGCAGCGAGGCGCGCGCCATCAACACGTCGCCGATGACGCCCTCGTCGATCAACTGTTTGGCCCACTGGTTGTGCGTCCAGAAGCGGCGGTCGCAGCCGACCATCAGCTTGACCCCCTCCTCGCGGCAGACGCGCACGATGTCCCAGGCCTCAAAATTGGTGGCCGCCAGCGGCTTCTCCACCACAACGTGCAGCCCGGCGCGCGCCGCCGCCACCGCCTGATTGCGGTGGACGTTGTTGGGCGTGGCGATGATCGCCGCGTCGAGGTCCCTGCGCTCGTCCAGCATCTGACGGTAGTCGCTGTACCAGGCCGCGGCGCCCCACTTGCCGGCGGCCTTTTGCGCCGTCTCGGCGTTGAGGTCGCAGCAGGCGACCAGTTGCGCCTCCTCCTCCTGCGCCAGCGAGGGGAAGTGGGCAATCTCGGCGATGCTGCCACAGCCGATGACGGCAAACCTGACCTTGTCCATTGTGGTCCTCCCTGTCCGTCTCTCAGCTGTCCGCTTGCATCACCACGTCCGCCAGCTGCGGAAAGCGCGCCAGATGCGCGCCGCCGCTGCGGCCGATCATGTGCATCACGGCGGCCGCCGCAAAGCGCGCCGCCGCTCCCGCATCGTCGTTGCGCAGATAGTGCAGCAGAAAGGCGCTGAAAAAGGCGTCGCCCGCACCGGTCGTATCGACCACCGGGCCCGCCTGCGCCGGGATTTGCCGGATGCCACCCGCCGTAGCCAGCAGACAGCCGCGCTCGCCCAGCGTGATCATGGCGACGGCCGGGCCCTGCGCCCGCCAGGCCGCCAGCGTCGCGCGCAAGGCCGCGTCATCGGCGACGGCCGCCGCGCCCGCCAGCAGCGCGCAATCTTCCACGCTGGCGCGCACGATGTCAAAACACCCGATCAACTCCAGCAAGGCGCGCGGCTCGCGCTGCGCCGCGGCGTCGGGACGTGCGCGCGAATGCGCCCCGCCGTAACCGCCCAGATCGACCGCCAGCATGCCCGGCAGTTGGCGAAGCCGCTGAATCGTCGCCAGCGGCACGTCGTGGTCCATGGTGACCACGGCGAAGACCGGCGCGTCGCGAAATTGCAGCGGTACGTGATCCGGCAACACGGGCGGCGCCTGCTGCGGATAGCGGATCTGCTTGTGGCCGTTCTCGTCGTAAATTAATTGCGAGCGGGTGGTGTGATTGCCTGCCAGCACCTGCAGGCCGGCGAGGTCGACGCCGGCGGCACGCAGCGGCTGCAGCAGCGCCGGTGGCATGTCCGTGCCGATGATCGAGACCAGACCGGCCCGCCCGCCAAGGCAACTGGCCATCAGCGAGCCGTAGGCCACCGGGCTGCCCAGCACAGGCCCCAGCTCCCGCTCCGGGAAGTGGATCATCTCGTGCACCAGGTGACCGGTGAAGACGATCTCCGGCGTGTCCCCTGTCATGGCCCGTCCCGCGCCTGCCTAACTTTCGCGCTCGCCCTGCACGAATTCGGCGACCTGCTCTACGGCCGCCGCGTCCGACAGCGGCTGCGGCGGATGTTTGCAATACAGCGCCGAGGCCGACTGCAACACGCCGCCCGTGCCGCGGTCCAGCGCGATGCGGCAACAGCGGATGGCATCGACGGCCGTGCCGCCGAAGTTGGCGCTGTCCTCGACTTCCAGCGTGGCGTCGATATGCAAGGGGGCGCCGCTGAAATTGACCACGTCGAAGTAGAAGCGCGTGGTCTTGCGGTCGCCCATCACCGGCACGTGGGCGAAGCCGGCCGAGACGCCGGTCTCGTAAGGGATGAGGGTCTCGACGGCCTCGCGTTTGGTCTGTTCCTTGCTTTCGCCGCGATTCACAAGATTGTCGAAGTCGGTATTGCCGGCGTAGTTGAGCTGGTAGGTGCGCCGGATGTGGATGCCGCGCGCCTGCATCGCCTCCACCATGGCGCGGTGCAGGATGGTGCCGCCCAGCTGGCTCTTCACGTCGTCGCCCACCACCGGCACGCCGCGCGCCTGCGCCTCGCGCGCGAAGGCCTCGTCGCAGACGATCAGTTCCGGCATGCCGTTGACGAAGGCCACGCCCGCTTCCAGCGCCGCCTGCGCGTAGAGGCGCGACGCCCTCGCCGAGCCGGTCGGCAGCATGTTGAGCAGCACCTCCGCGCCCGAGTCGCGCAGCGCCTGCACCAGGTCCACCGCCGGCGCGTCCGACAGCGGCGCGTACTTCGCCAGGTGCGGCGGCATGCCGTCCGCGACCGGGCCGGGCAGCACTTCCACGCCCGTCTTGCCGACGCAGACCTCCGGCACCTGCCAGGCGCAGTTGGGCGGCGCCATGATGGCATCCGCCAGGTCGCGCCCGACCTTGTGCGCGCTGACGTCGAAGGCCAGCACGGGCGTGATGTCGCAGACGTCGTAGCCGCCGAGCACCCGCTGCGTCAGCCCGACGTCGGTATCCCTCTGCGCGTACCAGGCGAGGCCCTGCAGCAGCGCGCTGGCGCAGTTGCCCACGCCTGCCAGCGCCAGTCGGATCTTCCCGGGCATGGTCTTTCCTCCCTGGCCTGCCGCAAGCGGCAGCCACTCTATGGAAACGCCGGGCCTGAATCAGGTCCCGCGCGTCGATTCGCGAATGTTCAACCGGTACGGGACGCGAATGACGCGTGGCTCGCGGCCCTTCTGCCCCTGTTCAATCTGGTCGAGCAACAGCCGGGCGACCTGCCGGCCGAATTCCTGCAGCGAGGTGCCCACCGCCGTGATGGAGGGCGTGATGTCCTCGTAGTATTCCATGTCGTCGAAGGTCGCCAGCGCCAGGTCGGCGGGGACGCGCAGGCCGCGTTCACGCAGCAGGTGCAGCGCGCCGCGCATCAGGCGGTTGTTGCTGACGAAGAGCGCCGTCGGCGGGTCGCTGCGGGTCGAGCAGCTCAGCGGCCAGCAGACGCCCTTCCAGGCGACGACCGGGGTTGTCACCGCCACCCTTGAAGCCGCCTTCACGGATGAGCGCCGCGTCGCCGCGCAGGCCGGCGGCCGCGAGGGCGTCCAGATAGCCGTCGCGGCGTTCGCGGCCCGGCGTCAACGCGGCGGGCAGGTTGATCAGGCCGATGCGGCGATGCCCCAGTTCGATGAGGTGTTCCACGGCGGCGCGGGTGCCGCCGCGATTTTCGAAAAGGACGCAGTCCGCCGGCAGGCCCTCGATCTGCCGGTCGAGCAGCACCAGCGGCCGGCCGCTCTCGTGCAGGGCGAAGAGCGCGCCCAGATTGCCTCCGCCAGGCGTCAGCGCGACGCCGTCCACGCCCTTGCCGCGGAAGGCGCGCAGATAGGCCAGTTCCCGTTCGGGGTTTTCATCGCTGTTGCCCAGGGTCAGGCTGTAGTCGGCGTTCCAGAGGGCGTCGCCCAGCGCGCGCGTGATGGCGGTGTGCGCCGGGTTAAGGATATCGGGCACGATGAAGCCGATGGTGCGCGTGCGGCGGGTGACCAGGCTGCGGGCGACTCCGTCGGGCTCGTAGCCCAG
>CAXXWG010000029.1:0-51171 GCA_963667305.2 Aggregatilineales bacterium | reverse complement strand
CGCCCAGGTCGTCGCCGAATTGCGCGCGCTTTACGGCGAGGACGCCTTCCGTAGCGGGGCGACCGTACACACGACCCTCGACCCCGTCATTCAGCAGGCCGCCGACGTTGCCCTGCGCGACCAGTTGAGCTCCAGCGGCATGAACCGCAACGTGCAGACCGGCGCGGTCAGCGTGGTGGACCCCGCCAGCGGTGAGTTGCTGGCCCTGGTCGGCGGCGACGGTGACCCGCAGGTCATTCCCGGTTTCCAGGCGCCGGACGCGGCCCTAATGCCCCTGCTCTACGCCGCCGCGCTGGAAGGCGTCGGCGACCGCAATGGCAATGGTCAACTGGACCATGACGAGTACCTGACGGCGGCTTCCATTCTCTGGGACGTGCCGGGCCAGGCGCCCAATCCCTTCTTCCCGCCCCTGCCGCACGCCAACCTGACCCGCGGCCCGGTCTCCCTGCGCAGCGCGCTGGCCAACGCCCTCAACATCCCCGCCGCGCGAGTCTGGGACTTCGTGACCCGTGAACGCTTTCTTGAGACGGCCGCCCGCCTCGGCCTGAAGACCTTTCAGACCGCGAGCGGGGAGGGCCTTGGCAACACGCCTGGCGAGACCGGCGTGCTGCTGCCGGAACTGATGCAGGCCTACAGCACGCTCGCCAATTACGGCCGCTTCCAGCCCCTGCGCGCCATCCGCGCGGTGACCCTGGCCGATGGCAGTGAAGTGCCGCGCGCGGATGCGCCTGACAGCGGCGACGTACTGCACCCCGGCGTCGCCCTGCTCATCGGCAACCTGATGGCGGAGGACAGCGGCCGCAGCATCATCGGCGAGAACAGCGCCCTCAACCTGGCGGGCCACGAGGGCGCCATCGCCGCCATCGCCAACACCACGCTCGGCTCGCGCGATCTCTGGACCATGGGCTACAGCAACAACCTCGTCGTGGGCGTCTGGCTGGGCCGTCACGACGACCAGCCGACCGCTTCCAGCGGCCTGCTGGAGGCAGCGCCGGTCTTCCGCCGCGTCATGCAGGCGGCCCTGCAGGGGCGGCCGCAGCCTACCCGCTTTTCCGGCGCGCAGGCCACCCTGGCCCAGGCGCCGGTCTGCCGTCTGAGCGGCGCCCTGCCGGATGCCAGTTGCCCGGGCGGACAACGCAACGAACTCTTCGTGCCGGGCTACCCGCCGCCACCGCCGGAGCAGGGAGTCATCGTGTCACGCACGATTGACACCTGGAGCGGTCTGCTGGCCAATGAGTTTTGTCCGGAATTCCATGCTGAGCAGACCTTCCTGCGCCTGGAAGCGGAAGACCCGCTCGTCTCGGCCTGGATGGGTTCGGCGGCCGGCCAGAACTTTCTCAGCGTCAGCGGCCTGTCCGGCCTGCCCGCCAGCACCACGCCAGGCGCCTACTGCGATGTCTCCACACGCCAGCCGACGCTGGAGTTGCTTAACCCGCCCCACAACTCGGTCGTGCAGGGCAGCATTACGGTCACCGGCACGGTGGCCGCGCAGAACATGGCACGATTCGAGCTTTCGCTGGTCACGACCCGCGGCGCGCTGATCCAGCAGCTGGGCAGCTGGGAGCAGCAGCGGCCGGGCCAGGGCGAATCGCTGGTGGAATGGAACACGGCTGCCGTGCCCGATGGTCAATACCTGCTGCGCCTGATCGCCCGCTCCATCGGCGGCGGTTACGCGCAGCGCGAGGCTTTCGTCGTCATCAGCAATGCCGCCGCGGCCGGCGGCTGAACTCAGCAACCGGCGAGGAAGCGGGCCCCCTGCAGCACCCCCAGTTGCGTGGCCTCGTCTGTCACGTTGAAGAAATGGTCTTCCAGTTCGACCGAGATCGCGCCCGCATAGCCATTGTCGCGCAGGATACTGCAGATCTCTATCCAGTCCGACACGCCGTGGCCGGGGATGGTGTAACGCCAGTGGAAGCTGCCGTAGGCGTAAGGCTCGGCGAAGGTCGCTTCCTGTTCGTGGCCGTAGCGATAGAGGTTCTCGGCCATGATCATGCAGTCCTTGCCGTGCACGTGTTTGACGCGCCCGACGAATTCGCGCAGGAAACGCAGCGGGTCGATGCCCATGCGCAGCAGATGCGAGGGATCGTAATTGACCGCCATGGCCTTTGACGGCACCTCGCGGAACATGGCGCCATAGGTCTCCGGCGTGCAGACCACGGAACCGGGCCCCGGCCAGCCTTCAATCACAATGTGGGAGTCGCATTCCTCAAGGGTCGGCGCCAGCGCGCTGAAGCTTTCGACCGCGTAGCCAAAGTTCTGCTGGCGCGGCAGCGAGGGGTCCTTCGGCAGCACCACGATAAAGTAGTTGCGTGCGCCATGCGGCGATAGCTTGCGTATCGTCTCGGCGCAGAGCGCGACGGCCTCGCGGCGTTCACCAGGGTCGGACGAGACCAGGGGCTGAAAAACGGGGAAGTCGACCGAACCGATACGGAAGCCTGCCTCGCTCAGCGCCGCCGTGTCGTCCAGGTCATAAGGCGCCAGGTCAATCACGTTCAGGTCGTTGGCCCTGGCCCAGGCGATCATGCCCTCCAGGTCCCGCTCCCAGTTGAAACGTACCCTCCGCCAGCCGATGGGGAAATTGCCGGTGCGCGTCTTCATACTGCCCCTTGTCCCTTTCCTGAAATGGCCTGGTACCGCAACGGCCGCAGTATAGCGCGCTTCAGTCCAGCGCCTTGATGACGACGAGGTAGTTTACCGGCGTTTCGCCGGCATGGCCGCGCGCCCGGTTGCCGCCCAGCGCCAGTTCGCCGGCCTCGTACACTCGACTGTAAAGGTTCAGCAAACGCGGATAACGCCACTCATCGCGCAACTCGAGTTGATGCCGGTCGCGTTGCCAGTCGCGCAGCCAGCGCGGCAGCTCCACGGCGCCGGAATCGTAGCCCACGTAGAGTCGCGCGCGCCGCGTCAGCCGCAATCGCAGATACGTCTCGTCGTCGCAGTCGCGGTCGACGGCGGCGAGGCGCAGGGCCGGCAGCCCGCTCAGTTCGGCCGGCATGCGGTCCAGCGCGAAACCGTCCTGCAGATAGGCGGCTTCCCCCGCGCGAAAGGCATAACGTTGATGGCCGGCGCCACTACTGGTTTGCACCCCGTCGAAGAGGATGTTGTCCGGCCCTGCGTAGCGAATGGCGCCGGGCGGAAGCGGACGCTCCTGCGTGCCGGCGATGACCGCCATGCCGCCAACCACCGAGACCAGCGGCTCCAGTTCAGTCAGGCGTTCCTCACCGAAGCGTTGCTCCAGCAATTCCACGAAGGCCGGCACCGCCGAGGAGCCGCCGGTGCGCAGCACGACGTCGACCTCATCGGCCCGCAGGCCGGCATCCGCCACCACCTGTTGCAGGCCCTCGTCGACCGCGTCCAGTTCGCGCGCGATCATGCGTTCGAAGCGCTCACGCGTGATCTGTTCGTGAATGCTGATGGGGCCCTTCTCGAAGACCAGTTCGGTTTCCGTCTCGTCCGACAGACGACGTTTGGCACCCTCAATTTCGCGAAAGAGCTGGTAACCAAGGTTGCGCGTGACCAGGGTCTCCAGCGCTTTCAGCGCCTGCGGGTCGCTGCTGGCCTGCTGAAACTCGCGGATGCGTTCCAGGTTGTGCGGACGCGAGAGGTCCGACATGGTCTGCCAGCTGGTCAGCATCTCCAGCCAGTCCGCAGGAAAGAGACGCCGCTCGCGGTCGGTCACGCCGCGGCCGAAATAACGCGTCAGCGAGCGCATGATGGCCCGGTCAAGATCGTCGCCGCCGACCAGCACGCCGCGACTGGCGAGGATCTCCGGCGCCTGGTGACCGCCGAGGCGCGCCACCGTCAGGTCCAGCGTGCCGCCGCCAAAGTCAAAGACCAGGCAGGTCTCGCGCCTATCGCTGCGCACGTGGTGCAGCCAGGCGACGGCCAGCGGCTCGGTGGCGAAACGGATATCGCGGAAGCCGGCCTCCAGCGCCGCTGTGTAGAGAATCTCCTCGGCGCGGGCGTCGACGCGCGCGTCCTGCGAAAAGCGCACCGGCCGGCCGATGACCACGTCCTCGCAGTCCGACTCGAAGTGCAATTGCGCGCTGTTGCGCAGCGCGGTCAGCAGCAGCGCGATGAGCTGGTCGACCGTGTAAAAGCGTTCAAAGATGCGCGTACCCTCGTAATCCGGGTTGCGCAAAATGGTCTTGACCGACTGCAGCAGGCGGCCGTGGGCGGCCACGTCGACCAGCGCCGCCAGTTCCTGCTCGTAGCTGATGGCGTCGGCGTCGCGGCCGGCCACGACGATCTCGGCCGAGCCGACGATCTGCCGCCGCCAGCGCACCGGCCGACCCGTGTCGTGCTCCAGATAGGCGAAGGCGGCCTCAATGCCGACCGTGCTCTGCTGCTCGCGGTCGATGTAGATCAGCGAGGGCAGCACGAAGGGGTTTTCATTGTCCGGGTTGGTGCGCACCGTCGTGAGCCGCTCGCCGTCGTAAAAGGCGACGGCCGAATTGGTGGTGCCGAAGTCAATGCCAAGGCGCATGGAGTCTCCCGGAATGCGAGTGGACCAACTACGAGGTGTTGCAAAAGGTCCGCGTCTTACGAACAGGTTTCAGCGCCTGGACAATTCGACAGGTCCGGCTAAAATGGAAGCATGCGCACATCGCAACAGCACACAGTGGAGGACGGGCGCCATGCTTAACGGAAACGAGCGGGCGGAACTACGCGACATCGTTCGCCGGGCTCAGCAACTTTATCACAAACAGCAGCTATGTGAAGCGGATTTTGAGGCACTGGTTACCCACGTCCTGGCGTTGGAAATGAAATTGACCCTGGATGAAGCTTACGCACGAATCAGCCATGACATCAACGACTGGCTGGAAGGCGACGGTGAGCGCGTTACTGATCATCGCTACGTCGGAGCCAGTTCGTGAATGCGGATCCAGGCCCGTCCAACACTGTTGAAGACGAGACTGGCACTCCCGACGACAAGATAAAGGAACTAATGGCAGAGATGGAACCTGAGACACGCGAACTGGTGTCTTCGTTCCTGGCAATTCAGCAGCGTGTGGGACCTGCGCCCTCCTCTGTTTTCACACAGATCAACAGGCAACACATGGACAAGTATCTGGACATTGTGCAACGGAGAGCGGACCAGACACACGAGTTTCGATTGGGCGAACTGGAACTACGCAAATCTACTCAAAATCTGCACAGGAGCAACCGGGTCTATTATCTTGTCTATTTTCTTGTAACAGTTGCCATCCTGGCCCTGGCGGTTGTTTTTTTGCTCCCTGATCACCAGGATTTCCTAAGTCAAATTCTCCAGATTCTTGTGGCTTTCGCCGGTGGCATTGGTGTAGGTCACAGCCTGAAATCGCGAAAGCAGTAAGGAGTACGGCGTGTCGCGTGAATTTCGTCATCTGGTTGCCAGCCTGTTGCTGACGCTGGCCGGTTTTCAGTTCATCCGGCTGTGGATCATTGAGGAAGGCGCGCTGCCCGACTGGCCATTGCCGCTGGCGCTGGCGATCGTCGGCCTCGTGCTGGCCGCCTGGCCGCAGCGCGCAGAGCTCGAGACCAGCCTCGTGGCGCTGGATGGCAGCGACGCCCTGCCCCAGGAAGCCGGCGACGACCTGACGCTCATCAAGGGCATCGGACCGCAGCGGGCCCGTAACCTGGCGCAGGCCGGTTGCCCGCGCTTCAGCGACCTGGCGCGCCTCAGCGAATCCGAACTGGCGCGGCTGCTGGAAGACGTCGGCGCCGTGCCGCCCTCGGCCGCCGCCCTGCGCTCCTGGATCCGCCAGGCACAGATCGCCGGCGACGGCGACATGGCCTGGCTGCGCGAGTATCAGGCGACGCTCAACCCCGCCGGTGAGGAAATCGCCTAGCAAGCGGCCCTGTCAGGCAGGCTCACAGAATTTGTAAAGGTTGCCGTCCACGTCCAGCACGGCGAATTCGAGGCCCCATGGCTGCTCTTGCAGCGGCCCGTTGGGGTGGATGATCCCCTGCGCCTGATATTCCTCGTAAAGTGAGCGCGCGTCGCAGACATACACGTAGCAGCTGGTGTTTTCTGCGATATAACGCTCCTGGCAGAGCCAGTAATGCACACTCACGTCGTCACGACTGAAGATGACGTAGTCAGGATGGCGGGCGTCCGTCGTGAAGCCCATTCGATGCTCGCAGAATGCCACCGTGCGCGCAATATCCAGAGAGGCCAGCACGGCAGCAATGCGCTTCAGTCGGCTTGTCATGATTCGAGTGGCAGGGCCATATGCCAGGGCTCAGGCCGGAGCGGCTTCCTCGCCCTCTTCTTCCATGGCCTCCAGCGTCAAATGCCCGTCCTCATCGACATCGGCCAGCACGATGCCGGCCAGCGGGAAGCGCCCGGAGAGGATGCCGTCGGAGAGCACGTCCTCGATTTCGTTCTGGATCAGGCGCCGTAGCGGCCGGGCGCCGAATTCGGGATCGTAGCCGTGGTCGGCCAGCCAGCCGCGCGCCTCGTCGCTCACCTCCAGCGTCATGGCATGTTCCAGCAGACGCTCGCGCACCTTGTCCAGCTCCAGTTCCACGATATCGCGGATTTCTTCGCGCGTCAGGGAGCGGAAGACGACGGTGGCGTCGACGCGGTTGAGGAATTCCGGCCGGAAGGCGCGGCGCAACTGCTCCATCACGTTGCGGCGCATGTCCACGTAGGCTTCCTGCTCGCTGACGGATTCGTCGCGCTGCAGGTCAAAGCCAAGGCTGGTGTTGCGCTTGATGGTGTCCGCGCCGACGTTGCTGGTCATGACGATGATGGCGTTGCGGAAGTTGATGTTGCGGCCGCGGGCGTCGCTCAACTGCCCCTCTTCCATCACCTGCAGCAGCATGTTGAAAGCTTCCGGATGGGCCTTCTCGATCTCGTCAAAGACGACGATGCTGTAGGGGCGGCGGCGAATGGCCTCGGTCAACTGACCGGCGTCCTCGTAGCCGACGTAGCCGGGCGGGGCGCCCACCAGGCGCGCCACCGAATGCCGCTCCATAAACTCCGACATGTCCAGCTGCACCAGGGCGTCCTCGCTGCCGAAGAGAAACTCGGCCAGGGCCTTGGTCAGCTCTGTCTTGCCGACCCCCGTCGGCCCGAGGAACATGAAGGAGCCGATCGGCCGGCGCGGGTCTTTCAGACCGGCGCGGGCGCGGCGCACCGCCTTGCTGATGGCGTCAATGGCCTCGTTCTGGCCGACGATGCGCTGGTGCAGGGCTTCTTCCATCTGCATCAACCGTTCGCTTTCCTCGCCGGCAATGCGCATCACCGGGATGCCGGTCCACATCGACACGACTTCGGCGATGTCCTCGGCCGTCAGGCGCGGCTGGTTGTTCTGTGAGTTCCAGTTGGCCTTGAGCCCCGCCAGCGATTCCCCCAGGGTTTCGCGCTGTTGCTCCAGGTGGCCCAGACGCTCGTCGCGAGCCGGGTCCACCGGCCCTTCCTCCGCCTCCAGCGCCAGCAGGGCGATATCCTCGCGTACGCGCCGCAGTTCCTTCTCCATGTTGCGCACACGCGCCGCCTCGGGGCTCTTGTACATGCGCAGGCGCGCGGAGGCCTCGTCAATCAGGTCGATGGCCTTGTCCGGCAGGAAGCGGTCCGGCACGTAGCGCGCCGACAGGTGAGCGGCCTGCTCGATGGCGTCGTTGGTGATCTCGACGTTGTGATGTTCCTGATAGGGGACGCGAATCCCCTGCAGAATCTCGATGGTCTCGTCCACGCCGGGCTCGTCCACCTGAATCTGCTGAAAACGACGCTCCAGCGCGGCGTCGTTCTCAATGTGCTTGCGGTATTCGTCCATTGTGGTGGCGCCGATGCACTGCAGTTCGCCGCGAGAGAGGGCCGGCTTGAGGATGTTGGCCGCGTCGACGCTGCTGCCCGCCGAGCCGGCGCCCACCAGCATGTGCACCTCGTCGATGAAAAGGATGCTGTCCGAGGACTTGAGTTCCTCAATGACCCGTTTCAGCCGTTCCTCGAACTGACCGCGGTACATCGTGCCCGCCACCAGCGAGCCGACGTCCAGTTGCAACACCCGTTTGTTCAGCAGGGGTCGCGGCGTGTCGCCGCTGACGATACGCTGCGCCAGGCCCTCGACGATGGCCGTCTTGCCCACGCCCGGCTCGCCGATCAGCGCCGGGTTGTTCTTGCGCCGCCGGCTGAGCACCTGGATCACGCGCTCAATCTCGATTTCACGCCCCACCACGGGGTCCAGATTGCCCTCCTGGGCAGCCGCGGTCAGGTCCGTCGCCAACTGGTCGACCAGTTGCGTCTTGCCTTCCCGCTGGCGCGAACGACGCTCTTCCTGCGGCGCCTGGCGGGGTTGCAGGGGGCTTTCCTGCAGCACGCGGCGCGTCTGACGCCGCACTTCCTCCGGGCTGACGCCCAGACGTTTCAGCACCTCAATGGCGACGCCATCGGTCTGGCGCACCAGGCCCAGCAGCAGATGTTCAGTGCCAATGTAATGGTGGCCGAGACGCCGCGCCTCGTCGACGGCCAGTTCCAGCACGCGCTTGGTGCCGGGCGACAGGTCAATCTGGGTGTCGCCGTTGCGGGTGCCGGCGCGCGTCAGCCGTTCGACCAGTTCCTCAATGCGCCGTTGTTCCAGACCCAGGTCGCGCAGCACGCGACCGGCCACGCCGCCTTCCTCGCGCATCAGGCCCATGAGCAAGTGTTCGGTGCCGATGGTGCTGTGCCGAAAACGCTCCGCCTCCTCCTGCGCCAGGCTGAGGACGCGTCGGGCCCGCTGGGTGAAACGTTCCATCTTGTTTGGCACGTTGACCTCCCTTCGCGGGACCCCGTCGTTCCGGCGCGTCGGACCTTGCGGGGTCATGGCGGCGTCAATCAGTATACCACCGCCATCCCGCGGACAAGGCCGGATTCACAGCTTGTCAACAAATATCCTGGAGAATCTTAATGTTGCTTCAGGAAAGCCAGTCCTGGTCGAGGTACTCGGCGGAGTTGACGGCCTTCAGGCTGAGCCCCAGACGACGGGCCGCGACGTCCATCTTGACGACGCGCAAAGTCAGCGTCTCGCCTTCATTGACCACGTCACGCGGGTGGGTGATGCGCTGCTCGGCGAGTTCCGAGATGTGAATCAGGCCCTCGATCTCGGGCGCGGCCACCAGACGCGCAAAGGCGCCGAAGTTCGTCAGTTTGGTGACCAGCCCCTGTACCAGCTGGCCGACCTTGTAGTCGATGGCGACCGTGTCCCAGGGGTCAGCCGCCTGACGGCGGATGCTGAGCCCGATGCGCTTGCGCTGCGTGTCCACGCTGATGACCTCGACGCGCACCTCGTCGCCCACCTTGAGGGCGTCGCGCGGGTGATTGACGTGCTGCCAGGAGATTTCTGTCAGGTGTACCAGCCCTTCGGCGCCGCCAATGTCGACGAAGGCGCCAAAGTCCACCAGGCTGACGACGCGTCCCTCGCGCACTTCACCGACGCGCAGCTCCTGCACCAGCCTTTCCTTGCGGGATTCGCGCTGTTCGCGGGCGGCGGCCCGTTCGGACAGGATCAGCCGGTTGCGGCTGCGGTCCACCTCAATCACCTTGACGGCGATCGGCTGGTTGACCATGCCGCCCCAGCGCTCCTGCGGCGTCGAGCCGGAAGCGCTGCGCCGTTCGTTGCCGATCTGACTCTGCGGCACAAAGCCGCGCACCAGCCCGAAGCGTACGATCAGCCCGCCCTTGTTGTAACCGGCGATCAGACTGTCAAGGACTTCCTGGCTCTTGTGGCAGGCTTCCGCCTTGCGCCAGTCCATCTCTTCCTGGGCATGCGTCACCGAGAGGCGTATGTTGCCCTGGTGATCATGGGGATTCACGATGTAGACGGGGAGCGTCGCGCCGGGCTGCAACTGCTCAATTTGCTCGCGTTGCATGCGCTCCAGTTCGCGCCCGGGGACGATGCCTTCGTGCCCGTCGCCGAGGTCCATGCGCACCTCGGTCGGAGACGTACTCAACACCGTGCCATCGACCACCTCACCGCGCTGAAAGGGCGTGGCAGGCGGCACTGCTTCACTTTCATCGGCCGGCGTCGCCCCGGCCGCGTCCGCAGCGTCAGCGACAGTGTCTTCCTCCTGCGCCTCGCCGGCAGGCTCGGCCGCGACCGGTTCGGCCGGGGCCGCAGCGGCGGCGGGTTCGGCTTCGTCGGCCGCTGCAGCGGCGGCGCTTGCCTCTTGCGCCTCGTCGGCGGCTGTCGCCGTGGCGCCTGCTTGTTTAGCTTCCATGCCAGTCTACTTGTCCCTGAAGTTGCGCTCTGCGCGACAGTATACCTGAACAGAGCGTTAATTCCAAACACAACTGTTATGTTCGTCTTGTTCGCGTTCCGGCGCTGCGCTAGAGTCAACGGTAGCAAAGTCAGGGTTCAATGTGAAGACCTCCTGTTTCTCACTGTACAAGGGGCCGGGCCGGGTTGGCATCTCCGTCGGTCGGCCGCGCAATGTCAGGCGCAGCGACTATGAAGTGTATCCGGCGCTGGCGCCCGAGTGGAGTTGGCTGGGCCTGCCCGAGGCGGAGTATTTGCCCCTCTATCACGAGCGCCTGGCCGCGCTGGACGCGCAACTGGTCTGGGACGAGTTGCACGCGCTCGTGCCCGGTGAGGAGCCCGTGCTGCTGTGCTTCGAGGAGCCGCCGTTGACGGCGGACCACTGGTGCCACCGTCAAATCGTGGCGCAGTGGTTCCGCGAGGAACTGGGACAGGAAGTGACGGAGCTTGAGATTGGGTTGAGCCGCGTCCCGTCTCCGCCAGACACGGACAGTGCAGGGGATCTGGCCGCGTCACAAGAACGGTTAATCGACCACAGGGACTATGTTGACCCCCGTTCCCGTTCACTGGACCAGCCAGTTTCACTGGAAGAACTGCAGGAACATTGTGAACGCCACTACGGGGCGCTGGAGGCCCTTTGGCAGGCGCAACGCAAGGGCGATCAGGAGGCGAGCAACGCGGCTGGCATTGAAGTCGCCCTGGCGCGCGTACAGGTGCTCGCCGGCTGGCAGCGCATGAGCAAAATCGAGCGGGCGCTGGCTCTTCAGCGCCGCATGATTCCAGACTCAATCATCAGGGACCTGTAATCAAAGGAGCTAAAAATGGCGGTACGCAAGGCAGACGCAACCTGGAACGGCAATCTGGGCGAGGGCAGCGGCACCATGAACATGGCCAGCGGCGCCTGGTCGGGCCCCTACTCGGTCGGCTCGCGCTTTGGTGAGGACGCCGGCACCAACCCCGAGGAACTGATCGCCGCCGCGCACGCCGGCTGCTTCTCAATGGCCCTCAGCGCCGCTCTCACCCGGGCCGGCCTTGAGCCCACGCGCGTCAGCACCAGCGCCCGCGTGCACATCAACAGCGTGCCTGACGGCTTCGCCATCGACAAAATCGAGCTGGACTGCGAGGCCGTCGTGCCTGGCATCGACGAGGCGCAGTTCCAGGAAATGGCCAACGCCACCAAGACCGGCTGCCCGGTGTCCGCGGCGCTGGCCGCCGTGCCGGAAATCACGCTCGACGCCCGCCTGCTGGAGGCCTGAGGCCGATTAAGCGACCAGAGTGACGGGGCGCTTCTGCCGCGAAGCGCCCTTTTTCGCGCCCCGTCCGCCACCGGCACCGGATGTCGCATACGCTCGCCCTCGATATCGGCACCTCGTCGCTGCGCGCCATGCTCTTCGACGCGCAGGGTGTGGCCCTGCCCGGCATCCTCGTGCGCAAGGGCTACAACCTGGCGACCACGCCGGATGGCGGCGTCACGCTCGACCCGCAGCACTTGTTGCAGCTCTGCGTCACGGCCATCGACGAGGTCCTGCAGCAGGCCGGCTCCCGCCGTATCGCGCGCGTGGCCATGGACACCCTGGTGGCCAACCTGCTCGGCATCGACATTGCCGGGGAACCGCTCACGCCGCTCTACACCTGGGCCGACACGCGCGGCGCGGATCTGGCCGAGCGTCTCGACACCGCCGGTTACACGCGACGCAGCGGCTGCCGCCTGCATACCAGTTACTGGCCGCTGCGCATCCTCTGGCTGCAGGCGGAACAGCCGCAGCTGTTTCGTCGCGTAAAACACTGGCTGTCCTTCGGCGAGTACCTGTTCTTCAGGCTCTTTGGCCAGCGGCGCATCAGCATCAGCGTCGCCTCCTGGAGCGGCCTGCTCGACCGCCATCGCCTGACCTGGGACAGGCCCATGCTGGAGCAACTGCCGCTTGAGCCGGGCCAGCTTTCCGCCATCAGCAACGAAGCCCTGCAGGGTCTGGCGGAGCCCTGGGCCGCGCGCTGGCCGGCGCTGAAGGACGCTCTCTGGTTCCCCGCCATCGGCGATGGCGTGGCCGCCAACCTCGGCGCCGGCTGTTCCCGACCGGGCCACGTGGCGCTCAGCCTCGGCACCAGCGGCGCCATGCGCGTCGTCGTGCCGGGCACGCCGGTCCACACGCCGGCCGGTCTCTTTGTCTACCGTATCGATAGCGCGCGCTCGCTGGTGGGCGGCGCGCTCAGCAATGCCGGTAACCTCTACGCCTGGCTGCAACGCGTCCTGGCTGACATCGACGGGGAGGTCCTCGCCGCCATGGCGCCCGACAGCCATGGCCTGACCGTGTTGCCTTTCCTCGCCGGCGAGCGCGCGCCCGGCTGGCGCGACGAGGCGCGCGCGGTCTTCACGGGCATGACCTTCGACAGCGCCCAGGAGCATCTGCTGCGGGCCGCGCTGGAAGCCGTCGCGTACCGCTTCGCGCTCATCCTGCAGCGTCTGCGGCCCCTGCTGCCGGCGGACGCGCGCTTCATCGCCAACGGCGCCGCCTTGCGCCAGTCGCCCCTCTGGTTGCAGATCATGGCGGACGTGCTGGGCGCGCCCGTGCATCTCTGCGCGGAGGAAGAAGCGACGATCCGCGGCGCTGCCCTGCTGGCCATGCAGCGCGAGCCGGCGCCGGAGACCGGAGCCGGTTGCCAGCCGCGAATGGAGTATTATCCGGTCTATCAGGAAGCCATCGCCCGCCAGCAAGCACTCTATGACCGGCTCCTTCACTGAGCCGCCAGGGCGCCGGAGCGACCATTCGGTCAGACCAGGGAGAGAGAACATGAAAGCCGCCGTCAGCTACGACATGAACCAGCCGCTCGTCATTGAAGAGGTATCGCTGGACCCGCCGCAGCAGGGCGAGGTCAGGGTGCGCGTCGCCGCTACCGCCATCTGCCACTCCGACGTGCATTACCTGCGTGGCGAATGGGAGATCTCGCGCCCCTTCATCGCCGGCCACGAGAGCGCCGGCGTCGTCGTGGAGACCGGCCCCGGCGTCACCCTGGTGCAACCGGGAGATCGCGTCGTGGTCTCCCTGTTGCGCTCCTGCGGCCGCTGCGATTTCTGCCTCTCCGGCGGCCCCAACCATTGCTCCGCGACCTGGCCGCTGGACACGGAGAGCCGTATTCGCAACAGTGACGGCCAGTCGATCAAGCATGGCGTACGTGTTGCCAGCTTCGCGGAATACGTCATCGTGGACCAGTCGCAACTGGCGACCATACCGGACACGATGAGCCTTGAGGCGGCCTCGCTGCTGGCCTGCGGCGTCATTACCGGCTTCGGCGCCGTCGTCAACACGGCCCAGGTGGAAACGGGCAGCGCGGTCGTCGTCATTGGCACCGGTGGCGTGGGACTGAACAGCGTACAGGGCGCCGCGCTCTCCGGCGCGCGTCAGGTGATCGCCGTTGACCTGCTGCCCAACAAACTGGCCGCCGCCCGCGACTTCGGCGCCAGCGACCTTGTCAACGCCGCCGACGTGGACCCCGTCGCAGCGGTGAAGGAACTGACGGGCGGCCGCATGGCCGACTACGTTTTCGTCACGGTGGGCAGCGAGCGGGCCGTTTCACAGGCGCTGGCGATGGTGCGCCGCGGCGGCACGGTCGTGTTGGTCGGCATGCCGCCGGAAAGCCTGGAAGTCCCGCTCGCCGTGCGCGACCTCGCCTTTCGCGGTCTGCGCGTGCTCGGCAGCTTCATGGGGTCCACGCGCCTGCAGGTCGATATTCCCCGCCTGATCGCGCATTACGAACGTGGCAACCTGCAACTTGACGAGTTGATCACCAAAACCTGGCCGCTTGAGGAAATCAACGAGGCCATCGAATCCATGGAGCGCGGCGAGGCGCTGCGCAACGTCATCGTCTTCGATTCGACTGTCGCCTGATTAAGCCCTCGCCCGTGCCTGCCATGCGCGCCCTGTTATGCGCACTGTGTCTGCTGCTGCTGATCGTACCGGTCATGGCCCAGGCGGAGTCGCCCTGTGGCATCGTTGACAGCATCGGCTACCCCGTCACCGACCTGGTTGAAGGCTACGACGACTTCGGCCGCTATCGCTCGCGCTTTGGCGGCAACCACGTCGGCATCGACCTGGCCTTTGACCGCTGGGGTGAACCCGTGCGGGCCGCCATGCGCGGCGTGGTGACCTATGCCGACGTCGCTGGCTGGGATACCGAAAAGGGCGTGGTCATCGTCGCCCACGACATGCCGGATGCCAGCCGGGTCTACACGCTCTACGGCCACATGGAACCGTCCGACGAACTACCCTTCCCCGCCGTCGGCGACTGCGTCACGCCGGAGACCGTGCTGGGCGGGGTCGGCTGGCCCTCGCGCGGGCGGCCGCACCTGCATTACGAAATCCGCAACTTCCTGCCGGATGACGGTGGCCCCGGTTACGTTGAGGGCGACCCGCTGGCGGCCGGCTGGTTTCATCCACTGGCTTTCACCGCCCTGTGGCAATTGCGCCTGGCCGCGGGCCACCTGGCCACTGTGGCCTTCAACGCCATCCCCACGCAACTGACTCTGCTGCCGTCAAACGGGGCCTATGCCCTGGCCGGCGAGGAGAGCGTCGCCAGCGCTGCCCTGGGAACGGAAAATGCCGCCTGGCAGGTAGAGACCGGCAGTGAGGTCGTGGCTCTGGCGGCCCTGCCCTCCGGCCGCGTCGTGGCCCACACGCAGGAGGGTCAGGTCATCCTGCTCGACAATGGCCGCTACGAAGCCCTGTGGCAGTCGCCCGATCCCGCCGCCCTGCTCCAGACTTTGGGCGAGACCCTCGTCTTCGCCCTCTCCGACGGCGCCCTGCAGGCCTTCAGCCCGGATGGCGCAGGGCTGTGGCAATTGCCGCCCGACCCGGTTCCTTCACGGCCGTTGTCTTTCAGCAGCGACGGGGAAACCCTGGCGCTCGGCCTGCGCAGGGACTCAGGCGAGGCTCACTGGCGCCTGATCGGCGACGACGGCGTCATCCGTCATGAAATGCATCTCGCCCGGCAGTCGCTGCTGACACCCGCCGGCGATGGCAACTGGCTGGGCCTCGACGGCCGGCGTTTCTTCCGCATCGTTGCGGACCAGGTGCAGGAACTGGCGACGCTCGACCGCAGCCCCGGCAACGCCGCGGCGATCACCATGGACATGCATGGCAACAGCTACGTCTACGCCGGCGGCGCCAACCTGCTTTCGCTCGACGCGCAGGGCAGGCAGCGCTGGCGCGTCGACTGGCCCGGCGCCCGCTCGGCCCGGCCACCCCTGCTGGATACCGGCAGCGGCTGTCTGCTGTATGCGCTGGACGCGCGCGGCGGCCTTAGTCTGATCAACGGCGCCGATGGCAGTCTGTTGCGACGCGTCGAACTCTACGCCGGCAGCGACCGCAACAGTCGTCCCCTGGCGCGCCTGTTGCAGGTGGACGTGGACGAACGCGTCTACGTCAGCAGCGGATTTCTGTCACTGGCGCTGCTGGATGGCTGGTTGCTGGGCGGCGCGGCGACGCAGGACTGCCTGCTGGGCTGAAGCGCGACCGTGCTATACTCCGGCCACAGACAAGGGAGACCCGGACGATGGCCGTCAGGGATCAGACGCTGCTCACCGCAGCCGACTTCGACAACTTCATCGCAGACCACGTGGGCGACGAAATCTTCGAGTTCGTCGACGGTCAGCTGCTACAGGTGCCGGGCAACCCCTGGGTCAGCAAAATCGCCGGAATCATTTTTTCCTTGATCTGGTTGCACCTGCGGCAACACAGATTGCCTGGAAACCTTACCACCGCCGATGGCGGCTTCCTGGTCAACAACCAGCGCCTTGCGCCCGATGTCACTTACGTCGGCCCGGACAAACGCTTCGTTGACCGCGGCTACAATCCCGACCCGCCCGACCTCGCCGTCGAGGTCGTCTCCGACGAAAGCAACCGGACCGAACTGGAAGACCTGCAGGCCAAACTGCGCCACTACCATGCCGCCGGCGTGACCGTCTGGGTCGTGCTGCCGCGGGCGCAACGTGCGGAGATCCACAAGCCTGACGCCGACCCTGCGCAGGAACCTGTTACGCTCGGCCCCAACGACGCGCTGCAAGCGCCGGGCCTGTTGCCCGGTTTCTCTCTGCCACTGCGAGAAATCTTCAGCGAGTAGAAGGAAACAGCCACATGGCCGTCAGGGATCTGACGCTGCTCACGGCAGCCGACTTCGACAACTTCATCGCAGACCACATGGGCGACGAAATCTACGAATTCGTCGACGGGAAGGTGGTACAGGTGCCAAGCAACCCCTGGGTGAGCAGCATTGCTGCGAAAATCGTCTTTTACATTATGTTGCATCTGCGCCAACACAATGCCGGTGGCAATCTGGCAGGCGCCGACGGTGGCTTCATGGTCAACGGCCAACGTTTCGCGCCGGACGTGGCATATGTCGGCCCGGACAAACGCTTCGTCGATCGCGGCTACAACCCGGACCCGCCCGACCTCGCCGTCGAGGTCGTCTCCGACGAAAGCAACCGGACCGAACTGGAAGACCTGCAGGCCAAACTGCGCCACTACCATGCCGCCGGCGTGACCGTCTGGGTCGTGCTGCCGCGGGCGCAACGTGCGGAGATCCACAAGCCTGACGCCGACCCTGCGCAGGGACCTGTCACGCTCGGCCCCAACGACGCGCTGCAAGCGCCGGGCCTGTTGCCCGGTTTCTCTCTGCCACTGCGAGAAATCTTCAGCGAGTAGAAGGAAACAGCCACATGGCCGTCAGGGATCTGACGCTGCTCACGGCAGCCGACTTCGACAACTTCATCGCAGACCACATGGGCGACGAAATCTACGAATTCGTCGACGGGAAGGTGGTACAGGTGCCAAGCAACCCCTGGGTGAGCAGCATTGCTGCGAAAATCGTCTTTTACATTATGTTGCATCTGCGCCAACACAATGCCGGTGGCAATCTGGCAGGCGCCGACGGTGGCTTCATGGTCAACGGCCAACGTTTCGCGCCGGACGTGGCATATGTCGGCCCGGACAAACGCTTCGTCGATCGCGGCTACAACCCGGACCCGCCCGACCTCGCCATCGAGGTCGTCTCCGACGAAAGCAACCGGACCGAACTGGAAGACCTGCAGGCCAAACTGCGCCACTACCATGCCGCCGGCGTGACCGTCTGGGTCGTCCTGCCGCGGGCGCAACGCGCGGAGGTCCATGAGCCTGACGCCGACCCTGCGCAGGGACCTGTCACCCTCGGCCCCGAAGACGCGTTGCAAGCGCCGCAGTTGTTGCCCGGCTTTTCCCTGCCATTGCGCGAAATCTTCAGCCAGTAAAGCCGCCCGGCGGGAGCCGGCCGATTTCAGGTCAACGCAGCCTTCCCAGCCGCCACGATTGCATTCGCGCGACGGTCGTACTGCCGCCCCGGCTGAACAATCGCACGCCCGTCGCTTCAGGACCGGGATAGATCCGTTGCGCCAGGTAGCGCTGGCGACCGGCAAAAACTTCCAGCACGGAACGATCGAGAAACACTCGCAGGCGCAGCGGCGCTTCCAGGTCCGGTCGGAAAGGCACTGCCTGCACCGTCCGTCCTTGCAGGTAGTGCAGATCGCGGCGTCTGCTGGACCTGCCGAAATCGATGCGAATGCCGGCGGGTTTGCGGGTGAAGGAGACGCGGGTCTGCTCGCTTCCATCGGGCGAGCGGCGTAAAACCAGTCCGAATTCCTCGGCGTCCGTCTGCCCGAACTCAAGGGCGATCTCAAGACTGTCGCCCTGTATATCCGGCAGGTCGAGTTCCGTGTCCGCTTCCACTTGCACAGCGCGCGGCTCGCTGGCCTCCTGACGCAGGGCCTCCAGTTCCGCCACCGGCGCATACTCGACGGCGTTTCCGTCCGCGCCGGGCGAGAGGACCACCGGCATGCTCAACACGCCGGACCAGCCTGACGCTTCGCATTCGGCCTGGCTGCGCCCCTCGTTGAGATTGGCGAAAAAGATGCGCCGCCCGTCATCGTCGAGCAGGCTGCGGGGCGCATGCACGTTGCCGCCCGGCCAGTTGACGTGGTCAAAGGCTTCCGGCAGAAAGCGTTGGTCCTGGTAGCGCCCCAGGTAGTAGCGACTGCCGGACGCCGTCGTGTAGCCGGATGGCCGTCGATGGCAGAAATGCAGCAGCATCCAGCGCTCACCGAAGCGGAACAACTGGGGGCAGGCGCAGTCGTCGCCCGCATCGGTCCAGCGCCGCTGCGACTTGTAAAACCGGTGCAGGTGTTCCCAGTCTTTCAGCGCGCGTGAGCGGAACAGATGCAGGGTGTCGCCGCCATCCCCCTCGTCCCTCTGTCCTGTCAACGCATAACACCATTCATCTTCCTGCCAGGCGGTGACGTCGTTGCTGCGCGGATACAGCCCCTCGCCCTGCAGCGGATGGCGCAGGACGGGGTCTTTGGGGTCAAAGCGCCAGTTCAGCAGATCGCCGTCGGGATTGCTGGCGAAGCAACTGGCCCCGCCCCCGTCGGGATGCGGGAAGACGAGGGTCGGCGTCCCGTTGAAAACGAAGAGGCCGCCCGTCTGGCCCCGTTTCAGGGCGTCGGGATGTCGCTCCCATTGGACCAAATCGCTCGACGAGATGTGGGCCCAGGCCTTGTAAACGTAACCGTCGCTGCGGCGCGGCGCGCCGGCTTCAGCCCAGGAACTGTGCAGGAAAAACACATGGTAGCGCCCCTGCCACTTGATGGCCGCGCAGGGATCCCAAAGCAGACCCTCCGCCGGCAGGTAATGCCAGACGGGTCGATCGCTGTCCTGCAATGGTTTCATCAGATGACCTGCGTCCTGCGTGTTCCGCTCTTCAAACTCATGTCCCGCCACTCAGGACCTCATGACTGGATGCCGCTGCGCAATGAAACGGCCGACCTGCGGCATTGTATTCAATGGCAAGGTCCCGGCGCCAGGGCCTGAAGCGCGCCACTTGCCCGGGGCGGACGGCCAGCTGAAGGCGCCGGGCAGCGCCATGCTATAATCGTCCAACAGACAAGGGAGGCCCGGACGATGGCCGTCAGGGACCTGACGCTGCGCACGGCAGCCGACTTCGACAACTTCATCGCAGACCACGTGGGCGACGAAATCTTCGAGTTCGTCGACGGGAAGGTGGTACAGGTGCCGAGCAACCCCTGGGTGAGTGATATTGCTGGCAAGATTCTGTTCTTTATCAGACTGTACTTTCACCAAAGAGGGCTGCCTGGCAGAGTTGCGGGCGCTGACGGCGGTTTCATGGTCAATGGTCAGCGCTTCGCGCCGGACGTGGCGTATGTCGCGCCTGAGAAACGCTTCGTTGACCGCGGCTACAACCCCGACCCGCCCGACCTCGCCGTTGAGGTCGTCTCCGACGAGAGCAACCGCAGGGAACTGGCGGACCTGCAGGCCAAACTGCGCCACTACCGCGTTGCCGGCGTCACCGTCTGGGTAGTGCTGCCGCGGGCGCAACGCGCGGAGGTCCATGAGCCTGACGCCGACCCTGCGCAGGGACCTGTCACCCTCGGCCCCGACGACGCGCTGGAAGCGCCGCAGTTGTTGCCCGGCTTTTCCCTGCCATTGCGCGAAATCTTCAGCGAGTAAGGGCCGGGTCAGTCAATTTCGCCTGCCGCAGCCGGCCCGAATTCAAACCAGGTTACTTCCTGCGCGCCAGCAGTACGCCCACACCCAGCAGAAGGGAAAGGACGAGTGAGACAGCCAGCAGGCCAGTGTTCAGCAAGATTTCTGCCACCAGGGCGTAGCCGGCTTCCGTCCTGCGTGCATCGGCCAGCTCGCCAAACGCCACCTGCGGCCGCATGATGCGTTCCTTGGCCGCATGGTATTCCGCCCCGTGCAGGCGCAGCATGTTGTCAAGGGCCTCGCCTTCCAGCAGGTAAACGCCGTCGGCCGCCTCCCTCCAGGCCGCCACGCTGTCCATGACCTCGTTTTCCAGCACCGTCAGGTCGTTGGACTGGTCCTCGGACTCAACCAGTTGCGCCAGCTCGGCATCCGTCAGATCGGCATCCTCCAGCAGGTCACGAAACGAAACGGGATCGCCGAAGTCGGTCGGACGCTCCCCGGTGGAAAGCACGATGTCCCAGTAGGGGATCTCGAAGTACTGCTCCGGACGCGGCGCTTCGCCATTGCGGATGGCCAGAATTTCATCGAAATATTCACGGTAGACGGGGTCACCGGTGATGGCGTAGAGACGCGCTAGGCGCGTCAGATCGTCCGAAGACCGGCGCAGGCCGTTGGCCAGCCTGTGGGCCGTGTCGCCCGCCTGTGCCTCGCCGCTGAAGGCGCCACCCTGCATTTGACCGCGGAAGACATCCGCCATCCGCGAGGAGAAAAGCAACGCCAGCAGGAGCAGAACCAGCAATACGATAAGCGCACCACGTGACCTGAAAACCTTGGCCATGATTAATCTCCACACTTACATTGGACTCAGCGGCTGCCCGCTGCTGACCGGATTACTTCCTGTACGCCAGCAGCACGCCGACGCCCAGCAGGACGGCAAGGCCGATCGTGGCAGCCAGCAGATCCGTGTTCTGTGTCACTTCTCCCACCAGGGCGTAGGAGAGTGCCGTCATCCGCTCATGGGCCAACTCGCCGAACGCCACTTGCGGCCGCATGATGCGTTCCTTGGCCGCATGGTATTCCGCCCCGTGCAGGCGCAGCATGTTGTCAAGGGCCTCGCCTTCCAGCAGGTAAACGCCGCCGGCCGCCTCCCTCCAGGCCGCCACGCTGTCCATGACCTCGTTCTCCAGCACCGTAAGGGCGTTGGACTGGTCCTCGGACTCAACCAGTTGCGCCAGCTCGGCATCCGTCAGGTTGACATCCCCAAGCAGTTCGCGAAGCGAAACGGACTCGCCGAAAGCGGTCGGACGCTCCCCGCTGGACAACACGA
The DNA here is from genome assembly GCA_963667305.2 of Aggregatilineales bacterium. Lineage (GTDB taxonomy): Bacteria > Chloroflexota > Anaerolineae > Aggregatilineales > Phototrophicaceae > JAGWBD01. The sequence continues at coordinate 30,100 of CAXXWG010000029.1, read as the reverse complement.
TGTCCCAGTAGGGAATCTCGAAGTACTGCTCCGGACGCGGCGCTTCGCCATTGCGGATGGCCAGAATTTCATCGAAGTATTCGCGATAGACGGGGTCACCGGTGACGGCGTTCAGACGCGCCATGCGCGTCAGATCGTCCGAAGTCTGGCGCAGGCCGATGGCCAGCTTGTTGGCTGTGTCAGCCGCCTGAATGTCGCCGCGGAAGACTCCTGTCATCCGCCATGTGAAAAACAACGCCAGCACGATCAGCACGAGCATGATGAGAACCGCGCCACGTGCCCTGAAAACTTCAGCCATGATCCATCTCCACACCGTCACGCGACGCAGCGGCTGCCGTTCGGGCGTGCAGCACAACGCCACGGGCACTCCTGCAGTCCGTGACATTATAGCTTCTTAACAGCGTCGCCCGCCAGGCGCAGCCAGGCCGGGAGCGGAATCTATCAGATTGTGTCACATGTGTAAGGAGGTCTTCGGGGCGCGATCGGCGCAACGGTCGTCGGCCGGCGCGCCCCGTCTACGACTGGCCGCTCAGCCGCCCTTCACCGAGCCCGCCAGCAGACCGCGCACGAAGTAACGCTGCAGCGCGAAGAACACGATCAGCGGCACCAGGATCGACACGAAGGCGCTGCTGGTCAGAATCTCCCAGTTGTCGCCGCGCGAACCCAGCAATTCGCGCAGTTGCGAAGTCATCACGATCTGGTCCGGGTCCTTGCTGAGGAACACCAGCGCCACCAGCAAATCGTTCCACACCCACAGGAACTGGAAGATGGCGAAGGAGGCCAGCGCCGGCATGGACAGGGGCAGGATCAGGCGCGTGAAGGTCTGGAAGTGCGAGGCGCCGTCGATGCGCGCCGATTCGATGATTTCCTTCGGCAGACCGGCGATGTAGTTACGCAGCAAAAAGATCGCCAGCGGCAGGCCGAAGCCGGCGTGTGCCAGCCAGATGCCGGGGTAGGACTTGGCCTCAAAGAAGGGCAGGATGTGCGACACCTGGTTGTACATGCGCAGCAGGGGAATCAGCGACATCTGCAAGGGCACGACCAGCAGGCCCACCACCACTGCGAAGAGCAGTTGCCGCCCGGGGAATTCCGTCCAGGAGAAGGCGTAGGCGGCGAAGGCGGCGATGGCGATCGGGATGATGGTTGCCGGAATGGTCACCGTAAAGGTGTTAATGAAAGCCTGATCGACGCCCTCGGTGTCCAGGATTTCTTCGTAATTCGACAATGTGAACTTCGGCGGCACGGCAGCCCGAAAATAGATGCGTCGACCCCGGTTCATGTCGAACTCGACCGGGGAGCGCAATTCATAACGCCCGTCGGCCTGCACCGTCAGGGTCATGCCGTCGCCCAGGTCCGCGCTTTCACCCGGTGCCCAGGTTTCCGGCTCGGTGGAGCGGATTCCGAAGGCCTGCACCTCTTTCTCTCCGGCGGGGAAGACCTCGCCGCGGATGAACCAGGCGCCGTTCTCTTCCACCTGGTCCTCGTCCGTGCCGGTGCGCGCCGCCTCACCGCGCTCGGTGACGCTCAACGCCGTCCACCAGCCGGAGACGGCCAGCAGGTCCTTGTCGCGGAAGGAACTGATGAAGAGACCGAAGGTCGGAATTGTCCAGAGGACCACGATCAGCAGCAGGGCCAGACGCGCCAGCAAGGCGCCAGGCGACATGTTGACAAGAGGCAACTGCATGCTGGTGTCGCCAACTTTTTCCATGCGGACGCTCATCGCATTGCCTCCTCGCGGTTCATGCGGCGGATGTTGACGACCATGATGGGCACCACCGCCACCATGATGACCAGCGCCAGAAAGCTGGCATAGCCGGTGTCAAAGGCGCGGAACATCTGGTCAAACATCAGGTTCGCCATCACCTGCGTGTTCCAGTTGCCATTGGTCATCGCCAGCACGATGTCGAAGACCTTGAGTACTGTGATGACAATCGTCGTCCAGACCACGAAGATTGTGCCCATGATCTGCGGCACCATGATGCGGAAGAAGGTCTGTACCTCGTTGGCGCCGTCAATGCGCGCCGCCTCCAGCGTTTCCTCCGGCACACCGCGCAACGCCGCCGAAAGCAGCACCATGGCGAAGCCGGTCTGAATCCAGACAAGGATGAGCATCAGAAAGAAGCTGTTCCAGAAGGGGATCTGCAACACGTCAATGGACTCATTGCCGCCGCCCGTGTAAATCGCATTCAGCAGACCGATGTCCGGGTTAATGGCGTAGACGAACTTCCAGATGACGCTGGCGCCGACGAAGGAAATGGCCATCGGCATGAAAATGAGCGATTTGGCGATGTTGCCCCAGCTCACGCGGTCGGCCAGCACGGCGATCACCAACCCGAAGATCACGCTGAAGGTCGGAACGAATATGAGCCACAGGATATTGTTGCCGATCGATTCCACAAAGCGACTGTCGCCCAGGGCGCGTTCATAATTCGCCAGACCGACAAAAGCTTCACCATCGCTGTCAAAGAAACTCAGAAACAGGGTCTGTACAGCCGGATAGACGAGGTAGACGCCGAGGATCACCAGCGCCGGCCCCACAAAGAGCCAGGGGCGGATGCGTTCGCGTTGTTTTTCGCGGCTTTGAAAGACTCCGTTCACGAGGCCCTGGTCCGGCAGCAAACGGTCCAGCAGCCAGTTGCTGCCATAAAAATAGAGCAACATCAGGCCAACGCCGAAGACGATGGCCACTATGGCGTTTAACATTCTCTCCACGGGGAAATCCTCCGTAATCGGGAGGCTTGCGGGGATGGCGACCGGGGTGGCATGCCACCCCGGCCCTCCTGTACGCCCGCAGCAAGGCGGGCGCGAAGCTTACTTGATGGCGTCCCAGGCCGCCTGAATGTCGGCCGCGACGTCCTCGGCAGAAGCGCCGCTAACGAAGTCCACCATGCCGGTCCAGAAGGCGCCGGCGCCCACGGCGCCTGGCATCAGGTCGGAGCCGTCAAAGCGGAAGGTGGTCGCCGCCAGCAGAATCTCGCCCTGGCCGCGCAGCGCGTCGTTGGCATAGGCATCGATGTTGACGCCCTTGTGCGGGGTCAGGAAGCCGCTCTGCGCCATCCAGATCTCGTGCGCCAGCGGGGTCATCAGATAGTCCAGGAAGACATGCGTGGCGTCACTGTCCTGCGTGATGGCCCACAGGGTGCCGGCGCCCAGAACCGGGTTGCCGAGGTCCATGCCGGCGAAAGACGGGAAGTAGAAGAAGTCCGCGTCCAGTCCCAGCTCGGTGCCCTCCGGGAAGAAGGTCGGAATGAAGCTGGCCTGGCGGTGCATGTAGCACTTCGGCGGCACGGTGAACATGCCGGCCGGGCTCTCGCGGAAGTCGGTGCCGGCCACTGCTGAAGCGCCGCCATCGACCCAGGCGTCATTCTTGGCGAACATGCCAAAGGTCTCAAGCGCGCTGACGATGCGCTCGTCGGTGAAGGGGATCTCGTTGGTCACCCAGCCGTCATAGACCTCGGGCGGCTGCGTGCGCAGCATGATGTCCTCGACCCAGTCGGTCGCCGGCCAGCCAGTGGCGGAACCGCTGCCCAGACCGATGCACCAGGGGGTACCCCCGTCGGCCACGATCTGCTCGCTGAGCGCGATCAGGTCTTCCATCGTGCCCGGGATGTCGTAGCCGGCCTCGTCAAAGGCGTCCGGCGAATACCACACCAGGCTCTTGACATCCACCTTGTAGAAGAAGCCATAGTACTGCGGATCACCCATCGGATCGGCGTAGGTGCCGAGGTCAACCCAGGACTGGCCGGCGGCGTAGTTCTCCAGCACCGCGTCACGCAGCGAATCGGAAAGCGGCACGAGGCCGCCATCACTGGCGACGTCCGCTGCCAGACCAGGCTGCGGGAAGACCGCGATGTTGGGCGGACTGCCCGCCTCAATATCGATGATGATTTGCTGCTCGAAATCGTCGGAACCTGCGTAGACGATGTCGGCGCCGGTGGCATCCTCAAAGTAGGCGTACACGGCCTCGAAAAGCTCGCGGTCACCGCCCAGCCAGGGGCCGAAGACGCGGATTTCCTCACCGCTCAGGTCCATCATGGAAAAGGCGTCCAGGTCCTCCCAGTGGAAGGGGCCCTCGCCGACCGGGAACATCAGGTGCCCGTCCGCGCTGGCGAGGCCGCCGCCCAGCAGGCCGGCCACCAGCACAAGCGCCAGGGTGAAGGTCAAACTCTTGCGTTTCATACAATTTCTCCTCGTAACTTGCTCTCGCTTCTCGTCTCAAGACAGGCCTGCACTAGATGGCGACCGCCCAGGCGCTCGCTGCGCATCGTCATCCTTCCGGTTTGTGTCCGACCAGGGAACCGGCCCCGTTTGTGGCGTGGGACACGTCACCGGCAGGAAAGTCGGAGCCTGCCGCCGCTGAGTCTAGCAGCCCTGCTCTGGTGGGGATAGTGTGAAATTGCAGAGGATGCAACAAGAAAAGAGGGCGCCCGCAGTGGACGCCCCCTGTGTATCGGCCCGCCAGCGGCGCTAGCAGCCGAGGTAAAGCTGGAACTCGTAGGGATGCGGCCGCATGGCGACGGCGTCCGCCTCTTCCACGCGCTTGTACTCGATGTAGGACTGGATGATGTCCTCGGTGAAGACGCCACCCTTCAGCAGATAGTCGTGGTCGTCCTGCAGGGCATCCAGCACGGCGCCGAGGTTGCCCGGCACCACCGGCGTGCCGATGTCTTCCTCGTAAAGGTCGACGTCGCCCGGGTCGCCCGGGTCAATCTGCTTCTCGATGCCGTCCAGACCGGCCAGCATCAGCGCCGGCAGGGCATAGTAGCAGTTGGCGGCCGGGTCCGGGAAGCGCACCTCGACGCGCTTGGTCTTGGGGTTGTTGCTGTAGACCGGAATGCGGATGGCGGCCGAGCGGTTGCGGTTGGAGTAGACGAGGTTCACCGGCGCTTCGTAACCCGGCACCAGACGACGGTAGCTGTTGGTGATCGGGTTGGTGAAGGCCAGCAGCGAGGCCGCGTGCTTCAGGATGCCGCCCATGTACCACATCGCGTCCTGGCTGAGATTGGCGTACTTGTCGCCGAAGAACAGTGGCTGGCCGTCCTTCCACAGGCTCTGGTGCACGTGCATGCCGGAACCGTTCTCCTCAAAGAGCGGCTTGGGCATGAAGGTCGCGATCAGACCATGTTGCTGCGCCACGTTCTTGATCACGTACTTGTAGAGACTCACCGCGTCGCACATTTGCAACAGGGGCTGGTAACGCAGGTCGATTTCCGCCTGGGCGCCGCCACCGACCTCGTGGTGATGCACCTCCACGTCGATACCCAGGCCCAGCAGCATGGCGACCATGTCGGCGCGCACGTCCTGGGTCTTGTCCAGCGGCGGCAGGGGGAAGTAACCCTGCTTGATGGGGTTCAGGTAACTCATGCGCGGGTCCGGGTCGTCCGAGTTCCAGAAACCCTCGTGCGAGTCGACCTCATAGTAGCTGCTGTGTTGATCGATCTTGTAGCGCACGTTGCTGAACATAAAGAATTCGAGTTCCGGCCCGAAGTAGGCCGTGTCCGCGATATCCAGGTTCGCCAGGTAGGCCTCGGCGCGGTGGGCCACGCCGCGTGGGTCCCGCCCGTAGGGTTCTTCCTGGACGGGGTCGTACACGTCGCAGATGAAAGCCAGGGTCTTGCGGTCGAAAAACGGGTCCAGGTAGGCCGTGCTCAGGTCGGCCCGCAGGATCAGGTCGGACTGGTCAATGCTCTGAAAACCGCGCACGGAAGAACCGTCAAAGCCAAAGCCCTCCGCAAACAGGGCGGCATCCGCGCCACCAATGGGCATGCTGAAATGCTGCGTCATTCCCCGAATGTCGGTAAAGCGGATGTCCAGCGACTCCACCTCGTTCGCGCTGGCCCAGGCCAGCAGCGCGTCGGCCGACTCCCGGGCTTCGGCGGGCACCGTATAATCCATCATGCTCTGCTCCTCTTTGGCAAATTTGCCCAGACTTTACGGGACGGCACCATTATAGACAAGGGTCAGGCAGCGGTTAGCGAAAATGTTGACAAAATGCGCCAGCCCTCACTGTTAACTTTGGCCAGGAACCATATTTTGGATGCCAGGTTTTGCTTAATTGAATTCGTGGTAGACTTCAGCGGCGGTCCGGACAATGACCGGCCAGCCTCTGGCCAATATGCCACCCGGTCAATGCCGCAATGCGGGCCTGGTGAATGAAACGGGAGGAAGTATGCGTCGTCTAATGTTTTTGGCCATTGCCCTGGCCCTGCTTCTGCCGGTCGCAGCCGTGACCGCGCAAACCACCCACACGGTCCAGCGCGGCCAGACCCTGTATTCCATCTCCCTGCGCTACGGCGTGACGGTGGCGGACATACTCACTGCCAATCCATGGCTCGGCAGTGGCAACATTCTCCACGCCGGCAACCAGCTGGTCATTCCGGTGCCAGGTCAACCGGCCGCGCCCGCCGGACAGCCCGGCCAGCCGGCGACGACGACCACGGAAGTGCGCCATACGGTCGCCCCTGGCGAATTCCTCAGCCAGATTGGCCAACGCTACGGCGTCTCCTACATCGACATCATCAATCGCAACAACATCGCCAACCCCGACGTCCTTCACGTGGGCACGGTGCTCATCATTCCAGGGGTGACCGTCGCCCCGACCGAAGGGCCGACAGCCGCACCCGAAGGCCAGCCGCAACCCTCAGCCGAAGTTCGCCATACAGTCGCCAGGGGTGAATACCTCGGCATTATCGCCGAACGATACGGCGTGCTGGTGGCCGATATCCTGCGCCGCAACAACATCGCCAACCCCGACCTGGTTTACCCGGGCAGGGTACTGATAATCCCTGGCGTGGTCGCCGCCGCTCCTGAAACCGGCGAAGCCCCAACGTCACCGCCACCGGTGAGCGTGCCGGCGATTGGCGGCGGTTTTGCCCTGGGCGGGCAGGCGCTCAGTTTCGCCTGGCCACACCACATGCACGCAGCGCGCATGACCTGGGTCAAGCGCCAGGTGCGCTACCACGCGGGCGACAACGCGGCCAACGTGCGCGGCGTCATCGATCAGGCCCATGGCGCCGGTTTCCGCGTGCTGCTCAGCGTCGTCGGTGAGCCCGGCCAGATGGCGGGCAACCCCTCCGGCTACATTCAGGAATTCGTCAATTTCCTCGGCGGCGTGGCCTCGCTGGGGCCGGACGCCATCGAAGTCTGGAACGAGCAGAACATCGACCGCGAATGGCCAAGCGGACAGATTGGACCACAGGCCTACACCAACATGCTCAGCCAGGCCTGGAACGCCATCAAGGGCGCCAACGCCAACGTGATGGTCATCAGCGGTGCGCCTGCGCCGACCGGCTTCTTCGGCGGTTGCAGCGGCGGCGGTTGTGACGACCTGCCCTTCATCCAGGGCATGGCCGCGGCCGGCGCCGCCAACTACATGGACTGCGTTGGCGTGCACTACAACGAGGGCATCCTCGGCCCCGACGCCCGCAGCGGCGACCCGCGCGGCAGCAGCGGTCATTACACCCGTTACTATTCGCGCATGTTCGAGACCTACGCCTCGGTCTTCCCCGGCAAGCCGCTCTGCTTCACCGAGATCGGCTACCTGACCAGCGAAGGTTACGGCCCGCTGCCCGCCAGTTTCGCCTGGGCCGCCAACGTCACCATCGCCAACCAGGCCGCCTGGCTCGGCCGCGCCGTCACCCTGGCGCGCAACAGCGGCCGCGTGCGTCTCTTCATCGTCTGGAACGTCGACGCCACGCGTTACGACTCCGACCCCCAGGCCGGTTTCGCCATCGTGCGCCCCGGCGGGGACTGCCCCGCCTGCGACTACCTGGCGGCAGCCATGGCCTGAGTCACTTCACCCGGGTGGAAGACCCGGGCGGAATCCACTGCAGGGCGCCCCTTGGCGGGGCGTCCTGTTTTTTTAAACTGTCAGCGCCGCCGCGGACCGGCCCAGGGTAGCCAGTAGCAGGGCCAGAAAAGCCAGGGACAGCAGGATCAGGCCCACGGCGCGCCAGCTGCGCGCGCCGCGAATCATGCCGATGATGATGTGACCCGCGGCGAATACCAGCATCAGGGTGCAGAGGTGAAGTCGCTGGTCCGTCACAGGAACGGTCGCGGCCGTGTCCATGGCTTCAGGTCCCGGGCCTCATGGCTGGTGGCAACTCACCTGGCCCGCCCTATGCGCCCGGCGCCGGTGCGGGCGTCATTGTGGGCAGCAGGACCTGTGCCTGCTGCACCACAAAACCAAGGCGTTCGCTGAAAATGGTCAGGCTGGTGAGGATGGCCGCCCCGTAGATCGCCCCAAGCGTGATGACAATCACGCCCTGCCCCAGCACAGCCAGCAACTGGACGTGGCGCCGGCGCCGTCCCGCTCCCTCCGGCACGCGCCGCGCCTGGTATTGAAAGTACACCAGCGTGCAGATGACGCCTGCCGGCAGCAGGATGCTGTCGAGGTTGCCCGCCACAACTCCTTCGCCGGTGTCGAAAAGCAGCGGGATCAGCGTGCCGTTGATGGCGCCATCCAGCGCCACCGCCGTGCCCACGCCGATGAGCAGGGCCAGCGCCAGGCGACTCAGCCCGTCTCCCCGCGTTGACCAGGAGCGGGCCAGCAACAGCAGGCCGATCAGCAGGGGCGCGGCGCCCAGGGTCAGCTGGTCCAGCGTGGCGTCGGGAAAGAGCAGGGTATCGTGAATCCAGGGGACCAGGATGCCGTCCCAGATGACGATGGCGCTGTAACCGGCGGCCACGCCGGCAAAGACGAACACCGCCAGACGATAAAGCAGGTTGTCGCCCAGCAAATAACTGAAAATCATCAGGGTGAGCAGAAAGGACGTCCACAGGCCGATCTGTTCCACGCTCGCCATCTCAGTCCCTTCTGCCCCGGCGCAACGCGGCGCTGCCCATGTTGCCCAGCGCCCCCAGCGCAATGATCACGATGCTCAACGCCAGACCGATGTGGATGGAGGCTTCCCGTTCCGCCGCCTGCAGAATCGTCCCCGGCCGGCTGCCGGGATCCGTATCGGCAGGCGCTTGCGCCGCCGTGCCGCCAGGGGACTCAACAGCCACACTTGCGGGCGTCGCCTGTGGGGTCGCCGTGGGCTGTGGCGCTGCCTGCTGCGGCACGTCCCGAATATCGACCGGGCCCAGATCCAGGCTGGCGGCCGGCAACCAGCCCCGCAGACCGTCATTGGTCTGCACAAAGAGCCAGGTGCCGGCGACGTTGCGCAGGAGCACCAGCACGTTTTCGCCGGGGTTGACAATCCCGAGCAGCGCTCCGGCCCTGTCCGCCCTGTCGCGCAGGGAGAGTTCACTGGCCCCCGTCACGACCGTGCCCAGGAAGATGCCGGGCGTCGCCGTGGCGACCGCCGGGGCCTGCTGACTGTTGGCCGCGGCGTTGGCCAGCGCCTGGCTGCCCGCCGTCGGCGTCGCCGTTTCGGCAGCGCTCCAGTCTCCCGCGCCGGCCCGGTTGACGGCGCGCACCTGGAATTCCCAGACCTCGTCATTGCTGAGCCCGGTTGCCGTGTAACTGGTCACGTCTTCAGCGGTATCCGCCGCCTGCCAGTCGTCCGTGCCAGTGCGCCAGCGCAGCCGGTAACCGGTAAGCGCAGAACCGCCATCGTCGTCCGGCGCGCTCCAGCTGGCCCCCACGCTGGCGTCTCCGGCGGTCAAGGCGAGCGACTGCGCTTGCGACGGCACGGTACGCGGCACGTCAGTGATCTCTTCGCTCCAGGCGCCGTCGCCCTCGGTGTTGCGGGCGCGCACCTGAATGTCGTAGGCCGTGCCATTGTCCAGCCCGGTCAGAATGTGGTTCGTGTCGCCGCCGGTGAGCGGCACTTCCACCCAGTCCAGATAAGGTGTGGAGAGGTGACGAATGGTGTAACCGGTAATCGGGGAACCGCCGTTGGAAAGCGGTGGGTCCCAGTCCAGTTCGATGCTTGCATCGAGACTCACGGCCCGCAGATTCAGGGGCGCCGAGGGCGGACCGACGGTCACCTCCAGTGCCAGCAGCAAGGAGTCGTAGGTCAACGCGTCACGAAAGCCGCTAATCATGCCGCTCAGGGCCACCCGCAGCCAGGGGCGGGCCAGCGGCGCGGCGGCCTGGCCGGTCGCGCCCAGCATGTCGCCGCCCGCCAGTGGCGCGATCTGCTCCGCCCACTGGCGCAGGTCTTCCGGCCGCTCGGCAATGACGAGGATACGCGCGAAATCATCCAGCCGGCGGATGTTGAGCCCGGTCGCCGTGCCGCGCAGGTCCATGGCCAGCTGCTTCTGCAGATTCATGCTCAATGCACGCAGGCCCGCCAGGTCGCCCGCCAGAAAACGGGTCACAAACCAGTCCGCATTGGGCGCCAGGTCGGTGTTGCGTTCCAGCTGCGTGGCCAGGGTCGACCCCGCCTGGCCCAGGTCCGTCAACAGCTGTTCCGTGCGCAGCAGGGTCACCGGGTAACGGCTGACGACCACCGGCACCGCCCGGCGCAGCAGGACGTGACGCAGCAACACAGTGGCGACCGTATCCAGTTCGCCGGCGGCGGTCGGTCCGTATTCCATTCCAACCAGCACCAGATCGCCGGGAGACAGCGCATCCAGGATCTCGTAGAGCGTCTCCTGCGGGCTGTCCGCGCCGAACGATGTCGGAGCGCGCTCACCAAGGCGGGTTTGCACGCTCGAAAAGGGCAGCAGCATCCCGCTGACCAGCACCAGCGACAGGAAGAAGCGCTCCCCGCCCAGGCGCAGGCGCCGCCGACGGCGACGCCGACGCCCTGGAGCGCTGCTGGCAACCGCGCCGGGGACAGGCGCAAAAACATTGGGGACCGCCGAGGGATCGCGTCGCGCCAGCTGGTCGCTGCGCGCGCGCAGACGGCGCAGGCGCCGCGACAGACGGTTAAGTGGACGGTCGCGCAACTGGCCCAGCAGGTCCAGCAGTGGCGACGTGGTCGAGGGATCTCCGGCCCAGGCCGGCGGTGTTTCTCCGCCTGGCGGCCAGGGATCGTCGCCGGAACCCTGGCCGTATACGTCACTCATCGCGCCCGCTCCTGAGGCTGCGGTCCTGGCCGATGAGGACGCGCGCGCCGACGACGATGGTGGCCAGCGCGATCCCCAGCAGGATGCCGCGCGCGCCGGCATTCACGGGCACGGCCAGCAGCCAGTCGCGCAGGGGGACCAGGGGCGCCAGCTCGGGCAGCGGCAGGGCGGCCCCCAGCACCAGCAGCACGGTCAACACAAAGAGCGAGCCCCAGCCGTTGACGCGCAGGGCCATAACCCGCCAGGCGCCGTACACCAGGCCGAAGAGCAGCAGGCCGGCCAGCGAGGACTCGACCGTGACCTGCACCTGTTCCAGCAACAGCACGCGCCATTCCGCGCCTGTCGTGAGCAGGTTTTCGCGCTCCAGGTAGGTCAGGCCGATGACTGTCGCTGCGCTGAGAAAGAGAACGAAACTGTAGCCGCAGCCGGTCTCGCGCCGGCCGCTGCGCCGCAAATGCACCAGCAGCAGATTCAAAATGCCGATCATGATGGAGACGGCCACGCTGATCGAGAAGACCTGCAGCAGCGTCGCGCTCCACTCGCGAATCAGGGGCTCCCAGGTGGCGAGCGCGCCCGCAAGAAGCACCGGCTGGCGTTCCAGCAACAAACCGGCCAGCGTCACCAGCGCGGTGGTCAATGCCAGCAACACCGCGAGCATGGTGAAGAAACTGCGCATCATGCCGGGGCGGCTCCCCCGCTGTTGTGGGCCAGGAAAGCCAGGATCAGCAACGCCGCGATCAGCAACCAGCGCAGGGTATCCTGCATCACGACCGCCGCCTGGTTGGCGGGCGTGGGGTGCAGCCAGGCGCCGGCAAAGTAGAGTTCTTCCCCGATCAGGGGTTCGTCAGCGTTGGCCCAGGCGACGGCCTGTCCGTCCAGCTGGTCGCTGGCGGCCAGCAGGGGCTGGCCGCGCCGCGCCGCCGCATGGCTGACCAGGGCCAGTTCCGGCCCGAAGCCGCCAACCAGCAGGTTGGCGCCGACGTACTCGCTCGCCATCAACGCGCTGGCTGCGCCGGCCCAGGCCAGCGAACGCGGCCCGTCCGGGAACCAGCGCAGGGTGCCGGCCTGCATACTGCCGGCGAAGCCGCGCGCCCGCTGGGCGCGGCGCAGCACCTCGTAGCCAAGAGGGATCATGGTGCTGTCGCTGGTCGTCAGGATGACCGGCCCCTGCGCCAGGCGCGCCGCCTGATAAAGCGCTTCCGCACTCGCCAGCGCCAGCAGGCTGTCACTGCCCTGTAGCCCGGCGCCGCCGCTGGAAAGATGCACCGGTTGCCCTTGCGCGGCGGCCTGTTCCAGCATGCGCGGCAGGGCGCGCCAGGCGGGCATGACCCGCAAAGTGCGCGCGCTGCGGCGTCCGACGGCGAAGGACGACAGGCCCAGGCCCAGCGCTACCAGCAAGGGCAACACGATGCTGGCGTTTTCCTGCAAAAAGGTCAGAAAGGGGTCGGTGGAGGCCATCAGCGCCCGCTTTCCAGCATCTCACGCAGGCGTTCGATGCCATCCGGCTCCTGCAACAGCCTGGCCAGTTGTCCGGTCAATTCCGCGCCGCCGAACAGGCCACTGAAGGGCTGGGCGACCCACAGGAGTTGCGCGCCCGGCGCACCCAGCGGTTCCATCACGTCCAGCAACAACAGCGTGGGGCCATCCAGACCGCGCGCCTGCAACTCGCGTATCCAGTCCTGCCCGGTCATGCGCGCCAGTATAGCACAGCGGCACCTGTCACAACATCAGAAGCCGTCTCGCATTCGGCAGCGCCCGGCAGCATAATGACCGGCGTCAACCATCCACCGCGGCAGGCCATGGCGCGCAATCTGCTCTTCGTCAACAGTTACAGCAACCTGGGGGGCGGCGAGACCACGCTGCTGTCGATCGCGCAGAATCTCGACCCCGCGCGCTGGCGACCCCACCTGCTGCTGCAGCGACCGGGCCAGTTCAGCAATGCGTGGGAGGACTGCGGCTGGCCCGTGCATTTCGCCCCCTGGCGCGGCGCCAGCGTCTTCTTCCTGCCGGCGTTATGGGGCAAATTGCCCGGCTCGCGCCGCATGGAGCGCGTCCTGCGCAGCGCCGACTTCGCCGCCGCCCATGGCGAATACCACTGCCTGCCCCTGTTGCTGCCGGCGGCCGAACGTGCAGGCGTACCCGTGACCTGGCTCTGCAGTGGCTGGCGCTTTCGTCCGCGCCCCTGGCAGCGCAGCTTCTTTCGCCGGTCGGACGCCACCTTCGCCGAAACGCGAATGGTGCGCGACGGTTTTCTGGGCCAGCCACCCTTCATGCCGCCGGAAAACGTCGAGGTTTTGAACCCGGGCGTGGACTGCGAACGCTTCCGGCCACGCGCGGACCGGGCGTCGCTGCGCGCTGATTTTGGACTGGCGCCGGAGGCTCGGGTGGTCGTTCTGCTGGCGCGCTTCCAGAACGTGAAGGGGCACGACGTCTTCCAGGCCATGGCGCGCCAGGTGGCGGCCGACCTGCCCCAGGCGCGCTTCCTCGTCGCCGGCGACAACCCGCACACCCGCGCCGACCGACGCTATCGCCAGCGCATGCACGAAAATGCCCGGCAGGACCCGCTGCTGCGTGAAAACCTGCGCTATCTCGGCTTCCGCGCGGATACCGAGCGCGTCATCGCCGCCGCCGACGTCGTCGTCTGCAGTTCCTGGTTTGAGGGCTTCGGCACCGTCAACCTGGAGGCCATGGCCAGCGCGCGGCCGGTGGTCAGCACCAACCGCGGCGGGCCCGCCGAGACCGTGCTCGATGGCGTCACCGGCTTCCTCGTGCCGCCCGGCGACCCGGCCGCCCTGGCGCAACGCGTACTGCAACTGCTGCGCGACCCGGCCTTGCGCGCCCGCATGGGCGCGGCCGGCCGCGCGCACGTGCTGCGCCACTTCACCGCCGCCGCCAGCGCGCGTACCTTCGAGCGCACCCTGGAGCGGCTGCTGGCAACGCGACGCGCTTGACAGTGCGCGCGTCTCTCCCCTATCATCGCGGGAAGGCGATTCCGGCCATTGGCAGCCCAGGTGAACGAGACTTCACACCCCCTCAACCAGCGTGTGTTGCGCCTTAACGTCGGTGATATCACCGGCGCCGGCCCCGGTTATCGCCAGCAAGCCAGCCTCGACGTCCCCGCCCTGCAGGTCGCCGGCGACCTTGTCCTGGCTTTCCTGCGCGGTCCCTTTCGTCTGAGCCGCACGCGCGAGGGCGTCCTGTTGCAGGGGGAATTGCTGGCCGGCCTGCGCGGCGAATGCGGCCGCTGCCTGACTCCGATGCTGGCGGAATTGCCCCTGCAACTCGAAGAACTCTTCACCTATCCGGTTGCGTCCGGCGTGGAATTCAGCGTCGGCGAGGACGGCATGCTTGATCTGGCGCCGCTGCTGCGCGCCGAGGTGCTGATTGCCAGCGCCAATGGTCTGGTCTGCAAGGCGGATTGCCGTGGCCTTTGTCCGCAGTGCGGCGCCAACCTGAACGATACGGACTGCGGCTGCCAGCTGGACGACGTCGATCCGCGTATGGCGGCCCTGCGTCAGCTGCTGGACGAGGCGCCGGCCGCGCAAGGGCCGGAGCCGGAGCCGTGATCCACGCGTCCGTCTGCCAGACGCCAGGCAAACCCGTGCGCCCGTGCTAACGGTAGCCGATGCCCTGCAACTGCCCGCCTTCGCAGGCGCCCGCCTGGTCGCCGGCGAGGCAGGTCGTCTGCGCCCCATTCGCCAGGTCCACCCCGTCAGCGTGTCAGACGCCGCCCGCTGGCTAAATGGCGGCGAATTCATTCTGATCACCGCAATGCTCCTGCCTGAAGACAGGCAGCAACAATGCACCTGGCTGAAGGCCCTCGTCGACGTCGGCGCCGTCGGCATGGGGCTGGCCGTGGGCAACAGCATCGACAGCGCCCCGCAAGCCTTGCGCCAGGCGGCCGCCCGGCACGACTTTCCCCTGGTTGAATTGCCCTCGCGCCTGCGCTTTGTCGATATCGCCCGCAGCGCCAACGAGCGCATCGCCCAGGAACACATGGCCCTGCTGCAGCGCGCACTCACAATCCAACGCGTGCTGACGCAACTGGTGCTGGATGGCGGCGACCTGCAGCAACTGGCCCACACCCTCGCCGGCCTCATTGACCAGTCCGTCAGCATCGAGAACAGCCGCTTCGTGGCCCTCGCCAGCGCCAACATCAGCACCTTCGACGAGGCGCGCCGCTATACCCTGCGCGAGGGCCGCACCGACCCGCGCCTGCTGCGCGCCCTGCGCGAGCGCGGCGACCTCGCCACCATCCGCGACAGTCTGCGACCGCTGGCCCTGCCGGCGTTGCCGGAAGTCGGCCTCGAGATGGAACGCATCCTCGCGCCGGTCGTCGTGCACGGCCAGATCCGCGGCTACCTCTGGATCATCGCTGACGGCCGCCCCCTGACCGACATCGACCACATGGCCATCGAAAGCGGCGCCACCATCGCCGCCCTGATGATGCTGCATCAGGAAGCCGTGCAACACGCCGAGATGTCCATGAAAGGCAGCTTCTTCGCGCGTCTGATTGAAGGCGATGCGGACCAGTTGGCCCTTTTGGGCGACCAGGCGCTGCGCTTTGGCATCGACCTCAATGTCCCCTGGCGTCTGTTGCTGGTCGCCGCGCCGGAGCAGCAGCGCCAGCCCTCGCTGCAGGGCCGCATCCACCAACTGGCCGTCAGCGAGAACTGGCCCGTGGTCGTCGGCCACTTCGCCGGCCAGACGCTGCTGCTGCTGCCGGCCGACGAGGGCTATGCCGCCCTCGCGTCGCAGTTGCGGCGCCTGGCGCGCAATCTGCGCATCGCCGTCAGCGCCGCGCAGCGCGAGGCCGCCGGTATGCGCCTGGCCTGGGAGCAGTGCCAGCAGGCCCTGCAGATTGCGCGGCGCCTGGCACTGCCGCCGCTGACGGACCATGCGCAACTGGGCTACCTGCTCACCCTGTGGCAGGCCGGGCCGCAGGAACTGGCGCGTAACCCGCACGTGCCGGCGTTGCGCCAGTTGCAGCAGGAGCGGCAGGCGGAGCTCTTCCACACGCTGGAGACCTGGCTGGACGCCGGCGGCAACAGCGTGCGCACGGCCCGCACCCTGCACATTCACCGCAGCACGCTCAACTATCGCCTGAAACGCATCCGCGAGATCTGCGGCAACCCCCTCAGCGAGCCCGCCGCCCGGCTGGACCTGCTGCTGGCGCTCAAGCAGCTGCGCCTCTTCGGCTAAAGACAAGGATTGCCGTTACACAGCCTCAAGACCCGGACTTCAATGCGCCATCATTCCCTTGACGCTTGATAAACGCCCCACGTTTTACAAACGATATGTCCCGCATTTGTTCGGATTCAGCGTTCCGGGCCCCCAATCGACTTTACGCAGGGCGCCAACCAGGTGACCATGAAGGTGACGCAGTGAATCCAGGCGGGCGGCAGCGAAAAACGCTCTGACCGGCCATGGCGCGCCAGGCAGCGCCCGGTCGTCGGTCATGCAGCGGCGACGACAGCGCCATAGAACACAGAATTGGTGTAGACTGGGCGGTCGTCTTGACCCATGGTCAATGCAGCCTGTATTCTTACGCAGTTAACATCGTTGCCTCCCCGCACTCTTCACACTGCGTTGCGCAAGTGAAGCGGACAGAAGGGGAGAGCCTCCATGCGTCGAAAATTGTTTGCCGGTCTGCTGCTCGCCATGGCGGCGCTGACTTTCTTCGGCCTGCTCCTGCCGCGCCCGTCGCTGGCCCAGGGCGAGAGCGGGTTCTGGCGCGGCATCCGCGTCGCGCCCGAGAACCGCTGCTCGCCCTACGACCGCGACGATTACCGCTACTCCCAGTCCGTCGAACTGCGGATCATCGAACGTGAGGGCGGCAAAATCTGCAGCCCCTACACCAACGAATGTTTCGCGTCGCGCTCCGAGACCGACATCGAACACATCATCGCCGTCTCGGAGGCGCATGACAGCGGCCTCTGCGCCGCCAGCGCCAGCGTCCGGTCGCAATTCGCCTCCGACCTGCGCAACCTCACGCTCGCCTCGCCGGCGCTCAACCGCCACCAGAAGGTCGCGAAGGACGCCGCCGACTGGCTGCCGGCGCAGAACCGCTGCTGGTTCGCCAACCAGATCATCACCGTGCGCCGCGCCTACGACCTAAGCATCGACCGGCGCGAGGCCAACGCGCTGGACCGCGTCCTCGCCGCCTGCGAGCCGGCCGTGGAGGCCAACGTGACGCCGGTCCACGTCGTGGCGGGCGGCGGCACGGTCAACGCGCGCGCCTGCGCCGACACCGCCTGCGAGCTTGTGACCCGCTTCCAGGGCGGTCAGGCGCTGGATATCATTGAAGGGGTGGAGGGCGTTGCCTGGCGCGGGGACACGCGCTGGCTGAAAGTCCGGCACGGTGAACTGGAGGTCTACGTCCACGCTGCCCTGACCCGTCTGGTCGCGCCCACGGCCACGCCCTGGCCGACCTCCACACCCCGGGTGAGCGGCGGCACGACCGTCGACCCCAACCAGGCGACCACCCGCTACTTCGTCGTCGCGCCGACCCACGCCAACGCCCGCAGCTGTCCGCGCACCAGTTGCAGCATCGTCACCAGTTTCGCGCGGGGCGAGGAGCTCGCTGTGCTGCAACGCGTGAGCGGCCAGTCCGTAAGCGGCAACGCGACCTGGCAGGCAGTGAAGCACGGCAGCCAGGTAGTCTACGTCCATGGCCCGCTGCTCTCCCGTAATCGCCCGGCGCCGGTCAGCGCGCCTGCCAGACAGGCGGGTTCCAGTCAGGCCGGTTCCAGTCAGGGCCAGTCCGGTGCTGCGGCAGCGCAACCCACCACGGTCCCCGGCCCGCAGTTCAGTTGCGACTGTTCAAAGTCTTGCTCTGCGATGGCCTCCTGCGAGGAAGCCCGCTTCCAGTTGAACAGCTGCGGTTGCTCGCGCCGCGACAGCGACCGGGACGGCGTCCCCTGCGAAAGCATCTGCCCGGGCGGCTGAGGTCCCGGAAAATGTAAGTGGACCCTGCCAGCTCCCCCGGCCTGAAACCCGCACTCATACCCTTGCGCCGCTTCGCGTACAATGGCAGCGCGTTCGTCGCTGCAGGGGGAACATGCCGTGATTCGTTCATTCGCAATCCTGCTGCTGGCGCTGGTCGGCGCCGGCGCGTTGCAGGCGCAGGACTACTGGCTCGGCCTGCTGGTCACGCCCGAAGCGCGTTGCGCGCCCTTCAACCCCGCTGACTACCCCGTTCCCAATGTCCCTGACTCGCCCTTGATCGATGATGAGGCAAGGACGCTTTGCAGCCTCTACACCAACCAGTGCCGCGGCGCGAACCAGGACCTGCTGCTGGATCCCGTCGTCCCCCTCGCCGAGGCGCATGACAGCGGCCTCTGCGCCGCCGACAGCGAGACCCGCAGCGCCTTCGCCGCGGACCCGCTTAACCTGGCCGTCGCCGTTCCCGGCACTTTCCTGGAACAGAAGCGCGACCAGGACGCCGCCGACTGGCTGCCATCGCGCAATCGCTGCTGGTACGCCGAAACCGTCGTCCGCGTGCGGCAGGCCTACGGCCTGAGCATCGACCTGCCGGAAGTGGACGCGTTGATCGAGGTGCTGACCCGCTGCATCGTTGAAAACGCCCGCTTCCGACCCGGCGAATACGTCGTCACGGGCAATGGCGCGGTGAACGTGCGCGCCTGCCCTGCCATCGGTTGCACTGTCGTCGCCAGGTTCGTCGAGGGCCGGTTGCTGGACGTATCCGGGCAGGTGAGCGGCGTGCCCCTGGGCGGCGAAACGCGCTGGCTGAAACTGCGCCACGAAGGGCGAGATGCCTACCTGCATGCCTCGCTCGCCGAACCCTACCTGCCCGACGGGACGCCCACCGCGCCGGTCCCGCTAGTCACGCAGGTCCCGGTCCAGGCGCGGGTCGCCGACACTGCCCGGACGACCACGACCTGGTACGTCATCGCCCCACGTTTTGCCAACGCGCGCAACTGCCCGGATACCAATTGCGCCATCGCCAACAGCTTCCCGCGCGGCGCGCAAGTGGCCGTCCTGCAGCGCGTCACCGGCCAGGCCGTGAACGGCATTACCGACTGGCAGGCGGTGCAACACGGCGACGACGTGCTCTACGTCCACGCCCCCCTGCTCGCGCGCAACAGGCCCGCACCGCTGGCGCCGACGCCACCGCCGGTCCCACTGCAGCAAGGGCAGGCTCCGGCCCGTGTCAGCGCGCCGGCGATCGGCGGCGGCTTCGAGCTGGGCGGCCAGGCCCTCGGCTTCACCGCACCGCAACACATGCACGCGGCGCGCATGACCTGGGTCAAGCGCCAGGTGCGCTATCACCGGGGCGACAACGCCGCTGACGTCCAGTGGGTCATCGGCCAGGCGCATGGCGCCGGCTTCAGGGTGCTGCTCAGCATTGTCGGCGAGCCCGGCCAGATGGCGTCCGACCCGGCCGGCTATACCCGCGATTTCGTCGGCTTCCTCGCGGGCGTGGCGGCGCTGGGGCCGAACGCCATCGAGGTCTGGAACGAACAGAACATCGACCGCGAATGGCCCAATGGCCGGATCAGCCCGCAGGCCTACACCGCCATGCTCAGAGACGCCTGGAATGCCATCAAGGGCGCCAACGCCAACGTGATGGTCATCAGCGGCGCGCCCGCCCCCACCGGATTCTTCGGCGGTGGCTGCCATGCCTCCGGCTGCGACGACCTGCCCTTTATCCGCGGCATGGCCGCCGCCGGCGCCGCCAGTTACATGGACTGCGTCGGCGTCCACTACAACGAAGGCATCCTGCCCCCAGATGCCCGCAGCGGCGACCCGCGCGGCAACAGCGGCCACTACACCCGCTACTACTCGCGCATGTTCGAGGTCTACGCCGCTGCATTCCCCGGCAAGCCGCTCTGCTTCACCGAACTCGGCTACCTTAGCAGAGAAGGCTACGGCCCCCTGCCTGGCGGATTCGCCTGGGCCGCCAACGTGAGCGTCGCCAACCAGGCCGCCTGGCTCGGTCGCGCGGTCACGCTGGCGCGCAGCAGCGGCCGCGTGCGCCTCTTCATCGTCTGGAACGTCGACGCCACCCGCTATGACTCCGACCCCCAGGCCGGCTTCGCCATCGTCCGGCCCGACGGCACTTGTCCGGCCTGCGCCTCCCTGGCCGCCGCCATGGGCTGAGCGCTCACAAAGCGGCTGCAAGCCTCGCCCGGCGTGCCTGACGCCTGGCGCGTCATGCTACAATCCCGTGCAGCCAGGGCAATCGGAGAGCCGCCATGACGACCAGCGACGACCTTAACCAGCGTATCGGCGTGCTGACGCGCCGCGAGACCGAGGCGCGCATCCTCGCGCCCCTGATCGACGCCCTCGGCGAAGAGTTTGGGCGCGAACGCGTGCTGGAGGTGCTGCGCGAGGCGATCATCAACATCGCGCGCCAGCAGGGCGCGGCCATGGCGGAACAGACGGGCGATACCGACCTCGACGCCTTCGCCGATACGCTGCCCGCCTGGAAGCAGGACGACGCCATGCGCATCGAAACGCTGCGCCAGGACGACGAGGCCTTCCACTTCAACGTGACGCGCTGCCGCTACGCGGAGATGTACCGCGCCCTGGGCATCCCGGAACTGGGCGCGCTGCTCTCCTGCAACCGCGACTTCGCGCTGATCGAGGGCTTCAACCCCGACGTGCAACTGGAGCGCACGCAGACCATCATGCAGGGCGCCACCCACTGCGATTTTCGTTATGCCTTGCCTGGGAAGGACTCAAAGGACTAGTCGTAGAACTTGACTGAAATGCTCCAGTCCGATTCATTCAATTCGCAAATGTCCGCAAGTTCTTCGAGAAAGATGGCTGCTTCGTTGGGGTTCATGTAATTCAGCCACAAACCATTGTCGAGTTGCTTGTATCCACCGCTGCGCGCAAGCTTCCTGATTTCCATGTTACGCATGACTTCTTCGAAGTCCGGGCGTGACACGGCAATCTTATTTGTGAACATCTGCGTGGCATTGTTCCAGGCGTTTGCATACACATTCATTTGCTCGCCGAACAGAGTGATCCCGGTAACCCCGGAATTCTTGTAATCGACCCCTGGTCGCGGATGACGTTGGGAATCAATGCCATTACTTGGTCTGTTCTCACGCAGATCCGGCCACAGATCCTGGATTGCATCGATGATCCAGTTGCCGCGATCTTGAATGGCCTTTTCGTTCCAGGCCGGGACATCCCCTGGCTGGCCCTTACCGAAATACTGACTATTGAGGGGCAATCCATGTTTGCGCAGCAAATCCTTCTTGACTTGCCAGGCGCTGTTGGACATTTGACTGTTCCAGCTTTGCGTCACTAAAGTCAAATTGCCAAGACTGTTCAGACAAGTATCATAATCAAGTTCAGGGCTAGTCCATTTCTCCCTGAGTTGACGTTCCCAGTCCTCGTTCAGGCTGCGTGGCAAGATATGTTCAATAGTAGCTGTGTCTTTCAACCATATGTCAACATCCTGATCCTTGAGTAAGTGAGCATTCACCCGCTTCAGAATGTAAACAAGCCTTCTGCGATTTGGACCGGAACGGTACAAATCCAGTTCGAGCAGGACACTTCGCAAACGTTCGTCGGTTGGATGGTTTCGGGAGTGTAATCTCCGTTTCAAATCTTGCAGAGAATCCACTCTGACCAGGGATGCCAGAAAACGCCGCAACCCACTGGAATGAAAGTTTGCCAGAAAATGGCGGGTTAGGAAATTCTCAAGCAGGCGAAGTGCTTCCAGCAGTTCCCCTTGCGAAAGCGTCCCACCATGACACTCATCGAAGAGATGCAATAGCAAAGGGCGAATGACTGTTCGTTCAAGGGCATCGAATCGAACCAGGTACTGACGCAGTGAGCAGTCTGGTTCGGCTTCCGGCACCAAGAAGGTTTGGAAGTATTTTGCATGACGGTGCATCGTCGCTAGTTCGGAAACGAGAGCCTCTTGCTCGCTAAATTCACTGTCCATACGCTTGCGAAAATGCCTGTAAGCCTCGTCTTCCCGCACAAAAGTCCCGGTTTTGCAAGTAAGATAGTTGAGTAGGAAGTCCGAAATGCCTGCAGAACGGCGCTCTTCAAACATGTCCTGAATGGGCAGCCAGTAACGCTGATAGGCGCTGTCCTGCTCGCTCGCCGGCAAACGCATGGCGAGATAGTTGCGCACCAGATCCGCCTGCTCCAGGGCACGTCCACGGGCATTGAGGCTTTCGAATATCTGGTGGGGCCGCTCCTCGCGTTCCAGATTGATAAACACGACCTGCAGGCGGGTAATCAACGTGTTGAAAAGATCACCGGACGAAAGCTGAAGTCGGCCGTTTGCCTGGCCCAAGACGCTGTCGAAGAATCGATGCGCCTCCAGCAGGCGTGACCTGCCGGCTTCAATCGCTTCCCGATCATCAACCAGATCCAGCCAGGTCCTTTGGTCACCATAGTGTTCGGTCGGAAGAACCTTGTAGCGTAGCGAACCCGCCTCATATTGATTGATGAGGTAGTCCGTGATTCTGGCGCGCAGGGTTTTGTCTTCCGCTCTCGTGGCCAGGGCGTGAAACAACACGGAAATTGTTAACAGTCGCTGCTGGCCATCAATGAGGGTGTATGTGGGCACATGTTCGGTGGACCGTTCGTTGACCACAACAATTGCGCCGAGAAAGTGTCTGGCTTGCTCGCCGGCCGCATGGACTTCCAGCAGATCATCCCACAGCGCTTGCCATTCTGTGCGCTCCCAGGCATAGGGCCTCTGAAAGCGGGGAAGTACAAAGTGTACATCTCCGCGGTTGTTGAAAAGTTTGCCGACTCTCCAAACGTTCGCTTCCATAGTCTTCCTCGTGGATGGTCGATATTACGGAGCGCATCTTACCATGACCTCAATGCTCTCCATGCCACTGTCTATGCGCCAGCGTTCCCCGGGCATTTGGCCTGGATACCCCCTCACTATCCCCACCTTCCCCGCATCTGTACCAGCCCTTCACTACTGCGCCGCCCTGTTGACAACCCGCAGAGGCGCTGCCTGAATTGCATACCCCCAAAGCCACCACCCCGACCCGGCCCACGCGTGCCAATTCGGATTCCCTGCGGCTTCGTGCTATCTTACGACGCACATATCGAATTCTTTCAGGAGATGAAACGTGGTCGAATCACTGGCTCTGGATTATTCAGCAAGTACCCAACTGGTCGACATGTTCCGCCGGCACCTGGAACTGTGCAAGGTGCATCCGGGCGAACACGTCCTCATCCACACCGACCCGGGCAGCTACCCCCACTACGCCGCCGCCTACATGGGCGCAGCCATTGAGCTCGGCGCCGACGTCTTCCAGATCGTGCACCCCAACCGCGAGGAAAAGGCGGTCATCGACGCCTGGAAACGGGCCGACCTGGTCATCGACGTCTCCTCTGGCCCGCACGCCTACGGCCACATCATGCGCGAATCGATGGACTCCGGCACGCGCCTGCAACGCATCGGCGTGGCCGTCAACACCATGCGCCGCCTCTTCCCCACCCAGGAACTGCGCGAGCGCGTCCTCGCCGGCCAAGAACTCATGAAGAACGCCAAAACCATGCGCATCACCTCGCCCGGCGGCACCGACCTCACCTTCTACAAGGAGGGGCGCGACCCGATGGGCATCTACAGCGTCTCCGATGTCCCCGGCCGCTGGGACATCTGGCCCAGCGGGATGGTCTGCTGCGCGCCGGAAGAGCACAGGGGCGGCGGCGTGCTGGTACTTTCGCCGGGCGACTACATGCTCGTGATCAACCAGTATGTGAACGACTACATTTATCTGGAGATGAACGACGGCCGCATCACCGACATCAAGGGCGGCATGCAGGCCGAATTGCTGAAGCGCTGGTTCGCCCAGTTCAACTCCGAAGACTCCTACCGCATCGCCCACGTCGGCTGGGGTTGCGAGCGCCGCGCCAACTGGCTCATCCCGGGCCAGGACAACGAGTGCATGTACGCCAACATGCAGATCGCCTTCGGCTCCAACATCGGCATCTTCAAGGGCGCCACCACCCTCACCAATTCGCACATCGACTTCCCCAGCCTCAACAACAGCTACTGGGTGGACGACATCCAGATCATGGAGAACGGCGAATTCCTGCTTGACGAACTGCGCCACAAGGGCGACGTCGGCATCACCACGGAAACCGGTGGCACGCAGACCGGCCACGGCTCCCGTCCAGGTTGACCGGGTTGAAACATGGCCACGCCTAACCAGCCCTTTGACTACGCGGCCCGCTGCCAGCGGGTGCGCGACGGCCTGCGCAATGCCGGCATCGACGCCCTGCTCGTCGGCCCGTCCAGCGATCTCTTCTACCTGATCGGTCTGAACCGGCCGCAATCCGAACGCCTGACGCACTTCATCCTGCCCGCCGCCGAAGACGAGACGCCGCGCCTGATTCTGCCTTCCTTCGAGACCGCCCTGGCGGAGCCCCTGGCGCATTTCTTCGATCTCGTCCCCTGGGAGGAGACCGAAAGCCCCTTCGAACGTTTCGCCGAATCGCTGCCCACCGCCAGGTCGGGCCAGCAGTTGCGCCTGGCCGTCGCCGACCAGATCTACGCCCACTTTCTCTATCGCCTGCAGGCCGCCGCACCACAGGCTGAATTTGTGCCCGGCGGCGCTCTGCTCAACCCCATCCGCATGGTCAAGGAAGCGCGCGAACTCGACTACCTGACCCAGGCCGGCGCCGCCGCCGACCGCACTTACCTGGCCCTGCTGCAGCTGCCTCTCGTTGGCATGAGCGAGGCCGAGGTCAAACAACAGCTGGTGGCGCTCCTGCCGCAACACGGCCACGATCCCGGCGCGCCCGCCGGCGCCATCGTCGGCGTCGGCGAAAACGGCGCCTCGCCGCACCATCACGTCGGCCCGCGCCGCATCGCGTCCGGGGATGCCGTCGTCGTCGATTTCGGCAGCACCGTGAATGGCTACTGGTCCGACATGACCCGCAGCTTCCACGTCGGTCCGCCTTCGGACGAATACCGCCGCGTCTACGACGTGGTCAACGAAGCCAACCAGGTGGCCTTCGAGGCCATACGGCCCGGCGTCACCGCCGAATCGATCGACGCCGTGGCCCGCGCCCACATGACAGCCGCCGGCTATGGTCACGGCATCCTGCACCGCACCGGTCACGGCCTCGGCTTTGATCTCCATGAAGCGCCCTACATCGTGAGCGGCGACACCACCGTGCTGCGCGAGGGGATGGTCTTCAGCGTCGAACCCGGCATCTATCTCAAGGGCCGTTTCGGCGTGCGCATCGAGGACATCGTTACCGTGACGGCCGACGGCGCGCGGCGCTTCAACCACAGCACGCACGATTTGCAGGTCCTGTGACCATGGGCGGCATCGAACGCATCCTGGTCATGGGCGCCGGCCCGGGGGGGATGGCGGCGGCCGCCGCCCTCTCCCGCCGCGGCTACCACGTCCATCTCTACAACCGCAGTCCCGAACGCATGGCGGCTGTCCTCGAGCAGGGCGGCGTCGCCATCGAGGGAGACCTGGTCGGGGGGGATGAAGCCGAAGAGCTGGTGCCGCTGGCCCTCATCAGCACCGACGTGGCCGCCGCCATGGAGCACGTCGAACTGATCCTCATCGCCGTGCCCGCCTACGGGCAAAGGGCGATGCTGGAGGCCTGTCTGCCTTACCTGCGCAGCGGCCAGATCATCCTCCTGCTCACCGGCTCGGCCGGCTCGCTGGAACTGGCGCCCTTGCTGCGCGCTGCCGGGCACAGTCTGGATGACGTTCTGCTGGGGGAAACGGTCACCCTGCCGCAATCGGCGCGCATGGTCGCGCCAGGCAAGCTGCGCATCCGTCTGCCCTCAAACCTGCGCTTCGCCGCCTTCCCCGGCCGCAACACCGCAGCGCTGCATGATCGCCTCGGCGATACGCTGCGCCTGATCCCCAAACCCAACGTGCTGGACCCCGGCCTCAACAACCCCAATTTCATGATTCACCCCGCGCCGATGCTGCTCAACTACGCCGCCGTCGAGCGCCAGGATGGCTACCTTTCCATCATGAACGAGGGGATGACGCCCGGCGTGTTGCGCCTGCTGGACGCCGTCGACGAGGAGAAGATGGCGCTGCAGCGCGCGCTGGGGCTGGACGTCGTCCTGATCGATGACCTCTACCGCGAGACCGGCAGCGGCCCCCACGTCTACCGCGTGCAGGGCGAGCCCTTCAACCTGCGCGACCGCATCTGGGACCGCTATATCACCGAAGACGTCCCCTATGGCTCGGTGCTCTATTCGGCAATAGGGCGTTTGCTCGACGTGCCGACACCCGTCAACGACAGCATCAACCACATCTTCTGCGTGACGGAAGAGGAGGACTACTGGGCGACGGGGCGCAACGCCGACGCGCTGGGCGTCGCCGGCATGAATCGCGAAGGGTTGCTGCACTACCTGGAAACGGGCGAACGCCTTTAGCGCGGCTTGCGACTGCAGCCGCCGTCGCCCCTAATCGAAACTGATGTGCGCCAGCTCCGGGTGGACGAAGCGTCCGTCTTCCGTGATCGGCACGCCATCCAGCCAGATGCTGTGCGCCAGGCCGTTGAAATCGATATGGGCGACCACGTCGTTCGTGCCGTCGCCAATGTACCAGGAGGTGTCGCGGCCGAAGGCGATCTGGAAGACGCCGGGATAGGATTCGGCGTCGCCGATGCCGCCGGTCGGGCCGGCCATGCGCCCCCAGTCGGCGCGCTCGTCGCAGCCCCAGCCGACGTGCGAAATGTGGCAGGCGCGCTCGTCACCCCAGCTGGCGAACCAGTTGCGCAGCAAATGCGCGTCCAGACCCTCGCCCTCAATGCGCGTGATGATCCCTTCCTCGATGATGAGGTCGATGCGCGTGGTCGCGTAGCGCCGCATGCCGAGAATGATGTCGCCGACGTCGATGACCAGCCGCCCGTTGCTGTTGGGGCGGTTGGCACCGCCGACGACGACCGCCACCGACCAGTGGTCCCACTTGCCGGGCCGGTCGGCCGCGCCCCAGAGCCCGAAGGCCTTGCGCTGCGCGGTGTTCAACACCAGGTCCGTCCCGGCCGGCGAGGTCGCCCGCAACTCGCGCGCCCCGGCCAGCAGCGCCTCGCAGCGCTGCACCCGATCCCGCAAGGCGGTCAGGGGCCGCAGGCGCGAAAGCACGTCCTCCGGCTGGGTGACGCGCAAGACGCGCACGCCCGCTTCCAGCGCGCTGACCCGCAGGGGCCGGTAGATGCTGGTGCCGATCGATTCCAGGTCCACCACCAGATCGACCGCGTGCCAGATGTCCCACACCGGCCCGGAGAGGATGTCGCCGCCCTCCGTGGGCACTTCCAGTTGAAAAACATCCGCGTCGAGGCCCTGGGCCGCCGCCATGGAAGCCTTGGCGTAATGCATCGGCGTGTGGTGGTCGCAATAGACCATCACGCGTTCGCCCTCACGCAACTGGCACAGTTCAAGCGTGTGCCGGAAGAGCGGGATCAGGTCCGTCAGCGCACCGCCGGAATCGCGATAGGTCCAGTGAAACATGAATCCTCCCCGCCCTTGCCCGTCTGGCTGCCGGCGTGTCGGTTTGCGGTCGCCGGTTGTGCATGAGTATAGTCCCTGTCCGGGAGCGAACCAACGGAGAGGCAAACGTGAAGAAATTCCCCCTGAATTACAGTGCGTCCACCGAACTGATTCCACTCTTCAAGCGCAGTTTCGAACTCTGCAACCTGCGCGCAGGCGAGACCCTGCTCATTTATTGCGACACGCACACCTCACCGCATTACCCGGCCGCCGCGCTCGGCGCGGCCATCGACCTGGGCGTTGAGGCCTTCCAGGTCACCGTGCCGACCACCGTGCCGGAAAACGACAAGGGCGTCATCGCCGACATCTGGGCCAACGTGGACATGGTGATCGACCTGGTCAGCACCGTCGCCCATGCCTATTCGCTGCTCAACGCCGCGGCGCTTGAGAATGGCGGTCGCGTCCTCCGTTGCGGCCAGCCGCAGGATGTGCTGATGCGCCTGGCGCCCGACCCCGTCATTCGTCGCCGCGCCCTGGCCGGCGCCGACCTGCTGCGGGTGGCGGAGACGATGCGCGTCACCTCCGCCATGGGCACGGACCTGAGCTGCAACGTCAAGGACCGCGTGGTCCTCGGCCTCTACAGCCTCGCCGACGAACCCGGCCGCTGGGACAACTGGCCGAGCGGCATGGTCACCGTCGGCCCGGATGAATACAGCGCCAATGGCACGCTGGTGCTGGACGTCAATGACGTCATCCTGCGCCTCGGGCGCTACGTCACCTCGCCGGTCAAAATGACGATTCGCGACGGCCTGATCGTCAAGATCGACGGCGGTCTGGACGCGCGCCTGCTGGAGGACTGGTTCTCCGCCTTCAACGACGAGACGGCCTACCGCATCGCCCACATCGGCTGGGGTTGCGAGCACCGCGCCGACTGGAACCGCATGGGCGCCTACCTGATGGAAGGCGCCGTGCAGGACCAGGAAGCCTTCTACGGCAACATGCAGATCGCCTTCGGCGCCAATACCGCCATCTTCGAGGGCCAGAACGTCTCAAAGGCGCACATGGACTTCCCCTGCCGCAACAAGAGCATCTGGCTCGACGACCTGCAGGTCATGGAAGCCGGCCAGTTCCTGATCCCCGAGTTGCAATGAAGGACGGCGGCGCTCCCCCACCCCTGCCCTACCGACGCCTCAACCCGCCGGAACGCACCCTGCTCGGCCCGGACCTGAGCAACGCCTCGCCGCGCGCGCGCCAGGGGCTCATCGCCGTCCTCGAAGGCGCCAACGACCCCGGCTTCCTCGCAGTGCTGGACGAAGCCATCGCCCGCCTGCGCCAGCTCTGGCGCACGGAGAATGAAGACACTTTCCTGGTCCCCGGCTCCGAAGAGACCGCCCTCGAAGCGGCCCTGCTGAACGTCCTGCAGCCGGGCGAGACAGCCGTCGTCGCCATCAGCGGCTTTTTCGGCGAACGCCTGGCCGAGGCCGCCGAACGCTGCGGCGCCAGGGTGCTGCGCGTCGTGGCGCCGCCGGGCGAGGCTGTATCGCCGGCGGCCCTTGAAGAAGCCGTCGGCGGCCAACGGACGCGCCTGCTGGCTACCCTGCATGGCGACGGCTCGACCGGAGTCCAGCAGCCCCTGGCCGGCCTGGGCGATCTGGCCCGCGCGCACGACGCCCTGCTGCTGGTCGATTCGCGCTGGACGATCAGCGCCGTCGACGTGCCCCACGACGAACTGGGCATCGACGTCGGCGTCGCCGGCAGCCAGAAGGCCATCAGCGCCTACCCGGGCCTGGGCCTGATCAGTTTCAGCCAGCGCGCCGCCGCCGTCCACAATGCCCGTCAGCATCGCGTCGCCAGCCCCTCGCTGGACCTGGCGCAACTGCGCCGCTTCCGCGAAGAGGAACGCGCCGCCCAGACCATGCCCGCGCCGATTGTCTACGCCCTCACCGAGTTGCTGCAGCTGATTTCCGAGCAGGGCATGGCGTACCGCGCCAGCCGCATGGTGAACCGGCGCGACGCCCTGGTCGCCGCCTTCGCGGAGCTGAGACTTCCCGTCCATGCCCGACCCGCCTTCCGCCTGCCGACCGTAACCGCCTTCATGGTGCCCGACGCTATAGACGCCGACGCCATCCGCCAGCAGTTGCTGGCCCCCTACCGCATCGACATCGGCGGCGGCCTGGGCGAATTGCGCGGCCTGGTCTGGCGCGTGGGCCGTCCTCGGTCACTCCGCCCAGCCGACCTTCCTGCTGGCCCTGGTCACGCTGCTGGAAATCCTTCTGGAAGAGGCCGGACACAATGTCCGCGAACGCGGCGCGGCCGCGCGCACCCTGCTCAATAACCTGGACTGATACGAGAGACCTCGGGAAAGGAAATTTAATGAAAATCACGCACGCCGAACTGATTCTGACCAAAGTGCCGACCGTACGCACGCACCGCATGTCCTTCGCCACCACTCGCCACCAGGAATGCGTCTACCTGCGCCTGCACACCGACGAGGGCATCGTCGGCCTCGGCGAGGCGCCGCACATGGCCGGCTTTTCCGGCGCCGGGGAGACGCAACTGACCGTCGCCCTGCAGCTGCGCGAGCGTCTGCTGCCCGCCGTCCTCGGCAAGGACCCGCGCGAGATCGAGGCCCGTCAACTGGACATGGAGCGCGCCCTGCCCTGGAACCCGCGCGCCAAAAGCGTCGTCAACATCGCCCTTTACGACATC
>CAXXWG010000028.1:0-4859 GCA_963667305.2 Aggregatilineales bacterium | reverse complement strand
TCGACTTCCAGGATCTTGTTCATGCGGCACATTTCGATGACGATGCCGCCCTCCAGCGCCAGCGCGCCGCCGCTCAGACCGGTGCCGGCGCCGCGCGCCACGAAGGGAAGCATGTGCCGGTTGGCCAGCTTGACGATGGCCGCCACCTGCTCGGTCGTAGTGGGAAAGACGACCACGTCGGGCGGCGCTTTGTCGAGCGGTATGGCCGTCGCACTCATACACCAGCATTTCCTCTGGCGCGGTGAGCAACGGCTGCGGCGCAACGATGGCCGCAAGTTCCTGCAAAACCGATTGTTCCATGGCGTTTCTCCCTGCCAAATGCCGCAGGGCGGCTGGGTTGGAAGGTTCCTTGCCCGCAAGGGGGGTAATCATAGGATAGAAGCGGTAGAAGGGTCAATCGCGGGCAGGGCCAAAACCATTACTGGCAAGCGCGCAAGTGGCGGTCGGACCGAGTGGACCCTTTACGGAAAGCGTAATAGGAGATTACAGTATGTACGCATGATACTGAGCTTCAAGGATCGGGTGACTCGACAGTTCTTCGAGGGCGAGCGTGTCACGGCGTTTCAGGGTTTTGCGAAGCAGGCTGCACGGCGGCTGACGCTGCTGGACAGCGCGGAGAGGCTCGGGGACTTGGCTGCTTTGCGGAGTAACCGGTTGGAAGTGCTGCGAGGCGACAGGGCCGGCCAGCACAGCATTCGCATCAACGCGCGTTGGCGTATCTGCTTCCGTTGGACGGACGACGGGCCTTGCGACGCTGAGATTGTTGATTATCACTGAGGGGATCTGTCATGAACATGAAGAACGGCATGCGGCCGGTGCACCCTGGTGAAGTTTTGGGCGATGAACTCGAGGAACTCGGGTTGACGGCAAACGCGTTGTCGAAGGCTTTGAACGTGCCGGTCAACCGGATCACGATGATTCTGAACGGCCAGCGTGGCGTGAGCGCGGATACGGCGTTGCGGCTGGCGCGGTATTTAGGAACGACGCCGGAAATGTGGCTGAACCTGCAAAAGACCTGGGAGCTCCGGCATGCGGAAATCTCGGCAGGGCGCGAGATCGCCAAGTGCGTGACGCCCCGACAGTCGGCGGCGCAAGGCGCGGCCTCCGATGCCCGTTCGTGATTTTCGCCCGCTGAAGGCCCCGGCTGCAGCGGGCAGGATATTCGACTCGACGCCGCCCGCTTCACTGCGAGCCGCGACGCGGCTGTGTCATCATTCGGGCCCCATCCGAAATTTTCTGATTCAAAAGGCGGAGATTTTCCTATGCGCATGAGCCGACTGTTCAGCCAGACCCTGCGAGACGTGCCCGGCGAGGCCGAGCTGCCGAGTCATCAATTGTTGCTCAAGGCGGGTCTGGTGCGGCCGCTGTCGGCGGGAAGCTACAGCTACCTGCCCCTGGCGCGTCGCGCGCTCACGAAGATCGAGGACATCATCCGCGAAGAGATGGACGCCATTGGTGGGCAGGAAATCACCATGCCGGTGGTGCACCCGGCGTCGTTGTGGCAGGAAACCGGGCGCTGGTACCAGGTCGGGCCGGAGATGACGCGCTTCAAGGACCGCGCCGAACGCGACATGGTACTGGCCATGACGCACGAGGAGGTGATCGCTGATCTGGTGCGGCAGGAGGTGCGCTCGTACCGGCAGTTGCCGTGCCTGCTATACCAGATCCAGACGAAGTACCGCGATGAGCCGCGAGTGCGCGGCGGGCTGATCCGGGTGCGCGAGTTCACCATGAAGGACAGCTACAGTCTGGACGCCGATTGGCAGGGCCTCGACGCCCAGTACCGGGCGCATTACCAGGCGTATTTCAATATCTTCCAGCGTTGCCACCTGCCGGTGACTGCGGTGCGCTCGGACGTGGGCATGATGGGTGGCCAGCTGGCGCACGAGTACATGTACCTGAACGCCATCGGCGAGGATACCCTGGTCCTGTGCGACGGCTGCGGCTACGCGGCCAACCGCCAGGTGGCGGTCGCACAATTGCCGCTGGCCGAGGCGGAGGCGCCGCTGCCAAGCGAATTGGTGGCCACTCCCGACACCCCGACCATCGAGGCGCTGGCTGAGCATTTGCAGGTTCCAACGGCGCGTACCGCCAAGGCGGTGTTTTTCATGGCCACCCTTGCCGGCGGCGAAGGGGAGGAAGACCGGGAGCGCTTCGTGTTCGCCGTGGTGCGCGGCGATAGCGACCTGAACGAGACGAAACTCGCCAACGCCATCGGTGCCCGCGACCTGCGGCCGGCGCGCGAGGAAGAGATCCGCGCCGTTGGGGCGGAGCCGGGGTACGGCTCGCCGGTCGGTTTGCAGGGGGACGACCTTCTGCTTGTTGTGGACGAGGCGATACCGCAGTCGCCCAACCTGGTGGCCGGTGCCAACAAGCCGGGCTATCACCTGCGCAACACGAACCACGGGCGCGACTACACCGCAGCTCTGGTGACGGACCTGGTGCAGGCGCGCGACGGCGACGCCTGCGCCCAGTGCGACGGTGTTCTGCGCACCTCGCGCGGCGTGGAGGTCGGCAATATCTTCAAGCTGGGCACGCGCTATACCGACGCCCTCGGCGCCGTCTTCCTGGACAGCGAAGGCAACAGCAAGCCGGTCATCATGGGGTCGTACGGTATCGGCAGCGGCCGGCTGCTGTCCTGCGTTATTGAAGAGCACCACGACGACGGCGGCATCCGCTTTCCGGTGAGCGTGGCGCCCTATCACGTCTCCTGCGTGGCGCTCCTGCAGCGGGCGCCGGAAGTGGCCGAGGCGGCCGAAAAACTGTACCGCGAGGCCTGGTCACAGGGCGTGGAAATGCTTCTGGACGACCGCGACGCCACGCCGGGCGTCAAGTTCAACGATGCCGACCTCATCGGCCTGCCCCTGCGCCTCACCCTGGGGGCCCGCTCACTAAAGCAGGGCGGCGCCGAACTCAAGGCACGCGGCAGCGACGACAGCCGCATCGTGCCTCTGGACGAGGTGGTACCGACCCTGCGCGCCGAGGTGGACCGGCTGCTGGCGGAAAGCCGCGGACGGGTGACGACGGTTCCGTATGCGGACTGAGGCAACGATACTGCCTCAGTCAGGCCGCCTGGTGGCCCAATTTCAGGTTTCCTCACCCCAAAACGCTGCCCGGCGAGAGGGAGCCAAAAGCCACCCTATAGCCCCCGGACCGAGTCCGGGGCAGGGCTACAGGTTGTCCACAGGGCAATCAGACAAGGAGGTGGACCATGAAGGGCATTCAATATGTCGTGGACGAACAGGGCAACAAGAATGCCGTTCTGATCGATCTCACGCATTGGCGCGAATTGTGGGAAGACATGTATGACGTGATGGTTTATCAGGCCCGACGAGAGGAGCCTCAAGTGCCGTGGGGAGACCTGAAAGCCGAGTTGCACGCGCGTGAGCAGCCGAGGCACTGATTGTGCGATCCATTTCACAAATTCTGCCGCCAGCGAAGTGACGTGCACCGTTGATTGAGCCCAGTGACTCGCAGCGCCGGCCAAGATCAAGGGACCGCCGGTGGTTTTAAGGCTCTGTACCGTCCCCATCCGGTTCAGTGACCGGTTCGGACCGTTGGTGGCGGCTGACGTAGGCGTCGAGCGTCCGTTGCAGATTTGGCGGCAGATCCGTAATTCCCAGGTCGCGGGCGCGCTGGAATTTTTCCAGCGCCTCTTCGTGGCGGCCCAGGCGGGCCAGGGCGGACCCCCAGTTGTAGAGAGCCGAAGCGTTGTCCGGCTCCTGCTCAAGGGCTCGCTGGAAATGGCCCAGGGCCTCCAGCGGCCGGCCGCCGCGCGACAGGCTGACGCCCCAGTTGATCATGGCTTTGAGGTGCTCGGGGTCGGCATTGGCCACGCGGGCGAAATGCCCGGCCGCATCTTCAAAACGACCCTCGATAAACGCCGCCCGTCCTTCCTGATAGACCTGCTCGAGTTGCTCCGTATCTGCCGCGTTGAGCGGCAGCGGCTGCTCGTCCTTTGGCCCGCAAGCCGCCAGCATCAACACGAGTGCCAGTAGCAGCACCCACCTCGCGCGACTACCCATCGCCGATATCCCTTTACACATACTGAACCGTGTCGAAGCGTTGCCGCTGGCCGTGCACCGCGTCTTTGACCGCCTTGCCACGGATGGCGTCTGCCATCAGGCCGGCCAGGTCCTGCATGTCCGCCTCGCGCATGCCGTAGCGGGTCATTTCCTGCACGCCGATGCGCAGTCCGGAAGGGTTGCGGGCATCGGTGTCGGTGGGCAACAGGTTGTAATTGACGATGATGTCGTTGGCTTCCAGGCGCAGCGCCGTGGCCACGCCGCCGCCGTGCGCCGCCACGTTGACGGCGATCTGGTGGCTGCGGGTGTAGCCGAAATCACGCGCCTCCACGCCAATGCCGGCGTCGTCCAGGGCACGTCCCAGGGCCTGCGCGTTGGCGACGACCTGTGCGGCATAGGCCTGGGCGTGCTGCTTCATCTCGCGGATGGCGACGAGCAGGCCCGGCAGGCTGTGCAGGTGGTGATTGCTGGAGGAACCCGGGAAAACGCCGCGATTGGCCGCCGGCCAGTAGCGTTTCTCTTGCGTTTCGTCGAGGTCCGCGATGATGACGCCGCGCTGCGGGCCGGGGAAAGTCTTGTGGGTGCTGGCGGTGACCCAGGTGGCGCCCTCGCGCCAGGGATCCTGGAACTGGCCGCCGAGGATGAGACCCAGCACGTGGGCGCCGTCGTACAGGATGGGGATGCCCTTTTCCCGGCACACCGCCGCCAAGTCGCTCACCGGCTCGGGAAACAGGATGAGGCTCTTGCCCAGCACCACCATGCGGGGCGTCGTTCGCTCGATCAGGTCGAGGCTGTTGGGCACGTCAATGTGGTAGT
This sequence comes from Aggregatilineales bacterium, assembly GCA_963667305.2. Classification (GTDB taxonomy): domain Bacteria; phylum Chloroflexota; class Anaerolineae; order Aggregatilineales; family Phototrophicaceae; genus JAGWBD01. The sequence goes on along the minus strand of CAXXWG010000028.1, from coordinate 18 downwards.
GGTCCTCGCTGAGCGGCA
>CAXXWG010000027.1:0-29641 GCA_963667305.2 Aggregatilineales bacterium | reverse complement strand
CATGCGGGGCGTGCATGGCGAGGCCACCCTGCTGCCGGGGATGGGGCCCGTCTACGAACAATACAGCATGCTGCCCCTGCCCGACGTCGATGACGACCCGCACCTCTTTCTGCTCTTCGCCGAGGGCACCGGCCTGGAGCCGGCCGCCATCAACCAGGCGGACCTGCTGCCGACGGCGCTGGCGCCTGGCCGCAGCAGCAACCAGCGCGAATTGCTGCTGCTGGACGCCTCGGCCCTCGGCAACGTGCCGCTTTCTTCCCCCGCCTGGTTGACGCTGGCCACGGCAGCCCACTTCGAAATCCTGTCACAGACCCACGCGCCGCAGCAGTCGCTGTGGCTGCGGCGCGCCCAGGCGCACTACGTCGCCGCGCGTCTGCTCGGCTTGCAGCCGGTGCTGGATACCGAAGCGCAGACCTGGCTGGCAGCGCGCGCCGTCCCGCTCACGAGGGCGGCCGGCCTGAACCAGCCCGAAGTCAGCAGCGGCCAGGCCCTCTTTCTTGAGTACCTGCTGCAGCGCCATGGCATCCGTCTGCTGCAGCAACTCTTCCTGCAGCCGGAGCCGGGGTCTGGCAGCGCTGGACAATGCCCTCGCCGATCTGGAACTGACGGACGCGCTGACGGGGCGCAGCCTCACCGGGTTGGACCTCTTCGCGGATTTCACCGTGGCCGTCGCCGGCGACCTGTTCCCGCCAGGCCCCCTGCTGGATGGCCGCTACACCCTGCTGTTGCCGGACCTGCCGGAAGGGGAACTGCCGAACGGGATCGTCCTCGAAAACCGCCTCAACGCCGCCGTGCAGGAGATCCCGCTCGACCAGTTCGCCACGCATTACTTTTACATTTACAACGACCAGCCGGCCAGTTTCCGGCTGCAGTTTCATGGCGCGGACGAAAGCGCCCTGCTGTCGCTGCCGGCGGAGGATGACCCCGGCAACCTCTTTTACTGGACCGGCCAGGGCAGCAACCGCGATCACACCATGACGCGCCGTGTCGACCTGCGCGGCGTCGAGCAGGCCACGCTGCATTTTGACAGCTGGCACCAACTGGCCGAGCAGCGCAGTTACGTCTACGTCGCGGTCTCCGACGACGACGGCGGCAGCTGGCAGATTCTCGACGGCGGGCATGACGCCGGCAACCGCCACGGCCTCGCCTACGGGCCGGGCCTGACCGGCATCAGCAACCCGGAGCCGCTGCGGCCCTTCCCCTACATCGGTGTCATGCTGGACGGCGACGGCCAGACCATCACCGAAATCGTCGCCGAAGGGCCGGCGCACGACAGCGACCTGCGGCCCGGCGACGTAATCGTCGGCCTCGACGGCGCGGACTGGGCCGAGGGCGACGGCATCTTCCCGATGCTGGACCGTCAGGAGCCGGGCGATACCGTAGACCTCAGCATCCGCCGCGGCGACGAGCGCCTCGTCATCCCGCTGACCCTCGTAGTGCATCCGGCGCGGCATCGACCGCGGCCGCCCCTTTGGCTCCCGCAGGAGTTCGAACTGGACGCATGGGCCGGCCAGGAGATTCTGCTGCGCTTCGAATACGTCACGCCGCCCGACGTGCTGGACGAGGGCCTGGCGCTGGACAACCTGCGCATCCCCGAAACGGGTTTCCACGACGACGCCGGCGACGAGGCCGGCTGGACCCTGCTGGGCTGGCAGCGGCGCGACAACTTTGTGCCGCAACGCTTCCTGCTGCAATACATCTCCAGCGGTCACAGCGCAGGCCCGCCTCGGGTGCGGCGTCTCATCGGCCCGCAGGACATGAGCAACCGTGCGGAACACAACTTCCGCATTCAGCCGGATGAACTCATCGTATTCGCCGTCTCGGCCATCAATGAACAGACGCAGCAACCGGCCTTCTATGACCTGCAGCTGCAAACCCTGGACGCGGGCGTCTGACCCCCACAGCCATGTGACGACTTGCGCGCCCGTCCCGCCTTCCAGCCCTATACTGGGGGACACTGGAGGGCGCATGAGTCACCTGTTCCTGAGTTACAGCCACAAGGACGGCGCCATGGCACAGCGCCTGGCGCAGGGCCTGCAGGCCCGCGGCCATGCGCTGTGGTATGACCGTCACCTGCGGCCCGGCCAGCGCTGGTTGCAGCGCCTGACGCGGGCGGCGCGCGACTGCGCTGCCCTGCTGGTGCTGATGTCCCCGGCGGCGGAACAATCGCCCTGGGTGGAGATGGAACTGTGCATCGCCCTGCGCTATCGACGGCCCGTGCTGCCGCTGGCGCTGCGGGGGCATCACTTCGACGCGCTGGCGCATCTGCAGCACGTCGACTTCGACGGCGAGGTCACGGCACAACTGCTGCAGGGCCTGCCCACAGCCTCGCGCGTGACGGATGCCGGCGGCGGCAGTTTGCCTCAGGCCCTGCTCAGCGCCGAAGAACAGCGGATCTGCCTGGAAGTCGCCGCCGGTCGCAATTACCGCGACATCGGCGCGGCGCTGGAAATCAGCGGGCGCACGGTGCGACGCCGGGTCAGCGCCCTGCGCGCGCGTCTCTTGCAGGGTCGCGACTAGTAGCCGACGGCGTCGAGGCCCTTCAGCCCGAGGAACTCGCGGAGGTCGGCGGGCGTGGCCAGTTCGCGCTCAAATTCTTCGGCGATTCCGCGCATGCGCTGCACCAGTTGGACGTTGGTGGCCAGTTGCCGCCGCTTCACGAAGAGGTTGTCTTCCAGGCCCACGCGCGCGTGGCCGCCGAGGAACATCGCGGTGGTGGCCAGTTCGAACTCGTTGGGGTAACCGACGCCGATCACGGACCAATTGTAGTTCTCGCGACCGATGACGCGGTCGGCGGTGTTGAGCATGTGCACCAGGTCGTAAATGGTGGCGCGGATGCCGCCGGTCACGCCCATGACGAACTGCAGCCAGATGGGCGTGCGCACGATGCCCTGGCGAATGAAATACTCCAGGTTGTAGATGTGGCCCACGTCGTAGAGTTCAAATTCCGGGCGCGTGTCATTGGCGTTCATGGTCTCGATGAAGGTCTGGATGCTGCGGAAGGTGTTGGGGAAGATGTGGTCCTCCGTCCCCTTGACGTAGTCTTCCTCCCAGTCGTAGAGCCAGTCCTCGCTGCGGTAACGCCGCGCCACGCGGTGAATCGAGAAATTGATCGAGCCCATGTTGCAGGTGGCCATTTCCGGCCGCCAGCTGGAGACGACCTGCAGGCGTTGCTCCGGCGTCATCAGCACGCCGCCGCCGGTGGTGGGCACGACCACCGCGTCGCAGCGTTCGCGGATGCCGCGCAGCACCGCGCCAAAGACCTCCTGATCGTGCGAGGGCCTGGCCGTCTGCGGGTCGCGCGCGTGGATATGGATGGAAGCGGCCCCGGCCTCGGCACAGGCGACGGCGTCGTCGATCAGTTGCTGCGGCGTGAGCGGCAAATGCGGCGTCTGTGTCGGCAGGGTCATGGCGCCGGTGATGGCCGCCGTCAGTACAAGCTTGTCCATGGTCTCACCCTTTCCCACAGCTGATGCTGTCATCAATGATCCTGCGCACCCCAGCCACCGCCGCCGGGCGTCTCCACGATGACGACGTCGCCGGCCTGCAGTTCACCCACGTACTTGCCGCCCAGGTCGCGCTCCTGACCGTCGCGCAACAGACGGTTGCTGCCGCAGCCGCCGGCTTCGCCGCCGGCCAGACCCCAGGGCGGGTAGATGCGCCTTTCGCTGTTGATGGTCAGCGTGGTCGGACAGAGAAACTGGTAACGGCGGCGGATGCCTTCGCCGCCCGGATGGCGGCCCGCGCCGGCGGAGCCCTCGCGCAGACCGTATTCCAGCACGCGGAAGGGGAACTCCTGCTCCAGCGCCTCGACGGGCGTGTTGAGCGTGTTGGTCATGTGCACGTGGCGCCCGCTGATGCCCGGGCCGGCCGGACCGCCGCCATGGCCGCCGCCGATGGTCTCGTAGTAGACGAATTGCCGGCCCTCCAGCAGGCCGCCGCAAAGCACGTTGCTCATCGTGCCGCAGCTGGCCGCCGGGATGCGCCCGGGCAGGGCCTGCGCCAGGGCGCCCAGCACGGTGTCGGCGACGCGCTGGGTGGTCTCGGTATTGCCCACGGCCACGCCCGCGGGAAAGTCCGGTTCCAGCAGACTGTGGGCCGGCGTGGTCACCGCCACCGGCTGGAAGCACCCATGGTTGACCGGCACGTCCTCGCCGGCCAGCAGGCGAATGCAGTACCAGGTGGCGCTGCGCGCGATGGCGCTGACGGCGTTCAGGTTGCCGCGCACCTGGGGCGCCGTGCCGGCAAAGTCGACGTACATCTGCCGGCCCCTGCACGCGCAGCGTCACGCAGATCGGGATGCGGTACTCGCGCTGGCCGTCGCCCTCCAGCGCGTCCTCGAAGCGGTACTCGCCGTCGGGAATGGTGTCGATGACGGCCTCGGTCATGCGTTGCGAATAGGCCATCAGGGCGTCGGCATGCTCGCGCACGCGCTCGAGACCCTGCTTGATCATCAGGTCCCGCACGCGGTCCATGCCCACGCGATGCGCGGCCAGTTGCGCCTCAAGGTCGCCGATGCGTTCCTCGGGGTTGCGACTGTTGGCGGTGATCAAGGCCAGCAAGGCCTCGTTGAGCCAGCCGCTGTACATCAGCTTGACCGGCGGGATGATGATGCCTTCCTGGTAGATCTCGGTGCTGAGCGGCAGCGAGCCGGGCGTCATGCCGCCGACGTCGGCGTGGTGGGCGCGGCTGGCGACGAAATACTCCAGGCGGCTGCCGGCGAAGACCGGCGAGACCATGGTGATGTCCGGCAGATGCGTACCGCCGGCCCAGGGGTCGTTGAGCACGATGACGTCGCCCTCATGAATCTCCTCGAAGGCGCGCACGGCCGTCTCGACCGAGGCCGGCATGCTACCCAGATGCACGGGAATGTGGGCCGCCTGGGCCACCATGCGCGCCTCGTTGTCAAAGACGGCGCAACTGAAGTCCAGACGTTCCTTGATATTGGGGCTGAAACTGGCGCGGCGCAGCGTCTCGCCCATCTCGTCGGCGATGGAGGAAAAGAGGCTGCGAAAGACCTCTAGCGAAATGGCGTCGACGCTCATCCACGCGGGCCTTCGATGGCGTCCAGCTGCCGGCCGCAGGCGTCCAGGCCCGCGCGCAGCAGGCCGGTGTCCACGCCCCACAGCAAGAGGCGCGCGCCCATGGCATGAAACTGGCGCAGTTCGTCCTCGCTGGCCGGGTTGGAGCCCCAGACCAGGCCATGACGCTGGCAGGCCTCGTCGAGTTGGCGCAGCGTTTCCATATAAGTGACGCGGCGCTCCTCCGGCTCCAGGCGCATGCGCAGGTCCAGGTCCGTCGGGCCGATGAAGAAGCCCTCGAAGCCGGGCACCGCCGCCATCTCATCCAGATTGGCGAGGCCGGCCGGCGTCTCCAGCTGCACCAGCAGGAAGGTCTCGCGCAGGGCATGGTCGGCCATGCGGACGTGGTCGCCGCCGGCGCCCAGGCCATAGCGGGCCTGCAAGTTGGGCTGGCCCATCCCCCGATCGCCCAGCGGCGGATACTTCACCTTCGACACCAGGTCGCGCACCTCATCGGCCGTTGATACCTGCGGGATGGCCAGGCCGGCGGCGCCGTCTTCAAGGTAACGCCCCAGACTCATCTTTTCGCGGGTGTTGGGGCGCACCAAAACGTCAATATCGAAGAGCTGCGCGAAGGCCAGCATGGTGCGCACCTCGCCCTCGTCCAGCGGATGATGTTCCATGTCCAGCCAGATGCAGTCGTAGCCGCTGTGGGCGGCGTAGGCGAGGAAGGGCGGCAGCACGTGCCCCGTCATGGCGATGCGGACCGCCTGTCCCGCGCGAATTCGCTCCATCACCCGGCTCTTGCGCATGAATGCCTCCCGTCCCTCCGTCAAGCGCCAGTATAGCGAGGGCGCCAGCCCGAAGCATCCCGCGGGATAGCGCGGCGCCGGTCAGCCGCGCCCGACGTGATATTCCATTGGCGTGAACTGCCAGATGTCCGCCGTCCGGAACCGCGCCAGGCTGTTGGCATCCAGTGGCGATGCGGGACAGCATGCGCGACGCCATGCATTGAAGGCATGCACCTGCAGGCGCGCCTGGCGAAACTCCTCGATGACCAGTTGCGCCGTAATGCCATAACGCTCGACAAAGCGTTGGCGCTCAAATTCGGCGAAGAGCGGCGCCGGATCGTAGTGAAGGCAGTGCTGCTCGACGCGCCAGCCCGCCGCCCTGCCCTCCAGCAGCGCATAACGCGCGACACCCGGCCGGCCGTCCAGCGGCACGCCGACCGAACCCGGATTGATCAGTTGCCAGCGCCCTGCGCGGCGGTCCAGCGGCAAATGCGAATGGGCGGCGGCGACGTGGTTTTCGCTCACGCTCTCCAGTTGAGACACCAGTTCCGCCTCTGTCAGCAACGGATGCAGGCTGCGCCAGGGGTCGCCGGGCGCGCCGTGCAACACACGCAGCGCCGGCGCGTCCGCAAAGCGCAGCGACAGTTCGTCCGGCCAGCAGGCGACTTCGCGGCGCCAGCGCTCTCCCAGCTGTCCTTCCAGCCAGGGCAAGAGTTCGTAGTCGCGCCAGTGGGCCGGCATGCGCATCGTGCCATATTCCAGCAGGTAGTACTCATTGTTGCCGCGGATGACGAGGCAGCCCCGTTCAAGCACCCGTTCAAGCACGGCGGCGGAGAAGGGGCCCCAGTTGATCAGGTCACCGGCGACGACGATTTGGTCGACCGCCTGCCCGTCGACGTGCGCCAGCACGGCTTCCAGCGCGGGCAGGTTGCCGTGGACGTCGGCCAGCAGGGCCAGACGCGTCATGCGCCCTGCGAATCGCTCTGCAGAAAAGTGGAGTCGCTCTGAAAGTCCGCCAGGCGCTGCGCTTTCTGCCTGTCGCCGGTATCCGCTGCAAGGATGTCTTCCAGACGGCCCAACTTAAGTATCAAAGCGCTACTTGCGTTTGCAGGATTTGCGGGCAAGGTTCAAAGATGTAAGGAATTCGCTATGTAATCTGACTGTCGGAAAGTTCAAAAAGAGCTTTTTTGATTCCGACTTCATCTTCGGGGGGCCTTGCCAGATCCTGATTTAACCTGGGTTCCAGGTAATCGTACAATTCTGTCAATGGGCGATTGTTTCTGATTTGAATGAACTTCACCTGTTGATTTCTCGCAGTTTGCCAAGCATTTGACCTTGGGCCCAATCTATCGAAGATTACGATACCTCCTTTTCCCACGCGATTGACTTTGTCTTCTATTACTTCTTGATTGCCTTTGTCAATAAGACCAACTTCAAGCCTTATTCTTCCACGACGACTCGCAATCTCGGCATCGACTTCACGTCCTACCTCAACGTCTCTCTGCAAATTCATCCAAAAATCCTGGTCCTCAACCAATCCCAGAAGCGAAAGTCCTGCGCGAACAAACGCCTTTTCAAGCGATTTGCCAACTCTGGATTTGCGCGCTCAACGAACTGTTAGCGTGGCCGCCCCTGCCCAAATCATCAACATGGCATCATTGAAATCCAGATCACCCCGGTTTTCCGTCGCTTCGCTGATGTGATTGACCATCTCAGTCAGGAAATCAAGCCGATTGTCTTGTGACGTAACTCCGAGATTCTGGGCTGTCTTGTTGGTCAAGCCAAGCAGCCATAAGCCCAAGTCTCTCTCACTATGCTCTAGTTGCTCTTTGAGAGCAGTTGCCCATACGTCAATATCAGAGTTTTCAGGCAGCGATTTATTGACGGCAATGATGCGCTCGTAGGCATCAAGAAGTTGTGTTCGGGTTTGACCTTCGGTGTAGAGACGATAGTTATACCCCAAGAATAGCGCGGCAACGATTTGTCTGATGCCATCGGGAGAGTCTAGACTATAAATGTCCGGAATCAATATCCGCGCTCCCCAAGTATTGAACGTCATCAAAGTCTATCGGGGATGACGCGAAAAGATCAATCAGTTGATAACGAATTTCCTCAAAATAATCGGGGCGCTTTTCAATGAGGATGAATTTCCTCTCCAGTGACGAAGCAACCCGGCCGACGGTTCCTATTCCAGCAAAGGGGTCAAGCACACTATCACCCTGAAAAGAATAGTATCGCACAACTCTGTTCACGAGTTCATCCGGAAACACGGCAGGATGGGCCTTATGGCTGGCGGGAGTGATCTCCCAAATGTTGGTTCTTTCATAACTTCCCAAGATCAGAGATTCCTCCACGGCAAGTGAATCAGGATGATTCCTTAAGTTCCAATCGATCAGCCTGTCAGTCTTCTTTCGGTAAACCATCACGTATTCTGTGACAGTGACTGGCTTGTATTGCAAAGGTTGCCTATCTGCCGCGAAACGCCTGCCACGTCCCAAATGCCAACCAGCCCCTTCGGGTTTACGCCAAATGATGTCATCTATGAATTCGAAGCCAATATTGTTAAGGATGGGATGCAAGTCAAAGGGTATAGGCAACCGCTTACTGGAAGTGCTTCGCGATGTACGGCGAACCAAAACCGGTGACAGATTTACGACAAGAAAACGCCCCTCCGCGAGTACATCGTGACACGCCGAAAACGCTTCGCCCAGAAAATTTAGGTAACTTTCGTAGTTTACATACTCTGCGTATTCAAATTTCGCATTGAAGTACGGTGGCGACGTAAAAACCAATTGTGCACTTTCAGGTGGGAAATCTCTAAGCACTTCCCGACAATCTCCCAAAATGACCTTGTTCGGTGTGGCTGGGAATGAAATAGTCGAATCTCTCTGCCTTAGTGGTTCACCCTTATGTTCATTTGTGACAGTCAGTCTTTGATTTACAATTTTCGGTGATGGATATTTGCAAATCTCGCCATCATTGCTGACTTGCAGTTCCCCAATTGGCGAACTTGTATCTTGAGATGAAACAAGCGCAACTCGCCACAGGCGCTTCCTTCCATCCCACTCTGGCAAACCCAATAGTATGTGCTCCCGTTGGCGACCTGAAAAGTGATTGTTCAACCATCCATTCGCCAATTGGCGTACATCACCTGTCAGTAGTGTTGTGTTGGCAGTTTTTTCTTTCATCGTCCATGTTAGCCGCTATGAAATTCCGATTTCTCAACAATATACCCTTTCGCGAAATGTCATGCAGGTAATCTGCCAGGCGCTGCGCTTTCTCTCTCTCGCCGGTCTCCGCTGCAAGGATGTCTTCCAGACGGCCCAGGTCGCGGCCGAGGGCGTCGCGCTGTTCCAGCAAGAAATTGAATTGCTCGTCACAGCCGGGGATGACCGGCGGAAAGGCGCGGATTTCTTCCAGCACGCGAGCGCGCGCCTGCAGCAATTCCTGCCGCAGTTGTTCCCCGCGCAAGGAGACCGACTCAGATTCCGGAGTCATCGGCGTTGTACTCCAGCAGCAAATTGCGCCAGGCATCGACCGTCGCCGTCCAGGCGGGCGCGACCCACAGGGTGCTGTCCAGTTGCAGCACCAGCGCCGGCCCGACAATGCGCATGCCGGGCAGCAGGCTCTCGCGTTCGTAGTGGTCGATGCCGTCCCGCTCGTGCAGCAGGGGCGCTTCCCTCCCCGCATCTTCGGGCTCGGCCTCCAGCAGCGGCTTGTCGACCAGACCGATGGCTTGCAGACGCAGGTTGACCACCTCGACCTCGCGTCCCGTCAGGGCATGGCCGTATTTCTGGCGGTGGGCCTCGTGAAAGGCCAGTGTCGGATCCTCGCTGTAAGGCAGGGTCAGTTCGTAAGACTGACCGGCGTAGCGCAGGTCCAGCAGGGCATGGAAACGCATGGCCTCATTCGGGATGCCTTCGCGCGCCAGTTGGGCCCGGGCGCGCTGCGTCATCTCTTCCAGACCGGCGCGCAAGCCCTGCAGCGTTTCCGCCGTGGCCAGCGCCAGCACCGACCGGCTGCTCTCGCGCAACACGTCCGCCACCAGCAGCCCCAGGGCGCAGAGCACGCCCGGCCAGCGCGGGACGAGGATGCGCCGCATCTCCATGCGTTCGGCCACGTCACAGGCGTGCAGCGGCCCGGCGCCACCGAAGGCCATCAGCGTGAAGTCGCGCGGGTCGTGGCCGCGGGCGATCGACACCTGACGCAGGGCGCGATCGATGTTGGCGGCGGCCACGTCGATGACGCCGCGCGTGGCCGCCGCCGGCGACAGCTGCATGGCAGCGGCCAGTTGCGCCATGGCCGCGCGCGCGCCATCCAGTTCCAGGCGCATGCCGCCGCCCAGAAAGTGGTCGGGGTCGATTCGGCCCAGCAGGGCGTTGGCGTCACTGACGGTAAGTTGCCGCCCGCCGCGATTGTAGATCATGGGGCCGGGGTCGGCGCCGGCGCTTTGCGGCCCCACGCGCAGGGCGCCACCGCTGTCAAGACGCACCAGCGAACCGCCGCCGGCGCCGATGGTCTCGATATCCAGCACGCGCAGGCGCAGTGGCATGCCGTCGATTTCCGCGTCCGACCGGCGCGCCGGCCCGCCGGGACAAAGGGCCACGTCGGTTGAGGTACCGCCCATGTCCAGCGTGATGATGTTTTCATGGCCGGCCAGGCGGGCGATATACGAAGCGCCGATGACACCCGCCGCCGGCCCGCTCAGCGCCGTCTGCAGCGCCTGCTCGCGCACCTCGTCGGCGGCGCTCACGCCGCCATCGGACTTCATCACCAGCAAACGCGACGATTCCGGCAAGGCCTCTTCCAGACGACCCAGATAGCGGCTCATCACCGGCCGCACCCAGGCCTCCAGCGCCACGGTGCTGGCCCGTTCGTACTCGCGGAATTCCGGCAGCACCTCGCTGGAGAGCGAGATCTGTTGCGACTGCAACAGCCCGCGTTGCAGGATGCGCGCGCGAATGGCCTCTTCATGCTGCGGGTTGACGAAGCTGTAGAGCAAACAGACCGCCACGGACTCGACCTCCTGCCCGACAAGGGTGTCGAGTACCTAGTCGAGGGCGGCCACGTCGAGCGCTTGCAGCACCCTGCCGTGGTGGTCCAGCCGCTCGGGCACCTCATGGCAGCGCTCGCGCGGGATCAGGGGTGGAGGCAGGACCGGCTGCAGCGCATACAGCACGGGTCGGCTCTGGCGGCCAATGAACAGGAGGTCCCGAAATCCCCGGGTGGTGATCAGCGCCGTGCGGGCGCCCTTGCGTTCAAGGATGGCGTTTGTCGCGACGGTGGTGCCGTGCGAGATGCGCGCGTCCGGCGAGACAGAGAGCGCCTTCAGGCCGGCCAGCATGGCATCCGCAGGATTGGCCGCGGTGCTGGGTCGCTTGTGGATGCGCAGACGGCCGTTTTCGGCCAGCACGAGGTCGGTGAAGGTGCCGCCGATGTCCACGCCGGCGAACATCGCGGGCCCCTGCGAGGGTTGCGGGCGCTTCACGCTAGGGCGAATTCGTCTTCAGCGCAAACGCGCAGCACGCTCGCCAGTTCAGGGCCGATGAAACAGTCGCGCTGGCCCAGGCGCAGGTGCAGCGGCCCGCTGAAAGGCGCGCGCGATACCAGCGTCAGTCGGACGCCGGGCCGCAGGCCCAGGCTGTCCAGATATTGCAGCATGTGTCCGTCATGGCTGTGGACGCGGCTGAGGCGCAGATTGCGGCCGGCTTCAACCTCGTTGAGCGCCTGGTCCCGAATGCGGGGCATGTGACCGTCGCGCGTGGGGATCGGCTCGCCATGCGGGCAACGGCGCGGATAGCCGGCAAGATCGTCCATACGCTCCAGCACCACGTCGCTGACCACGGCGCCAAGCTCGTCGGCCGCGTCGTGCACCTCATGCCAGCCCAGCGACATGACGTCGACCAGGAACACCTCCACCAGACGGTGACGCCGGATGTTTTGCAGGGCCACGAGCTCGCCGGCGGCGGTCAATTGTATGCCGCGCCCGGGGCGCAGGTAGCCGGCCTTCTTGAGGCGTTGCACCATACGGGTCACCGCCGGTGGCGAGACCTGCATGACCTCGGCCAGGGCTGCACCGGACACATTGGGGTCATCCTGCTGGTAGTGGGCCAGGCGCCAGGCTTCCGCCAGGTATTCCTGCATGGTATTGCTGGGTTTCATGCTCGCACCACCACAGCGACGATCGTCGCGACCGCGACCGCTTGCTTTCCGGGCGGAAGTGTATCATAGCCTGCTTTTGTCGGCATTGCCGCTATCTGGCGACATGCTGCGCAATTCCAGGCCAAGATGCCGCAGCAAGGAGTCCAGCGCGTCGGTCAGGGCGGCGGGAGCGCCGTCATTGAGCAGGGTGTAGTCGGCAATGGCGATCGGCCCGCCCTTCTCCAGCGTGGTGATCTCACGCAGGTCCCGCGCCTCGGCCGCATCGACATCAAGCGGACGCTGGGAACGGTTGCCGAGGCGCCGGTAGCGTTGCTGTCGCGCGCTGACGATGGCGACCACAAGCAGACTGGCTTCCAGTTCGCGTCTGAGCAGCTGATATTCGGAGAAGCTGTAAAGTCCGTCGATGAAAATGACGGCTGTGGTCTGCAACAACTGCCGCAATACCGGCAGGGCGAGCCGGGCGATGGCCTCCCGTCCCTGCAGGGCGCGCAAGTCCTCGCGCACGATTCGTTCGCTTTCCTGCGTCAGGGGCAGGCCGCGGCGCTCTACCTCGTCGACCACGATCTGGCCAAAGCGAAAGCCCGGATAGCCGCGGCTGCGCAAATGATCGGCGCAGAGCGTCTTGCCGGCGCCTGGCATCCCGACCAGCGCCAGGGCGCAGGGGAGCGCGACGGGGTTCATGTCTTCATTCATGGTTTTCACGGGACGCCAGTATACGCGGCAGGGTCAGCAAAGTACAACGCGCATCCACAAGGCGCGTGCCGCCTACGTGACGCGTTGCCCTGCAGCATTACCGGCCGCGCTTGTCAACCCGGGCACAGCCCGGCCAGGGGGATATCGACCGCGTAGCGCCAGGGACGGCCCTCTTCATCCAGGGCGTTCACGGGCGCGAGCGAAGGGTATTCGTACACCCCCACGCGCCAGCTCCCGTCAGGCAAATTATTGAGCGAAAGACCGAATTCCACGCTCGAAAGGATGACGTCGCCGGCACGCCACTGCGGGGAATCCCAGGACGGGACATCGCGCTGCGCCAACATATTCCCCTCTGCATCCAGCAGGTGGTTGAAGAAATGGAAAGGGCTGGCGCCAGCCGGGCCGGGCATCCAGTGCAGGCGCATGCGACCGGCGCCACAATCCGGCACGTCGTGACCGATCAGGCGCAGGCCATTGGCGAAACCCGGTCGTTCGGGCAAGGGAAATTGCGGCGCCGGCGCCGCTCCGCCCGGCAGCAGGAAAAGTTGGTAACGGGCATTGCGAGTCAATGCCGCCGCATTTTCATATCCTTGCGGCAGCGCCCCCTGTTGCGAGTCGATGAGCCAGAGGCTCGCCTGCGCCGGGTAGACGAGATGCGCTTCGCGCGTGTTCAGGATGCGGGTCGCAACGTTTCCTGCAAGGTGGGGCATGGCGTGGGCAAGCTGCTCGTACTCCACCCCGTAAAGCGGGCGCAGCGCCACAAACAGTTCGGCCGCCATGCCTTCCTCGATGGCTTCGCGCGCCGCCGTGGCGATTGGCAGCTGCGCCGACAGGGGCGCGCCGCCACCGACCGCCCAGATTTCCGCGTCATCGCGCGCCACACCCGCGCGCACAAACTGCGCACTTTGCCAGATGGCATTGGCGTTCAGCGCGCACCAGGCAAGCAGGATCGCGGCGACCGGCCTGCGCCAACCACGTCGCAGCGTCGTCCAGCCCGCGGCCAGCGCCAGGAAAGGCGCGGGCAAGAGCGGCAGATAATAAACGATGGCGTAGGAAGAGTAGGACACGAGGGGAAATGCCAGGGGCAGGAGCAACCAGGGCGCCAGTACACGATATGGCGCCCGCCCTGGCGCCCGGACCGCCTGCCGCAGCGCCCAGGCGCCGGCAAGCGCGTAAGCCGGCATCGCGACGGGCGCCAGGGAGTCAAGCGGCGCGAAGTGCGTTCGCAGCCCGGCCAGGCCATCGCCGCGCAACCAGCGCTCCAGGTTGGCCGCGGCCAGAAAATCCACCAGCGGTTGCCAGTTGTAGATCAGTTCGCGCTTTCCCTCGCCAACAAGGGGCAGGCGCCCCTGGTCGATAATCGTCGATCCACTCACGTGGGCGCCCAGCCAGGGCAGGGCCGGCAAGAGGCCCAACGCCAGACCCAGGGCGGCCGCCCGCCAGGAAAAGACACGGGCCCGGATGCTGACGCCGCTCAACAAGGCGCTGCTGATGAGGAAAATGGCGCCGCCGGGGTGCAGTTGAAAAAGCCAGGCGGCCGCCGCCCAGCTCAACGCCCACCAGCGTCCCCGCCGCTCATGATGCGCCAGGGCAGTGCCCCAGGCCCAGAGCATGACAAAGACGGGCATCTGCGTGTTACTCCAGATGCGACTGGCATAAAAGGCATCCCATGGCGCTGTGGCCAGCAGCAGTGTAGCAATGGCCGCTGCCGGCCAGCCCCAGTAGCGGCGCGCAAATTGCCAGCACAGGGCCAGCGCCGCCAGATTCAGGCCAATGTTCCAAAGCAACAACGCGTGTATCTGCGAGAAGAGCAGATACGGCGGCGCGTAGAGGTAGATCGAGAGCGGAAAGTTGTCGTATCCGCCGGTCAACGCAAAAAAATGGCTGCGGAACACGCCCTCGCGCGCCAGTTCCCAGGCATATTGGGCGATTCGCGCCTGGTCGAGCTGGAAGTGGGCGATTTCCACCTGACCAAGGCGAAGCAGGGCTGCCAGCAGGAGGATGCCGCCGAAAATCAGCGACGGCCAGGGCAGGCCGGGTCGCATCGACCTGAATCCCTTCATTTGCAGTCCGGAGGGACGATCACCCGCGGATGGTCAGCGGGCAATCCGGCCGCCCTTTACAGAACATGGGGAACGCGTCCGGCAGCCCAACCAGCGCCAGGGCGCAGGGGAGCGATACTCTTGTCATGTTGGCTTCAGCACTTGCCATCCGGAACAGTATACTGCCGCGTTTGCAGCCATGTACAATGGCCGACCTGATCAGCAGCAGCCCGGCAGTGAGGTCCCCTGTTGCAGGGCAACCTGAAGGCCTGGACCGGATTCTGGCTGTTGGGCCTGATCCGGGGTTCATCCTGTCTGTTCATTCGCATCAGCATTGCCGGCAGCGGCCTGTTTGGCAGCGGCGCCGGCGGCGGATTCTCTATCCTTGAAATCGTGTTCATCCGCGATTGGCGCGCCTGGCCTGGGCGCCATGGTCATCCGGGGAGGTCACTCCCTGCCACGGGATGGTGAGACGCTGCGCGCGCTGTTTCTCATTGGCCTGGGCAACGTTGTCCTGCCCTTCCTGCTGATCACCTGGAGCGAGCAGTACATCAGCAGCAGCATGGCTGCGGTGCTGCAGGCCAGTACCGCGCTCTTCGGTCTGGTCGTCGCCCATTTTCTCTTCGCCGATGACCAGATCACCCTGCGCAAGGTCGTCGGTCTGTTCACCGGTTTCGACGGTATCGTGCTGCTGTTCCAGGGCCACCTGGGCGGCGAACAGAGTCCGGCGGGTATGGCGGGTCTGGTGGCGGCCTCGCTTTGCTACGCGATCTTTACGTCCTGGGGCCGGAAGCTGATTCAGCGCGACATGGCGCCGGTTGTGGTGGCCACGGCCACGATGGCGGTTGGCGCGCTCGTCACCGGTCCCATGGCCCTCTTTCATGGTCTGACGCCACTGCAACGCGTCAGCCCGGACGCGCTTGGTGGCCGTGCTCACGCCGGGCCTGCCAAACACCTTCGTGGGCTACAGCATTTTCTATTTTCTGGTGCGTGAACCGGGTGTGGCGCGCACCACCATGGTCACCTGTGTCTTCCCGGCAGCAGGGTTGGCGCCGGGAGGGCTGCTACCTGGCGAGGAGATTGGACTTGCGCTGGTCACCGGAGGGGCGCTGATCCTGGCCGGCATCGCCATCGTCAACCTTCGTACCAGGCCCTCCCGACATTAACAGGCGCGCGCCGCCCTTGTGGCGGCCGGACCGTCCGGGGTTGGCAGCGACGGAAAACCCCGCTCCACTTCCCGCCTTTCCTGACCCGGGGCAGGGCGCAAGCGACAGTGACCGCAGACATCGCGCACGGGAAGTCATGAAGCAGCCTCACTGTGGGTGACGCCGAAGGAAAATACTTCGTCCATCACACGCAACTCATATTCCCCGTTGGGATAATGCGGAAAGATGTCAAAGGAGAGCAGTTGCCACGAGTCCGCGCGCCTGCTTTCCATGACATTGCCGGCGTGAACAAGATCTACCGTGGTGTCAGCAGGAACGCCGATCCTCACCTGGTCGCCTGGCCGCGCTTCGCGCATCACGGGCGGGACCACTGTCTGGATGTCGGGCAGCGTCTCGTTTTCGTCCCTGCTGTAGTAGCTTATGCCATTGTGTCCAAGGGGAATGTGGTAAATCCGGTGGTAGTTCCCGTTTATCCAGTTGATGCGGGCGCCCGGCGGGTTGTCCAGATGCGCCTCGACCTCAATGAGCCAAAAGTGGGGGAAGGGCGCAAAGACCCGCTCCATCATGGCGGGCACATCGTCAGCATACCCGGGAACTCCTGTGACGTTCAGGGGCTCTGCGTATGCGTCCTTCGGCCCGTCATAGCCAACCCGGTCCAGATTGTAGTAGACCTCGGGCTTTCGCCCACCGGAAACAAAAAAGACCTTGTCGTCTGCTGTGGTCAGGGCGGTAACAGCCGCCATCATACTACGGTATCCGTCCCTGAAATAACGGCCATCACGTCGTTCCAAAGTTTTGAAACCGCTCAGGACAAGCAGACCGACGCATACGAGAGTTCCCGCCAGGCGCAGCCGACGACGCCGCAGAATGGTCGCCAGACCGATACCAAGACCTGCAAATACAAAGGGAGCAAAGACAATGAAGTGACGTTCCTGCAGGTCACTGATATAGAAGGGAACGAAAGGCAGACCCAGGGCAGTAATCAAAAGGGGGTGCAGGACACAGCCGAGGACAAGCAGGGAGGTGGCGCGGCGATTTTCACGCCAGTTCAGGGCCAGCCCGAGGATGAACGCTGCGCTGATGAGCAGCACAGGCAGGATCCAGTCGTCGATGTTGACGGAAACACCGACTGCGAACAACGTTGCCATGAGTTGCCAGGCAAACAGCGGTTCAAAGGTGGCAGGCCCCGGGTCCGTTCTGATCGTTCCGATGGTGAAGGCAAGCCAGACCAGTATCGCCACGCCAGTGACAATGTTGGCGACGATCCACTGGCGGTGACCGCGGCGAAACTCGCGCCAGTGGATGACGCGATGCACAGCAAGAATGGCGAGGACAAAAATGCCAAACAGATGGCTCAGTGACGCCCCGATGCCACTGATGATTTGCAGTCGCGTCCATCCTCTGCAGGAAGCGTATATCAACAGGGTCGAGAACATCGTCACGAGGGCGTACATGCGCGCGTCCTGCGACCAGAGGATGTGAAATGGAGACAAGGTGATGAGCAGCACGGCAAGCGCAGCGGCAAGCCCCTGGCGACTCAAACGCAGGGTTAATGAATGGACAAGGGATATCGTAATCAGGGCAAGGAACACCGACAGGGCGCGGATGGCAAACTCACTGATGCCGGTCAAACGCACCCAAACATGGAGAATCCAGAAATACAGCGGCGGGTGAATGTCGTCGGCGGTCTTTATGGTGCCTTCAGCAAGGCCCATTTGGGCGAACCACACTGAAAAGGTTTCATCCCAGCGTAGCAGCCAGTTGCCAAGGTCGTCGATGCGCAGGTAGAACGCCAGCAACAGGGTCAGGACCAGGTAACACTTCATTTTGTCAGGTTGGTATTGAACTTGCGTCTGCTCATTGAAGGGCCGGCGCGTGCGGCCAGTCTGGCACGGCCCGTTTTGAATCGAAAGCGCGCCGCGCTGTGGCGACGCGCCTGTCAGGGGTTGGCAGCGGCGTACTCTCCCACACCGTCGCCAGTGCAGTACCATCCGCGCTCACAGGCTTAACTGCCGGGTTCGATATGGTCCCGGGTGGACCCCCGTGGCTCCAGCCACCAACCCCTCTCTGCGGGCGACATGATATGTCGCCCCTACAACCGCTTCCCTCTTCGTTTGTTCCTTCGTGCATGGCCGCCAAAGCACCCGTCTCTCCGTACCCCATCCCAGGCTCTCGACCCTTAGTACCGGTCCGCTCCATCCATTGCTGCACTTCCACGTCCGGCCTATCCAGCTGGTCGTCTCCCAGCGGTCTCCCTCCCTTTCAGGATCGGGAGTCTCATCCCGGGGCCGGCTTCGCGCTTAGATGCTTTCAGCGCTTATCCAATCCGCAGCTCGCTACCCGGCCATGCCGCTGGCGCGACAACCGGTACACAAGCGCTGCGTCCGTTCCGGTCCTCTCGTACTGGGAACAGCTCCCCTCAAACTCCCCACGCCCGCAGCGGATAGAGACCGACCTGTCTCACGACGGTCTGAACCCAGCTCGCGTACCGCTTTAATGGGCGAACAGCCCAACCCTTGGGACCGGATCCAGCCCCAGGATGCGATGAGCCGACATCGAGGTGCCGAGCCTTGTCGTCGATGTGAACTCTTGGACAAGACCAGCCTGTTATCCCCGGGGTAGCTTTTATCCGTTATGCCACGGCCCTTCCACCCGGTACCGTGGGATCACTAGGCCCGACTTTCGTCCCTGCCCGACCTGTTCGTCTCGCAGTCAGGCCGGCTTCTGCCCTTGCACTCTCCGGCTGGTTTCCATTCAGCCTGAGCCGACCTTTGGGCGCCTCCGTTACTCTTTCGGAGGCGACCGCCCCAGTCAAACTGCCCACCTGCCACTGTCCCGACCGTCGCTCCCGACGGCCCGGTTAGGACCAAATCACATCCAGGCCGGTATTTCAACGTCGACTCCACGAAACCTGGCGGCCTCGCTTCCCAGTCTCCCGGCTATCCTGCACAACATGCGCCCTGACGCCATGACAGGCTGCAGTAAAGCTCCACGGGGTCTTTTTGTCCTGCTGCGGGTAACGCGCATCTTTACACGTACTTCAATTTCGCCGGGTCCCCCGTTGAGACAGCGCTCCGCTCGTTACACCTTTCGTGCGGGTCGGAACTTACCCGACAAGGAACTTCGCTACCTTAGGACCGTTATAGTTACGGCCGCCGTTCACCGGGGCTTCATTTCAGAGCTTCCAGTACACTCTCGCATACCTTCACCCCTCCACTTAACCTTCCGGCACCGGGCAGGTGTCAGCCCCTATACGTCAGCTTGCGCTTTCGCAGAGACCTGTGTTTTTGCTAAACAGTCGGCAGAGCCTCTTCACTGCAACCACCCCTCCCAGGGTGGCGTCCCTTCTCCCGAAGTTACGGGACCTTTTTGCCTAGTTCCTTAACGAGGGTTCTCCCGTTCGCCTGCGTATCCTCAACTCGCCTACCTGTGTCGGTTTGTGGTACGGGCGGATGACTTCATCGCTCACGCGCCTTTTCTCGCCCCGGAGTCCCGCCTGCTTCCTCCCCCAAGGGGGACGACATCACGGGTGTGACCCGCTTGTCACCGCAATCCACTCAGCGGCCAGACTTTCCCCAGGTTTGCGCACTCGCTCCATCATCCGGTACCGGAATATTAACCGGTTGTCCATCGCCTGCGCCTTTCGGCCTCGGCTTAGGCCCGACTAACCCGACGCGGACTGACCTTCCGTCGGAAACCTCGAGCTTTCGGCGAACATGGTTCTCACATGTTTCTCGCTACTCATGCCAGCATTCGCACTTCCACGCGCTCCAGTATCCCTCACGGTTTACCTTCGCCGCACGTGGAACGCTCCCCTACCAGCTGCTTTACCCCCAGGGGAGTTCCGCAACTCCCGGGCTTCGGTCGGTGACTTAAGCCCCGTTCCATTTTCCGCGCCACCGCGTTCGACCAGTGAGCTGTTACGCACTCTTTCAAGGATGGCTGCTTCTGGGCCAACCTCCTGGCTGTCTCGACACGACGACCTCGTTTCCCACTTAGTCACCCCTTAAGGACCTCAGCCGCGGGTCCGGGCTCTTTCCCTCTCGACCATGAAACTCATCTCCCATGGTCCAACTGCCACAGTTCCACTGACGGTATTCGTGGTTTGCCAGGGTTCGGTAAGCCTTGCGCCCCCTCCCCCATACAGTGCCCTACCCCCGCCAGTTATCCCGTGACGCCAGCCCCAAAGCTGTTTCGGGGAGAACAAGCTATCTCCAGGTTCGTTTGGCATTTCACCCCTACACACAGATCCTCCCCGACTTTTGCAACAGTCGTGGGTTCGGCCCTCCCTCGCGTGTTACCGCGCCTTCGGCCTGTCCATGCGTAGCTCACCTGGTTTCGTGTCCAATCCCTGCCACTCATGCGCCCTCTTCAGACTCGCTTTCGCTACGCCTCCGGGTGTCACCCCCTTAGGCTCGCCACAGAAATTGACTCGCTGGCTCATTCTCCAAAAGGCACGCCATCACAGCAGAACTCAAGCCCCGCCGCTCTGACCGTTTGCAGGCATCCGGTTTCAGATTCTCTTTCACTCCCCTCGCCGGGGTTCTTTTCACCTTTCCCTCACGGTACTGTCCGCTATCGGTCGTCAGATGTATTTAGCCTTGGAACGTGGTCGTCCCCGCTTCATGCAGGATTTCTCGTGTCCCGCACTACTCAGGATACCGGCCGGTCCGCTCGCCTTCCGCCTACGGGACTCTCACCCCCTCCGGCGGGCCTTCCCAGACCCTTCGGCTTCAGCTTGCGAACTTTCCGCCAGTCCTGCAACCCCGTCATCCTAAAACAACGGTTTGGGCTTCTCCGCTTTCGCTCGCCACTACTCGCGGAATCCTTTCCTCTCCTCGGGCTACTCAGATGTTTCACTTCGCCCGGTTCCCCCCCTGTCCCACCCGGGACAAGGTGACACCCCGCTACGGGTGCCGGGTTTCCCCATTCGGATACCCCCGGCTCTTGCGGCTGCACACGCCTCACCAGGGTTTTTCGCAGTGTACCGCGTCCTTCTTCGGCATCTGACACCAAGGCATCCACCGAATGCCCTTCCGTGCCTGTTCATGTGATACGGAGAAATTGATGCTCTCGCGTTTACTCGCCATGCACTTGTCAACCTGCGCCCTCAACAACGCGCCCCAAGGCGCCCCGCGGGTCAACCATTATCCACCCCACCTCCATTCCCTGTCAACCCCCGCCTTCTCACAACCTGAAGGCGCCTCATAGGCGGGCGCCCGGTGCAAAAAACCGCGCCCCGGACCTCTGGCCCGGGGCGCTGTCAACACCTGGTTCACGCAAATTTAGGGGGGGGTGTTGTCGCCCCGCCTGCTCCGCCTATGTTCCCGTGGATCCGGCTCCAACGCCCTCGCCGGGCCGCATTCTCACACCGCGCCATCGCGGGGAGAAAAAAGCGAACAGCCGATCCATCATGAGGCCCCTGTCACCGCGTCAATCTCTTTCGCGCAGGCCGCCAGGCCCGAACGCAGCAGAGCCGAGTCTACGCCCCACAGCAGCAAGCGCGCGCCAAGGTCATGAAAATCGCGCAGTTCCGCCGCGCTGACCGGGAAGGAACCCCAGACGAGGCCGTGGCGCTTACAGGCTGCGTTGAGGCGCCGCAGTGTCTCTTCGTAGCTGACGCGGCGTTCCTCCGGCTCATATTTCATACGAAGCCCAAGATCCGCCGGCCCAACGAAAAACCCTTCAAAGCCGGGCACGGCCGCCATCTCATCGAGATTGGCGAGGCCTTCCGGCGTTTCCAGTTGCAGCA
Organism: Aggregatilineales bacterium; assembly: GCA_963667305.2. Taxonomy (GTDB): domain Bacteria; phylum Chloroflexota; class Anaerolineae; order Aggregatilineales; family Phototrophicaceae; genus JAGWBD01. The sequence goes on along the minus strand of CAXXWG010000027.1, from coordinate 8,014 downwards.
GCAAAAAGGTCTCACGCAATGCGTGATTCGCCAGGGCCTCATGACCTCCACCGACCTCTTGATCGCCAGCGGCCTCCAGTCCAAAGCGCGCCCACAAGTTGGGTGAGCGTGCGGCTATACCGCGATCGCCAACGGGCGGAAACTTCACTTTTTCAACAAGGTCGCGTACTTCCGCGGCGCTGGAAACCCGCGGAATGGCCACGCCGGTGGCGCCATCTTCCAGGAAGCGGCCCAGCTTCAATCCTTCACGCGTACTGGCACGCACAACACAGTCGATGTCGTAGAGCTGCGCGAAGGTCAGGACCGTTCGCACCTCGCTCTCATCCATCGGGTGGTGTTCCAGGTCGAGCCAGATGCAGTCATAGCCACTGTGAGCAGCATAGGCGAGGAAGGGCGGCAACACATGGCCGAGCACCGCGATCCGCACCTCTTTCCCTCCGCGAATCTTCTCCATAACCCGACTTCTGCGCATGACCCGCCTCCTTTTCCCATTGTTGTCACCAGGAACAGGTCGAACCCGGCAAGGTGCGATGTGTTGCGCCGAAGCTGAACAGTGCAGGTCGACCACGCCTGACATTAATATCATGCCCTTTTACGGCGCCTGCTACAAATGCGTCCAGTCTCCCCCGTCTCGGTCCCCAGGTCTGTGACAAGGGTTTCCACCAGTCCAGACTCGTCCTGCCCTTAACTGTCCCCTGCGCGACGGCCGCGCCGCTCCACCATCACCGCCAGCGCCAGCAGCAGCACGAGGTCGAAGATGCCGAACAGGGTCCGCCTTTTGTTCATACCACCCCCTTTTCCGGGGTGATGCTCCTTCACTTTTTAAGTGATGTGATTATGGACTGCCATTGGCGCCCTCCCCGTCCCTGCGGAATCGAGGGCGCTCAAACCCCTCATGCGAAATGAAATCCACACAACAAGGCGCCCCGAACCAGTCGTCCGGAGCGCCCCGTCTCTTGTCGCAAACCGGCCGCAGGATGGCAGCCGGTTTTCATATCAGCAAATGTGCCTCAGCCGCCGCGATCAAATCGCATTGGATCCGGCTCCAGTGCCTGCAATGCGCCGCGTTCCGGCGCCGTGCCGTCCATCAGGCTCACGAAGTAGTCATACATGAAGTCGCCAAATGCATGACACATTTCTGCACTTGCTTCCACCGCTGCCTGGAAATGAACGCCCGCATACACGCGGCTCTTCGCACACTCTTCCTCGAATTCCGTCCAGGTGGCAAAGTGCAGCTCGATATCTTCGGCCGGGGTGATACCCGGTTCGATCCGCGATGAACCGGCAGGATATGGCATTGCCCAGTTCAGTTCATCGGTACCGAAGTAACGGCGCAACGACTGACCGTGGGCATAACAACCACAAGTGGAAGCCGAGGGGTATTCAGGATGATCCGACGTGGGGATGTAACTTTGCCATTGGCTGGCCGGAATCTCCATGGTTCCCATTCCCGGGCGCCGCCCCAGGCCGTCACAAGTTCGTCACCGTACACGTGTCGCACCGCGCTGGTGGGCCGCACGGCATCATAACGCCACTTCTCCTGCCAGGTGACAATCGATGCGTCCACCGCCGCCATCATGCTCAGGAAGTCCACTCGCGCAAAATCAGCCGGGCCCAGTTGGTTCTGGACCGCCGCACCGATGAAGGAGTAACCCAGCGAGATGATCTTGTTGTCGAAAAACTCGGCGGCCATCTTCTGCTCATCGGTGAGGTTCGCGGAGACTTCCAGGATGTGGTCTACCTGCGCCTTGTAGGCCTCGGCGTTTTCCGGGTTGCTTGCTTCAGGTACCGGGTGACGGAAATCACGCGGGTTGAAGTCCGCCAACACTGCCGTATTGGCCACTTGCGGCGTCACAAAGGTCTGGGCCGTGTATCGACCAATCCCCAAAGGTCTCAGTTCCGGTTGCCAGCGGCCGGCATCCACCAGTTCATACGCCGTGTTGACAGGTTGGTATCCGGTGGTATCCGCGTAGTTGCCAATCTGGTTCATGCCATCGTGCAAACGAGCTGCCACAGCCCCCTTGCCCGCTGCAGCACCAATCCCGGCAGCCGTCGTCAGGTCCATGTCGTCCGCAGGATCCAGCCCGAAGTCCGTCAGATAGGAAATCCATACATCTTCCCGATGGGGAATCGCGCCACGCAAGGAGTGGTAAGCCGCATACAACATCGCCGTATTGACGTTGGTGGGGTTCCACTCTTCCTGCGGCCGCCGGTCGAATCGTGTAAAGACGCCCACCGCGGTGGGGTGATAAGGGGCCGTGGCATCGACCAGAGCGATCAACAGTGTTGAGGTCACCCGATTCACAACCGTCACGTCGCCCAGGGTGTACGAGACATCCCTGACCAGGACCGGAATCAGGCGGGGGATGATCACCTGGCCCATTGAATGACCTGTCGCCAACTCAAACGGTGACAGAGGCGGCAGCGGCGGTGGTGGTGGTGGTTGAGCCTGAAGCGCCACGCTGCCCAGAGTTAGATTGAGCAAGATGAACATCAAAACGGTCAAGCGAACCGCTGTTCGTCCCCTTACCCGAGCTCCTTCATATCCATTGTGGTACCCCTTCCCATTTCATGATTGTCCAGGGTATCTTAACGTCTCGCTAACTGCTGTCAAACGTTTCACAGAAGCATTGATAGTCCCTTTACCCAAAGTCCCTTCAAACCTGTTGCGATACGCCTTCGCATTTCATGATTGTCTAACGTATCTGAACGACACACTAATTGGGTTCACACGGTGCACCAATGGTGCGCCCATGTCCTGCCATATTCGCATTTGTGTTTGTGTTTTGCACACGGAACATTGGCTTCTTGCCGCGAATCAAAAAGAGCGCCTGGCGGCGCCCTCTGCGTCCCTGTGGAGATGAGGGGACTCGAACCCCTGCCCTGTGCCTTGCAAAGGCACCGCTCTCCCGCCTGAGCTACATCCCCTGTGGGCCCGGGAAGACTCGAACTTCCGACCTCACGCTTATCAGGCGTGCGCTCTAACCAGCCTGAGCTACGGGCCCTCGCAGCCCGACAACACGACAGCGGGAAAAACCTCCACCAGTTCCACCAGCTTCTTCCCAGAAAGGAGGTGATCCAGCCGCAGCTTCCGCTACAGCTACCTTGTTACGACTTCGTCCCGGTCACCAGCCCCGCCCCCGGCGGTAGCTCCCCCCGTAAGGGTTGGCCTCCCGACTTCAGGCATGACCAGCTTCCATGACGTGACGGGCGGTGTGTACAAGGCCCGGGAACGTATTCACCGCCGTGTGCTGACCGGCGGTTACTAGCAACTCCATCTTCATGCAGGCGAGTTGCAGCCTGCAATCCGAACTACGAAAAGCTTTGCAGGATTGGCTCCAGGTCGCCCCTTCGCTACCCGTTGTACTCCCCATTGTAGCGTGTGTGTAGCCCCGAATATACAGACCATGCTGACTTGACGTCATCCCCACCTTCCTCCCGTTTGTCACGGGCAGTCGCGCCAGACACTTGTAACTGGCACCAGGGGTTGCGCTCGTTTTCGGACTTAACCGAACACCTCACGGCACGAGCTGACGACAGCCATGCAGCACCTGTCATGGCTCCCGAAGGTCGGTCGCCTTTCGGCTTCCTACCACCATGATGTCAAACCCGGGTAAGGTTCTTCGCGTAGCCTCGAATTAAACCACACGCTCCGCTGCTTGTGCGGGCCCCCGTCAATTCCTTTGAGTTTTAGCCTTGCGACCGTACTCCCCAGGCGGTGCACTTACCGCGTTCACTAAGACACCCACCGCGCCGTAGCGCGACAAACATCGAGTGCACATCGTTTACAGCATGGACTACCGGGGTTTCTAATCCCGTTCGCTCCCCATGCTTTCGCGCCTCAGCGTCAGCCGTGAGCCAGGGTGCCGCCTTCGCCTCCGGTGTTCCTCCGCATCTCTACGCATTTCACCACTACACGCGGAATTCCACACCCCTCTCTCACGCTCCAGTCTCACAGTCACCGACAGCCTCCCGGAGTTGAGCCCCAGGCTTTCATGTCCGTCTTGTGAAACCGCCTGCGCGCCCTTTACGCCCAGTAATTCCGGATAACGTTCGTGTCCTACGTGTTACCGCGGCTGCTGGCACGTAGTTAGCCGACACTTTTTCCTGCGCTACCGTCATTTTCGTCACGCAGAAAAGGGCTTTACGATCCGAAAACCTTCTTCACCCACGCGGCGTCGCTGCGTCAGGCTTTCGCCCATTGCGCAATATCCCTCACTGCTGCCTCCCGCAGGAGTCCGGGCCGTGTCTCAGTCCCGGTGTGGAGGACCACCCTCTCAGATCCCCTACCCGTCCTTGCCATGGTGAGCCTTTACCCCACCATCCAGCTGATGGGCCGCAGTCCCCTCCCCGGACGAAAGCCATTGGCTCCCTTTCGCCTCCCGCAGTCCCCCGCAAAAGGCTTCATCCGGTATTAGCCGCCGTTTCCAGCGGTTGTCCCCGTCCCGGGGGCAGGTTAACCACGTGTTACGCACCCGTTCGCCACTCTCAACATCACCGTAATGATGTCTCCCGTTCGACTTGCATGTGTTAGGCACGCCGCCAACGTTCATCCTGAGCCAGGATCAAACTCGCCGTTTGTATCCCTTCGCTCTCATATCCGTATTTCTCCAGGGCCCGGATATACGGCCCCTTTAGCCGGTCGCACCGGCTTCCTCAGTCTTTCCCGCTGTCCTGTTGTCAACCTGCGCCCCCGCGCCAGGCGGAGCCACATGATCAAATGCAGATCACATGGGCCACACACTCTACACCCGCAGCCCAGGTCTGTCAAGGTCTCCGCAGACCGGCCTCGCCACAGTGGGCGACACAATGATGCAACTTGTGCAGGGCCACCGGCAGACACTGACGCCAGATCAGAATGCTGTAAACGACAAGACCGGCAACAAGGGCCACAGCAGCAATCCGCAAAATGGTGGCCAGGCGAATGCCGGATGTTTCCAGGATCGTCCCGGGATCCGGCCTGCAGATTAAGCGAATCGCCTTTGGGAAGGGCTCAGTTCTGCGGAGCGTTTGTAGGGATCATGCCGCGACGCGAAGCGGCCGACAATCTGTCAGAGAGCAAGCTTTCAGCCCTGCTGCTTCCCGCGCAGGTTCTCGACTTCCATTTCCAGTTCCCTAATTCGGGAAAGATTCGTCCAGTGACGCGTGCGGCCAAGGTAGTTGGCGATGACGTTCGCCACGACGGCCACGATCATGGTAATCAGCGCCTGACCATAAAGTGCCCCGCGTGCCTGCTGGCCGGCGCGGATCGCAGCCGCGGCTTCCAGCCTGGCGATGATTTCAGCCGTCTCGGCGATCAGGATGCGCCCTTGATCCAACAGGGCAATGACGGAAAGAATCAATGCGACAATGGTAATGACATTGTAGAGTACGGGTCTCTTCAGGATATCAAGCATCATTCATCCCCTCTCGACAAGTGCAACAATTATTGACATACAGGAGTCTCGACCGCAACCAATTCTTGCTTAATTTCGGACTCTGCCGCCGTGCCTTGCCCCTCCGGCCAGGCTGACATCCTGCGCAGCAGCCATTGTTGGCAGCCGGCAACGCGACGACCATTTCGACACAACGGATTTCAGTCAGACTTCTTGCTGACCGGACTGAAGAGATTCAGCGCCCTTCAGAGCGCCCCGACAGGGCGCAGGACAGCGTCACCGGGTTGACCTGTTCCGCTTCGGCGCCCGACGGCCAGGCCGATACCGGACACGCGGCGAGGGTCAGGCGTCGCTGCTGCTGCGTCGCGCCTGAAGCACGGCGACGATGGCGGACAGAATGCCCAGCAGCAAGGACAGGCCCAGACCGGCGGACAGGCCCAGAATACGGTCGCCGGCATTGTCAGCGGTGTTTCGCAGGCTCTCGTCAGCCAGGTCGGCAAATTGCACCAGGGGCGACATGATGCGCTCCTTGGCCTCGTGATACTCCTGGCCGTGCAGGCGGTTGATCGCTTCCAGAATATTCCCCTGCACGACGTTGTAGTCACCGCCGCCAGCCAGATGCGCCTCCACCGCGTCCATGGCTTCGCGCTCCAGCGTGACAAGATCGTTGGACGAACTTTCCGCTGCAATCAACAGGTCCGTCGCCTCGTCCGAGATGCCAATTGAATCCGCCATGGCCTGCAGCGTGCTTGTCTCTGCAAATCCGCCCGGACGTTCGCCGGTCGCCAGCACGATGTCCCAGTAGGGCCGGGAGACGTAATTCTCGGGGTAGGGCGCATCGCCATTGCGTATGGCCAGGATCTCATCGAAGTAGTCACGGTACTGCGGGTCGCCGGTCACGACGTGCAGGCGGGCCATGCTGGTAAGGTCCTCGGAAGTCTGACGCAGAAAGTTGGCCAGGCGATAGGAATCAAACTCTCTTTGCCCGACAGCGAAGATCGTGCCGATTTCGCTGAATGCCGCAAGCGCAAATATGGCGGCCAGCAGAAACATCACCAGCGAAGCCAGGACTGCATGAAAGGGATTAATTCTGGAAATCATGACCTGTTTGCTCCTTGCTGAACGCCAGCCAGGGACTCAATCATGTTGCCCACCACGGCACAGACGCCGTCGAGTCGGCCTTCAGCGTAGACGCGGCCTGAAGATTCAGTGTCGTTGTTGACCTTGATACGCGTTGCTCCCTCCTCCCGCTCCAGGTCCTGCTCAATTTCAGGCGCGAGATCCATCCGAAACGGCATCGCAACGGCAAAGGGCCGGACAGGCAAACAACGGCACAGCAGCCACAATCGGCCGCCGCTCCCTGCCCGCAACTGTAGCGGCGGCCGGCGCCAGGGAAGGCCGCAGCAAGCCACGATCGCTCCTGTTTTCCGATCGCGCCGGGTTCAGGAATTGACCTCGAACTTACTGTTTCTTACCTGATTTTACGTTGTTCTGATGAAATTGTCACATCCGCGTGGGCCCGCGTCAGGCACGCTCGGAACGCCCCAGCAGGGCGCGGGACAGGGTCACCGGGTCGACGTATTCCAGATCGCCACCCACCGGCAGACCCCGCGCCAGGCGGGTGATACGCAGGCCACGACCTGCCAGACTGCCTTCGATGTACATCGCCGTGGCGTCGCCCTCCATGCCCGGGTTGGTCGCGATGATCAACTCCCGCAATTCCGGCGCTTCCGCGCGGCGCAGCAGTTCACGGATGCGCAGTTCGTCCGGCCCGATGTTGTTGACCGGCGAGATGGCGCCGTGCAACACATGGTAAAGGCCGCCGTAAGTGCCGGTGCGCTCCAGCGCCAGCAGGTCCAGCGGCTCCTCAACAACCGCGATGAGGCTGCGGTCGCGCCCGCTGTCCGCGCAGAGCCCGCAGGGATCGTCAACCGTGATATTGAAACATTGCGAACAGAATTGCGTTTCGGCCTTCAGGTCGCGCAGGGCCTCGGCCAGGCTCAGGCCGACTTCATCCGGCGCGCGCAACAGGTAAAAGGTGAGGCGCGAGGCGGTCTTGGGCCCCACGCCCGGCAGACGGGCGAAGGCCTCCGTCAGGCGACGGACCGGCTCGGGAATGGCGGACCTGATCACAGGGACCGGAGTGGTGAATTCGACCTCAACCGAGCAACCCGCCCATGCCTGGCAGACCGCCCAGGCCGCCGGTGATGGACTCCATCCTCTGCGCCGCCAGCAACTGGCTTTGCTCGACGGCCTGGTTCATGGCCGCCACCAGCAGGTCCTGCAGGTCCTCCAGCCATTCCTCATCTTCAAGATCGATCAGGGAATGGTCGATGCCGACCGACTGTACGCGCTGGTGGCCGGTCATCACCACGGTCACCAGGCCGCCACCCACCGAGACTTCCACGGTTTCGTGCTCCAGGGCCTGTTGCGCCGAACTCATGTCATCCTGCATCTGCTGTATCTGCCGCAGCATGGCGGCCTGGCTGGGTCTTTTGGGCATTTCAGTCTCCCTCTTTTGCGGGCCGCTGAACGCTTATGCGCGCGCCCATGGCCATGGCGCCGGCGACCAGCGGGTCGTCCGGGTCGATTTGCTCATCTTCCAGGTCCGTTTCAATTGACTGCACACGCACGCGCAA
>CAXXWG010000026.1:0-107767 GCA_963667305.2 Aggregatilineales bacterium | reverse complement strand
TCCGACTTCAGGATCAACAATCAGTCCGCCCTGGTCGTTGCGGCCCTGTCTGTTGATGACAGCAAATTGCGGGTTTCCCGTCTCACAACCCTGACCATGACACCTGGAGAAAAGCCGTGAATTTGACAACCGGGTTTCGCAGTACGTTCATCCTGGGGAGTATCTTCTGCACCCTTTTCCTGCTGGCGACAGTTGATATGTCCACGATGGCGCAATCCGGCTGTTACCCTCACGCACAGCGTATGTCGCAGGCGGCATGAATATCCGTGAGAGCCCTACTACTGACAGTCCGGTAGTAGCGACTGCGCGGCGGGGCGATTCCTTCGCGGTTTCACAGTCACAGCAGGGCGACTCCTGGTGCTGGTTGAGCATCAGCAAGGGCTGGATGGCAAAGACTTCCCGTGTCAGATCAACGAGGCCCGCGGCTACCGCCAGGACCCAACCAGCCGCGACACAACAGGCAGTTGAACAGCAGGACGACGTCGACAACTGTTGTTTTACCGGCTGGCAATGCAGTGCAGATGATGAATGGACCAGCGGTTACTGGGCATACCAACGTGGTCAGTGCGAATCGCAATCACAATGGCAGGCGCAGTGGCCGCAATTTCAGCAGCAACAGGGGGCCTCTGCGAGCCAGTCAAGGAACTACTATCCTGTGAAGGTAACAAGGGATCCCTATACCAGGGGTAAGCGAATATGAATATGAGGACGGTGTGGTCATAATCGTCCGGCCCTCGACGCCGGAAGAATTGTGTACAGCCCGTCCGGAAACGTGCGAGGATCCTTAGCGGGACTTAAGGTCTGGAAGACGGTACCTGCATGGGGTCAGCCACCGGCTGGCCCCTTGTACGTTTGCGCACATGTCCCGGGCCTCGCCGGCGCGTCCGGCCCCGGTCGGCAGGTGATGATGGTCGGGCAAAGCAGGGACGTTGCATGATGCCGGTCGTGAACTGGCGCCGCCGCTCTGCCTCGTCCTGCCCGTCGTACTTCATGGCGCGCTTCACTCCATGTCCAAAGTGGTAAATCGACAAGCCCGTTACGTGACGGGGAGCAAACAGCTTCCCTCCAGGGCTGGCAGGAATTGCCCGCAGAAAGGTGTGTCGCCATGTTCAGGCGCCGTGTCTCCATACAAGCCAGGTCGCTTTTCCTGTTGACGGCGCTGCTTCTGCTGTCCAATGCGGCAACAGCACAAATTGACAATTGCTGCTTCGTCGATCGGCAATGTGATGCAGACGAAGAATGGGTGAGCGGCTATTGGGCATTTCAAAACAACCAGTGCAGCGTGTCGTCACAGCAGCACCGGCAACAGGGGCGGCAACAGCGAACTCCCTCACAAATTGACAATTGCTGTTTCATCGGCTGGCAATGCAGTACGGATGAAGAATGGAACAGAGGCTATTGGGCATTCCAACGTGATCAGTGCGATTCGCGTTCACTATGGCAGCGGCAAGGGCCAAATCGCAATCTGCAGGCTGACAGGGTTTCGGTCGTGATTGATGTGACCGATCGTGACGGAAGCACGAATGTGCGTGAAGACGGCCTCACAATCACCATCGTACCCGGCCCGCCGGGAGAATTGTGTACGGTGTTTCCCTATTTGGACAGGTGTCAGTATCCCGAATTGTACCAATAGCCAGGAGGTCTGACGGCAACAGATTGCGGAAGTTGGCTGGCCGCAGACGGCGTCCCGGCGCAAGAGCCGTTTTTCCTTTCATGTTGCTGGCGCTACCTGGGCTGTCCATGCCGACGTCATCGCAAACTGACAATTGCTGCACTGTCGATCGGCAATGCGTTACGGACGAGGAATGGGTGAGCGGCCATCGGGCACTCCAGAACAATCAACGCGCCGGGACGCAGGGGAGACGCCGTCAGCCCATCAGTTCCTGGATCAGGCGGTTGCTGTTGGTAAGCCGGTCCGAGAGTACGCGCGTGATCAACACCTGTATTGCCGCAGCGATTTTTGGGTGCTCCCCTTCCATCCGCCGCAGGGCCCTTTGGTCCAGCCGGTGCAGAACGCCGGCTTCGGTTGCGATGACCGACACCGAACGGACCTTGTTCAGATAGAAGCCGACCTCGCCGACGATGGTGCCGGCCGTCATGCTGCGCAGTCGCAGTTCCTGTCCTTCTTCCCCCTGCAGGAGAATGTCGACGCGACCGGCTTCGATGAAGTAAAAGGCGTCCGGGTCGTCACCCGGTTGGAAGATCGTATCGCCGACCTGCGTTTCCATGCGTTCGAAATAGCGGTGCAGCGCGTCGACGTCTGCGGCGCTGATCGCCGTGTGGTGTGCAAGTTGCTCCTCAACCGTGACATGGCTGGTGTCCAGCAGACTGGATTCTTCCAGCAAAATGTTCTCACACCACTCCAGCGCATGATCAAGGTCGTTGAACAGCAGCGACTCACCGGAGCGATGTGCCGCGACTGCAATTTCTGTCAGCAAGGGACGCAATTGCGGCAGCGGACTGCATATCAGCAATTCGACCTTGTTTCTGTCAGCCAGCTTTTTCAGTTTGCGGAAGTCATGGACCGTTGAAACGTCGATACCGCTCACCGACTGAAAGTCGAGGATGAGGAAGCGCAGCGGCTCGAAGGCTTCATCCATAATCTCCGACTTGACGTGTTCGTAAAAGCGGTAGGTGGTGCCGAAGAACACGAATCCCTGCAGGCGAAAGACCAGGACCTTCCTGCCCTCCTCCTGCAACAAGCGGTTCTGCGCGAAGGAGCGTTCGAGATTGCTGCGATGGCTGCTGGCGGAAAACTCCTGCTTGATGATGTCCAGGCGGCTGTATTCCAGCACAAAGAACGCGATCGCCATGAACAGGCCGATGGCGATTCCTGGCAGGAAGCCGATTAGCGCGGTGGCCAGCGCGATGATGCCGACAATGAGGTAGTCCCTGGGCGGCAAAAAGGAGCGGCTGTCAATCAGCCATTCCTTCATGTAGCGCAAACCGAAGTACATCAACAGGCCGGCCGGCAGAAAGCGGGGAACAAGGGTGTAGACGCCGCCGCCGAAGAGCATGGTCAGCCCGTACATCAGCGCCAGCATGATGCCGGCCAGGCGACCGTAGGCGCCCACGTTTTCTATCAGCAAGGGATACGAGGGGATCGGATAACCCGCGATACCGCCACCCACTGCGCCGGAGGCGACATTGGCCGCGCCGTTGACGACGAATTCGCGGTTGAAATCCAGCTCCCGGTTGATGACCAGTTCCTGCCCGCTGACCCTGAAAAAGAGCTCAAGCGTACAGACGACGACCAGGGTCGCGATGCCGCCGAGGCTTGCGAGGACCATTTGCGGGCTCAGGTGGCCGAGGGCGGAGATGTCCGGCAATTGCCAGTGGATCGTGTCCGGCACGCGGGGCAGGAGCCATCCCGCTTCAATCAGGCCATCCACATTGCTGCCGGCAAGGAGAGCGGCCAGATTGAACAGGACCAGTGAGGCGATCACTGCGCCCGGCACGATGAATACGCTGCGGCTGCGGGTCTGCAGCCCCAGCACGACCGCCCCGAAGACAAATGCCGGCAACCAGCGCAGGAAAACATCGCCCGTCGTGAGGACCGGCAATGCCTCGACGCTCACCCGGAGACCAACGGCGACCTTGAAACCGGCCTGCAGCAAGATCCATCCCAGGCCCGCCATGTAGCCGCCAATGATGGGAAAGGGGACGTAGCGAATCAGGCTGCCGGCATGCAGCATCCCCAGCAACAGCACGATGACGCCGGCAAGGATGGAGGAAAGCACCACGCTCCATACCGCCAGCGCAAACAGACTCTCCGGCGGCGTGTCAGGGGGCGCGGCGGCAACCACCGCGCCGACAATCAGGCCGTGGAAGATGGCCGCCGTGCTCTGCGGCTGGGATATGGTCGTGTGGTCCGAACTGAAGAGCGAGGTGACCACCACGACGACGATGTTGCTCGTCAGTGCGATCCCCAGTCCCGCCGCAAAGTAGGCGGCCAGCTCGCCCTGGAAAATCAGGCTGGGATAGGAGGGGCTCACGCTCGCCATGATCAGCCACATGATGGCGCTGGCCGCCAGGCTGCGCGCAAGAATCGCCGGTCGCAGCGCGTGGCGCAGGACGTGGCGGAAACCCGCGTCGGGGGGGACGAAAGCGCTGGCGTTACCCATTGAACGTTAGAGATTCTGGCATATTGGCTGAAGCGAAGGCTCGTTGCGTCGGAATATGCACAGGCCCGTGCTGTGCATATCCCGCGAATCTATGGGAAAGCGGGCTGAATTGCAACGTGCCAGGAAGCACGCCGGAGACGCGCTGCAAGCCGAAGGTCATGGCGTTTACTCCCGGTATCCCCGGGGGTGCCGGCGGTGCCAGTTCCATGCGCTGGCGATGATCGGCTGCAGCGTCGTGTGCTGCGGCTGCCAGCCCAGCCAGTCCCGCAGGGCGACGTTGTCGGCCACCAGGCGGGCGGGGTCGCCGGCGCGGCGCGGGCCGATGCGGGCGGGTATCGCGTGGCCGGTGACCTGGCGCGCGCTCGCCAGCACCTCCAGCACGGAGTAGCCGTGGCCGCTGCCGAGGTTGCAGGCGCGCAACTCGCCCCCGGCGAGGGCGTCGAGCGCGAGGACGTGGGCCGCGGCGAGGTCCATCACGTGGATGTAGTCGCGGATGCAACTGCCATCCGGCGTGGCGTAGTCGTCGCCGAAGACGGTGATTTCCTCGCGCTGGCCGAGGGCCACCTGCAGCACCAGAGGAATCAGATGGGTCTCCGGCCGGTGGTCCTCGCCGATGTGGCCCTGCGGATGCGCGCCGGCGGCGTTGAAGTAGCGCAGGCTGCAACCGGCCATGCCCTGCAGGCGGTTCATCCAGCTGAGCATGCGCTCGATCATGTGCTTGCCCTCGCCGTAGGGGCTGCCGGGCTGCACCGGTTCGTCCTCGCTGATGGGCAGGCGTTGCGGCTCCTCGTAAAGGTTGGCGGTGGAGGAAAGGATGAAGCGCGGCACGTCGTGCTCCGCCGCGGCCTGCAACAGGTTGCCGCCGGCCAGCACGTTGTCGCGCAGGTAGCGCCAGGGCCTTTCCATGCTCTCGTTGACCAGGGTATAGGCCGCGAAGTGCAGGATGCCGTCGTAACGCCGGCCGTCGAAGAGCGCGCGCAGGGTGTCCGCGTGCAGCAGGTCGCCCTGGACGAAACGCGCCCCCAGGTGCACGGCCGCGCGGTGGCCGTTGACGAGGTTGTCGCAGACCGTGACCTCGTCGCCGCGCGCGACCAGCAGGTGGGTCACGTGGCTGCCGATGTAGCCTGCGCCGCCGGTCACCAGCAGCTTCATGGGCGCTCCCTGGAATAATGTCAGGCGCACTGTATTTTATGAATTGTGCCTGATTTGTCCTGCCTCGATTCCATCCCGGATCATCTGCTGAATCCTTTTCCTCTGGATTCTGTTTGTATCTCCCTGATTCCAGAATACAAAGGCCAAATCAACCAGCATTTGGGCGTTGGGAATTATCAAATCCACATGAGCGTTGTTGACTTCCTGATCCGGTGTCTCCCCCGGGTTTGCAATCTCTGTGTAGCCCAGACCATTAACTGCCTGGCGTTCCAGAAGCACGAAGTCCAGATTGCCAGGATTGACAGAGTTTGCGGCCAGAGCAGCGGCGATTCGATCCAGGTTCCCCAGGTCATCATCCACGATGAACAGGGAAAGCAAATTCTCCTGAGTCCTCAAATCCCCGAGAGCATCAGCCTGAAGATCATCTCTTGATGCCTGGCCCTTTGGCTCTTCCCTGTACCATTTTGCGCGCCTGACTTTTCTAAAGTAGAAAGGCACTGCGCTTTAACTCTCGGCAAGAGTCTCGCGTAACTGCTCCAGCACGGCCTGCATATCTTTCTGCAATTCAGCGATGCTCTCTCGTTCGACAGCCTGCTCGACGAAAGGGATGGATTGGGGGTCGTCCATGGCAGCCAGGCCAAGGATCGCGCCGTCCCTTACCCGGGCGGATGAGCCGAACAGGCAACGCTCCAGCAACCTGCGCCTGACCGGCCTGGTAGACGGTTGCTCAATGTAACCCACGTGCCTCAGAGCCTCGCCGGCCACCTCCGCGTTGACCTTCTCCAATAGCAGAAGGTCTGACAAAATGTCAATCGCCTGCCGGCCATGGCTCTCCATGAAACTGACCAGGTTGCGCGAGAAGACAGAGTCCATCCCGTCTTCGAACACTTCCTCCCTGGCTTCAAAAAAGATTTGCCGGAGTTCCTCAACAAGCGACTCCGGGACCTTTTCCAGCGAAGGAGAGTTGACCAGCCTGGCCGGGGAAACCATCCAGTGCCGCTCCTGAGAAAACGGTTCAGTCAGCACGATACTAGCACAGAACGCGCGGCCAACGCATTTCTTCTGAACGGCAGTCAGTCAGGACACCCGCTACACTGGCGGGCGCGGTTGTGTGTGTGCGAGGGACGTTTGCGTCAGGTCGGGGGTGAAGTGCGGAAGGAGAGTCGCCAGAACACTGAAATGTTATTCTTCTGAAGTGCCCTCTCCTGGGGAGCGATTCCTGACGTGCTGTGCCCTGAGATAAACAATTGCAAGAATTGCTGTTTCACCACCAATGGCAATCAGGCCCGCTTGTGTTCTTCCCAAACCAATGAGAATAAAGCTGCCGACAAGAAACACAAGAGCCAGAAAGCCGCCGATGAGTAGTCCCTCGCGTTCCCTCCTGATCCCTGCCTGAACAAGCGCAGACACGTTTCGATGGCGCATCTGCTGTTCCTTTTCTGAACGGGTCAGAATGCGATCTGCGCTGCCCGGCAGCACCTGCTCATATTTCGCCATGTAGTCCGGATGAGGTAGTGGCCCGGAGAAGAAACGCTCCCTCTTTACGGATACCCTTCGCTCAAGAACTGACAGGGGCAATTCAGCGTCACGCTGTTCCGGACGAAATTCTTCATGAGGACTTTCAGAATCCTGGGCGCTTTCGACGACTTCCCTGTCTGGCTCTTCCCTGTCATCTTCACCAGAAGTCATGAAAGATTGGATTTCAGTTGACGTTGTTCGGCAGGCAAGGATGCATCGTGCTGCTGGATAGCATATCTGATGTCGTCACCAACAGCCGTCCAGTCCTGGAGCAGGGCGTCGTAGTCTGCCTCCGCATCGGAGAGCGTCTCTTCAATATGTTCATTGAGAAAGCCACCGAAGTCGAAAATGCGGGCGACACCAGTCAGGAACGAGGGCCGTGAAATGCGGTACACACGTCTGGCATCCAAACCGAAATCCATCAGTACTTACTTCCACTATACTTGCAAGCAGGAATTTGTATCTCGTTCACTTCACTGTGGTTCGCTACTGTAACAGACTCTGCTAACCTGCATATCTTGATCAAAGCGTAACGGGCGCCAGGCAGTCTGTCAACAGCTACGGCCCACTACCCCTTCACCGCCCCGAAGGTCAAGCCGCGGATGAAATAGCGCTGGAAGAAGAGGAAGATCAGCAGGGTCGGCAGGCTGGCGATCACCGAGAGCGCGCCCTGCAGACCCCAGGCCTTGTCATAGGGGCCTTTCAGCAGCACGATGCCGGCCATGATGGTGCGCGCCGCGTCATTCTTGATCAGGATGAAGGGCCAGAGGAAGTCATTCCAGATCCAGGTGAACTGCAGCGTGGCCAGCACGGCCAGGGCCGGCAACACCAGCGGCACCATCACGCGCAGCAGGATCTGGCCCTCGTTGGCGCCGTCGATGATGGCCGCCTCGCGCAGGGCGCCAGGGATGGTCGAGAAGAAATTGCGCAAGAGCATGGTGGTGATGGGCAGGCCGAAGGCCACGTGCACCACGATGAGCACCAGAATCGTGTCGTTGATGATTGTGCGGCTGAAGAGCTGTTGCAGCGGGATGATCACGATCTGCGGCGGGAAGAAGAGGCCGGCCACCACGATCAGGTAGAGGATCTCGCTGCCGCGAAAGGCGAGGCGACTGAAGACGTAGCCGGTCAGCACGCCGAAGGCGATCGAGACGGCCGTCGCCGTGACGGTGACGACCACCGAGTTGAGCAGGTAGTTGGGCACGTTGGTGGCGCCGAGGGCGCGCTCGTAGTTCTCCAGCGTGATCTCGTCCGGAATGCGCCACAGGCCGTGGCGCGAGATCTCGCGGTCCCGCTGGACGGAACTGAGCAGTACGCCGAAGGTCGGCACCGAGTAGACCACGACCAGCGCGATCAGCGCGACGTAGAGGGCCCGGCGGCTCCAGTTTTGGGCGCGCTCGCGCTCCCTTACTGCGATGTTGGCGCGCGCCAATTCAGTCATAGAGATGTTCCAGCCGACGCACGCGGCGGAAGTAGATGACGATGATGACGGCGGCGATGGCGAAGAGCACCATCGAGACCGCGCTGCCGTAGCCCGCGCGCAGCGACTTGAAGGTCTCGCGGTACATCTGCACGGCCAGCGTGGAGGAGCCCGAGCCGCCCTCGTTGAGCACCCAGACGAGGTCGAAGCTGCGCAGCGAGTTGATCACTGCCAGTGCGATGACCACCACGCTGGAAGGCAACAGCAGGGGGATCACGATGCGCCGCAGCGACTGCCGGTAGTTGGCGCCGTCGATCTGCGCCGCCTCCAGCATTTCACCTGGCAGGGAAGTCAGGCCGGCGAGGAAGATCACCATCGAAAGGCCGACCTGTTGCCAGGACCAGGCGAAGATGATGGCCCCCAGCGCCAGGCCGCGCGTGCTGAGCCAGAAGACCTTCCACTTCTCCACGCCGATCGTCTTCAGCAGGGTGTTGAGCAGGCCCCAGTCCGGCTGGTACATCCACTGCCAGGTCTGGGCGATGACGATCATCGAAATGGTGATCGGCAGGTAGAAAAGCGACTTGAACACGTTGGCGCCGCGCACGCGCCCGTGCAGCAGCAGCGCCAGAATCAGACCGCCGCCGGTGGGCAGGATCAGCGCCGCCACCATCCAGATCAGCGTGTTGTAAAGGGAGGTATGGAAGTAATCGTCGCCCGTAAGCCGCTGATAGTTGACCAGCCCTGCGAATTCCGGCGAGGCGAAGGCGCTGAAGGTGTAGTTCGTCAGGCTGAGCCAGGCGGTCGCCAGCAGCGGGCCGATGACCACCACGAAGTAGACGCTGAGCGGGACGACGAGAAAGGCAAAAGTCCAGAGTCGTTGGGAGGCCTTGAGCGAGAGCTTCATGCGATTATCGTAACGCAGGCGAGCGGCCGCGTCCTGGCGGGCAGAAAAAGTTCAGGCGGGGCACAGCCTGCATGCCCCGCCTGGTGTGGCGTCCGTGAAAACGAACGCAACGATTGCTTGCCTGCCCCTACTGCATGAAGCCTTCTTCAGCGCAGGCCTGGGTCGTCGCCAGGGTGCCGGCGATGTCGCTGGAGTCGTCCATGAAGGCCGAGAACATGTCAAGGCCGCACTCCGCCACCGGCGGGGTCGTGGCCAGGTCGTAGTTGAAGGCGTAGACCGCGGCGTTGGCGATGCTGGCGCCCGCCTTGGCGGCGACCACGTCATAGGCCATCGGGTCGACGTTGACGTTCGGCGAGATGGAGCCATAGCTGGTGTTCCACAGGGTCTGCGTGTCGACGTCGTTGACGAGGTACTCGAGCAGCGCGCCGGCGCTCTCCGCGTCCGCGCCGGCCGTCATCACCCAGCCGTCAATCGGCCCGACGCCGGCCTGCGGCACCATGTCGATTTCAGGGAAGTCGAAGAAGTCGTAGTCTTCACCCGGGACGAGCTCCTGGCCCTTCCAGTAGCCGCCGATCCAGGTGCCCATCAGGGTGACGGCGGCCTGACCGTTGGCGACCTGGTCCGCCGCGTCGACCCAGTCGTAGGCGTTGGCGCCATCGACGAAGTAACCGGCGTCGATCAGTTCCTGCCACATCTCCATGGCGCGCACGACTTCGGCGTCCTCGTAGGAGGCGTCACCGGCCATCAATGCAGCGCGGTACTCCGGCCCGGCGGTGCGCAGCAGCAGGTAGTCAAACCAGAACTGCCCCGGCCAGCGGAACTTGGAGCCGAGCGCGATGGGGTCGATGCCCTGCATCTCGAACTCGGCGAAGGCATCCATCAGGCCGTCCCAGCTGTCGGGCACCTCGATGCCGGCCTCCGCCCAGACCTTCGGGTTGTAGAAGAAGGCGGCGTAATGGATGTTGAAGGGCACGAAGTAGCGCTCGCCGTTGTAAAGCGTGGCGGCGTCGGCCACGCCGGCCGGCACCACGTCATCCAGACCGGCGGCATCCCACATGGCATCGATGGGCTGCAGGGCGCCGGCGTCAACCACGAACTGCACGCGCGCGCCGGCCCAGTAGGAGAAGACGTCCGGCAGCACGCCGCTGGCGACGCCCGCGAGGATGCCGGTCTTGAAGTCCTCATGGCCGATGGGGCTGTCCACAACAGAGATGCCGCTGGCATCGGTGAAGTTGGCCATCACGGTATTGAGGTTTTCCTGATTCAGTTCGCCGGAGAAGTAGTGCGAGATGTTGACCTCCTCCTGGGCGACGACGGAGGCGACCGCGCCGAAGGTCAGCAGCGGCACCAGCAAGAGAACAAGAGCACGGTGCAAACGGGTCATGTCCATTTTCCTTTCGCAACCATTCTGCAAATCTGGCCAGCGGCCACGCTGCCTGCGGCGGCGCGACCGTCGACCGGTACAATTGCACAGGTTACAACCCGGTTTATCAATTGTCAAGCAATCCCGGCAAATCACGCCGATTGTTGACGTATCCTTACCTTGATTGTATAATTCCCAACAAACCACATTGCGGAGACCAGTTGTCATGTCCGAAATTCAGTCCCTCGCCAGAGGTCTGCGCGCCCTTGATATTCTTGAGGGCGAGGCGGACGGCATGGGTGTGACCAGGCTGGCCCGGCGCATCGATATCGACAAGAGTACTGCCTCGCGCATCATGAAGACCCTGGCCACGTATGGCTACGTGGAGCAATCCAGCGAAACGCGCCGCTACACACTTGGTCCGCGCCTCGTGCGCCTCGGCCAGAGCCTGCTTACCCGCACCCCGCTGCGCGACCAGGCGCGGCCCTACCTGCGCGAGCTGGTGGCGCAGACCCAGGAATGCGCGCACATCGCCGTACGCGCCAGCGACCAGGTGCTGTACCTGGACCAGGTCGAGGCCACGGCCTCGCTGCGCGTCTCCACCGGCGTGGGGACGATGGCGCCGCTGCACTGCACGGCGCTGGGCAAGGTCCTGATGGCCTTCGGCGACAATCGCCTGCCAGAACGGATGGAACGCTTCACGCCCCGCACCATCACTGACGCCGACACCCTGCGCATGCATCTCGAACAGGCGCGCCGCCAGGGCTACGCCATCGACGACGAGGAATTCAGCTACGACGTGCGCTGCGTCGCCGTGCCGATCTACGGTCTGGAGGGCGAACTGGTTGGCGCGATCGGTATCTCCGGGCCCGGCGCGCGCCTGACTCTGGCGCGCATTCACGATCTCGCCCTGGTCGTGTCCAGGGCCGGCCAGGCGCTGAGCGACCGTCTGGCCTGGCACCATGAGGACCAGCCGTCCGATGGAGGCGTTGCGTGAGCGAATTGCGGGTTGGCTTTATCGGCACCGGACGCATTTCCGACCTGCACGCGCTGGAATACCTGCAAAACCCACGGGCGCGCATCGTGGCCGTCTGCGACACGGCGCTGGCACTGGCGCAGGAGCGTGGCAAAGCCTGGAATGTGGATTCGGCGCAGATCTACAGCGGTCATCGCGAGATGCTGGCCTGCGCGGAGTTGGACCTGGTCGAAATCCTGGTGCCACACCACCTGCACTGCGCGGTCATGCTGGACGCCGCGGCGGCCGGGGTGAACATTTCGCTGCAGAAGCCCATGGCCCTGACTCTGGACGACGCCGACACCATGATCCGCGCCGCGGACAAGGCCGGCATCGTCTTCAAGGTCTTTGAAAATTTTGTCTTCTACCCGCCAGTGATGCGCGCGAAGGCACTCATCGACGCCGGCGAAATCGGCGACCCGCTCACCATCCGCATCAAGAGCAACTCGGCTACCAGTCCGGACTCATGGCCCATCCCGCGGGCGGCGGAGGCCTGGCGCTTCACGCCCGAGCAGTGCGGCGGCGGTCCGCTGGTCTTCGACGACGGCCATCACAAGTTCGCCCTCGGCTGGCACTTCATGGGCCAGGCGGAGGCCGTGCACGCCTGGATCGACGAGACCGAGCGCGAGCCAGGCAACATCCTCGACGCGCCCGCCATCGTCTCCTGGAAATTCCCCGGCGGCCGCTACGGCTCGCTTGAGGTGGTGTATTCGCGCGACATGGAAATCTGGTCGCCCTACTACGCGCAGGACGACCGCGTCGAGATCACCGGCACGCGCGGCGTCATCGAGGTCACGCGCGGCCACGGCAAACTCTTCGACCGGCCGCCGGTCATCCTTTACCGCGACCGCCAGGTGCGCAGCTGGTCCGACATGCCCGTCGGCTGGGAGCACAGTTTCATCCTGTCCACGCGCCACTTCATTGACGCGCTGCACGCGGGTCAACCCCCTGTGCTCACCGGCGCCGAAGGCAGCGAGGTATTGCGCTTTGCGTTGGCCGCCCAACAATCGGCGCGCGAGAACCGGGCCGTTTCCCTCTAGCCCGCAGGACGGCAATCGAATACCTGGCGCGTCGCCGCCCCTGGCTCCCGTGCTACAATCCGCCGCACTGTCAGGCTCACAGGAACGTTTGGAGAAAATTATGCCTTGCAAAATGTTGATTGACGGCGACTGGGTCGACGCGCTGGATGGCCGTACCTTCCCGGTGGACAACCCGGCCACCGGCGAGATCGTAATGGAAGTGCCCTTCGGCAGCGCCGCCGACGTGGCGCCGGCCATCGCCGCCACGCGCCGCGCCCTGCCGCAATGGCGCGAGGCCGGCGCCTGGGAGCGCGGGGCCATTTTGCGGCGGACGGGCGAACTGGTCCGCGAGCGCGTGGACGAACTGGCGCGGGCCATGACGCAGGAATGCGGCAAGCCCCTGGCCGAGGCGAAGGGCGAGTGGGGCTCCGCCGCCGACGTCTTTGACTGGTTCGCCGAGGAGGGCAAGCGCGCCTATGGCCGCCTGATCCCCTCGCACGTGGCGAACAAGCGTATGATGACCATCTTGCGGCCCGTCGGCGTGGCGGCCGCCATCACCGCTTGGAACTTCCCGGGCATCCTGCCCGCGCGCAAGTGGGCCGCCGGACTGGCCGCCGGCTGTACCGTGGTCGGTCGCCCCAGCGAACTGACGCCGCTCAGTTCCATGCTGCTGGCCAGCCTGCTGGTCGAGGCCGGCCTGCCGGCGGGCGTGCTCAACCTCGTCAACGGCGACCCGGCCGGCATGGGCGAAGCCTTCACCGACAGCCCCGAGGTCGACAAGATCAGTTTCACCGGCTCGCAGCGGGTGGGAAGCATCCTGATGCGCAACGCCGCGCCGCACTTCAAGCGCCTCTCGCTGGAACTGGGCGGTAGCGCGCCGGTGATCGTCTTCGCCGACAGCGACATCGAGCAGGCCGCCGAAAGTTCAGTCACGGCCAAGTTCCGCAACAACGGTCAGGTCTGCATCTCGCCCTCGCGCTTTTACGTCGAGCAGCCCGCCTACGAGGAGTTCCTCGAGGCCAGCAAGGCCGCCGCCGAGCGTCTGGTCCTCGGCAATGGCCTGGACGACGGCGTCACCGTCGGCCCGATGGTCACCGAAGCCGGCCGCGACAAGGTCGAGGACTTTGTCGGCGACGCCCTGCAGCGCGGCGCGAAAGTGGTCACCGGCGCCGGCCGGCCTGAAGGGATGGATGAGGGCTGGTTCTACAAACCGACGATCCTGACCGACATCACGGACGACATGCGTCTGAGCTGTGAAGAAGTCTTCGGTCCGGTGATGGCCGTGTCCTCCTACCGCTCGCTGGACGACGCGCTGGCCCAGGCCAACAGCACACCCTACGGCCTGGCGGGTTACGCCATCACGCGCGACGTCGGCAACATGGTGCGCGTCGCCGAGGAACTGGAGTTTGGCGTCGTCGGCGTCAACGACCTGGTGCCGGCGGTGGCGCAGGCGCCCTTTGGCGGCATGAAGCAGAGCGGCTTTGGCCGCGAAGGCGGTCAGGAAGGCCTGCAGGAATACCTCGAAACGCGCTTCGTTTCGCTGGCCTTCTGAGGCGGCCATGACCGAAGAGCGACCGCCGGGCCTTGCCGGTGGACTGACCGAATACGGCGACCGCGAGTTTGCGCAGTATCTGCGGCGCTCCTTCGCCAGCGCGATGGGCCACACGCCGCAAAGCCTGGGCAAGCCCGTCGTCGGGGTACTCAACACCTGGAGCGAACTGAACAACTGCCATCGCGGCCTGCGTGAACTGGCGGAAGCGGTCAAACGCGGCGTGTGGCAGGCTGGCGGTCTGCCGCTGGAGTTCCCGGTCATCTCCCTTGGAGAGATCTTTCTCAGCCCGACCAGCATGTTTCTGCGCAATTTGATGGCGCTCGACGTCGAGGCCATGCTGCGCGCCCAGCCACTGGACGCGGTGGTGTTGATGGGCGGTTGCGACAAGACCCTGCCGGCCCTGCTGATGGGCGCCGCCAGCGCAGACATCCCCGCCATCGCGCTGGCCGCCGGCCCCATGCTGACCGGCAGCCACGAGGGCGAGCGCATCGGCGCCTGCACCGATTGCCGTCGCTTCTGGGCGGCCTACCGCCGCGGGGAACTGGAGCGCGCGACCATCGACGGCATCGAGGCGCAGCTTGCGCCCACCGCCGGCACCTGCGGCGTGATGGGCACGGCCAGCACCATGGCCTGCCTCAGTGAGGCCCTGGGCATGATGCTGCCGGGCGGGGCGGCCATCCCGGCCGTGCATGCCGACCGCCTGCGCCATGGCGAGCGCAGCGGCATCCAGGCCGTGGCCCTCGCCGAAAACCGGCTCACCCCGTCGCGCATCATGACGGAAGCGGCCTTCGACAACGCCCTGCGTGTGCTGCAGGCTATCGGCGGCTCGACCAATGCCGTCATTCACCTGACCGCCATCGCCGGGCGGCTCGGCATCAGGCTGGGGCTGGAGCGTCTCGACGACCTGGCGGCAAGCACGCCCGTGCTGGTCGGCCTCAAGCCTTCGGGCGCGGCCTACATGGAAGACTTTCATCGCGCCGGCGGGCTGCCGGTGGTGTTGCAGGCCCTGCGCGGGCAACTGCATGCGGAAGCATTGACGGTCACCGGCGCGACCCTCGGCGAGCAACTGGCGCAGCCCTTTGTCTGGCCGGACTGGCAGGACGTGATCCGGCCCCTGCACAACCCCTTGCAGGAGCAGGGCGCGCTGATCGCCTTGCGCGGCAGCCTCGCGCCCGACGGCAGTGTGCTCAAACGCTCGGCCGCCAGCCCCTCATTGCTGCAGACGGAGGCGCGCGCCGTCGTGTTCACTTCACTGACCGACCTGGCGGCGCGTATCGACGACCCGGCGCTGGACGTGCGCCCGGACGACTGCCTGCTGCTGCAGAACGCCGGTCCGCTGGGCGGGCCGGGCATGCCCGAGGCCGGCTACCTGCCGATCCCGCGCAAGTTGACGGGTCAGCGTGACATGTTGCGCATCTCCGACGCGCGCATGAGCGGTACGGCCTTCGGCACCATCGTGCTGCACGTGGCGCCGGAAGCGGCGCTCGGCGGGCCCCTCGGCCTGGTGCGCAGCGGCGACCGCATCGGCCTCGATGCGCAGCGACGGCGGCTTGATCTGCTGGTCGACGAACGCGAGCTACTGCGCCGCGGCGAGGAAGCGCGGCCGCAGCCGCCGGTCGCCGCGCGCGGCTACGAACGGCTCTACCGCGAGTCGGTGCAGCAGGCCCCCCTCGGCGTAGATTTCGACTTCCTGCGCCATGAGAGCCTGCAGGGGGAGTGATGTACCCCAAAATCAATACCTCGCGGGGAACGCTCAACGGCAGACGGAACGCCACCTGGGAATACAGCGACTTCCAGGACATTCTGGATATCTATTTCGATCCTGACGCGCGCAACCTCGTCTACGAGGATATTGAAGGGCAGCAGGGCATCTCGCGGGCCTACGACCTCGCCGACGAACGCCTGGCCGGCATCAGCGCCGAGAGCATTACCCGCCGCCTTAATGCCGACAGGCCCACGGACGCGCAGTTGAATGCCCTTGCCGAACGCCTCGTCGCGCAGTTTGCGCCTCCCGACCGGACGCCGGGCTAATACCCGGGCGGCTCGCCACAGGCAACCCGTACCTGCGCTGCCCTCTCCCCCTGGCGTCGACTTCGACTTCCTGCGCCACGAGAGTCTGCAGGGGGAGTGAGCAAGGCCTGTTACCAAGTCACAATTCAGTTAAGGTAGACGGTCATGTTTCCATCCGGGCCAGTTACCATATATCGTTTTGATTCGCCCTGCGGCAGATATTGCTATGTAGGTCAAACCCAAAACATTCGCGAGCGAATGCAACAGCATCGCAGTGGTGACACTGCGATATCCCGCCATTGCCAGGAGTGTCATGCATGCGACCGCGCACGACAGTATTATGCGTCCAGTGGGTGGACGGGCTATTTCAGCCAACTGGGCAGCGCAACCGGGAAAAAACAGGTAGATGACCTCGAACACCGGTACATTGAGGTGGCCTGTGAGGAATACATCCGCGATCATAACAATCCCTTCCCGCTCAATCTAAGGGCGGAAGTCGGCAACGGCATCCTGCTGCAAGCGGCAAAGAAACTTTTCGAGGCACGTGCTGCGCTTGCAGAGAAAAGGTCACGCATTGGCCCAATACAATCTGAACTGGATAACGTAGAGAGGGAACGTGACAGCCTGAGGACTGAACGTGAAAATCTGAGGATTGAACGAAACATCTCAAAGGCAGAGCAGGACAGCCTTGAACAAAAATTGGACAGTGTCCAGCATGAGTTAAACAGGACCCGAGGAGAACTGGACAAAGTAAGGCAAGATTTCAAAGGGATTCAACAGAAAGCGATTGAAGTTGAGAAAGAGCGGGATTCCTTCAAGGCAGAACGAGACAACCTCAAGGAGAAATCGGAAAATGAAGAGAATGCCCAAGAAAAACGGAATCAATACCGTAAGGAGCGGAATAGTGCCAGGCAAATGCTTGGCAGAGCCAGGAAGGAGCGGGACGCTCTAAAGGAAGAAAGGAATGAACTAAAGCGAGTGCAGGAAAGGGCCAAGCGAGACTTCGACAAACTGAGCAAGCGATTCCAGGAATTGCAGGACCGTTGGAATCGGGAAAAAGATGCCATTCGGGCTGGCAAGCTGGCTACGATGCTTTTCAGGGTCGCCAGACTGGCTGTTATTCTTGCCCTGATTTTTGCCCTCGTTGTAATACTGGACTCCGGCTCTCGCGCCTGGCTGGGCCGGGTTGCCGGACGGGTTGGACCCGCTTTGGCGCAGCTTTTGGAAGACCCTCACCAATCCGCCGCCGCAGCGCAGCCGACAGGGATACGCCAGTTCGCAGCAGTATCTCCAACGAGGGCCACACAGCGCCCGGTCACGCACACGCCGCCCTCCAATGTGACGCCTTTTTCTGCGCCCGTGCCGCAACAATTCACCGTGATTGAATCCCTGGGGGCCAACGCACGCGCCTGCCCACAGATGGATTGCGACGTCCTGGCCAGGCTCGCCCGCGGCAGCCAGGTCACGGTCATGGATGAAGTCCAGGGGGAGACCTACCGCGAAAGCGCACTATGGTATCGTATCGCCTGGCAGGACGGGCCCGAAGAGGCCTTCGTCCACAGTTCCCTGCTGGGGCCGCCTACGCCGACACCGGACGATGGGTAACCTGGCATAGTCGTGTCATATCGATTCATTGGCGGCAAGAGAGTTTCGAAGGGATGTAACCTGGCGTGATTGCGATTCTTCTGCTCCTGCTGTTCACATTGCTCTTCGCCGGCGTGGAGCAGCAGCCCGCGCCCCTGCCGCCGACGCCCACTCCCGTCGTTGGTGAAGAGGCGCGCGTCCTGCGGGTCATCGATGGCGATACCATCGAGGTGGCGCTCAACCGTCGCAATCGCCGCGTGCGCTACATCGGCATCAACACGCCGGAACGCGACGAGCCCTGCTCGAATGCGGCGACGGCGGCCAACCGGCGTCTGGTCGGGAGGCAGACAGTGACGCTGGTGCGCGGCGCCGAAGAGACCGACCGCTACGGCCGCCTGCTGCGCTACATTTACGTGGGCGACGTTTTCGTCAACGAGGCCCTGGTGCGCGACGGCTTCGCCGAGAATTTCGTCTGGGAGCCGAACACCCGCTTCGCAGACCACTTCCGCGCGCTGGAGGCGGAGGCGCAGGCGGCGGGCCGCGGCTGCCATCCCTCCGGCGTGTTCGACGATGGCAACACGGAGCGTTGATGCCGCCAGGGTAGCACTCTTCGTCATCACACTGTCGCCAGTCCATTGCCGCCCGCATGAACGATTTCTGGCAACGCCTGACCTCCATCACACCTGGCGACACCCTCCGAATTGGTCGTGATCCCGAAGGTATACCCGTACACATCGGGCGCGATGAATGGCGGCACATCATCCATGGCCATCCCGAGATGAATGATTTTCGCGACCTGATTGCGCTTGCAGTAACCAGTCCCGTCACTCGCGAGCCTGATCCCGGGAGGGCAAACGTGTTTCGTCACTATTCCCCCGTACCTGCCAATCGAAGCATCTCCACCAGGGAACTGCCTCTGCGAGTCAGGGTCGTGGTAAAATACGTGGAAGAGGAAGAAGGGCTGAAGGGCTACGTAAGTACAGCGTTTCTGACTCGATGAAAGGATCATGTGGATGCAAGCTCAAATCCTCAATGGCAATCCGAACATCACCTGGGATTACAGCGATCTCCAGGATACGCTCTATATCAGGCTGTGTCAGGATTTCGACGCATCCTTCTACGATGAGCTGGATTCGTTCCCCGGCGTTTTTCTGCGTTACACACTTGATGATGAACAGCGTTTCGTTGGGATTACGGCCGAGCAGGTTACCAACCGTCTGAACGAAATCGAACCGGATATTCTGGCGCTCCATGCGCTGGCGAACGAACTCATCTTGCGCCATGCACCAAAGATCTGATTAATCACGCGCCGGCGATGCGCAGGGTGCGGTAAAGACGCGCCTGCCGGGTTGCCACACAGCGACGTCACATCGGCCAGGTGTCCGAATTCGCAGCGCCATCTTCGACGATGGCAACACGGAGCGCTGATGCGATAAGCTGGCGCTCTTCGTCATCACACTGTCGCCAGTCCATTGCCACCCGCATGACCGACTTCTGGCAACGCCTCGCCGCCGCCCCGCCCGGAATACCCCAGCCGCTGGCCGTGGACCCGGATGGTTGCACTGTCTTCATGTCCCGCGCCTGGTGGGAAGGACACATTCTTCCCGGACATGAGCATCTCCGTTTGATTCAGGACTTGCTTGTTCCCGCAGTTGCAGATCCTGACGAGCGCCTGTTCGAGGATCCGGCGGGTCAAGTCATAAAATACTTCTTTAAAGTTCCGCGGGGCCGACACAGTCTCTTTCCGGATCACTGGATGAAGGTCGTGGTAAAATACCGTTATCCAGCCGTCACAGGATACAAACGGATTGGCCTGGTCAGCACCGCGTATCCAGATCGCAGAAGGGGGAGACGCTGATGTCATCGCAACCAGTCCTCCGCAACCTCCCGTTGACTTTCGAATATGATGCCGGCGAGGACGTTCTGCACATATTTGTGGATGGCAGCAGAGACGATTCCGGCTTCATCACATTTATCAGTCTCATCGAACAGCCTGAAGTTTTCCTGCGGGTCAACCAATGGAACAGTCGAATCCATGGTATTTCCGTCAGGCCGGCCTCCCTGCGCCTGGGTACAAACGTGCCGACCCGCAATGCCATGCGACAACTGGCCGACGAGCTCGTCGCGTGCTTCGGGCAGATGGACGCGGCCGAGATTGCGCGTCACCAGTACAAGGCGTCACACAAACTTGACGATTACCCCAACGTCTCCTGGAGCTACGAACCCTTCTCTGAGTCCCTGTACATCGATCTCGAGGAAGACGTATCAGGGAGCGATAACGTCGGGGTAGAAGATTTTCCGAATCTTCATCTGCGACTTGCTCGCGACGACGACCGTATCGTCGGCATGTTCATGGTGCTTGTCGGCAGCTATCTGGGCACCGAAATGCCCACCCGAGGGCAGTTGAGCGCCCTGGCGCGGGAACTCATCGCCCGCCATGCACCTGACCCCTGAGCCAGCACAACTGCGCCTGAGAGTTTGTGGCACGCCCGGGCGGTCTCTGCTTCTCGCGTTACGTCATTCCCTGTGCCGGGGCAACGACATCAGGTTGGCGTCTTCGACGATGGCAACACGGAGCGTTGATGCGATAAGGTAGCGCTCTTCGTCATCACACTGTCGCCAGTCCATTGCCGCCCGCATGACCGATTTCTGGCAACGCCTCGCCGCCGCCCCTTTCAGGGAACTTCTGGAGTTAACCAGTGACCCGGACGGGTGCCGGGTTTACCTGAGTCGTGAGACCTGGGCACACATTCTCGACGGACATGCCGGCATGGTGGTCTATCAGGACCTGTTGCACCTGGCAATCTCCGGTCCGGAGCGGGTCGAGGCTGAAGACCCGTGGCGGAGTGTCCTTTACTACTACAGGAGGGATCCGCAGGAACAGGCCAAACGCATCACAGACCCTACGCTGAAATGCATCATTGTTATAATAAGATATATTCATCCGCCTGAATGGCGTTTTGCGCGTACGGGTGTGATCAGGACCGCCTGGTCAAGGCGGGGGATGAGGAGACGCTGATGCAACCCCGAACCGTCGACGACAACAATGAAATCACCCTGGAATACGATGCCGCCGAAGACGCACTTCACATCTTCCTGGAGCCGGTTGTCGACGAGACCTTCTTTGTCAGTCTGCAGCATCAGCCCGACATTTTTCTGCGACTCCGCTGCTGGGGATCAAAATTCGTCGGTATTTCCCGGAAACCGGCCTCGCCCCGCCTCGGCGCGAAGTCGCCGGCGCCGGACGCCATGCGACAACTGGCCGACGAGCTCGTCCTGCAGTACGGGCGGATGGAGCGCGAAGAGATATCCCGTCACCAGTACAAGGCGTCACACAAACTTGACGATTACCCCAACGTCTCCTGGAGTTACGAACCCTTCTCTGAGTCCCTGTACATCAATCTCGAGGAGGACGTATCAGGGAGCGATAACGTCGGGGTAGAAGATTTTCCGAATCTTCATCTGCGACTTGCTCGCGACGACGACCGTATCGTCGGCATGTTCATGGTGCTTGTCGGCAGCTATCTGGGCACCGAAATGCCCACCCGAGGGCAGTTGAGCGCCCTGGCGCGGGAACTCATCGCCCGCTACGCACCTGACCCCTGAGTAAGGGCAAACGCCGGGGACAGGAAATCCTCGTCCCCGGCGCGTGGTTCCATCAATCTGCGAGCCGCCTTGTCCGGTGGCTACCGGGGATGACAGCGGCTATCAGGACCTTGACGGCCCTCACCCTAAATCCTTTCCCGCTGAGTCGCGGGAGCCCTTCCCTCAGGGAGAGGGACTTCAAGTCCACCACTGTGAATGGCAATGCTGCCAGCCAGCCTCAGACCGTGATGTTGGTCAGGGCGCTGACCACTTCGCTGTCCTGGCTGACGAAGGCCAGGCGCACGGTGGCCGTCAACTGGTAACTGTCGTAATAGGGCAGGTAGTCCAGACTGACCGCGATGCGGCGGCGATAGCCCACGAACCAGCCCGGCCGCGCCACGCAGAGCGCCGTGCCTTTCGTGTTGCTGCTGACGCTCGTCGCGTTGACCTTGCCGGCGGCGCCCTCGCTCAGCGGCATCTCCGCGCTGACGATCACCGGCGCGCCATCCATGAAGCCGATTTGCCCGCTGCGCGCCGTGGCCTGCGGTCCGGCCTTGTCCATGGTCAGGAATTCATCAAGACCCAGCAGTTTGGCGTAGCTGCCGCTGTCCACGATCCAGGCGAGGTCCGCCGGTCGGGCCGCGTGACGCGCCGCCAGTTTGAAGCGCGCCGAGCGCAGCAGCGCCAGCGTCGGCCCGCCATTGGCGTTGACGCGACCGCCGCTGTGGCTCACCAGCGCCTGTTTGCGCAGGCCGTCAAAGGCCTTGTAGCGGCTGTTGGCATCGGGCGCAACGCCGTTGCTGTTGACGTTGCCGCTGCCGGCCGTGTCGCCGTTGAGCAGCACGTGATCGATGCTGTCGGTGATGGCGCGCATGGCCTGCTCGCGGTAGATGGCCAACACCGGCACGATGGCATCTTCCACCAGCTCCGCGCTGAAGCCGACGCGCAGCGCCAGCTTCTTCGCGTTCAGTTGCACCTTGCCGCTGCCGATCTTGCTCTCCGGGATGGGGTTGCCGCTGCCCAGAGTCAGATGGTCCTCGTCGCTGGTCTCCGGCACGAAGTACACGCTTGGGTCCGCGCCCTCGACCGGCAACTCAAAGGGGTTGGAGGGCATTTCGATCGACTGGAAGAGCGGCAGGATGGCATTTTCCAGGCGCGCCTGTTGCCAGATCTGACTGCTCCACAGGTCCGGCACCCACTCGTCGCCGAAGCCGGCCTGGGTGCTGTGGCTGAGTTCGTCGGCCTTGACCGCGCTCAGGCCCTCGCGCTGCAGCTTGTGCGCGAGGGCGTTGCCGTAGCGCTCGCTGACGCCGCGGAACTGGCGCGTCGCGCTCAGCAGCATGTAGCCGTGCAACATGTCCATGGCCCCCAGCGAGTCGTAGGGGCTGCTGACGCGGGTCACTTTCAGGGCCTCGTCGGCGCTGGCCAGGGGCAGGCGCCTGCGCGCCGTCGTCGTGTTTTCTTCTGTCATTTCCTCTCCCTGTGTTTCACTGTCTTCTGCTGTGAGGGGTTCTACGAGCAGCGACGGATCCATGCCCAGCGCCTCCCAGGCGCTCTTCAGGGTACGGGCGTCGCTGCGGCGGGGCTGGGCCGGCGTGGGCGTCAGACTGCCCTCGACGATCGGCCAGCGGCGGATCTTGCCGTCCTCCGCCACCTCGACCAGATGCGCCAGGCTGCCCGAGGACCAGCCCAGCACGCCCTTCTCGATCAGGCGCTGGACGGCGCGCGCCCAGCGCTGGCGCAGGTCCAGCTGCGCCTCGGACCACACGCCGGTCTCGTCCGGCACCAGCGTGTCTATGGCGCCGATCACCGCCGCCTTGAGCGCGCCGTCCAGCCCGTGCTGATAAAGCAGCGGTCGCTGCGGGTACCAACCCAGGCCCAGTTCGGTTTCCGTCGTGAAGTACTCGCCCTGCAGGTCGCGTTCGTCGGGGCCGCCCCATACCACGAGGTAGCCGCCGATGCGTCCCCTGGCGTCCAGGGTCTTCAGAGTGCTTTGCATGCCTTCTCCCTGTGGCCCCTGCTTGCGAAAATGCAGGCGCGGACCGGGGCCGCCCGACGCCTGTGTCTTCCCCTCGGTCCGTCCGCACGCGGCTGGCAGCGATGGTGCAGGGGCGGGGGTCAATGTGGGTGAGGGGTCGGCGCCGTCCGACGCTCCGGGGCGCGACGGCGCCTTGCCGTCACTGTTTTTACGTGTAGGGGCTTGCGGCCCGGCCCGGGGGGCGCTGCTACAGAATCAGCCTGACAGAAGACGGCCGCAACATGGGTGTCAAATGTGCCCTTCCCGCGCCGTGGCGGGCAAATCGTGAAACAGGCCCCTCGCCGGGTTAGGGCGAGGGGCCGCTGGTTTAGCTGAACGATTCAGATGATCAGATCAGGGTCGGTATGCGACAAACATGCTAGTTGTCCTGCAACCAGGCCAGGCTGTAGGCCAGCGCCTCGTCGATCACTTCCGGCCGTTCCGACAGCACGTCGAAGACGTGGTCGCCATCCAGCACGACCAGTGCTTCAGCGCCCTCATGGTAGTCAAGGAAGACCTGACCGGCCTGCGGCATCGGCGTCACGGTGGTGTCGCGCTCGCCCACGACAACCAGCAGCGGGCCGCCGTAGCCGGCGATTTCGGCCACCGGGTCCACCAGGAAGACGTCCTCGAAGAAGGGGCCCCTGAGCGAAGTCTCCGCGCCCCAGGGCAATTCGATGGTCGTCACTTCCTCGCCGGCCGCCGCGCCGGGGAGCAGGGTGTCATAGCCCAGCAAAAGGCCGTAACTCATCACGGGATTCGACACGGCCGACCAGAGCACGACGTTACTGACGCGGCTGTCGCGTCCGGCGGCGGAGGCGGCCACCAGGCCGCCCTGGCTCAATCCGAGGATGCTGATGCGCCCGCTGTCTACGCCCTCCATCATCTCGAGATAATCCAGCGCCGCAATGGCGTCAGAGATCTGGCCGCTGAAGGTGGTGTCCTCCCAGGCGCCGTCACTGTCACCGGAGCCGATGAAGTCGATGCGCAGGCTGGCGACTCCGCGCTCGCCCAGCCAGCGCGCACTGCGGCTGAACATCGTGTCTTCCGTGCCCAGCACCGGCAGTTCGTGGCGCGTGCCGGTGAAGCCGTGCAGCAGCAGGACGACCGGGAAGGGCCCCTCACCCTCCGGCATGGCCAGGGTACCGACGATGTTGTGGCCCATGTTGTCAATGCTGACGTCGCTTTCGCTGACACTGTGCTCCGCCATCGAGCCGGCCAGGGCGGCCGCGGCGTCGGCGAGGCTGTCCTGCGCCGTCAACGGGGTCGCGAGCAGGGAGAGCGTCAGCAGCAGCGTGAGGCACGACAGGGCAAGCCTTGAGTGCGTTCTGAAAGGCATTTTGTTCCCCAATCAAATGTCACTTTGCGTTGGCAAGACTGTAGCGCGGGCGCTAGTCTGGCGCGAACGCCGGGCCGCGCCAACGCATGGCAGGGACGATGCGGCGCGCCTGCAATGACGCGCACATTGAGGAGGAGCGGGCGTGGAAACCGAAGCCGTACAGGTCATCGCCAGCGACATCATCCGGGAGGCCGGCGCGCGGGTACTGCAGCGCTTCGGGCAGCAGCACCAGGAAGAGAGCAAGTCCTCCGTGTTCGACATCGCCACCGAGGCGGACCGCGAGGTGGAGGCTTTCCTCGTCGCGGCACTGGCCGGGGCCTTCCCGCAACATCACATTGTGGGCGAGGAGGGCGGCCACGCCGGTGCGCCCGCCAGCGCCGACTGGCACTGGTACATCGACCCCATCGACGGCACCAGCAACTTCGCCGGCGCGCTTCCCTTCTTCTCGGTCAGCATGGCGCTCTGTGACCGGGAAATGACGCCCCAGGTGGGGCTGGTGCTCAACCCGGTCGCCGGTGAGTTGTTCAGCGCGCGGCGCGGCGGCGGCACGACGCTCAACGGCCGGCCGCTGCAGGTGTCGTCGACCGACTCCCTGCAGAACGCGATACTTTCCTGCGGCTATTCGCGGCACCCCGTCCATGGCGACGCGCGCAACGCCCCGATTTGGCGTTTGCTGCCGCGGACGCGGGGACTGCGCTGGCTGGGTTCCTCGGCGCTGGAGCTGGCCTGGGTCGCCTGCGGCCGCCTGGACGGCTATTTTGAGCGGGGCCTGAGTCCATGGGACTTTCTCGGAGGGCTGCTGCTGGTGCGCGAGGCCGGCGGTCGCGTGAGCGACTACAGCGGCCGCGAAACAGGTCTGACGGGCGCGCAGCTGCTGGCCAGCAACGGTCGTCTGCACCAGTCGCTGCTGCAGGAACTCGGTACTGCCGCAGCAGATGAGGTCTGATTCAATCGGCGTGGACTGGCGCAGCGATGCCGGTTTGCGATCAATCCACGCTGCAGGGCCTGCCGGCCGGCCACGCCCGGTTGACGGCGCGGTCACCTGAAATCCCGTTCAACTGCTGCCCCGGTTTCTAACGAAATACCAATCCGGCTTCGCATAGGCTGGAGTCAAGGGGACGCCACGCACCAGGATTCGGGCCTTCCGGCTCCGGCGTGAATTGGGGGCCGGTACTGCAGGAAACCGGAAACAGGGACAAGCGTCTCCGGCACAGATTGCCCGGAAGACCGGGCAGGGCAAGGGGAGGAAAGAGGAGAACGATGCAATACAACGCAAGGCGTCACGGACCCTGGCTTTCCGTAGCCGTCGTGGGGATTTTGCTGGTCGCGGCCGGCCTCTTCATGATTGTGCGCGGCTCGGAAGCTTATGCCGACATCGAACGCGAACTGCGGGCCGAGGAAGTGATGACCAGCGGCGACGCGACCATTCCTGGCGTGCTCGTCACGGACGCCGCAACGGCGCGCGCGCAGGCGGACGTCATCAAGGCACACACGCTTGGCAGGTGGGGGCCTTATTCCGCGCTGGAGCGGGATGACCCCAGACGCGCTTCCTTCATCGATGGCGTCGCGCTCCGCAGCGCGCTCAACATGGCGGTGATGGGCTTTTCCCTCGCTGAAATGGCGATCGGCACCGGCATCATCATCCTGATTGCCGGTGCAGCAACCCTGCTCTTTGCCGTTCCGACGCTCCATATCATGGCCGGCCAGGTCGTGCCAGGGCCGTCGGACCAATAGAATCTCCGACTCACTGCGCCCCGCCGACACCTGCAGGTCAGCGGGGCGGCAGCATTTCCTGTCAATCCAACCGAATTCTCCGCGAGCAAGAATCAGGCATCGGCAGCTTCGCCGCCTGTCCCTGAAGCCCGCCGCGTGAATTGTCGGCCCTTCAGTCGCCCGCTTGCCCGTCCCGCAGCAGCGCGCGCGCCTCGCGGAAGATGGTCTGCATGTCGTCGGCGTCATTCGCCGCCTGCAACTGCGCCGCCACCTCAAAGGCCAGTTCCGCCGGCAACTCCCGCACCTCGAAGGGGCGCGATGTTTTCTCGCCCTGACGCCGCAGCGTGAAACGCTCCCAACGCCCCAGTTCCTGCAGGGCCGCGCTGGCGGACCTGGCCGCGGCTGTTTTCTCCTCCGACGCGGTCGCTGCGGCCATACGCGCCGGCAGTGAACCCCAGGCGGCGGGCGGCAACTGATAGTAGCGCTCGCGCACTTCGTTGATGCTGAGCACCGGCATGGCCGTGCGAATCTCCTCCAGCCGCGCGTGGCTGTCGGTCGGGCGAATGTCCTCGAACTGCGCCAGGTGCTCGCCCGGCCAGAAGGGCAGCAAATGCTGCGTGATCACGCTGGCGATGCGCACCAGGCGCGGCCAGAGCGTGCGCT
This sequence comes from Aggregatilineales bacterium, assembly GCA_963667305.2. Lineage (GTDB taxonomy): Bacteria > Chloroflexota > Anaerolineae > Aggregatilineales > Phototrophicaceae > JAGWBD01. The sequence goes on along the minus strand of CAXXWG010000026.1, from coordinate 80,789 downwards.
CGATGAAGAGCCGCTCCGCCACGCGCGCGTTGGCCTCGGTGGCGTTTTCGCTGACCAGGCCGACCGGGATGCCGAAGAGGTTGAGGATCTCGTTGCGCTGCGCCTCGCGCCCCTTGAGGAAGTCGAGCTCGTTGTGGCTCAGGCCAATGTTTTGCCAGCTGATGCCGCCGCCGCGCAGAAAGGCCGTGCGCCGCTGCGGCCCGCCATAGCTTTGACGCCACTCGCGCTTGATGCGCTCGAAGTCCGCGTCGCTGACGAAGTCGCGGATGCTGACGATGCCGGCCGGCACGCCGCTGTCCTGGCCGAAGGCGTTGTGGTTCCATTGCGCCATGGCCACGTCGCTGCGGATGGCGAGTCGCCCGGCCTCCAGCGCCGACAGGCCGTAATAGTCGTTGGCGGGGTGCCAGCGCCGGAAGTGTAACACCTCCCTCGCCTCCAGCGGGATGCGTTGTCCGTCAATTTCGTAGACGTAGCCGCGCACCAGGCCCTTGCCGTCCGGCACGACGCGCATGCGGTCCGGCCGCAGCGGCCAGATCTGCTCGGGCGCACCGCCCGCGCCGGCCAGCAGCCACCAGGCGTTGCCCGTCAGTTCCAGCATGCCCACCGTCTGCTCCATCAGCGCAAAGCGGCTGAGCTGCGGGTTGGGCGCGTCGAGCAGCCGTTCCAGCGGATGACGCTCCACCGCCAGGCGTCGCTCGCCCTCCAGACGAAAGACCTGCAGCGGCACCAGCGCGGCCGCCTCGGCGATGCGATTGATGGCGATGTAGACCCAGGGCGACTGCTGATAGACGCGGGCGCGCGCCGCCTCGTCGCCCTGTTCGGGCCACAAACCGGCGTTGAGTTGGGTTAGCGGCTGCGGCTGCAAAAGGGATTGACGCCGTTTGCGCCCTGACAAACGCTTGCGAAGACTGTCCAGCATGGTGCATCCTTTCTCCTGACTGATGCGTGAAAGCGCTTCTGCACGGCCCTGACTGGCCGCTGACAGCGTGGGAAAACGGGGGTTGCGGTGAGCGAGCGTCCCGATCTCGACCTGATTCAACTGGTGCAACGGGCGCGCATGGCGCACGACGACCAGGCGCGACCCTCGCAGATTCGCGGCGCTTACTGGCTGGAGGCCAAAGCGCCGCCCGACCTCCGTCCCGGCCCGACGCGCCGCGCCGCCGAGTTGTGCGCCAGTGCAGACGTCGCGGAGATCGACGCGCTCTGGGACACGCTGCGCACAGCGACGCAGGCCGGTCGCCTCGGTTACAAGGCGAAGGTGGCCACTGCCGCGCGCGAGGCCGCGCCTGCGCGCCGTGAGCAGCGCGTGCTCCTCGCCGACCGCGATGACGCGGCGGAACTGGCGCGCGTGCAGGCCGAATTGCGAACGCTGACGCCCGCTCTGCGCTGGGAACTGGCGGCTGACTAAAGCGTCCCTTGCGGCGGACGGTGCAGGGGCGACATGACGACAGGTCGGGCGATTTGGTAAATCGCCCCTACAGTGGCGCTGCGTTTTGTTATGAAAGGTTGGTGTAGGGGCGACATATCATGTCGCCCGCGTGCACAGCATGACGCCGGGCGTGGCGAGTTTGGTGGATTTCAGAAATTGTTTTGAAGTCGGGGGCGGGCGATTTGGCAAATCGCCCCTACAGAGGCGCTGCGTTTTGTTATGAAAGGTTGGTGTAGGGGCGACATATCATGTCGCCCGCGTGCACAGCATGACGCCGGGCGTGGCGAGTTTGGTGGATTTCAGAAATTGTTTTGAAGTCGGGGGCGAGGGCGATTTGGTAAATCGCCCCTACGGTGGCGCTGCGTTTTGTTAGGGAAGGTGGTTGTAGGGGTGACATATCATGTCGCCCGCGGGCACAGCATGACGCCAGGCGTGGCGAGTTTGGTGGATTTCAGAAATTGTTTTGAAGTCGGGGGCGGGCGATTTGCCAAATCGCCCCTGCAGGGGCGCTGCGTTTTGTTATGAAAGGTGGTGTAGGGGCGACATATCATGTCGCCCGCGTACGACATGACGACAGGTCGGGCGATTTGATAAATCGCCCCTACAGAGGCGCTGCGTTTTGTTATGGAAGGTTGGTGTAGGGGCGACATATCATGTCGCCCGCGGGCACAGCATAGTCGCCGGGCGTGGCGAGTGATGACGCCCAGCGCATCCAGTTCCTGTTTCCAGTAAACCAGACACTCCTCGCTACCCTTACAGGATGCTTCGGGCGGGGGCCCTCGCTACCCTTGCAGGATGCTTCGGGCTGACGCCCTCGCTACAATGGCGCGGCATCCACAGGGAAGGCGGCGCCATGGGCAACATCTGGTACGTGGACGGCGAGTACGTGGAAAGCGGGGCGGCGCAGTTGCCCGTCGATGACCTCGCCGTGCTGCGAGGCTACGGCATTTTCGATTTCACGCGCACCTATGGCGGGCATCCCTTCCGCCTCGACGACCATCTGCAGCGTCTGCGTCGCTCGGCGGAACTGGTCCTGCTGGACCTGCCGCTATCGCTGACGGAGATCCGCGACGTCGTGCTGGAGACTCTGGCGCGCAACGGCTATCCGGGCCGGGGCGAAGCGCGGCTGCGCCTGGTGGTCACGGGCGGCGACAGCCCCGACGACGTCACGCCCGCCGGCAACTCGCGCCTGGTCGTGCTGGTGCGGCCCTTCGCCGCCCAGCCCGCGCAGCGCTATCGCGAAGGCATCAAAATCGTGACCAACCGTCGCGAACGCCCGATGCCGGAAGCCAAGACCATCGAATACGTGTCGGCCATCCTGGCCCAGCGCCGCGCCAGACAGGCCGGCGCCGTGGAGGCGATCTACGTCAACCGCGCGGGCCAGGCCCTCGAAGGCACCACCACCAATCTATTCGCCGTCATCGACGGCCGCCTGGTGACCCCCGCCGACGAGATCCTTTACGGCGTCACGCGCCAGGCGCTGCTGGAGCTGGCGCAACGGCGCATGCCGGTAGAGCGGCGTCCCCTGCCGCTGGAGGAACTATTGCGCGCGGATGAGGTGTTCATCACGTCCTCCAGCAAGGAGGTCTGTCCGGTGCGCCAGGTGGACGAGACGCTGATCGGTCCGCCCGGTCCGCATACGCGCGCGCTGATGCAGGACTTCAGGGAGATGGCCCAGGCCTGGGCCCGCGGCGGTTGAGGTTGCAGCGCTGCATCCCCAAAATCATTGTCGAACAGTCGGGTCAAACCGAACGGGGCGCCTCCGCGGAAGCGCCCCGTTGCGAGCGCTGCGGGTCAGGATGAGGACGCTTCGGCATCCTCTTCCATCGTCTCCTGCGCCCCAAACGGCAGCAGCCAGCGGACGCACTGGCCGCCGAAGATCACGGCGCCCCCGGTGACCCAGCCATCGATGCCCCTGACAGGATTGCGCACCTTCCACCACTGGTAGTTGTCGGCCGTTTCCGGCCCGTCCTGCACTTCCAGGACGCTGCCCGGCGCCAGGCCGCCGAGGCGGAGCTCGTCGAGGCTCGGTCCGGCCCGGTAGTTCATGAACGAGCCCTGCGCGATGATCGCAAAGCTGCCGACTTTCAGATCCTCCGCTTCGTCGCAGGTCTGCCGCTCCGGCGGTACCTCGGGCGCAGCGGGCGGCAACACGTCGGTGAAGCTCCTGAAGTAATAGCCGCAGTTGAAGCCGCGGGCGGGGGCTTCGGCGACCCAGCCTACAAGGCCCTCGTCCGAACTCACGCCATACCAGTTATGGTCGTCGACTTCGATCGGTCCCTCAATGACATCCACGACGTCGCCGATGCCGATTTTGCCGATCTTTTGCCCGCCGAGGCCCGCTTCCCTTCGCACATTGCTGAACAGGTTGCCGCTGCGGATGGCCCTGTCACCCACGCGCAGCCGCGGCGGCAACTCGCACTCCGGCGCGGGCCGGCTGACCGCCGCCGCCGGGCCGCTTGTCTGGCAAGCGGGGCCGTTACTGTCAAGTTCCCCCGGACCCACGTTGGTGTGGATGCCGTTGCGTATCAGACTTCCGCCATTGTTGTAAATCAGGGTCGCGCCGGGCGCCGGCGTCCACGGTTCCCCGCCTGAAAAACCGGACGGCGCATTGCGCATGATTTGAGAATTACTGATCGTCAGAACGCCTTCATTGTATATGGCGCCGCCGCAGGGCGCGGGGACAGCATCGATGTAGCTTCTGCGCAGCTCGGCCCGGCCGCCGCGTCTCACCACCAGGCCCCTGGCGCCGGCAATCCGGTTGGCCCGGATCTCTACACCATCCAGGGTCAGGTGGCCGCCAGCGGCGACATCAAAGACCGGATTCACCGCGGACTGAAGAAAAAAGATGAATTGATTGCCAGGGCCAGGCGCGCCGCTCTGGATGACAATGACGATGGTCGAAGTGATCGGCGGCAGCGGCCCCTGAATCGCCAGTCCCACAGATCCCCACGGGATGAAACGCCCCTCAGTCTTGATCGTGTCAGCGCCGCTCCCTGCAGGACAGTTGCCCACGGGGCTGTCCGTGTTGGCGGCGGTGATGGCGTCATGGATATTGCATGATTCGTTGACGAATATTTCTCCGGCCAGGGCCGGGCCTGCGCTGCAGAGCGCCAGCAGGCACACCAGGGCCAGCAGGAGACCGGGCCGGCCGCCTCCCGCCATGCGGTAACGCGCAAGGCGAGCCGTGCAATTGCCGGCAGTCACGGGAAGCGAAGTCGAGATACGGGCTAACGACATAATGCTCCGCTACATTGTTTATACTTACACATGCATGTAAGTTATCGTAATTCATCGACGAAAAACACCGACAATTCGGCATCGTCGGCAGCCGGCGACTATTCATGACATGCCGGTTTCCCGCGCGCCGGCAGCCATTCCCTGGCGGGCATGGTGGACAGCAACAGCCGGGCGCCGGTCGGGCAGCGCGCCCCGAAGCCAGGATTAAGTGAGTTGGCGGCCGCCCGTGCCCGCGGCGGCTGAGGCCAATTTCAAACGCTCATATGACCAAAAGTTGACAAACGCTCGCAAATGTTAGAACATTTGCTCTAAATCCACGCAAGGTGGAACCATGAACCGGCAGAAGGCACCGAAAGGCATCGAGTGGACGCGCATCCGCCAGGCGGATGGCAGCGTGCTGCCTGGCTACACCTGGAACCCGACCGGAGGCTGCATGCACGGTTGCACCTGGGAGATGCCGGACGGCTCGGTCACCGAGTGCTACGCGAAGACCGTCGCCGAGCGCATCGCCCGCAGTTCCTACGTGCATGGTTTCGAACATCACTACTGGCGTCCGCATCAACTGCGCGAGCCTTTACGCCTGCGCGAGCCGGCCGGCATCTTCGTCGGCAGCATGGCCGACCTCTTCGGCCACTGGGTGCCGCGCGAACAGATCGACCAGGTGCTTGACGTGATGGGCGAGGCGCACTGGCACACCTTCCAGACCCTGAGCAAGTACCCGCTGCGCCTGCCGGAGTTCGACTTCCCGCCCAACGTCTGGGTAGGGGTCAGCCTGCCGGCGGGGCACACGATGAGCGCGAAGGGCGCGGCGCGCGCGTTGAGCGCCTACCTGCGCCACATGGAGGCTATCGAGGCCAGCGTCCGCTTCCTGAGCATTGAGCCGCTGTGGTTCGATGCCGCACCGGTGTTCGCGCACTGGCTGGAAGAACGGGAGCGTTTACCCTTCGAGTGGGCCATCATCGGCGCGGCGTCCAACGGCCGTCGTCTCTTTCAGCCGGAACCGGCCTGGACAGAGTCGCTGCTGGAACTGATGGACGCCCAGGGCATCCCGGTCTTTTTCAAGGGGAATCTGACATGGGACGAGTGGCGTGAGAAGTTTCCTGCCTCAAATGACTAACGACCTTTAGCAATCTGGTACTTCAGGAATATGGTACTTCGGGCGGATTGCAGACTTCTGGTTTTATGGCTAGTTCCCTTATGGCTCATCAAATACAGGATGAGATAAATCAAGTTTTTCAGTGATTTCATGGTCCGGCATTTGTGCAAAAAGATCCGGCTTGATCTTACCGATCTGTTGTCCGACATAGTCTGCAAACGATTGTGAATTGTCACAACTGACACTATGTCGGCCTTCTTCAATGGCAACCCTTGTTGTAATGCCGCTACCGCCGAAAAAATCAAGCACGGTTGAACCCGGGTACGATAACGAACGGACAAGCCTTTGAATGACCTGTCTGGGCTTTTGAGTAGGATGGCCTACCCTTTCCTTTGAATTGCCATTCAGCCTGCTCATTTTCCATACATTCGTGGGATTCCTTCCCTTTTCGACACTCTCCGGGTTAAGGCGCTTGTCCTTCATGTACGTGTCTTTTGTCTTTTGATCGTAGGGTTCCCTGACAGCATCCAGATCGAAGTAGTACTTTTTCGATTTGGCGAACCAGGCAATTTCCTCATGCCTGTTGGCGAAGAAGCGTTGTGCGCTCATTCCGTTTGGATAATTCCATATGATCAGATTCGCCAGCAGCATGTTGCTGGCATGTCTCATGTAGTTGATTATCGACAAAAGGTCGCCGCTTCCGGCCTCTCCCTGATATTGCAGCCCGCCGAAGATCGCAATGTTGCCAGTGGGCTTCAATACTCTTTCAGCTTCTTTCAGCCATGTAGCCGCCCAGTCGATGTAATCCTCATACTTGTCCCAATGTGCCAGCATTATGTTGTAAGGTGGATCGCAGATTATCAGTTGTATGGATTCGTCCGGCAGTCTGGCAAGCAATTCGCAACAATCGCATATTTCCGTGACATGGTTGGTAATGGCAGGAATTTCGTTTTTCAGATTTTTGGCTGACAAATGGGCAATACCATCCCTGTTCATGGCGTTCATGGCCCTGTAACCTGAATTGCGATGAGACCTGTTAGGCATAAAGATCACCTGACAAAATTTCCAGCGAAGTTAATGCAATTTCCCATAGAATTTCGGCCATATCTCCTGCTGACCAAGAGTCACTCTGAAAATACAAGGATGCAGCCTGTAACATCTGCATGTGATCGCCCAGATCTACACTCACATTCTGGCAATAGTTCTTGTTGATCTCCATGCCGTAGCTACTGGCCGTTACCCTGTCAATCCTGTTCAGGTTGCCAGCATCATGTGAAATTTTCACTTTCCTGCCATCGGGAGAATCGACAAAGAAGGTTTGCGTTGCGAAATTGGAGCCTTGGAGGAAAATGACATAAGGGAAGTGAATTTCATCTAGCAGATAGTTTCGTAACTCTTGGATGTTCTTATGGACGCGCTCAATGGCATTTCCTGCAACCATCAAGTCCTTGTCTTTATTCTTTCCCTGCTTTATACCGGCGCGAACTTTTTCAACATCATTGCCTTGGTGTTTTGATTCGCTTACCAGTACAACCCGATAATTTCCTGATTTGTCCTCTACTTCGATAATTCCGCCATCCGGCTTGATGCTTGCCCTTTGTACAAACAACACTTGTCCGAGGCTTGGCTCAAGTGACGCGAGTTTGTCATTGATTTCACGCTTTGAGATGTTCGGCCTGTGTCTGAAGGACAAATTCGGATGATTGGCTTGTAATGCTTCCATGATGCCGCTCATAACGTGCCGTATAGAAAGGTCGTGCCTCTTGGCTTCATCCCCGAAGATACCAATTGGCCCGCCAGCAAGTTCATGTTGCTTTTCAAGCCTGCGGGACTGTCCCTTACCTCTTGCAGACTCTTCTTGATCGCTATCGGACATGTGGCATGTCCCAATTGTTTGCCAACGCATAACAACCTATACTGATCCAGAATCGGAGTCAAGCAGGGATGGGCTGGCAAGGCGTGAGTCATTTGTTGTCCAACATCACTTCATCCAGTTAGCCCTTTGAATTTTTTCGCAAGACAGATTATCCCTTGAAACTCTCGGCGATGCGGAGCTTGGCGTGCGCATACTTGCTACCTTTTCGCATATGCAACCCGTGCTCGAAACACTTGAGCATATTGTCATTCACGGGGAATCCTTCGGCCAAGCAATGCCGTCAAGACCCTCATCATAGCACAAATGAGCGGATTATGAAACAGGAATCCCCGCAAATGAAACAGGCCCGCCGCATCGACGAGCCTGCCACTTGACCTTCACGTCTGACTACCGCGTCAACTGATCCAGGCGGTCCACGTAATCGGCAAGGATGCCGAAGGTCGTCTCGACCGCCTCCGGGCCGGCCATGTCCACGCCCGCCTTGCGCAGCGCCGGCACCGGATACTCCGCCCCGCCCGTCTTGAGGAACTCGAGGCAGGCCTGCGCCGCGCCGTCCTCGCCGTCCAGCAATTTGCGCGAGAGCGCGTGCGCCGCCGAGATGCCGGTGGCGTACTGGAAGACGTAGAAGTTCATGTAGAGGTGGCGGAACTGCGCCCAGGTGCTGCCGACGCGCTCGCGGTCCACGTGCATCTCATCGCCGTAGCCCTCGCTGAAGAGGTCCGCCATCAACTCATTGAGGTCGTCGGCGGTCAACGCCTGGCCGCGCTCGGCGCGTTCGTGCGCCTCCAGCTCGAAGCGCGCCAGGGTCGGCATGATGAAGAAGTAGCGATGCAGGTTGTCCATCGCCTCCTCAATGATGCCGATCTGGAATTGCGGGTCGTCGTGATTGCGGAAGAGGTGGTCGCGCACCAGCGCCTGGTTGAGGTTGGAGGCCACCTCGGCGACGAAAATGGTGTACTGACTGTCGTGGAAGGTCTGATGGCGCCGCGCCAGCAGCGAGTGCATCGAGTGCCCCAGTTCGTGGGCGAGGGTGCTCAACGCGCCGAGGCTGTCGTCATAGCTCATCAGGATGAAGGGGTGCGTCTCATAGGCGCCGTAGGAGAAAGCGCCCTGGGTCTTGCCCTGGTTGGGCGCGCGGTCCACCCAGCGCTGCTCGAGGCAGCCTTTACGCATCTCGCGCACGTAGTCCTCGCCCAGTGGCGCCATGCCCGCGGCGATCCAGTCCACCGCCGTCTCCCAGGGGATCTTCGGCAGATCGCTGGCGATCGGCGCCCAGATGTCGTAGGGCTGCAGCGTCTCCACGCCGAGGGCGCGCCGCCGCACCGCCCAGTAGCGCTGCCAGGTCGGGATGTGGCGGCGGCAGGTGTCGATCAGGTTGTGAAAGACCTCGGGCGGGATGTTGTCGGGGAAGAGTGCGGCTTCCAGCGCGGAGCCGTAACGGCGGGCGCGGGCGTTGAAGACGTCGCGCCGCACGACGGCGTTGTAGTTGCTGGCGAAGGTGTGCTTCAGCGACAGGTAGCCGTCGGCGTAGCTTTCCCAGGCCGTACGGCGCGCCTCGCGGTCGCCCTCGCCGAGGATGGTCTGCAACGTGCCCTGGGCCACCTCGACCTCCTCGCCCTGGCTGTTAATGGCCGGGGCGAAGCGCAGGTCGGCGCCGGACAGCACCTCGCCGGTGGTGTCGATGGCGGCGAATGGCTCGCTGGTCAGGGCCAGCACTTCCTCCACCTCGGCCGAACGCACGTGGGCGGCCTTGCGGAAGAGATTGTCGAACCAGTGGCCGTAGGCCTGCAGCGCCGGCTCTTGCGCGACCATGGCCTGCACCCTCTCTCCTCCGAGGGCCAGGATCTCCGGCTCGGCGAAGGAGGAGGCCGCCAGATAGCGACTGTAGAGGCTTTCCACCTGGCCGACCATCGCGGCGGCGGCCTGATCGGCCGTATCCACCGCCTGCGACATGAAGGCGTAAAAGGCCAGCTGCTCGATGCGCTGCCCCAGGTCGCCCTTCAGCGCCAGCCAGGCGGCGAGTTGCGCCGCGCCCTGACCCAGGGTGCCGGGAAAGGACGACGTGTCCGCCAGCGCGGCGGCCAGCGATTCACGTTCCGCGTCCCAGGCCTGGGCCGTTTCGTAGACGCTTTCCGCGTTCCAGGTCTCTTCGATGGCGACTTCACTGCGAGGAGGCAGGGCCATGTGGGTCTCCCTTGTCGGCATTGGTGCTGTTGACAGAACGGCGATAGTGCTGAAAACTCGCGTCACTGTCAACTCCCGGCCTGCCTGTGAACGCAGCGACCCAACATCCCTTTCTGACCCGGCCCCGGCGCACGGTGCTCGCGCTCACCCTGCCGATCGTCATCTCGCAAATCGCCGAGCCCCTGACCGGTCTGGTCGATACGGCCTTCGTCGCGCGCCTGGGAGCGCCGCCGCTGGCGGCCCTCGGCGTGGGCGGGTCGGCCATTTCACTGCTGCTGTGGACATTCTATTTTCTCGGAATCAGCACCATGACCGAGGTGGCGCAGGCGTTTGGCCGCGGGCAGATGGCGCGCGTGCGTCAGATCACCAGCCTGGGCCTGCTGCTGGCCGGCGTCGCCGGCGCGCTGATGCTGCTGGCCGGTCTGCTCGGCCCGGACCTGCTGGCCCAATTCCTGGGCGCGGCGCCGGAGGTCCACGACCTGGCCGTGACCTACATTCGCGTGCGCCTGCTGGGCGCGCCGGCCGTGCTGCTGACGATGGTCGGCTTCGGCGCGCTGCGCGGCCTGCAGGACATGCGCACGCCGCTGCGGGTCGCCGTGGTGGTGAACGTAATCAACATTCTGCTCGACGTGCCGTTCATCTTCGGCCTCGGGCCGCTGCCGGCGTTGGGCGTGACCGGCGCGGCGCTGGCCAGCGTCATCGCGCAGTATCTGGGCCTGGCCATGCTGATGCTGCACCTGCGCCGCCGCCCCGGCCTTGGCTGGTATTTTGACCGCGAAGACATTCTGCAACTGCTGCGGGCCGGCCGCGACCTGGTGGTGCGCAGCGGCCTGCTGACAGTCTTCCTGCTGCTCTCCACGCGCGTCGCCAACCAGATCGGCCCCGAGGCCGGCGCCGCCCATCAGGCCATGCGCACGCTGTGGCTCTTCGGCAGCTGGCTGTCGGACGCCTTCGGCACCAGCGCCCAGAGCCTGGTCGGCTACTTCCTCGGCGCCGCCCAACTGCGTCAGGCGCGCCGGGCCGCCGCCGTCACCATCCTGCAGGGCCTGGCGACCGGCGTCGCGCTTTGCCTGCTCTGTCTGCTCGCGACGTCGCTGGTGCGGGAGGTCTTCGTGCCGCCGGAAGCCGCGGCGACCTTCAATTCTGCCTGGCTGGTCGCCGCGCTGACCCTGCCTCTGGCCGCGCTGGCCTTCGTCACCGACGGCATCCACTGGGGCACCGGCGACTACCCCTGGCTGCGCAACGGCATGATCGTCTCCACGGGGATTGCCGCGGCCGTACTGTTGCTCACGGATACGGCCGCGCCGCAGGCCTTCCTGCTGGTCTGGCTGGCGCTGTTTCTGTGGCTGGCCCTGCGCAGTTGCTTCGGCCTGCTGCGCATCTGGCCCGGTCACGTACGCGCGCCGCTGCGGCACATGCGCGTGCCGGAGCCGGTTTGAAGCCGACGACAATCTAACTGCACAAACGGAGCGTTCCTGTTATCTTCTGGCCGTTCGGCGGATGTCGCCGCAGACAGGAGACCGCTCAGCCATGGCCGTAACGGAAGCGCAGCGCGAACAGTATCGCCGCGAGGGTTACTTCATTCTTGAACGCGTGATTCCCGAGGCCGTGCTGGCGGGTTTGCGCGAGGAGTGCGGCCGCCTGTTGGCCGAACGGGACGCGAAGATGGAGGCCAAAGGCATCACGACCGACGGCATCAGCCACTACCGCCAGCGCTACTTCATCAGCAACGAGTGGCGCACAAGCCCGGCCATCAGCAACTTTCTCTTCAGCGACCTGATGGCGGAGGTCGGGCGGGCCACGCTGGGCGAAAACGTCTACCTCTTCCACGAGCAGTACGTCGTCAAGGCGGCGGAGCGCGGCATGAAGTTCGCCTGGCACCAGGATTCGGGTTACATCGGCCACTATCACCGGTCCTACCTCTCCTGCTGGTGCGCGCTGGATGACATGACGATCGAGAACGGCACGGTGTACGTGCTGCCCTATGAACGCGCCGGCATGCAGCCGGACGATCTCTTCGATCACCGCGTCGAGGACAACTCCAACGACAAGGTCGGCTACCATGGCGATGATCCCGGCGTCGCGGCGCTGGTGCCGGCGGGCAGCATGGTGGTCTTCAGCAGCCGAACCTTCCACCGCAGCGGCCCCAACACGACCGATGGCATGCGCCGCGTCTACCTGGCGCAGTACTCGGCCGAGCCGATCATGAACAGGGCCGGCGACGACTACTGGAACCAGGCCATTCCCCTGTTGCTGAAAGGAGAGCGGCAGCCACTACCGCAGCCAGGCAACGCATCGTAATCATCTCTACTTGTTCATACAATTTTTGTGGTACCCTCTTTGCCGGTCAGTACATTCCTGCTGACCAACCGACAACAATTGTGGGAGAAATTACATGTCTGCCAGCAAACTGAGTCGTCGTGACTTCCTGCGGGGCGCTGCCGGCGCCACGGCTGTCGCCACACTGGCGCCTGTGGCCGGGGCCGTCTCGGCTTCCGCGCCGCAACAGGACGAGATCGTCCTGAACATGTGGAACTTCGCCACCAATCGCTTTGAGTGGATGGGCAACTTCATCGAGGAACTCTGGGCGCCCGCCTACCCCAACGTCACCGTCAACGTCGAGATTACGCCCCACAACGACCTGTGGCCCAAGCTGCAGGCCGTCTTCGCCGGCGGCACCGGCATCCCGGATATCGTCGACGTCGGCACCGGCCGCCTCGGTCAGTTCATGCATGACCCCGACAACGAGCCCTTCATTCCGCTCGACGATCGCCTGGGCGACCAGCTCAACGACCTGACCATCGTCTCGGGCACCAAGACCTGGACCGTGCGCGACCGGATCTTTGGCATCGGCAACGAGGTCAACCCGGTGCTGCTCTACTACCGTCACGATCTCTTTGACGAAATGGGTCTTGATGCCGAGGCCCCCGGGACCTGGCAGGAATTCGTTGACCAGCTTGGCCCGGCCGTGCGGGACGCCGGCACCGGCCTCTTCCCGGTCCAGACGCAGAACTGGTCCGATTTCTTCATCCAGTACCACCAGGCCGGCGGCCAGTTCTTCGATACCGAAGGCAACGTCCTGGTGCACGAGGACCCGCTCGCTGCGGAGGTGCTTGCCTGGCAAAAGGCACAGCTGGACAGCGGCGTCTACGTCGAACAGGGCGCCGGCGTTGCCCAGTACGCCCTGATGAACGAGGGCGCCTACGTCTCCATCTGGGGCGCCCCCTGGTACCAGGGCTTCATGAAGCAGCGCGCTCCCGATCTCGCCGGCAAGTGGAAGATGCGCTACCTGCCCGTCTGGGCCGAGGGCGGCCATCTGACTGTGCCGCGCGGCGGCACCGGCATGTGCATCACCGCCGCCAGCGAAATTGCCGACACCGCCTGGGACTTCATCCGTGAGGCCAACCTGACCGTCGAGGGTTCGCTGCTGGCCTTCCGCCGCATGAACCTCTTCCCCTCCTACAAGCCCGCCTGGGACGAGGAAGTCCTGTACCGCACCGACGATTACTTCAGCGGTCAGAAGCCCGCCGAATTCATCGCCACCGCGGCCGAAGCCATGGCGCCGGCCATCATCGACAACTACTGGTCGCTGCTCATCGACTCCCTCGCCCGCATCGCCGTGCAGGGTGTCATGCTGGAAGGCTCCGACCCGGCCGCTGCCCTGGCGGAAGCCGTCGACGACTTCGAGTTCAACAAGTAAAGGTTCGCGCGCTGCGACAGGGTCTTCCCTGTCGCAGCGCGCCTGGCAAGGGAGGCCGGCATGAGCACTTCCAGCATCACTGCGACGGGGACGCGCGCGCCGCAGGCCGGTAGCTGGTGGTCGCGCCATGAACGTCGCTTCTTCCCCTACGTTCTGCTCGTCCCCTTTCTGGTCACACTGGTGGTGTTCACCGCCTGGCCGGCGATCGATTCCTTCCGCCTCAGCTTCCACAGGGTGCGCAGCCTGCAGTCCGAGCGCGAGTACGTCGGCCTGGCCAACTACGAGCGCCTGTTGACCAAAGACAAGCGCTTCCGCACCGCCATCGTCAACGGCGCCGAGTTCGCCCTTGGCACCGCCTTCCTGCAGATGCCGCTGGCGCTGGCCGTGGCGCTGGCGCTCAATTCGGCCGTGGTGCGCTTCAAGACCATGGCGCGCCTCGCCTTCTTCGCGCCCTACATCACCTCGGCCATTGTGGTCGCCTGGATATTCACACTCATCTATTTCAAACAAAGTTACGGTCTTTTAAATGGATTGCTGGCCCACTTTGGCGTGGAGCCGGTCTTCTGGCTGAGCAAGGACCTCGCCATGCCCTCGCTCATCGTGCTGGGGTTGTGGACCTGGGTGGGGCATCATTCGCTCTACTTCCTGGCCGGGTTGCAGGCCGTGCCGGAGGAACTGAAGGAATCCGCCCGCATTGACGGCGCCAGCGGCTGGCAACTCTTCCGCAACGTGACCCTGCCGTTCCTGCGCCCGATTTTCATTTTCGTCATCCTGACCGGCTCAATCGGCTCCTTCAGCCTCTTCTCGCAGCCCTATCTGCTCTTCGAAAGCGGTTCCGGCCCGCTGGACGCCGGCCTCTTCCCCCTGATGTACCTCTTTTTCATGGGCTTCCGCGACAACACGCGCATGGGCTACGCCTCGGCCATTGGCTACCTGCTGACTCTCATCATCCTCGCCATCACGGCCGTTCAGTTGCTACTCATTCGTTTATGGAAGGTCTAGCGTTCGCTTGAAGCCATGGGCACACTGACGCGCATACTCCGGGCGGAAACGCGCATCACAAGTGGTGGCGAGCGTCACTCGCCGTCGAAGATCGCCCTGCTCAATGCACTGGTGCTCTTTGGCGTTCTGCTGACGGTCATTCCCTATCTCTACATGGTGACGGCGTCCTTTCGCACCCAGGGCGAGTTGTACTCGCTGCCCGTCACCATCTTCCCGCGCGAGTGGACCGACGCCAATTACCTGAAGCTGTTCAACGATACGGAATTCGTGCGCTGGTACGGCAACACCATCTGGGTGGCCGGTTTGCGCACCCTGCTGGGCGTCTACTTTGCCGCCGCCGCCGGCTACGCCTTCGCCAAGTTCGACTTCCGCTTCAAGCGCTTCCTCTTCTTTACCGTGCTGGCCACGCTGATTCTGCCCTTCCACGTGCTGCTCATTCCGCTCTTCGTGATGATGGCCGATTTCGGCTGGGTCGATAACTACCTCGCGATCATCGTGCCGGGCCTGGTCAGCGCCTTCAATATTTTCCTGATGCGTCAGTACACCGAATCCGTCCCCAACGAGTTGCTGGACGCCGCCCGCATCGACGGCGCCTCCGAATTCGGCATCTTTCATCGCATCGTCCTGCCGCTGGTGCGGCCGGGTCTGGGCGTGGTCGCCATCCTGACCTTCGTGCAGACCTGGAACGACTTCCTCTGGCCGCTGATCGTGCTGCACGATTCCAGCAAGTACCTGCTGTCCATCGGCATCGCCACCATGGACGGCCCCTACGACGTCGAGGTCGGCGCCATCATGGCCGCCTCCTTCCTCAGCACCGTGCCGATTCTCGTCATCTTCGTGCTGATGCAGCGTCAGATCATCGCCGGCCTGACGCGCGGCGCCATCCGCGGCTGAAGCCCCGCTCTTCCTGCCCCTTTCCCGCGCTCCCCGCTGCGAAGGGGACCCATGGCGAGCGCTCTCAACCCCCACCCCCGAGAAGGGGAGACACGTGACAGAACTTCTGCAACGCTCCCTTTTCCAGTCCCGTGGGACGGGACCCTTCCCAGACAGGTCCATATTCCTGCTTCAATTGTTAAAGCCCCTCTCCCTGAGAAGGGCTCCCGTCCCCCAGGACGGGACAAGGGGTTTGGGGTGAGGGCAAGCCGCACGCCAAACCCGCAAGCATTAACGCTCCAGACACAAGCCAGGTTTGCTGCCACGTTCCAGGGTGAGGACCACCCCGTCCTGCGCTACAATGTCGGCCCTGTGACCAGACCTGTCAAAGGAAATCCGTCATGGTTGACTCACCCGCTGTCAACGGCCGTGCGCTGAACCACAACAGCCGCACCCTGGTCGGAGGTGTCAGCCGCGCCGGCGCGCGCGCCATGTTCAAGGCTACCGGCCTCGGCGACGAGGACCTGGAGAAGCCACTGATCGCCATCGCCAACACCTGGACCGAGGTCGGCCCCTGCAACATTCATTTGCGGCGCCTGGCAACGAAGGTCAAGGAGGGCATCCGCGCGGCCGGCGGCACGCCGCTGGAGTTCAACACCGTCACCATCAACGACGGCATCACCATGGGCACCGGGGGCATGAAAGCCTCGCTCATCAGCCGCGAGATGATCGCCGACTCGATCGAGCTGGTGACGCGCGCCAACTATTTCGACGGCATCGTCGCCCTCTGTTCCTGCGACAAGACCATCCCCGGCACTATCATGGGTCTGATCCGCCTCAACATCCCCGGCCTGGTGCTATACGGCGGCACCATTCTGCCCGGCAATCTGGACGGCGAGCCGCAGGACATCGTCAGCGTCTACGAGGCCATCGGCGCCTACAGCGCGGGCAAGATTCCGGCGGAGCGGCTGAAACAGGTCGAGGACGTGGCCTGTCCCGGCCCCGGCGCTTGCGGCGGGCAGTACACCGCCAACACCATGGCCAACCTCTCGCAGATCCTCGGCCTCTGCCCGATGGGCTTCGCTGACATTCCGGCCGTCGACGAAGAGAAGGACGAGGTCGCGCGCCAGGCGGGCGAGATCGTCATGCGCCTCGTCGCCGAGGACCTGCGGCCGGAGCAGATGGTGACGCGCAAAAGCCTCGAGAACTGCATCGCCGCCTCGACCTCCACAGTGGGCAGCACCAACAGCATCCTGCACACCCTGGCCTTCGCGCGCGAGGCCGGCATCGAGTTCACGCTTGACGACATCGAGGCCATCAGCAGACGCACGCCGGTCATCGCCGACATGCGCCCGACCGGCCGCTACGTCGCGCTGGACATGTACCGCGCCGGCGGCCTGCGTCTGCTGGCGCAGCGTCTGATCGACGGCGGCCTGATCGACGGCAGCACGCCTACCGTCACCGGTCGCACCCTGGGCGAGGAGGCGGCCGACGCGCAGGAAGCGCCGGGTCAGGAGGTCATCGTGTCGCTGGACAAGCCGCTGAAGGCGAGCGGCGGCCTTACGGTATTGCGCGGCAACCTCGCGCCCGACGGCGCGGCGGTCAAGCTCAAGGGCATTGAGCCCTTGCACCATCGCGGTCCGGCGCGGGTCTTCGACAGCGAGGAAGACGCCTTCGTGGCCATTGACAACCAGCAGATTAAGCCGGGCGACGTGGTGGTCATCCGCTACGAGGGGCCGGTGGGCGGCCCTGGCATGCGCGAGATGTTGCAGACCACGGCCGCGCTGGTCGGTCAGGGCCTGGGGCAGGACGTGATGATGGTCACCGACGGGCGTTTCAGCGGCGGCACGCGCGGCCTGATGATCGGCCACGTGGCGCCGGAAGCCATGCTGGGCGGGCCGCTGGGCCTGCTGCAGGAGGGCGACATTATCTCGGTGGACGTGGAGGCCCGCAGCATCGACGTCGAGCTGGACGATGCGGAACTGGCGCGGCGGCGGGCTGCCTGGCAGGCGCCGGCGCCGCACTTCACGACCGGCGTGATGGCCAAGTACGCGCGCACGGCGGCCCAGGCCGACGACGGCGCCGCGACGAACATCGTGCCTGTGAAGGCGTAGAGAGGATTAGTGTCAGAGGGTGGAACTGTAGTTTCAGCCTGCTTGCAAGCGTTACCAGACGGTTTCCACGCTGCCAGAGGCCTGCATCTGAAGATCGTTGGTCACCAGTGGCACGCGCAACAGACGGGCGGATCCGACGTTAACGTAAGCCAGGTCATTCGTCGGCGAGGAGTTCGTCAAGTTCCGTTTCCCATTCCGTCTGGATTTCCCTCAGGGTTTGCCTGAGTTCCTCATCGCTGTAACTCACGCCGGGCCTGGCGTATTTGCCTGCCAGGCTGACGGGATTCTCGAAGGCGCCGGAGGCTACACGTCTGGCGTGCTCTACTTCGATTTCGATCAGTTGAGGGTGCTTGCCACTTTCGTCCCATCCACCGGGGCCGTTCGGGGCCAGGCACTCAATCACTTTGAGCCACTCGTCAAGGCCCTCGACCAAGCCATGCAAGGCGTAGCGCAAAAAGCCGACCAGGCCGTCTTCACGCTGGCTGGAACGCTCCAGTCGGCGAAAATACTCCGGCCGCGTGCAGTAGTAATGCGGGCTCAACAGATTTGCCGCAGATTGCGGCAGTCCGGCCTGGCACAGAAGACGGGACTCAAGCAGGCGCGCCGTGCGGCCGTTGCCATCGGCAAAGGGGTGAATCCAGGCGATGTAAACGTGGGCGATGATGGCCTTGAGTACGCCGGCCTGTTTGGCGTTTCTGCTGCCGGCCTGAAAGCCTGCGTTCAGCCAGTCGCAGAGCCGTTGTAGCAGGTAAGCGAGGTCTTCGGGTGGCGCGCCCAGGTAACTGCCCACACGCACATGCTGGCCGGGCATACGCAACTGCCCGGGGATCACATGGGCTTCCAGCGGCAGGTCCCGCAGTACCCGTTCATGGGTATGCAGGATATCTGACACGCTCAGGTTGGCGTTTCCGTCAGGTTTCCTGACCGGGTCCATGGCATGCAACACCTGGGCAATGTTGGCTACTTCCTGGCCGAAGTGCTCCTGCGCCCGGGGCAAGAGAAGTCGGCCAGTCAGTTGCGCCCGCACCTGGGACTCACTCAGCGGATTGTTTTCGATTGCTGCGCTTGCCTGGACGGCCCTGACCAGAGAGACCAGTTGCAGTTCCCGCGTTGTCGCCGGTCCCAGGGCAATGCCTTCAATGTGAGAACTCTTCGCCCGGGTTTGATCCAGCAGCGACCAGATTAATGCATCCAGACTGCCCGGGTCGAGTTCGAAGTTAATCCATGGATGAGTCCGTTGGCAGGTCCGCACATTCACCTCCGTAAAAATCGCGGATGAGTTCGGCCAGTGTCGCCCTGATCATTTCCACCATGCCGGGTCAGGGTTATCCGGCTGGCATCACTCCACCCCCAGGCCGCACAACTCCGCGCTGAGCGACCACAGACGCTGCGCCGCGGCATCGTCCTGCGCCGCCGCCGAGGGTTCGCGCAGCCGACGCCGGTCGTAGTAGCCGCCGCTCTGGCCTTCCATCTCGTCATCCGTCGCCAGCCAGATCAGCGTGTCCGCGCCCTGCTCGGGAGTCTTCATGAATATCGGCGCGAGGGCCGCGATCACCCGACCTCCGATGCCTTCGATATTCTGAAACAGCCCCGTGTTGACCACGCCCGGATGCATGGCGTTGACCGTGACGCCCGTACCCGCCAGACGGCGCGCCAGTTCGCGCGTGAACAGGATGTTGGCCAGCTTGCTCTGGCTGTAGGCGCTGAAGCCGAACATGCGCCACGATTTCCTGCCGTCGATATTGTCAAAGTCGAAGGTCTTCAGCTGCCGGTGCGCCTCGGAGGAAACGTTGACGATGCGCGCCGGCGCGCTGGCCCGCAGCAGGTCCAGCAGCAGGCGCGTCAGCAGGTAGTAGGCCATGTGGTTGACGGCGAAAGTGCGTTCAAGGCCGTCGGCAGTGTCGATGCGCTCACGGAAATTCGCGCCGGCGTTGTTCAGCAGGAGGTCGAGCCGGTCGTGTTTGCTGCGGAACCCGTCGGCCAGTTGACGCACGTCGGCTTGGGTGGAGAGGTCCGCCAGCAGGCCGCTGACCGTCTCGCTGCCGCTTTCGGCGCAGATCATGGCGAGCGTGTCGTCCAGACGTTGCCGGTTGCGCCCGGCCACGGCGACCGTCGCGCCCCGCCTGGCCAGGTCCAGCGCCGCCGCCCGTCCGATGCCGTTGGTCGCGCCGGTGATGAGGATCACCTTGCCCTGCATGTCATTCATGGTCTGCTCCTGTGCCGGCCGCTCGACAGCATAGCAGAGGCGGTAGCCTGCCAGACATACCGGTATGAAGCCAGTGGCTGCCTCGCGCTGCCGTCCGCACGCGGCTGGCGTGGATGGTGCGGACGCGGACAGCCATGCAGGGCGCGGGCCCGCGCGCCTTTCTCCGTGAGGCGGGCGCGACGGGCCGTCGTCCGTTGTCAGGGATGCGCGCTCAGGCGAATGCCAGCGCCGTCCCGCTGCGCTGCTGCGCGTGCCAGGCCAGCGCCAGCGCCATCACCAGGTCGTCGTGCAGGCCCGGCGGCGCGCCGTAGCGGTAACTGCCATCCGGCCGCCGCTGCAGCGTGTAGTTGGCCAGTTCGTTCAGCAGGTCCTCATGCGGCAACAGCGCCAGTTGACCGCTCTCGATCGCCAGCGCCAGGGCCTCGATCAGCGCCCGCTTGGCAGGTGCGGTGGTCTGGAAGCCGGTCACCGGCAGGCCCGCCTGCTGCAGCGCCTCGATGTTGGGCTCGCCCATGCTGTTGCTCTCGGCGACGATGCGCGTCAGGTTCCAGCGCGCGTGCAGGGCCTGCAGGCGCGCGCGTTGCCGCGCCCAGCCCAGCTGACGAAAACGGTCCAGCGCCACCACCGCCCGCCGCTCGCCATCCAGAATGACGATCGCCGTGTAATCGCGCGCCCGGCCCCAGTCCACGCCCGCGACGTAGTGGCCCTGCGCCTGCGGCTGCGCGTCCCTGGGCGCCGTGGCCGCCCGGTGCAGGTTGTCGAACACCTGGCCGCTGTCGCCGAGAAACTCGGCCAGGTACTCCTCGCGGAAGACCCGTTCCGGCGTCGTGCTGCGGATCGCCGCCAGCTCGGCCTCGTCCACCAGCGGGTTGTCGCCGGAGGTGAAGCGGAAGGACTGCCACTGTCCCTGCTCCTGCTCGCGGCCCAGTTGATACAGTTGCCAGAACCAGTTGCGCCCGTTGGGGCTGCTCAGAAACAGGGCGCCGCCGCGTCGCTCCAGCAGCATCGGCCGTACGACTTCCGGCCAGACGCTTTCCTCCATGAAGGCCGCCTCGTCCAGCACGGCGAAGTCCAGACCGGCGCCGCGCAAATGGTCGGCGTGGTGCGTGCTGCGGATGGCCAGCAGGGCGCCGCCGGGCAGGTCGATGCGCTGCGCGGCCTCGCTCACCCGCGCCTCCGGCAGCGGCGCCAGGGTCTGCTTCAGGTCGCGCCAGACCTGGTCGGCCATTTGCAGCGTCGGCGCCAGCCACCAGCAACGCGCGCCCTGCAGGAAGCGACAGACCAGCGCCAGCTTGCCCAGTTCGGTCTTGCCGAAGCGCCGGCCGCAGGCCACCACGCTATAGCGCGCCGGACTGGCCAGAATCTGCCTTTGCCCAGGGTGGGGCCTGATGAGCCGTACCGTCCTCACCCTGGAATTCGACGCGTACAAGCACTTCCTCCTGCCGCGGCAACAGCGCCATGATCTTCAGAATCTTGTCGAGCAACTGGTTCAGCGCCGTGGCCCGCTGCCCCAGCGGCGCGTCGTCGATGACCTCCTGCAGCGAGCCGGCCAGCTGGCGCGCGTCCTCCAGCATGTTGACCAGCACCAGACCTTCCAGTTGCTGCTGTGCGTCGCCGCCTGGCGCCGACTGCGGCGCGCGGGCGCTTCGTGGCGGCGCAGCGTCCCGACTGCTGTCCTGCCCTGCCTCACGCGCCCAGCGCCGCAGTGTGGTTTCTGATATCCCGGTCGCTGCGCCGGCCTTGCGGAAGTTGCCCTCCCGGGCCGCCAGGCAGGCCAGGGCCGCGCGGCGCGTTTCCGCGTCGTATGGCATGCTGCCTCCGCGTTATTCTGAACTTTCCCGCCTTGTCCCTGACGGGACCTTCATCGACCGACAAAACCGGGAGGGGCGCTGGCGCCCGCTCCCGGTACGCTGACCGGCAGACTCACCATCCGGCTGAAGGCGGTTCGGCAGTGGCTGTCGCGTGGGCTTGGCCGACCGCGCTGCGCGGTTCAGTGTCGGATCAGGGCGCCGCTTTCACATTTTCAGCGATCGTGCTGCAGGTCGAGCAGCGCGATGCTGCGCGGCTTGTTCAGCTCGCGCGAGATGCGGCCGGCGGCGCAGAGCCTGTCGAGGTAGCGCACGACGGTCGTCGTGCTCATGAAACAGGCTTTGGCGATTTCACGCAGGGTGGGGGAGAAGCCATGTTCGGCGATGAAGCGCTGGATGAAGTTGTAAACCTCGTTGCTGCTGTCGATTTCGGACATTCCCTGTGCTTTCTCCTGCGAACTGTGAAGGGATACTAGCACAGTATAGAACATTTGTTCGTGACGCGTGTACCCATCACGAGCAACTGCCAGAGACGATCAGAGTCATCCGGGTCTGTGATGCCAGGGAGTGGGACCGGCGTTCAATTTCATATGTGCTACGGTAGAGTAGGGGAAACTGTGAACTGGCCTTGGGGTTCGCAACCTGGGGGAACTATGGCAGAAGAATATCGTTTTGAGGTGAGAGTTACCGGAGAAGGGATTTCTCCGGAGACAGTTAAGGTGAAGTCAATTGCGGATTTTCTTGTAATCGTCGAGGAAATCGTTGTTTCAGTCGCGCAGCATGACCGCCCGGACCTGAACCTTAAGAAACACGGTGCTGTAAGGGTGACGTCGCTGCAGGAAGGGAGCCTGCACTATGCCTACAAGGCCCATGATCCAATAGTCAGCAAGATTCTGCGTCAAATCGGGCAGGCCATCGAAGATGACGACTGGTCCTCTTTCCCCACCGGCGCAGTCGAGAAACTTCGAAAGCTGGCCGCACTCAATCGCAAGCACAATTCGCAGACTGTTATTCGGGAAAGTCTGGGACCCCAAGAAATTCTGGCTGTATTCACTCCGAACACACGAATCGCTGAAATGGACTTCATTACGAGAACTGCCACTCTGTATGGTGAACTTCGAAGAATCGGGGGAGATGAACCAAAGGCATACATCAGATTTCTCATGGACGACAACATCCATGGTTGTGACATTAGTACACCGGAACTGGCTCAGGAAATTGCCGGACATCTCTACAAAATAATTGGTGTACGTGGCAGCGCGAAGTGGGAAATCGAGACCATGAAACTTCACAGTTTCTGCATAGGGGAACTCACGGAATACCGCGAGACCTCCCTCACCGAAGCCTTTGACTCCCTGAGTGAAGTGGCGGCGAAACACTACGCAGATCTCGAGGATGTTGACGCCTTCGTCGCTGAGCTCCGTGGCAGGGGGCCCAAATACGAATGACTGTAGTTTGTCTGGACACGCAAATCGTGACTGGAGATTTCAGAGTACGTTGAATCAACATTGGCAGCCCGAACATCAAGTTCGCATTGCCAAATCTGTCGCATTGGTAAAATTGCTCGAAAGTGAAGATTGCAAGGTGATGTTACCCACTCCGGTTGTGGCAGAGTTGCTTGTAAAAATTCCTGATGACCAACACGATGAATTTATCAAAAGACTTGAGCGAGATTTTGGCGTCGCTGACTTCGATTTGCGAGCAGCCAGAAAGTTCGCTCAAGTCAAATTCAGGAGATTGTCTCCTGCGGCACGTCAGGAGATTAAGAACAGAAATCCTGACGCGTCGCGTCGTGAGTTGGACGCTGACACCATGATATTGTCAACAGCTATGGTAGGCGGGGCCGCAAGTCTTTATACAAATGACAGACGGTTCAAATCTCTGGCCAACCTGGTCGATGATCCGATACAAATTTTCCTGTTGGATGAGCTTGACCTTCCGGGTGAACAACTCGGCTTGAACCTCCCGGATACCGACCCTGACAAGTGAAGCCCGAACCCTGTTCGAATAGAATCGCATTTGGCCCCGGCGCACCCGCCACCAGCACCAGATGGCCAGCAGCAGCAGGCTGCCGAAGGCGTAACGATGGACGACGCGGAAGAGCCGGGCCGCGGCCGATTCATCGTAGACCCGCGTGGGATCGTCGGCCCCGATCGTCGTGATGGCGATGACGCCGGCCTCGCAGTCCCCAGCGACGTTTTCGCCCGCAACGCTGACGGGCGGGTTGCGGGATGGCTGGATATCGACACTCCAGTGGACCATGAATTTTGTCCACAGCAGTTGGGGAATGCCGGCGGGGTTGTTGCGCAACCAGTGTGTATCCCGATCCGCGCAGTATACAGCGGAAGGGGCCGGAATTCACCGCCGCTCCTGGCGTCGCAAATCAGAATGTTCTGTCACTGTGTTATGCTGCCCTGCGTGAGAGACGCGATGAACCCCAAAGCCCTGCTCGAACAGCACGGCATTCACCCCAACCGCGCGCTGGGCCAGAACTTCCTGCATGACCCCGGCGCGCTGCAGAAAATCGTCGCTGCCGCCGACATCGCACCGCACGAGACCGTGCTGGAAATCGGCGCCGGCACCGGCACCCTGACCGGGGCCCTGCTGGCCAGCGGCGCCAGGGTTATCGCCGTCGAGACCGACGCGCGTTTGCTGCCGCTGCTGCCGGAATCGCCGCAACTGCGCCTCCTGCATGCCGATATTCTTAATCTTGACCTGGCGGCACTGCTGGCGCCGCGCCCCTGGCTCTGCGTCGCCAACCTGCCGTACTATATCACCGGCGCCATCCTGCGCCATTTGCTGCAATGCCGCCACAAGCCGCGTTGCCTGGTGCTCACCCTGCAACTGGAAGTTGCGCAGCGCCTCGTCGCCGGCCCCGGCGACCTGGGCCTGCTGGCGGTCAGTGTGCAATTCTACGGCCAGCCCCGTATCGTGGGCCGCCTGCGGCCGGCCGCCTTCTGGCCGCGGCCGGAGGTCGACAGCGCCGTCATTCGCATCGACGTGCATCCGCAGCCCCTGCAGGACGTCCCCGACGAGGCGACCTTTTTCCGCGTGCTGCGCGCCGGCTTCAGTCAACGGCGCAAGCAACTGCGCAACGCCCTCGGCAGCGGCCTGGGGATGCGCGCCAGCGCCGCCGCCGACCTGCTGGACGCCGCCGGCATCGATCCGCGGCGCCGCGCCCAGACCCTGACGCTGGAAGAATGGGCCGCGCTGGCCCGCGCCCTGCGCGACGCCTGAAGGCGACTTTGGCGGCATGGCCGGCGTATACTCTCTACAGCTTGCGGGCTTTCGCTCCATGGGCGCCTGGCGCGCAAACCGGGTTGCCGCAGTTGCAGTCAATGCAGGGATAAACAGATGGCGCGCTTCCTTTTCGGCCTGTTCCTGATCGTCGCCGGTTCCTCGGCGCTGCTGGAAGGCGAGGGGAGTCTCTTTTCCCTGCTGCTGCTGGGGCTGGGCGTCAAGCTGTTGGCCGACCACCGCTCGCGTCGGGAAGACCGGGAAGCCGCCAGCTCTGTCGCTTCGCGCAACAGGCCATCCAACCGCGCGTCACGTGGCAGGGGCCGGCGCCAGACGCAGGGCCACGCCGACCTCGCCGTGCGCAACGCCGGCCACAATCCGGCCACCATGGACCTGCGCGTCGACGACCTTGGCGTCTTCGCCATCTGCCACGAACGGGAGACTCTGGTGCACCGCGTGCAAGCTGTGCGCGATGACGTCGACTACATCCAGCCCTGGGTCGCGTTGCGTCTGCCCACGGTCGCCGTCGGCACCATTGGCTTCGAAATCCGTGACATGGACGACCGGCTGCATTTCCGGCACGATCGCAGGCTGCAACTGGAGGCCGGCGAAAACCTCGTCAGCCCCGCCGCCCGCATGCCCGTCCATGATGCCCTGCTCACCGAAGGCGACTGGCAACTCTGCGTCTACGCCGATGGCAGGTTGCTGGCAGCGCACAGCTTCTTTTGGGTGGAGGCGGAAGCTGAGGGGGAAGAAAGCCGCCCCCGGGTCCATTTGCAGGAAGACGGGGAAATGAACGACGACCTGCGCCAGGCTTTCGAGGCGAGCAGCCGCCAGGAGGAAGTCAGCCTTGACGAACTGCTGGAATTCCAGCAGCGCCGGACCTGACCGGCGCCTGTCCCCTGATACCCCTGAGGCGGCAACGCGGCCCCGGCCCTGCCGCTTACAGTACCGGCTCCCTTTGACGTATACTCCCCGCAGTGTCCGCAGCAAGGAGGCGCCTGTGCGCCTGCGACAACAGAATCTCCCCTGGCTGGTCGTCACCGGCGCCACGCTGGGCCTGGCCCTGCTGCCTGGCACGGCGGGCGCGACGCCGGCCGCGGCGCTGCTGGCCTGCGGCGCGCTGGCGTTGATCACTTCGCTGTCCTTCAAATCTGGCGCCCTCGACGCCGGCCGTTTGCGTGAGTCCCTGGCGTCCCTGACGCGCCGGGGCAAGTCTGCCGGACTTCATGCGGAGGTCAGTGAGGCGGCGCGCGCCGCCAGCGAACGCGCGCGACTTGTGTCGGGCAGCGGCCTGACGCCGGGCATGACCCTGCTGGATATCGGCCTGATCGGCTCCCGCCTTGGCCCGGAGGGCATGACCATGCGCAAGGGCCTGCGCTTCTCCGGCGACGATGACGGCCTGCGCCCCTACCTTTGCCTGCTGGTGCCGGAACACGAGGCGGAGCGCAGCGCCCGTCTGCGCTTCGAGCTCCGCGATCAGCGCGGCGCGGCGCGCTTCGTCCACGAACAGGAAATCTGGCTGCGCGCCGGCAAACGCGACGTGCTTTCCGAGAATCATCTGCCGCTGGCGACTGAGCCGGACCTGCCGCGCAGCGGCGGCGACTGGGAATTGCGCGTCAGCCTGGATGCCACGCCAGTCGGCATGCTGACCTTTACCATGACCCCGTCGCTGCGTCAGCGGGCCGCGGAACTGGAAGAGCGCCAGGGTCGACCCGCCGGCCCGCAGGAGCCGCCCACGCTTGAAGAACTCATGCAGGAGCCGCGTCAGCCGGAGTAAATTGCCGTCGCAGCTGGCAGCCGCATGCGATCGGGAATCCGGCTAGACGGGGATGTCGTGTTTTGGCGGGAGGGCGCCGGAATTCCTGATTCCTTCGTCGTTTTTGCGGCGACGTTGGCCGAAACGATTCAAATCAATGCCGTACCAGGCCAGCACATTGATCAGCAACAGCGAGGCGCCGGCCTCGTCCAGGTTGCCGACCAGCGGCAGGTTGTCCGGCAGCAGTTCGAGGAATCCGGCCGTCGGGTTGGTCATGTAGAGCGCGGCCACCACGCCGGTAAACGGGACCAGCAAACGCGTCAACAAATTGCGCCGGGTGCTGCCGAGGGTGCTGCCCCGGTAACCTGGCTGAAAGCCGTACCAGGCCAGCACATTGGTCAGCAGCAGCGTGGCCGTGGCTTCATCCAGATTGCCCACACCCGGCAGGTTGTCGGGTAACAATTCGAGCAGGCCGGCTGTCGGATTGAGCACGTACAGCAGCGCCAGAGCGCCAAAGCCCAGGGCCAGCAGGTGGTGCAGAAGGGTCCGTCTGTGTGGTGGCTTGTCCCGTTTCATGTCTTGTCGCCTTCCTGAGCCGTCAGACGGGAGCGTGAGCTTCAGTCGATGTGCGCACAGACCTGATCGGTGAATTCCTGCGTCGACAGCGCGTCGTCGCTGTGGATGTCGCCGGTGTGGTCACCCTTGCGCAACGTTTCATAAACCGCCTTTTCGACGCGGCCGGCATCCTCGGCCCGTTGCCAGTGATGCCGCAACAACAGCGCCACGCTGAGGATGCTGGCTGTTGGGTTGGCGATGCCGCGCCCGGCGATGTCCGGCGCAGTGCCGTGCACCGGCTCGGCAATGGCCACGTCCTCCCCCACACTGAGCGAGGGCGCCATGCCCAGGCCGCCGCCCCAGGCGGCCGCCATGTCCGACAGAATGTCACCATAGAGGTTTGGCGCCAGCACCACGTCGAAACGCATCGGTTCCTTCACCATCCAGTAGGCCGCGGTATCCACCAGCAACTCATCGGTCTCAATGCTGGTGAAGTACTCACTGATCTCCAGCGCCACCTTGCGAAACAGGCCGTCAGAGCGCGGCATGACGTTGGACTTGTGCACGATCGTTACCTTTTTACGGCCGGTGCGGCTGGCCAGTTCAAAAGCGAGACGCGCCACGCGTTCGGAGGCGCCGCGGGTGATGACCTTTTGCGCCACGCCGGTCTCTCCCCCGTCTTCTGTGGTCTCGTTGCCAACGTAAAGGTCTTCGGTGTTTTCGCGCACGATGACCAGGTCCACGCCCGCGCGCGCCGTCGGCACCGGCAGATAGCGCGTGGGCCGCAGGTTGGCGAAGGCCTGCAATTCGCGACGCAGGCGCACCACCGGGGAGTAATAGTTCTCCACCGGCCACGACGGCGAGTCCACCGCGCCGAACAGCACCGCCCGACAGCGCCTGGCAAGCGCGAGGGTCTCGTCCGGCAGGGGCGTTCCCCGCTCCTGAAAACAGGACCAGCCGCCGGCCGCCGGTCGCAACTGAATATCCGGCGCCACGCGTTGCAGCACCTGCAGTGTCGCCGGAATTACTTCATGGCCGACTCCGTCGCCCTCAACTACGCAAAGTTCCGTCATTCTGAAGCCCCCCAGGCAGCCTTGTTTGTAGCCCGCTCCAGCAACTGCGGGTCGCCGAAACTGTGTTCCATGAAAATGGACTGACTGTCGATCTTGAGGTCATCCGGGCCGGGCTGGATTCGCGTGTAGAGTCCGTCCGTCCCCAGACACCATCCGTTGCAGTTGTCGGCCATTGAGGTGGCCAGCATGGTCAGCACGCTTTCCTGATGGGCGTCCTGCAACAGCGGGAATACCACTTCCACGCGGTTGTAAAGGTTGCGACGCATCAGGTCCGCGCTGCCCAGATAGACGCGTTGCGCCGGTGGCGCGTTGCGGAAGTAATAGATACGGCTGTGTTCCAGGAATCGCCCCACAATGCTGTGTACGCGGATGTTTTCGCTGATGCCCGGCAGGCCGGGCACCAGACAGCACAGACCGCGCACCAGCAGGTCGACCTGTACGCCGGCCTGTGAGGCCTGATAGAGCTTGCGGATCACGACGTCTTCTTCCAGCTGGTTCATCTTGAAGATGACGCGCGCCGGCCGCCCGTCCCGCGCCGCCGCGATTTCCCCGTCCAGCAGCGCAAGCAGGCGGTCCCGCAGGTATTCCGGCGCCACCAGCAGACGCCTGTACTGTGTCCCCGGTGCATAGCCGGTCAGGCGGTTGAAGAGGTTAAGGGCATCGGTGCCCAGCGTCGGATCGCTGCTGAGCAGCCCGAGGTCGGTGTAAAGGCGCGCCGTGGCCGCGTTGTAGTTGCCCGTGCCCAAGTGCACGTAACGTCGCACGCCGTTTTCCTCACGACGCACCACCAGCGTCACCTTGGCGTGCGTCTTCAGCGGCAGTTCCTCCACGCCATAGGTCACGTGCACGCCCTTGCGCTCGAGCATGCGGGCCCACTCAATGTTGTTTTCCTCGTCGAAGCGCGCCTTGAGTTCCACCAGTACGGTGACCTGCTTGTCATTCTCGCGCGCCTCGGCCAGGGCATGCACCACCGGCGAGTTCGACCCCACCCGGTACAGCGTGGTCTTGATGGCCAGCACCTGCGGGTCGCTCGCCGCGCTGCGGAAAAACTCCTCGACCGGCAGGAAGGAATCGTAGGGGTGGTGCAGCAGGATGTCGCCGCGCCGGATCGTGCCGAAAATGTTGTGCCCGGGCTCGGTAATTGCCGGCAGGATGCGCGGTGACCAGGGCGCATGGCGCAACTCGGGGCGGTCGACCTGCTGCAGCTCCATCAGGTCCGCCGTGCCCAGCGAGCCATCCACCTTGTAGACGTCATGCTCGGGGTCGACCTGCAATTCGCGTTCGAGGCGCCGCAGCGTGCGGTCGTCGGTGCCCATGGTCACGCTCAGGCGCACCACGTCGCCGAATTCGCGCTCGCGCAGGGTTTCCTCAACCAGCGTGCTGATGTTAAGAAAACGCTCCTCCAGTTCGTGCTCGTAGTCCACGTCCGTGTTGCGCGTCACCCGGAAGGGCTGTCGCCCCACGACCTTCATGCCCGGAAAGAGCAGGTCGAGATTGTCCGAGATGATGTCTTCCAGCCACAGGAAGTTCTCACCGCGGCGCCGGCTGGTGGCCTGTCCCCCCGTCACCTGGCGCAGGTCCACCAGGCGCGGCAGGACGTCCGGCACCTTCAGACGTACAAACTCCGGCTCACGCCGATTCTCGTCGTCGCGCTGCACCCAGATGGCGAGGTTGAGGCTGAGATTGGAGATGAAGGGAAATGGCCGGGCGTGATCGACCGCCAGGGGAGTCAGGACCGGGAAGACCTCTTCGCTGAACCAGGCGCGCAAGGCTGAGCGCTCGCTCTCGTCCAGATCATTCGTCTGCAGGATGCGCACGCCGTTTTCGGCCAGTTCCGCCAGTACCGCGCGCAATTCCGCGCGCTGCTGCAGCATCAGGGTTGTGACGCGGCGGCGAATCTCCCGCAACAGGGGGCGTGGCTGCATGCCGTCCGGGCGCTGCGTGCCCAGCCCCAACTGCATGCGGTTGTGCCAGCCGGCGACCCGCACCATGTAGAATTCATCAAGATTCGTGCTGAAAATCGCCAGAAACTTCACACGTTCCAGCAGGGGCAGGGCGGAATCCTGGGCCAGCGCCAGCACCCGCCGGTTGAATTCAATCCAGCTGAGTTCGCGGTTGGTACAGGTTTCCGGAGTGAGTTCCGGCCCCTCGTATTCAGTCATTGCGGACGGTCAAACCTGAGAATTGCCAAGCGCATTTTAGCCTCTACCTGCCTGAAACTCAAACTCTGCAGCGGAGTCCACAAGGTCTGCGCGCCGGTAGACAGCCCGCCCCTTCCCAGGCTATCATGGGTGCCGATGAGAAACTGGAAGCCATGAGGTAGCGCAGGATGCCCGTCTACACCTACCGTCGTGAGGACGGCAGCACCTTTGATATTCGTCAAAGCTTCAGTGACGAGGCGCTTGAGACCTGTCCGGAAACCGGACAGAAAGTGACTCGCCTGATCCAGGCGGCCGGCATCATTTTCAGGGGTTCCGGTTTCTACGTCAATGACAGCAAGAAGTCCGCCAACGGTAAGTCGGGCAAATCGGTCGAAAGCGGCAAGGAACAAAAGGCAAAGGACTCGCCAAAGGCGGAGAAAAAGGACGCGACTACCCCGGCAAGCAAGCAGAAAGCTGCGGCCGGCAGCGGCGACAAACCCTGAGTCGGCCTCCATTGGCTTAACTGCAACGCCCGGCCCCGCAGGCCGGGCGTTTGTCGTTCGGGGTTTCAGGCCTGTTCCTCGTCCTTCTTCTGCTGCGCCTGCTCCGCCAGCACAAAGGGGTGGGCCGACGGTGGCCGATGTGGCGGTTCGGTAAGCACCAAACGCATCACCAGCCCCAGCGCGAGAATATCTACCAGAATGATGACAATCAGGATGCCCACGTCCGCTCCCGGGAATCAACCTCTGACCGGGCGCCAGTGTAGCAATGTGGCGCCCGCTTCGCCAGAGGGTCCCTTGTCCCGCCTGTTCCGTAACCGTGCCTGGCGGCCCGCCAATGCGATCAACGGTGCTGACCGCGGCGCCGTTCAGGTTGCCCTGCAGGGTGACGTGATGCACCTTGCCCTCGTCATTTGGCCCCATGGAGACGATGATGTTGCCATTTGCCAACAGGATGACGGCGACCCGGCCATCCGGTGAAGCGTGGACCTGGTTCCCGGGCGAAACAGCCTCAACCTGGGCCTGGGTGACCCGCAACAGCAGCGTTCCCGCTTCGGCAGGTAAGAACCCGCGGACCTCAGGCGCCGGTTCCGCATCAGGGCTGCGGCAGAGCAAACCGATGCCCCCGATTTGCCGGAAGCAGTCGGAGTCCATCGCATGCACCTGGCCCGCAATGATCGCGACAGTGCCCTCGTTGAATATCAGCGCTTTATCATCAGAGGCCCGCGACAGCGCGGACGAGCAGTTGGCAGAGAGTCAACCGTCCTTCGGCGCAGGGGCGTCGCGGTTCTCCGGATCCACCTGGTTGACGCGCGCAGGGTCGCGGATGACCAGGGTCTGGCCGGCGCTCAGCCGAGTGCTGCCAGCCGGCAGCTCGTTGCGTTCAACAATGACTTCGGGCTCAACGTCGTAGGCCAGGGCGATGGCGTCCAGGGTATGATCCGCCTGCGCCACGTGCAGGATCGGGCTGTCGTCAACGCACTCGGCGGGCACTTCCCGGCCCCGCGTTTCGGGCCGCGTCACGCCAGGAATGATCAACTCCTGCCCCACCCACACCAATCGTCCCCCGTCCGGCAACTGGTTACGGATGTACAGCAACTCGCGCTTGACGTCAAAGGCCCGTGCGATGCCGTAAAGCGAGTCTCCCGGCCGGACGACGTACACCACCGGGCCGTAGAACGCGCAGTGGTCGGGTTGCTCCGGCTGCTCCTCCGGCGCCGCGGGAATCGAAAGTTCCTGACCGACCAGCAACAGGCTGTCCGTCAGATCGTTGTCTTCCATGAGTGCCCGCAGCTTGATGTCGTAGGCCAGCGCGATCGCCAGCAGTGTCTGGCCTGGACGCACGACGTGGATGACGCTGCCGTCCTCTTGCGCGGGTTGCCGCACGACAAGCGCCGCCCGCCCGGTCGAAGCGGACCTGTCGGCTCCCTCATCGACCGTTTCGGACGCGAGCTCCTGGAGCGGCGCTCCGGGCGCAGCGCCGATGATGTCATAGGTCGCGATGACGGCGCCGCCCAGGTGCTGTTTCAAGACGACGTGATGGACCTTGCCCTCGTCCGTGGGGCCCATGGAAACGCTGACGTTGCCATCCGCCCCAAAACGAACGACGACGCGACCGTCCGGCGTGGCGAGCACCTGGTTCCCCTGTCCTGCAGCCGCCACCTGCGCCTGCGTCACGCGCAGCAGCAGCGTTCCTGCTTCGGCCGGCGCGACACCCCGGACCTCAATTGCCAGTTCCGGATCATAGATGCGGCAGATCAGGCCGAGCGCGCCCAGGCGCTGGAAACAGGTCGCTTGCGCATTTCCACCTGCGAGGGCAGGTACAGCCGGCAAGAGCAGCAGACAGCCAAACAGGAAGGCGATGCGTCGCTTCATGGTCGTCACCCCTGAAGATCGTCAGCGCCACCAGGCATTGATCGCCTGGATCAATTCCCGGCCTTTTTCTGCCTCAGGACAGGCAGTTTCGCAACTCAGCCATCCGCTGCGCTGACTTCAGCGCTTTCCTCCCCCATTTCTGCCGACGGCAATTCGTGGGGGATGACCAGCCCCTGACCGCTCTGCAGGTCCAGGCCGGCATTCGGCAACTGATTGCGCTCGATGATGTCCTGTGCCTCCACACCGTAGGCCAGGGCGATGGCCTCAAGGGTGTCGCCGGAGCGCACGAAGTGGATCACCGCACCGGTCGGCGGCGTTTCCTGAATGAGCAGTTCCTGCCCGACGAGAATCAGACTGCGGTTGGGCAGATCATTCAGGTCCACGATGTCCTGAACGCGGACGCCGTAGGCGCGGGCGATGGCGCTGAGCGTGTGGCCCGCCTGCACCACGTGGACGATGGAGCCGTCCTCCTGCGCAGGTTGCGCCGCAACAAAAACGGCGCTGCGCCGTGGAAGCGCCTGTTCACCGGGCAAGCCGTCATAGGTGGTGGCGCTGCCGATGATGCGACCGGAGAGCGTATGTTCGAGGGTAACGTGGAAGGTCTTGCCCTCTTGGTCCGGGCCCATGGAAATGGTGATGTGGCCATCGTGCTCGACGCGCAGCGCGATGCGACCGTCGTCGGAGCTGGTGATGCGCTGGCCGGGGGCCACGGCGTCCACCTGCCTCTGGGTCACGCGCAGCAGGTAATTGGCCCGGGCGAAAGGCCCGACTCCCCAGATTTCGAGTGCGCGTTCCGGCGCGGCGACAACACAAAGGGAGGCGACACCGCCCAGCATGCGCTCGCAAGTCTTGTTGCCGATCTCCTGCCCCGCGATGTAATGGATGATGCCGCTGGTCCGGTCAATGCGGACGCCGGCCGGAGAAACGGTGGTCACCATGCCGTTACCAATGGCAAGCTGGAACGAAAAGCCATTGTGATGGATGGTGACGTGCGCACCGTTATCGACGACAAGGGACTCCCATCGCTGGCAGTGGGAAGTGAGGTTGTAGTTGACCGACTGGTAGATGTTGCCTGTAAGCGGCATGCCGCAGGCCTCGAGCGGCGGATTGTCTTGCGCCGTCACAGGCGCCGCCAGCAGAAGACATAACAGGACCAGCAGTAATGCAATGCTCCTGTTCAGCTCTTGCAAGATATCGGAAGTCCGCGTCTGCATGGGTTAACATCCTCGACTAGTGTACATGCCACACGATCAGAACTTCCCCGCCAGCGCCCGCGCCGCCACGAAACTGGTCTCGGGGTCGGGGTCATCCAGCGCCGCGTACAGGGTAGGCAGCGCCGCCTCGCCCAGGCCTTGCAGGGCGGTCGCCGCCGCGTCCCGCACCTTTGCATCCGGGTCGCGCAGGGCCGCGCCCAGTGCCTCCAGCGACTCCGTCGCGCCCAGACGTCCCAGCGCCTGGGCGGCGAAACGTCGCTGGGCGGCATCCTCGTCACTGAGGGCCGCGTCCAGCGCCTGCAGCGCGTCCGCGTCCGCGTGCCCGATCTTGCCGAGGGCCTTGGCCGCCGCGCGCCGCACGGCCGGGCGGGCATCCCCCAGGGCCCTTGTCAGCCCGCCCACCGCCGGCGCGCCGATGCGGATCAGCGCGGAGGTCACCTGCACGCGCACGTACATGTCCTCGTCGCGCAGGCCATACAGCAGCGCTGTCAGCGAGTCCGGATCCGCAAACTGCCCCAGGGTGCGCGCCGCCTGGTAGCGCACGGAGACGTCCCCGTCCGAGCGCAGTCGTTCGCCCACCTCCGGCAGCGCCGTCTGCAACGACAGCGACTGCACCAAATGCAGGCCGCCGACCCGTGTCTGCGCATCTCCGTCGCGCAGGGCCGCGCGCGCCTTGCCGAGGGCATCCGTCATGGCGTGTTCCTTCCTCAGGCCCGCGGCCGGCGATACAACCAGGGGAAGTCCGCAGGGGGGTAAACGGCCTCCAGCTGCGGGTCCCACAGAAAATCGCAGGGCTCGTCGGCAATGGTCAGCAGCAAGGCGTCGCTCCGCCGCATTTTGGCTGCCAGGGTCTCGTCATGGCGCTCCGCGCGGGCCATCACCCGCCGCAACTCCTCGACGATGCTGCGCCGCAAGAGCTCCGGCTGCCAGTTGCGGGTGGCCCGGGCCGGCTCGCCGGCCATGTCCTGCAGGTAGCGCCCCATCGTATCCAGGCGCGAATGCGCCTCCCGCTCCAGTTTGCGCCGGTAATGCAGCGGCCACGCTTCACAAACGGCCTCGCGCTGCGCCTGTACTGTGTCCACCCGCTGGCGCAGCGCGTCACCGGCCAGTTGCCCCAGGCGCCGCCGCCGCAGTTCCAGCGCGCCCACCGTCAGGGCCGGCATGCGCTGAAAGCTGAAGCCGCCGCCCACACTGCCATACAGTGGGTCGCCGCGCAGGTAGTTTTCCAGACCGGCAACCATGGCCTCAGCCTCGCGCAGGTCCTTTTCCAGGTCGTAATGTCGGGTCATGCCGGACGCGTCAGGCGTCGTTGTCGGCGTCGACGAAGAAGGCCGGGCTTTCGACGATACGGTGTACCGGGCAGCGCCCGGCGATTTCAAGGACGCGCCGGCGTTGCGCTTCATCAAGCGGGCCGTGCAGGGTGATCTGCTGAGTGATTTCGTGTACGAAGGCCGAGTCGCCACTGTAGCCAGGATAGTCCTCGCCGCGGCGCCGCTCGACGTCAAGGGCGATTTCCACGCCTTCCAGCGGCCAGCCCTTGCGCTGCGCATAGAGCCGGGCGGTGATGGCCATGCAGGAGCCCAGCGCGCCCAGCAATTGCTTGACCGGGTCGGCTGCCGTGCCGCTGCCGCCGGCCTCCAGCGGCTCGTCGACATGGTAGCTGTGGCCGTCGGCGTCTACCGTGGTGCGCAGGCCTTCCTTGCCGAGGCGAATGACTGTGCTGCCCATGGCCTCAGCCCGCGCGCAGCAGGCGCAGCCCCTGAAAGTGGGGGTCGCCCTGGATTTCGCGCCAGCGCCCCTCGCCGCCGTCGCAGTGCCATTCAACGACGTGCATGCCCTGCGGGTCGTCGTAGGAGAAGCTGGGGCGCAGCATCAGGATCTGGCGCATGACGCCGATCAGTTCGCGGCTTTCCTGCTGCATGCGCAGACGGAACCAGGCGCCGGGCTGCCACTCGAAGATCACCCGGTTGCCGCCCTGGTTGCCTTCCATGCGCACCGGGTCGCTGACCTGCACGCAGCGCATGAAAAGCGTCTGCAGCCGGTTCTTCCACAGGGTGTGGTTGACGCGCTCCTCAATGTAGTAGGGTCGCGCTTCGGGTGTGCTGTAAAACCAGGTGCGCGAGCTGGTCGCCATGCCTTGCTTCTCCGCCTGCTGCCGGTGACGCGGGGCAGTTTACATGAAAGCGCCGCGTCAGGCCAGCGCCGCCCTGCTGGCTGGCCCGCCCCGGGTCGGCCCAGGGACCTGGGGTGGCGCGGGCTCGCGCGTTCAGGAAGCGTCGCGGATGATCAACGCCTGACCGGGGCGGATCATATCGCCGTCGGCCAGGCGGTTGCGCTCAATGATGTCCTGCATCGGGACGCCATAGGTGTTGGCGATGGGGAAGAGGGTCTCGCCATGGCGGACGACGTGCACGATAGCGCCATCCGGGCCCGGAGTCTGCGGGCTCACCGTCGGCAACTGGCGCGAAGACGACGTTGCGCCGTCGCGGATGATCAACGCCTGACCGGGGCGGATCATATCGCCGTCGGCCAGGCGGTTGCGCTCGATGATGTCCTGCATCGAGACGCCATAGGTGTTGGCGATGGGGAAGAGGGTCTCGCCATGGCGGACGACGTGCACGATAGCGTCATCCGGGCCCGGGGTCTGCGGGCTCACCGTCGGCAACTGGCGCGAAGACGACGTTGCGCCGTCGCGGATGATCAACGCCTGACCGGGGCGGATCATATCGCCGTCGGCCAGTCGGTTGCGCTCGATGATGTCCTGCATTGAGACGCCATAGGTGTTGGCGATGGGGAAGAGGGTCTCGCCAAACTGGACGACGTGCACGACGGCGCCATCCGGGCGCGGGGCCTGCGGGCTTGCCGTCGGCAACTGGCGCGAGGCGTCGCGGATGTCCAGCTTCTGCCCGGCGTAGATCACGTCACCGTCGGCCAGGCGGTTGCGCTCGATGACGTCCTGCATCGGGACGCCATAGAAATTGGCAATGGCGAAGAGGGTCTCGCCAAACTGGACGATGTGCACGATGCCGTCCTCAAGAACGCTGTCCCGTACGTCGGAGGGCGCGGCGTAGCTATCCCACGTGCCGCGGACGGGGCCGAGCAGGCCGCCTTCCAGGGTGACGTGGTGTGTCTTGCCCTCGGGGCCGGGGCCCATCGACACTTCTACGTCACGGTCTTCCCGCACGCACACCTTGACATAGTCGTCGGCAGTTTCGGCAACGCGGCCCGCGGGCCGAACGGCATCTATCTGCGACTGTGACACGCGCAGCAGGAAGACCCCCTCACTTTCACTCGTGACTCCCCAGATATCGAGCGTGGGCGAAGGCTGGTCCTCTGTGTAGCACATGAGGCCGATGGCGCCCAGACGCTGGAAACAGCCGCCCGGCAAGGATGGCGGCGGCGGCGAGTTCCCCTGGCTGCCGGCCGCTTCAGTCGTCGGGGTGCAGCAGAAGCAATCATTATTGTCGTCGACTTGTTGCCGGAGCCTGTAACGTGCCGCCGCTACCGGGTCGGCGCCTGTTGACAGAATGAGAAGCAGGGCGCAACAGAACCGAATCGCAAGATTCGCCCGGACCGCTTTCCCGCAAACTGTGCGGGTCAGGGCACGGTTGCAAGCAACAGCCCGGCCATTCATACCTGGGGTTGGCAGCGACGGCGCAGGTCTTTTGTCCACCAGAGACCAAAGGGCGCAGCGCCTGCCCCGAATCTGGCGCGCGTGACGACGGTCATCAGTTGACGGGCTCGCCGCCCGCAAGATTCAGAGGGCAGCCGACAGGCAGCCGCTTGCGCGCCACAATGTCGCGCGCCGGGTTGGCGGGCGGGCCGCAGACGGCGGTCGGCGGGCTGGATCGAGCGAAGGCGGGGGACAGGCAGGGCAGCCACTGAAACGGGGAGAAAAGCGCGACGCGATCCTGCATGGGATGCCACCACCTGGCTGCCAAAGACGCAGGGCATCGATCAGAATGCTGCTCACAAAAGGTAACACTTCGGATTGAATTGTCAAGAAATGCACACACAATCTCATACGCATTGTATTGCACAAGGCCTTGTGGAGTATCAATGAAGACCTTTATGTTGGCCTTCATGTGAAATACGAGGGGATTCCGTCAGACACAGGGGCGCATTCTGTCAGGCGGGCGTCAGGGATGAGGACCGGCACGCGTCGCGAATCACGAACTGTTGGCCGGGACGGGTCCCGCTGCGCCCGTTATTTCAGGGGCCAGGCCGCTCGCATGCTTGCGACAGACCGCAGGGCCTGTGCCCGGCCACGCCATTTCTGACAGGGGAGACGTCAGGTCTCCCTTGTGCCAAAAGAATCAGACGGCGAATTGCATTGCTCAGTGGCTGTGACGAATGACGGCGACGACCACGCCCTGCACGCGGCACTGGGCGGCGTCGACGTAGATGGGGTCCATGGTCGGGTTCTCGGGTTGCAGACGCACGCGTTCGCCCTCGTGGTAGAAGCGCTTGAGGGTGGTGGCTTCCTCGTTCGCCAGCCAGACGGCCACCAGGTCGCCATTGCTGGCGGTGTCGGCGCGGCGCAGCAACACGATGTCGCCGTCGGCGATCATGGCGTCGATCATCGAATCGCCCTGCACCGTCAGCGCGAAGACCTCGCCGGGCGGGGTGTTGCCCAGCGTGGCCGGGGCCACGTCCAGCATGTCGCCGCTGCCGTCCGCGTAGGCCTCGACCGGCGCGCTGGCCACAATGCGGCCGGCCAGCGGCACCCGCAGCAGATTGTCGTTGGCGCGGCCCCACTTGACCAGGCGCATCCCGCGCGAGACCCTGTCGCGCCGTTCCAGATAACCGGCCTGCACCAGCTTGTTCAGATTGTAGTTGACCACCGACGTGGAGTTGATGTGGGTCGCGGCGCCAATCTCGCGGATTGTGGGCGGATAGCCGTGCTCGCCCATGTACTGGTCCATGTAGCGCAGGATGTGCTGTTGCCGTGCTGAAAGCCCTTTTCGTTTGGTCATCGCACCGGCCCTGATCTGATTGGCAGAACATCCATACCAGTCAAGTATAGCGGTACACTTGTTCTATGTCAAATTGAAAGGGATGCGGCGGGCGCGCCCTGCGACAGTGTAGGGGCGATTGATCAGATCGCCCGCCCTGTTGTGTCCTGCGGTACACGGGCGACATGATATGTCGCCCCTACGCGGTGTGGACATCCGCAGGGGCGAATTATCAAATCGCCCGCCAACAAATCGCCCGCCCGGTTGTGTCCTGTGGTACACGGGCGACATGATATGTCGCCCCTACGCGGTGCGGACATCCGCAGGGGCGATTTATCAGATCGCCCGCCAACAAATCGCCCGCCCGGTTGTGTCCTGCGGAACACGGGCGACATGATATGTCGCCCCTACGCGGTGTGGACATCCGCAGGGGCGAATTATCAAATCGCCCGCCAACAAATCGCCCGCCCGGTTGTGTGCTGCGGAACACGGGCGACATGATATGTCGCCCCTACGCGGTGCGGACATCCGCAGGGGCGATTTATCAGATCGCCCGCCGCATTGCCCGCCGCGCCCGTCACCGGCGTGCCCTGCCTGCCGGTGGTATGCTTGCCCTGAAGCGGGCGGGAGCTTCGTATGCGCATCACCGGCGTTGAACCCCTTATCCTGCGCGCCCCGCTGGGCGCGGCGCGTTTCCTCTCTTCACAGAGCGCCTTTCCGGAACGCAACAGCCTGCTGCTGCGCATCGAGACCGACGAGGGTCTGGTCGGTTGGGGCGAGGGCGGCCAGTATGGCCCGCCGGAGCCCGTGGCGGCCTGCATCCAGGCTGTGCTGGCGCCGCAAATCCTCGGGCGCGACCCGCGCCAGCCCGTGCGCATCCAGGAGTTGCTCTATGCCCTGACGCGCGACTTTGGCCAGAAGGGCGCCTACGTCGAGGCCATCAGCGCCATCGACATCGCGCTCTGGGACCTGATGGGTCAGGCGCTGGGCGAGCCGGTCCATCGCCTGCTGGGCGGCGCCTTTCGCGATCGCGTCCACGCCTACGCCACCGGCTGCTACTATCGTCCCGAACATCAACATGACGCCGCCGGCCAGTTGCCCGCCCTCGCCGACGAGGCCCGCTCCTACGTCGACGCCGGTTTCGACACCATCAAGATGAAGGTCGGCCTGCTGGCCATCGCGGACGATGGCGCGCGCGTCGCCTGCGTGCGCGAGGCCATCGGGCCGCAGACGCGCCTGCTGGCTGACGCCAACCACGCCTACAACGCCTACAGCGCCCTGCGAATGGGACGCATTCTGGAAGCGCACGACGTCCTCTGGTTCGAGGAACCTGTCGTGCCCGAGGACCTGGACGGCTACCGTCTGCTGCGCCGGTCGCTGGACGTCGCCATCGCCGGCGGTGAATGCGAGTTCATGCGCTACGGCTTCCGCCGTCTCTTCGAACAGGGCTGCGTGGACATCGCCCAGCCGGACCTCTGCGCCGCCGGCGGCCTTTCCGAGTGGGTCAAGATTCACGCTTTGGCCTCCAGCTTCGGGATCGCCACCATTCCGCACGTCTGGGGTTCGGGTGTCGCCCTGGCGGCGGCCCTGCACGCCCTGGCCGCCACGCCGCCCTTTCCCTACACGGCGCTGCCGCAACCCCTGATGAATGAGCCGCTCATCGAATTCGACCGTAACCCCAACCCCTTGCGCGACGAGTTGCTGGTGACGCCGCCGCGCCTGGTGGATGGCTGCCTGCCCGTCCCCCAGGGGCCTGGCCTCGGCATTCAGGTGGACGAGCAGGCGCTGCAGCGCTACCGGCAGCCGGACCTGCTGCCAGGCTGAAGCGCGCCATGAAGTCTCTCTACCGAACTCTCGAGGACAACGAGCGCAGCCTCTTGCCGCTGCTGGCGCAGGTCTGGGGCGTGACGCAGGTCGGTCTCGAGCCCGACGAACTGGTCACCGAACTGAACAGCGCCATGCGCGATGCGCAGCGGGTGGAGCGCGTCTGGACGACGCTGGACGAAGGGCCGCGTGGCGCCCTGCAACATTTGCTCGCCTCCGGCGGTCGCATGTCGGCCAACATGTTCACCCGCATCCATGGCGACATCCGTCAGTCCGGCGCCGGCCACGTCGCCGAAATTGCGCAGCATCCCGCCAGCTCTGCCGAGGCGCTTTTTTATCGTGGACTCATCGCCCTGGCCTTCGAGAGCGCGGATACCGGTCCGCGCCAGGTCGTCTATGTCCCCGAGGACCTGGTTGACGTCCTGCCCACGCATTTGACAACCCTGGACGCCGGCGCGGCCGGCGCTTCCCTGCCCGCAGTGTCAGCGCTCGACACAGTGGAGGATGCACGGCCGGCGGACACCCGCATCGTCGATGACATGACGACCCTGCTCGCCTGGTTGCAGTTGCACGCTGCCGCCCTGCAGGATGGCGAGCTCTCGCCGCCGGATTGCGCCGCGCTCGCGCCCTTGCTGCTGGCGCCGGAGCCCGCCCGCCTGCGTTTTCTGACGGGTACGGGCCTCGCTGCCGGCCTCTTTGGCGCCTCCGACGGGCGCGCCCGTGTCAGCCGCGACGCGGCCCGCGCCTGGCTGGCCGAAGGGCGCAGCGCCCAGTTGCGTCAACTGGCACGGGCCTGGCGCGACAGCCAGAGCCTGCGGGACCTGTGGCAGGTGCCGGGGCTCGCGCCGGAAGAGGACAGTCTGGTCGGCCATGACCCCACCGTCGCGCGCGGCGCCCTGCTTAACTTCATCGGCGAACTGACGCCGGCGGAAGACTGGTGGTCACTGACGGACCTTGTCGCTGCAGTCAAGCTGGCCGACCCCGACTTTCAGCGTCCGGGCGGCGACTACGACAGCTGGTATATCCGGGACGCGCGCGGGGAGTATCTGCGGGGCTTTGACAGCTGGGACCTGGTCGAGGGTGCGCTCATTCGTTGGCTCGTCCAGGGGCCCCTGCACTGGCTCGGCATGATCGATCTCGCCGATGGCGCGGCGCGCCTGACCGCCTGGGGCCGCGCCTTCCTCGACATGGGCGCCTGGCCGGAGCTGGTGGAACCGCAGGACGCCATTGAGGTCGGGCTCGACGGCGCCCTGCGCGTGTCGCGACGGTTCTCGCGCCTGGACCGCTTCCAGATCGCGCGTTTTACCTCCTGGAGCCGGGCGGGCGACCCCTACCTTTATCTTCTGGACGGGGCGGGCATCGCCCGGGCCGAACACCAGGGCATCAACGCCGCCCAGATCCAGGCTTTTTTGCATCGCGTCTCCGGCGAACGTCCGCTGCCGCCCGGCGTCGCCCGCCTGCTGCAGAACTGGCTGGAAGGCCCCGTCGCCCGTGTCACGCTCGAGCGCCAGGTCCTGTTGCGCGCGGAATCGGCGGAGGCACTGACGGAGATCTTCGAGACGCCCGCCCTGCGCCGCTATCTCGGCGCGCAACTGGGCCCCACCGCCGTCCTCGTGCGGCCGGAGCAGTGGCCGGCCCTGCAGGCCGCCCTCGCGGAAGCCGGTATCCAGGTGCAATTGCGTCACCTGGAAGCATTATCTGATACAGGCAAAAGTGACGAGACCTGAATCTTCGCAAATTCCCGCTTGACAAGCCCTTGCTCTGCCTTAGCATAGAACATGTGTTTAGTGTTTCTCCGTAGCTGATACAGACAACGAGGAGTACCATGTTCACCGTCACCAAATTCCCGCAGGGCACCTTCTCCTGGGCGGACTGCATGACCAGTGATGCGGCCGCCGGCAAGCAGTTCTACGCTGACCTCATGGGCTGGGACGTCGACGCCATCCCCATGGGCGGGGACATGTTCTATTACATGTTCCAGCAAGAAGGGCAGAACGTGGCCGCGCTCAGCGGCACGCCGCCGGAAATGGCCGGCGTTCCGCCCTCCTGGAACTGCTACATCTCCGTCGATGACGTCGACGCCATGGCGCCGCGCGTTGAAGAACTGGGCGGCAAGATCGTGGGCGGCCCCTGGGACGTCTTCGACAGCGGCCGTATGCTCACCCTGCAGAGCCCTGATGAAGCGCACGTTTCCCTGTGGCAGCCGCGCAACCACATCGGCGCCGGTCTGGTCAACACGCCCGGCGCGCTCTGCTGGAACGAGCTCTATACGAAGGACCCGGAGGTCTCAAAGGCTTTCTACGGCGCGTTGCTGGGCTGGACCTTTATGCAGGACCCCAACACACCCACCTACCAGATGATCCAGAACAACGGCCGCATGAACGGCGGCATCTTCACCATGGACGAGGAAATGGCCGCCTGGATGCCGCCGGTGTGGATGCCCTACTTCTCGGTGGCCGACGTCGACGCCCTGGCCGGGCGGATTGTGGAACTGGGCGGGACCGTGCAGATTGGCCCGCTCCCCGCCGGCGAGGTCGGCCGCTTCGTCCTCTTCAGCGATCCCCAGGGCGCCCATTGCTATGTGATTCAACTGGCTCAGCCCGAACCCTGGATCGAACATACGTCCTGACCCCGGCAACTGCCCCCGCGACACAGGGCAACGGGCGCCATGGTCAGGGCAGGGGCGATTTATCAAATCGCCCGTCACCTGCGGACCACGCAACACCGGCAATGCGGCGGGCGACATAATATGTCGCCCCTACAGCACCGGGCAACGGTCGCTATGGAAAGGTCAGGGCAGGGGCGGTTTATCAAATCGCCCGTCACCTGCGGACCACGCAACACCGGCAACGCGGCGGGCGACATATTATGTCGCCCCTACAGCACCGGGCAACGGTCGCTATGGAAAGGTCAGGGCAGGGGCGGTTTATCATGTCGCTCGATGACACGCAGCGGGCAACAGCGTGGGCGGGCGACATGATATGTCGCCCCTACGGCTCCGGGCGACGGTCGCCATGAAATGGCCCTGGCAGGGGCGATTTATCAAATCGCCCGCCAAGTCGCCCGCCAAATCGCCCGCGCCAATTTTGAAGACGTCCCAAACCAGGGAGGCAAACATGTACACCGTGACAAGTTACCCGCATGGCACCTTCTGCTGGGCGGACCTGAGCACCCATGGCGGCAGCGCTGCCGTGGATTTCTACAGCCAGCTGATGGGCTGGCAGGCGGAGACGAAGGACTCGGGATTCGGCATGAACTATTCGATGTTACGCCAGGACGGGCAGACCGTCGCCGGGCTCGCCTGGTTGCCGCCGGAAATGAGCGAAATCCCCTCCGCCTGGTACAATTACGTCAACGTCGATGACGTCGACGCCCTGATGCCGACCGTGACGGAAGGCGGCGGCCAGATCATCGAGCCGCCCTTCGACGTCCCCGACGGCGCACGCATTGCACTGATCAGGGACCCGCAAGGAGCCGCCCTGTGTCTCTTTCAGGCGCGCGGCAACATCGGCGCCGGCCTGGTCAACACGCCCGGCGCGCTCTGCTGGAACGAACTGTGGACCGCGGACCTGCAGGCCTCGAAGACCTTTTACAGCGCCCTGTTGGGCTGGACTTTTGAAGCTGATCCCGGCGTTCCGACATACACCACCATATTGAACAGGGGGCGCAGGAACGGCGGCATCCTGGCCATGGGCGAGGAGATGGCGGCGGAAACGCAGCCGACCTGGGTGCCGCACTTCTCGGTGGCGGACATTGAGGCTGCGGCCCGGCGCGTGGCGGAATTGGGCGGGACGCTGCAGGTCGGCCCGCGGGACGACGCCAACGCCAACCGATGGCTGCTCTTCGGTGATCTACAGGGCGCGCGCTGCTATCTATTGCAGTTGGACAGGCCCGACCCCTGGCTGGAACACGCGACCTGAAGCCCGACGACGGGCAACGCGCGCGGGCTACGGGGTTGGCGGGCGACATGATATGTCGCCCCTGCAGCGCAGGGCGACGGGCGCGGCGGTATGTTGCCCCCCGGCACAGGTAGGGGCGATTTATCAAATCGCCCAAAGACACGCGGCGGGCTACGGGGTT
Organism: Aggregatilineales bacterium; assembly: GCA_963667305.2. Lineage (GTDB taxonomy): Bacteria > Chloroflexota > Anaerolineae > Aggregatilineales > Phototrophicaceae > JAGWBD01. The sequence goes on along the minus strand of CAXXWG010000026.1, from coordinate 36,048 downwards.
GGCGGGCGACATGATATGTTGCCCCTACGGCGCAGGGTGACGGGTGCCATGGAATGGTCAGGGTAGGGGCGATTTATCAAATCGCCCGCCAAATCGCCCGCCAAATCGCCCGCGCCCCATTTGTGAAGACGTCCCAAACCCGGGAGGCAAACATGTACACCGTCACCCGTTACCCGCATGGCGCGTTCTGCTGGGCGGACCTGAGCACCCATGGCGGCAGCGCCGCCGTGGACTTCTACAGTCAGTTGATGGGATGGCAGACAGAAACGCAGGACACTGTTTTCGGTATGTCCTACACCCTGTTCCGCCAGCAAGGCCACAGCATCGCCGGCCTCTCCTGGTTGCCGGAAAAGAGTGAGTTCCCCTCCGCCTGGAACAACTACGTCAACGTCGATGACGTGGACGCGCTGATGCCGGCCGTGACGGAAGGCGGCGGCCAGATCATCGAGCCGCCCTTCGATGACCCGGACGTCGCGCGCATCGCGCTGATTTTGGACCCCGCTGGAGCCGCCCTGTGCCTCTTTCAGTCGCACGGCAAGGTCGGCGCCGGCCTGGTCAACACGCCCGGCGCGCTCTGCTGGAACGAGCTCTATACGAAGGACGCGGAGGCCTCAAAGGCCTTTTACAGCAATCTTCTTGGCTGGGAACTGAAGGACCATCGCGAGGACCCGGACGGACCGGGCTACATCTCGATCTACAATCGGGGACGGGCCAACGGCGGCATGCTGGTGATGGATGAGGGCATGGCCGCGCACGTGCCGCCCATGTGGGTGCCGTATTTCTCGGTCGCCGATATCGAAGCATCCGCCAAGCAGGTGAAGGCGCTGGGCGGAAAGATCATCATGGGCCCGCAGCAAGAGAGCGGGGTCGGACCCTGGCTGCTTTTCACAGACCCGCAGGGCGCCCACTGCTATCTCATGCAGTTAAACGAGCCCGAGCCCTGGCTGGAACACGCGACCTGACAGATGGCCCCTCTTTTTGCCCGCCGCTGCGGCACACGCAGCGGCGGACGACCGGTGAGGCGGGCGACATGATATGTCGCCCCAACGACAACGCAGGGCAACGGGCGCGTTGGAATGGTCAGCACAGGGGCGATTTATCAAATCGCCCAATGACACGCGGAGGGCTACGGGGTTGGCGGGCGACATAATATGTCGCCCCTGCAACAACGCAGGGCACCGGGCGCGATGGAAAGGTCAGCGCAGGGGCGATTTATCAAATCGCCCGCCCCCGCCATACGCCAGAACACCGTCGGGGGATTGATCAAATCCGCCTCCTGGGGCCATTCATCATCTCCGTATTTCGATTCCTTGTGTCAACTCGCCTGGTGTTTGGCGGATTTACTTTCGCCCGTCAGCAAAACGCTGTATAGTTTGCGCAACCGGCCTGGCACAAGCGACCAAAGAAATATGGGGGAAAATACTGAATTTCGGGACCGGTGGCGGGTGACGGGCCAACAACGAAATTATTCCTAGGGAGGAACGTCATGAACAACGAAGCCTTGAGGAAGGGAATCGTCCCGGGCGTCATTGCCGGGTACATCTTCCTCGCCTTCATCGGGGCGGGCATGGTGCCTGTCATGGATGCCGAGGGCGGCATGAGCGGCATGGAAATGGGCATGGGCATGCTCGACGTGGTCGGCGGCATGATCGGCGCCGACGCCTTTATCGGTTTCATCCTGCACATCATCATCAGCGCCATCGCCGGCGCGCTTTACACGGCGGTATTCGTGAACAACGTGAACCTTGGTAGCGCCCTGGTCAACATTGTGGTCGGCGGCCTCATTTACGGCCTGATCTGGTGGATCGTCGGCGGCAACATCATCATGCCGGCCATCGCCGGCGGCGACGTGTTGCAGTTGGCCATCGGCCCGAGCTTCTACGGCCACATCATCTTCGGTCATTTGCTGGCCTTCATCGTCCTGCGCGACGCATTGATGAGCGAGGAGTAGGGGCGACATATCCTGTCGCCCGCAACACCGGCCACCCGCAGTGGTTGTTCGGATATTGGCGGGCAAATCATGCAGGGGCGCCAAATCCTGTCGCCCGGCACACCATGTCGCCCGCCGTTGCGGAACACGCAGCGGCGGGCGATTTGGTTGATCCCCGACGGTGCTGTGGCGTAGGGTGGTGGCGGGCGATGCAGGAGCGACCTGTCATGTCGCCTGCGTACGGCATGACGACAGGGCGGGCGATTTGATAAATCGCCCCTACCGATACCATCTTCCGGGGACGATACACTAAATCTCCCGCGATGGTTGTTCGGACATTGGCGGGCAGATTGTGTAGGGGCGACGTACCACGTCGCCCGCGTACGGCATGACGACAGGGCGGGCGATTTGATAAATCGCCCCTACCAATACCATCTTCCGGGGACGATACACTAAATCTCCCGCGATGGTTGTTCGGACATTGGCGGGCAAATCGTGTAGGGGCGACATATCATGTCGCCCGGCACCCCATGTCACCCGCCACACCGATCGCCCGCCACAAATCAGCCCTTCACGGCCCCCAGCGTGAATCCCTGCACCAGACGGTCCAGAAACAGGTTGTAGACCAGCCCCACCGGTATGGCCACCAGCAGCGCCGAGGCCAGCAGGGGCTGCCAGAAGAAGACGTCGCCGCGAATCAACTCGGTCGGCACGCCGGTGCTCAGCGTGCGCGCTTCCGAGGCCGAGATGAAGACCAGCGAGTAGATAAACTCGTGCAGCGTCAGCGTGAAGGTGAAGACCACCACCGAGATGACCCCTGGCCGCGCCAGCGGCAACACCACCCGCCAGAAAGCCTCGTAGCGATTGAAACCATCCACCAGCGCCGCCTCCTCCAGTTCCGGTGGGATGGACTTGAAGAAGCCCATCAACAGCCAGGTGCTGAAGGGCACCGAGATGCTGGGATACACCAGAATCAGCGAGAGCAGGCTGTCACGCAAACCCAGCTGCACGATGATGCGGAAAAGCGGTATGAAGAGCAGCGTGGGCGGCACCAGATAGACGATGAACATCAGGATGCCGGCGCGCTCGCCCCAGCGGCCGGTCAGGCGCGCCAGCGCCCAGGCGGCCGGCAGCGACAGCACCAGCGTGACGACCACGACGGCGATGCCGGTCAGCGTGGAGTTGCGCACAAAGGACAGGTAGCGCGTGTCGTTGAAGAGGTTGTCGAGGTGCTCCAGCGTCGGCATGTCCTCGTAATCGAAGGGACTGGCGCCGCGCTTGTAGAGGTCCTGGTCCGTCTGGAAGGTGACGACGCCCATGACCAGGAAGGGCGAGGCCGCCACCAGACAGAAAAAGAGCACCAGCGTTGTGTAAAGCGTCCCGCGTAACACGCGCAACAGGCGCGGCCCCTGTACGGCATTCGGGGTGGTCGTCAGGGTCGCCATCAGCGAATCTCCGCCCGACTGGCCGTGCGCAACAGGACGACCGCCACCAGCAGCAACACCGGGAAAATGAAAAGTGAGACTGCCGCGCCCTGCGCCAGGTTGCCGCCGTCGATACCCACCAGGAAGGAATACATCGGCAGGGTCAGCGTGTGCGTGATGGGACCGCCGCGCGTCAGGATGTAGACCACGGTCAGGTCGCCAAAGGTGAAGATGAAGCCGAAAAGCAGCGAGATCAGCATGATGGGCATGACCAGCGGCAGCTTCACCTGGAAGAGCGTGCGGAAGAAACGCGAGCCATCCACCTCGGCCTGGTCCAGCAAATCGGTGGGGATGGAAGACAGGCCGGCCATCAGGATGACCGTCGCCAGCGGCGTCATGCGCCAGACGTGCACAAAGATGATGGAGGCCTTGGCCAGCAGCGGCTTGCCCAGCCATATCAGGTTGTTGGCCGGCCCCCAGACGGTGTCCGGGCCAAGCAGGGCCATTTCGCGCAGGATGTAATCGATCGGGCTGTACTTGGAATCGAACATCCACAGCCAGCCAACCACCGACAGCGACAGCGGCGTGGCCCAGGGCAGAATGAGCAGCATCCGCGCGATCCACATGCCGATGCGCGCGCTGCGCCGTGGCGGCAGGGGCGCGGTCAGCAATTGCGCCAGAATGTTGGCCAGCACGATGGTGATGATCTGGGCCACCACGGTGAAGGCGAAGGTGTTGACCAGCGCGTCGCGGAAGGCCGGAGTCTGCCACACGTGCGCGAAGTTGCGCAGGCCGACGTAGTTGAATGAGGCATCGCCGACCGTCGCCGTACTCACGCTGAAGAGCAACGCCGTGATGAAGGGGAGGCCCACCAGCAACACGATATAGAGCGTCGCCGGCGCCAGAAAGACGATGCCCATCACACGGCTGTCGTCCAGCCAGCGGGACATGATGGCGTTCATCAGGCGGCCGCCTCCGCGAGGCGCTCACCGCTTTCGTTATCGAAGAAGTGCAAATGCTCCCGCGCCACGCCGAAGTGACAGTCCGTGTCGATCGGAATCTCGGTCGTCACGTTGCTGGGCAGGCGCGCGACGGTCAGTTGCATGTCGCCGCGAAAATCAGGGATGTGACCGTAGAGCAGCCGGTCCGAGCCGAGGTTCTCCACACGCGTCACACGCCAGGCGAAGGGCTCGTGCGCCGCGCCTGGCGGCAACTCCGCCACGGGCAGCAGATGTTCCGGCCGGAAACCACGTTGCACCTGGTCCGATACCAGTTGCAGGTTCATCCCCGGCGACCCGAGGAAGGTGGCCACGAAGATATTTTGCGGCCGGTCGTAGATGGCCTGGGGCGCGCCAACCTGTTGCACAAGGCCGTCACGCATGACCACGATGCGGTCGCCAAGGCCCATGGCCTCGATCTGGTCGTGGGTCACGAAGACGGTGGTGATTCCCAGCTTGCGCTGAAAGCCTTTCAGTTCGTCGCGCGCGTAGGCGCGCAGCTTGGCGTCGAGGTTGGAGAGAGGTTCGTCGAGCAACAGCACCTCCGGTTGCGAGACGATGGCGCGGGCGATGGCCACCCGCTGCCGCTCGCCGCCGCTGAGTTGCCGCGGCCGCCGGTCCAGCAAATGTTCGATTGAGACCATCTGCGCCGCCTGGTAGACGCGTTGCTCGCGTTCCCTCCGGTTCGGGCAACGCCCCTGGGCCTTGAGCGGAAAGCCGATGTTGCCGGCCACCGACATGTGCGGGTACAGGGCGTAGGACTGGAAGACCATCGCGATGCCGCGCTTGCGTGGCGGCAAGAGCGTCACGTCGCGCGCGCCAATGTGAATGCGGCCTTCTTCCGGTTTCTCCAGGCCGGCGATGGTGCGCATCAGCGTTGTTTTGCCGCAACCGGAGGGCCCCAGCACCACCAGAAACTCGCCGGAGTCGATGTGCAGGTCCACACCGGCGACGGCCTGCACCTCGCCAAAGCGCTTGACAATGCCCTGCAGCCTGACTTCACTCATTGCGCGTCCCCGTGCCCAGGCGCCCATTATAGTCCCGCCGCCGCCGCGCCCGCCAGCAGGGGATTGTGGTACTGGCGACATACCATGTCGCCCGCGTGGAACGTGACGACAGGTCGCGGGCGATTTGATAAATCGCCCCTACGCTGGATGTACGCGGGATGATGCAGGGGCGACATACCATGTCGCCCGCGTGGAACGTGACGACAGGGCGGGCGATTTGATAAATTGCCCCTACGCGGGATGATGTAGGGGCGACATATCATGTCGCCCGTGTCGAACGTGACGACAGGGCGCGGGCGATTTGATGAATTGCCCCAACGCAGGATGTACGCGGGATGATGTATGGGCGTCACGCCACGTCGCCCGCCACGTTGACCGCATCCAGGCGGACCACGTACAATCGCAGGCTTGCCGTCCCCGGGAGCCATTCACAGCATGTCAAAAAGCGCCATCCATTTCCCTGCACGGCGCTCCATACGCCTGCAAGGCTACGATTACCGCGAGTCGGGCGCGTATTTCGTCACTGTCTGCGCCTTTCGCCAGGCTTGCCGCTTTGGCGAAATCAGGAATGGGCAGCCAGCGCTCAATGAGCTGGGCAAGATCGTTCAATGCTGCTGGCTGAGGATCCCGGAGTTACGGGCAAGCGTCGAACTGGATGCCCATGTCGTCATGCCGAATCACCTGCACGGGATCCTTGTCATTGGGGATGATCCTGCAACCGGAGGCCGATGGATGCACGCGGAGTCGCGGCCAGGACTTGTGCAGGATTCGTTGGGTGCCATCGTGGGGCAGTTCAAACGCGCCGTTACGATTGAAAGCAGGGCGCTAGTCCCTGCGCCGGCGCGGCCGATCTGGCAGCGCAACTACTACGATCATGTGATCCGCAGCCAGGAGTCGCTCAACAGGATTCGCTGGTACATCCAGGAGAATCCTGCCCGGTGGCGCGACGATTCGCTGTACAACGAATGAAGAATGCGCAGCATTTTGCGCCGCGGCCGATGTAGGGGCGACATACCATGTCGCCCGTGTGGAACGTGACAACAGGGCGCGGGCGATTTATTAAATCGCCCCTACAGGATGTACGCGGGATTATGTAGGGGCGACATATCATGTCGCCCGTGTGCCACAGAACAACAGGGCGGGCGATTTGATGAATTGCCCCAACGCAGGATGTACGCGGGATGATGTAGGGGCGACATACCATGTCGCCAGTGTGAAACGTGACGACAGGGCGCGGGCGATTTGATAAATCGCCCTTACATTAGCCGTCGCCGACCAGGCCCTTCGCGCGCCATTCGTCGAAGATCGCCCCGGCGCGGGCGTGGGCTTCGGCGACTGCCTGCTCCGCCGTCACTTCGCCCAGCGCCACGCGCGCCACCGCGTTCACCAGATGGTTCTCCGCGTAGAACTGGGCCACCGCCGGGTTGGCCGGGCCGGGGTGACCCACATAGGCGGTCCACGCGCCGGCCCCCTTCAGCACGGCCAGCTTGTCCGGCGGCTGCGAGCCGAAGGGATCATCGTCCAGCCAGGCGTCCAGTTGCGGCGCGGTGGCCGGGTAGCAGGGGAAGCTGTACAGTTCGGAGTGATAGACCGCGTCCTCGTAGTCGCGGGCGTGGTCCAGCAGAAACTTTTTGGCCAGCTCCAGTTCGCGACCCTCGACGTAGCGCGGGATGACGTAGCCGAGAACGCCGTTGGTGCCGGCCCAGGCGCCGCCCGGCCCCGCCAGCGCCGGCGCGAAGTGTATGTCCGCCGCGGCCTCGGGGTCGATCTTTTGCAGGCTGCGGTACGCTGAAACCGGATTGATGATGTAGCTGACCTCGCCGGCGATCAGCGCCTGGTTGTTGGAGGCCGGCGTCCAGCCGAAGACCTCGGCGCTCATCGCCTCGCGCTGCATTTGCGCCAGAAAGCGGACCGCGGCGATGGTCTCCGGCGAGTTGAGCACCACCTGCTCGTGTTCGTCCTGCACGCTGCCCCCGAAGGACCACATCGCCGAGTAGACGGCCGCCTGGCTGTCCACTTCCGGGCTCATTCCCAGGCCCAGGGGCACCCCCGATTCTTCATAAATCGTCCTGCCGGTCTCGTGCAGTTGCTGCCAGGTGGCCGGCCCGTCAGGCAGGCCTGCCACGGCCCACAGGCCCTGTTGATAGTTGCCCGGTCCCGGCAGGTAACCGAGCGCGAAGCTGAACCAGGTATCGACCACCGGCAAATAACTGGCAGTGGTACAGGTCGCTACCCGCTCGCCAAACATGGCAGCGGCTTCGCTATTGACATCGTTCAGCGGATGCAGGCCTTCCACCCAGGCGGCGCCGGGCACCAGCAACTGGATCAGGCTGTGGCCCTCGCCGGCGTCAATGGCGCCCGCCAGCGCCTGCGGAATCTGCTGAAAGTTGATGTGGTCGACGCGGACGCGCGCGCCGTTCTTTTCACCCCAGGTCAACGCCCAGGCGTCGAACCAGGGGTCGTGTTCGGGCACGAAGTGGCTCCACTGCAGGATAGAGAATGCCACCTGTTCCTGGGCCAGCGCGGTCGGCGCCAGCAGGTACAAACATGCCGCCAGCGCAACAGACAGTCTGTAAATCACGGCAGTCCCTCGTCAGCGTGTACCGACACGGTTACGGACAGCCCTTGCCCCGCAAACAGCGGAATCGGGATCGGATCAACCGCCGCCGCCCACCAGGTCCTTCGCGCGCCATTCGTCAAAGATGACCTCGGCGCGGGCGTGGGCTTCGGCCACGGCATCTTCCGCCGTCTTTTCTCCCAGGGCCACGCTGGCCACGACGTTGGCCAGCCAGTTCTCACTGAAAAACTGCAACACGGCGGGATTCGACGGGCCGGGATAGCCGGGAAACACAGACCACTCGCCGGCCTGGTTCAGCACGGTCAGTTTGTCGGCCGGTTCCGAGCCAAAGGGGTCGCTTTCCAGCAGGTCCGGCAGGTCCGGCACGGTGGAGGGATAGCAGGGGAAATTGTAGAGCGCCGAGTTCAACACGGCGTCGCGGTAGCTGGCCGTGTGGTCCAGGATGAATTGCTTGGCCGCCTCCAGTTCATCGCCCTGCACGTAGGTCGGAATGATATAGGTCAGCCAGCCATGGGTGCTGGCCAGAGGGCCGGCCGGGCCCGCCAGGGCCGGCGTCAGACCAATGTCCGCCGCCGCTTCAGGATCGATGTGTTGCAGGGTGCGATAGGCCGAAATGGGGTTAAGGATGTAACTGGCTTCCCCGGCGATCAGCGCCTGGTTGTCGGATGCCGGCGACCAGGCCAGCACTTCAGGGGTCATCGCCTCGCGATACAGCTGCGCGTAGTACTCGACCGCCGCGATCGTCTCCGGTGAATTGAAGACAGCGTTCTCGTTTTCGTCCTGTATGCTGCCGCCGAAGGACCAGACCGCCGCCAGAATGCCCGCCTGACTGTCCGGCTCGGGACTGATACCCATGCCGACCGGCACCCCGCTGCTTTCGTAGATGGCCCGGCCGCCCTCCAGCAGGTCCTGCCAGGTGGCGGGGCCAGCCGGGTAGCCCGCCGCCTCCCACAGGCTCCTGACATAGTGGCCCGGCCCGGGCAGGTAGCCATGGGTGAAGCCGAAGTACATGTCGAGAATGGCCAGGTAGCTGCCTTCCGGACAGGTCTCGGCCGGCGCGCCGTGGGCTTCCACCGCTGCGGCGTTGATGTCATTCAGCGGGTGCAGCCCTTCGACGAAAGCGAAGGCCGGCACGATCATCTCGTAAATGCTGTGGCCGTCACCGGCGCTGATGGACGCCGACAGAGTCTGCGGGATTTGCTCGATGTCGACGTGATCGACGCGAACGCCGACATTGTTGGCTTCGCCCCACGCCGCCGCCCAGGCATCGAACCACTGGTCGTGGCTGGGCACAAAGTGACTCCACTGCAGGATGGAAATGTCCACCTCGTCCTGGGCCAGCGTCAGCGGCGCGACCATCAACAGGCTTGCCACCAGCAACAGAAATCCAAAACGATTCATGAAACCCTCCCTGAAGATGCTGTTTGCGGGCGATGCAGCGGTCGCCGCCCGCCCTGGACGTCAGTGTACCCTTTCACATTCGCTTAACTTTACACCATGGCATTAATCAGTTGTCTGCAAGTTTTCTGCAGTCAAATTTGAGGACAAGAAAGGGGACGGGCCTGACAGCCCGTCCCCGCTGTGTCTGATGAGGCTGTGTGATGGCGCTAACTAGCCGTCGCCGCCACCGACGAGGCCCTTTTCGCGCCATCCGGCGTAGACCGATTCGGCGTATTCATGGGCCTCCGCCACCGCGTCCTCGGCCGTCTTCTCGCCCAGCGCCACGCTGGCGACCATGTTGACGATGACGTTCTCACCGAAGAGTTGCATCACGGCCGGGTTGGCCGTGCCGGGGTAGCCGATGTAGACCGACCAGTCGTTGACCGTCTTCAGCACTTCCAGCTTGTTGGGCGGGTTGGAGCCGAAGGGGTCCTCAGTCAGCCAGCCGTCCAGTTCCGGCACTGTGCTGGCGTAGCAGGGGAAGTTGTAAAGCTCGGAGTTGTAGACGACGTCGCTGTAGGTGGCCGTGTGGTCGAGGATGAACTGCTTGGCCAGTTCCAGCTGGTCGCCCTCGACGTATTCGGGGATGACGTAGATCTGCCACACGTGGCTGCTGGCAAATGCGCCGGCCGGGCCTTCCAGCGCCGGCACGAACTTGATGTCCGCCGCGGCCTCGGGGTCGATCTTCTGCAGGCTGCGGAAGGCCGAGATGGAGTTGAGGATGTAGCTCAACTCACCGGCAATCAGGCCCTGGTTGTTGGAGGACGGCGTCCAGGCGAAGACTTCCTCGGTCATCGTGTCGTTCTGCAACTGCGCGAAGAACTTGACGGCCTCGATCGTCTCGGGCGAGTTGAGAACGACGTTTTCGTTCTCGTCCTGCACGCTGCCGCCCCAGGCCCAGATGGCGGCGCGGGTGGCCATGCGGCTGTCCAGTTCGGGGCTCAGGCCCAGACCGAGCGGCACACCGAGGTTCTCCATGATGTACTTGCCGCCGTCATACAGCTCCTGCCAGGTGGAAGGGCCATCGGGCAGGCCCGCCTGCTCCCACAGGCTGGCCTGGTAGTCGCCGGGGTCCGGAATGTAGCCGTGGGTGAAACCGTAGTAGGTGTTGGCCAGCGGCAGATAGCTGGTCGCCTGGCAGTTGGATGTGCGTTCGCCATGCGCCGCTGCGGCCGCTTCATTGATGTCGTTGAGCGGGTGCAGGCCTTCAATGAAGGCCGCGGGCGGGAAAGCCATCTCGATCAGGGTATGGCCTTCACCTGCGTCGATGGCCGCGGAGAGGGCGGCCGGCAATTCACCGACGGACACATGGTCGACGGTCACGTTGGCGCCGTTCTCGCCACCCCAGTCCACTGCCCAGCCGTCAAACCATTCGTCGTAACGGGGCACAAAATGGCTCCACTGCAGAATCGAAATGTCCACTGCGTCCTGGGCCAGGGCCGCCGGCGCGAGGACCAGTACACTCGCCAGCAGCAGAATTAATGGTCTGCGAAACATTTAAACCTCCTTGTCATTCACCTGTTGACTTGTTCGGATGGATGTCCCGGTCAAGTGCATCCGCACGGGAGTATAACCCGCCGGCCACGCCGACGCATCAAACCCCGCATGCGACGCAACGCGGGTTGCGGGACTCCGGTGCCGCCCGACAGGGACGATGCCTCAGCCACCGTCCCGGAGCTGCAAAGCCTGTCCGGGGACGAGCCAGCGGCCGCCATCGGCAAGGGCATTGCGTTCGATAATCCAGGCCGGCTCGAGCCGGTAGGCAAGGGCGATGGCATGCAGGGTGTCGCCCTCCTGCACGACGTGCACGATACTGCCATCCGCTTGCGGAATCTGCGCAGTGACGGCGCGCGCCAGGGCTGGTGTTGCTGCGGCAGGCAGGAGGGCAAGGGGGTCACAGGGACGACCGTTGAAGGTATCCACCGTGCCAATGACCGGGCCGGCGAGGTGGCCCTGCATGGTGACGTGGTGGGTTTTGCCATCCGGGGCGGGACCCATGGAGATGGTGACGTTGCGGTCCCTGTGCACACGCACGGCGACGCGGCCGTCCGCGGAGCAGGCGACGAGGCCGGCGGGGCGCAGGGCGTTGACCTGCGGCTGCATGACCCCAAGGATGAAATAGCCGCGACTCTCCGGCGAGACGCCCCAGACCTCGATCGTGGGTCCAGGCTCCCGCTTGACACGGCATACAAGACCGATGGCGCCCAGGCGTTGGAAACAGTCGGCCTGTAGAGCATTTTCACCTGCTCCTGGCCAGTTTGGCTCAAAAAAAATCGGGCCAACAGGGCCCAGCAGGGGCGGGTCCTCGCAGCTGCCGCGATTGTCATTCACGGTGGCGCCGTTCGCCGCCGTAAATTCCGGAGACGTGTTGCCTTCGAACACGATGCAGCCATCCAGATTCAACGTCGCGCCGCCTTGATCGACCAGGAGCATGCTGTTGCCGCCGGTATTGTTGTAGAAGCTGACATCCCTGAAGGTGGTGACGCTGTCTCTGGCAAAGCTTTTGCTGCCATACAGCAGACTCACAAAGCTCCCTGTGTTGTTCTCGAAACGCATGTTGCTGAAACTGACCCTGCCGCCATAGTTGACCAATGCGGTCGGGCTCGTGTTGTGCATTTCTGCGCGTGTCACCGTCACATTGCCGTCATAGCTCCACAGTCGTATTGAATCCAGCACGAGATTGTCCATTTCCAAAGTCGCGCCGGCGCCGACGTAGAATTGCGTGTTTGACGTCGGGTTGCCGTAGAGGCGGAATCCGTTGCCGCGGATCCGCAAGGTGGCGCCTTCCCCTATGAAGAAATATTCGCCGAGACCAACGCAATCGCCCGTCAGCGTCCAGGTGACGTTGCCATCGATCAACGCGCTGGCGGGCATCCGGCATCCCAGCAAGGGTGGAGCGGGCGACAAGACCTTGCCCCCGTTGCCAATCGTGTCGCTGCTGCAGCGCTCCGTGCTGCTGTCGCTCCAGGTGCCGCCGCCATTCCATACGCCGCTGTGTATCACGTCGTAGGCCGGCGAGCCGTAAAAGACGAGGCAGCCGGTGGTCGTCAGTGTGCCGCCCTGATGCACGACCACGCCGTTTACCCTGACCTTGCGAAACACGGCATTGTTCAGGGTTACGCTGTAACCGTCGGCCAAATTTAGCGCGCCGCCGTTCACGCCGAAGCCGTCGCCCGTGCTGGAGATGTCCTCAAACAGGACATTGTCCAGATTCGCTGTTTTGGCCAAAACAAAGACGCCGGTGTGGCCGCGCGTAAAGGTCACCTTCTCCGCGTTCAGTTGGCCGTTGACCTCAATGATCACGGGACGTTGGTTGAATTGACCGTCAATGGTGACATTGTTCAGGTTGACCGTATGACTGCTGTCCACGGCGGTGAGGAAACTCCAGGCGCCCGCGCCGAGTTTGATCGTATGCCCCGCGCCGTTGATGGTAAGGGTGAAGCCAGGATCACCGCTTGAGGGGGTGACCAGCAAAAGCGCATCCGTCTGCTCGCAGTCGTCATCCAGCGTCCAGTTCGCGCTGGCAACAAGCTGGCCCCCGGCAGGCAGGCCACAGTTCTCCGGCGTCGGGTTGCTTTGGGCGCTGGCCGGGTTGACAAACAACAACAGAACCAACAGGCAACACCGGGTCAGGCGTCTCCTGGAAAGGTGTTGCACCACGCCCATTTTGGCCTGCTACTTGTGATGATCTGACAGCAACGGAAAAGTGCGGCGACAATTATGTCAGACGATGTGAGCCATGACAACATGTTTCATCATTTTTGTCAGTAATACATCAGTACAGGCAACGCAAGGCGTCATTAATGGTTGGCAGGTCGTGTATTGGGGTGCAGGGTGTGTTGTTCGCCAGGGCAATTGCCCGGCTCACAGGCCCCGGGTTTAGAAGAACCGCCTGGCCAGACCCAGCGCACCCTGCTTCCAGGGGACGCGGTGCGTTACGCCGGAGGCCGAGGAAAAGCGCTCCAGGTTGGCCACGTACCAGTCATAGTTGCGCACCAGCGATTCCTGGTTGGACCAGCGCGGCTGCCAGCCCAGTGTTTCCTGCGCCTTTTCGATCGAGACGAAGGAATCCCGCACCGCGGTCTCGTAGACCCAAGGGTAAAGCGGCGAAAGCCCCAGACGGTCCAGCAGGCGCAGGGCCCACAACGCCGGCGCCACCGGCAGCGGAATAACCCGTTTGCCATGGCCGGCATGGTCCAGCACCGCCTGAAAGTCCTCGCGAAAAGTGCCGAAACGTTCGGCGCCGATGTTGAAGGTCGTGTTCACCTGCTCCGTCGGCAATGTCGCGCAGAGCCAGATGGCCTCGCACAGGTCCTCGACGTCGAGATACTGGTAGAGGTTGTCGCCGCGCCCGGGGATGGGAAAGTTGTGGCCCTCGCGCGCCCAGTCGTATAGCAGGGCGAAAACCCCCAGGCGCTCCGGGCCGATGAAGGACTTGGGCCGCAGCACGGGCAGGCACAGTCCCTCGCGGCGCGCTTTCTCGCAGAGTCCCTCGGCCTCGATCTTGGCCTCGCCGTAGGGCCCTACGCCGATCAGCGCGTCGTCCTCTGTCAGGGGATGATGATCGGGTACGCCGTAGACCGCCGTGGAGGAGATATGAATGATGCGCCCGACCTCCGCCGCGCGCGCAGCCGCGATGACCTTGCGCGTGCCCTCCACCTCGGTCGAGTAAATGTCCTCCCGACTGTAAAGTGGCAGGGCCGCCGCGCTGTGCACGACGATTTCAACGCCGCGCATGGCCTTGTCCAGCGCCTCCTGCTCGCGGATGTCGCCGCGCAGGTGCCGAACCTGATCGCGTTCCGGGTAGTCGAAGTCCAGCAGGTCCAGCGTGACCACGCGCTCGCCGCGCGCCAGCAGCAGGCGGGCAAGATTGATGCCCAGAAAGCCCGCGCCACCCGTAATCAGCCAGGACCGACCCGTCAATTGCGCCTCCCCCTGGTGGCGGGCGACATATCATGTCGCCCCTACACCATCATTGTGGACATCCGCAGGGGCGATTTATCAAATCGCCCGTTTCGTTCCGACGACCACATCGCGGCGGGCGACATAATATGTCGCCCCTACACCAAATCTGGACATTGGCAGGGGCGATTTATCAAATCGCCCGTTTCGTCCCGACGACCACATCGCGGCGGGCGACATGATATGTCGCCCCTGCACCATCATTGTGGACATTCGTAGGGGCGATTTATCAAATCGCCCGTTTCGTCCCGACGACCACATCGCGGCGGGCGACATGATATGTCGCCCCTACACCATCATTGTGGACATCGGCAGGGCCGATTTATCAAATTGCCCGCCCGCATCATTCGGACGCCCGCTGCGTGCGCGCCGGCATTGTAGCACAGGGGCCATTTTGACTTGTGGGCAGGCGATTGAATGAAGGCAGGCAATATTCACGCTTGACTTGTTCCGCCACCTGTGTGTACCATGTTATCCAGGCAGTGACCGCTGCCTGTTTCCCCGCGACATACGACGTTTTTCACCAGGCTTGACACATAAAATCAGGCATGACCCCGTATAGCGGGCCTGCACACCTAGCCGTGACCGGAACCATTAGCCGCCTGCTGCAATCCGCCGCAGCGCCGCCAGGAACAGGTTGACCCATGGACATTGCACAGCTTGACCAGAAGAACCTCGGGGAGTTGCGCAAGATTGCGCGCGATTCGGAGATCAACGGCTTCAGTCGTTTAAAGAAACCGGACCTGATTCTTTCATTGCTGCGTCACGAGGCCGAGAAGCGTGGCCATCGCCTGCGCGGCGGCGTACTGGACAGCGTCGACGACGGCATAAACTTCCTGCGCGCCGAGAAGTACCTGCCCGGCCCCAATGACGTCTACGTCAGCCAGACGCAGATCCGTCGCTTCGGCCTGCGCGCCGGCGACATGGTCATCGGTCAGGTGCGTTCCCCGCGCGATAACGAAAAGTATCACAGCCTGCTGCGCGTCGAGGCCGTCAACGGCATGAACCCCGAGAAGGCCCGGCATCGTGCCCGCTTCGAACATCTCACGCCGATCTTTCCGGAAGTGCGCTTCAATCTGGAGACCAACCCGCGCATCCTTTCCACGCGCCTGATCAATCTCGTCGCGCCCATCGGTCGCGGCCAGCGCGGGCTCATCGTTTCGCCGCCCAAGGCCGGCAAGACCACCGTGCTCAAGGAAGTGGCCAACGCCATCAGCCAAAACTATCCCGATGTGCACCTCATGACCGTGCTCATCGGCGAACGGCCGGAAGAAGTCACTGACATGGACCGCTCGATCGATGCCGAAGTGATCGCTTCCACCTTTGATGATCCCGTGAAACATCACGTCAAGGTGGCCGAGATGGCCCTCGCGCGCGCCCGCCGCCTGGTGGAGAGCAAACGCCACGTCGTCATCCTGCTGGACAGCATCACCCGCCTGGCGCGTGCCTACAACCTGGTCGTGCCCACCAGCGGCCGTACCCTCTCAGGCGGCCTTGATCCCTCGGCCGTGCACCCGCCCAAGCGCATTTTCGGCGCCGCCCGCAACGTCGAGGAAGGCGGCAGCCTGACCATCGTCGCCACCTGCCTCGTTAACACCGGCAGCAAGATGGATGACGTCATCTACGAGGAATTCAAGGGCACCGGCAACATGGAGTTGCACCTCAGCCGCAAGCTGCAGGAACGTCGCGTCTTCCCCGCCTTCGACATCGAGCAGTCTTCCACGCGCCGTGAAGAACTGCTGCTGGGGCCCGACCTGACGCAACGGGTCTACACGCTGCGCCGCATGATTTCGCACCTCGCCGATGACGACAACGTCACCTACGCGCACGCCTACGAGCAACTGCTGAACCAGTTCCGCCGCAGCGACAGCAACGAGGAATTTCTCGATTCGCTGCCGGGCTCGTCCGGCGCGCCCGTCAACAACAACCGCAGTCGTCGTTTCGCCTGACGCCCGACGCCGGCAAGGAAATCCCAAAGCAGGTCTGCAACAACTGTTGAAACTCGGCTTCGCCGGCGAGGTCCTGCTCGTGGCGCCTGCCATTTTCCGTCACGATCAAACGTCGGTCGCCCAGAGTGATCCGGCCCCCTTGCGTCGCCAGTGAGCAGACGCGCTGGCGGGTGAAATTCGAATCCGGCGATTTCTGATGGTATTCGCAACCCGGCACGAATTCCTGCAACTGCCGCGGCTGCAGCCGGAAGCGATATTCGGGTTGCCAGTCACCTGTTGCCGTGCGGCTGGAATGGACGCCCTCGCAACCGTCGTGCTGCACACGCCAGGTTCCTTCCGGTCGCTCCTGCGCTCCCGCTTCATCCAGCAGCAGCGGTTCGCGGAATCCCTCGCCGAAGCCCACGTCCAGCAGCCAGCGCTGTTTCAGCGTGACCGCCAGAGTCAAATGGTCCCAGGGCCTGCCGGACCCCCAGGATTTTGCATGCACGCGCGCCTCCAGCAGGTCAACCTGAAAGCCCATCGCGCGCAACACGGCGGCAAAGAGCCCGTTCTGCTCGTAGCAGAAGCCACCGCGCCGCCGCGTCACGATCTTGTCAAAGAGCCGCGTTTCGTCGAGCACGATCGGGCATCCGCGGTGAATATCGAGGTTTTCGAAAGGTACGGCCAGCAGATGCGCGTGATGCAGCCGGCGCAGGGTCTCCGCCGTCACCGGCAGCGGGCCGCTGATTCCGATGCGCTCACAGTAGGCTGTGACGTCGATGCCGGATGTCATGCCAACATTATGGCGTGTGCGTGACGGGTTTGCCCGCCGTCACCCCCGGGCCTGTTTCCACCTGTAGGGGCGATTTATCAAATCGCCCGTCACGTGTGGATCACACGTCGCCGGCGACGCGGCGGGCGCCATGGTATGGCGCCCCTACGGCACAGGTCAGTCGCGGGAAAGGGGTCGGGAGCAAGGGCGCCCTGCCAGGGCCAATGCCTCTCTGCTATACTGCGCGGCGCTTGCAGGCAGAAGACGACAGGTCACCCATGGCGATTGACGTCAACCAGCTCCGCAGGGGCACCACCTACAGCGAGGACGGCGAACTCTACCGGGTCCTCAACTACTCGCACAACAAGACCGGCCGCGGCGGCGCCACCATCCGCGTGCTGGTGCGCAATATGCGCAGTGGCGCCCAGATCGAGCGCACCTACAACTCCGGCCGCCGCGTCGATGACATCCGCGTCGAGGCCTTCGAGGTCGAATACCTTTTCGATGACGGCGAGTTCCTGACCTTTATGGATACGCAGACCTGGGACCAGCCGCAGATGAACCGCAATATCTTTGGCGACGACGTCCATTTCCTCAAGGCCAACCTGCCCGTCAAGCTGCTGCGCTATGGCGAGGAAGTGATCGATTACGAGTTGCCCGGCAGTGTCGATTTCGAGGTCGCTGACAGCGAGGTGGCCGTCGCCGGCGACACCGCCAACAACCCCACCAAACTGGTCACGATTGAAACCGGCCTGCAGGTGCGGGTGCCGCTCTTCGTCAACGTGGGCGATACCATCCGCGTCAAGACCGAAGACGGCAGTTACGTCACGCGCGTCTGAGCCCCAGGTGCTCGCCGCCATTGACGCGAATCGCCTCGCCGCTGACGTAGTCCGCGCACGCCAGAAAACAGACCGCCTGCGCCACGTCCCGCGCTGAGCCGCCGCGTCCCAGCGGCGTCGCAGCCGTCACCGCCTGCCAGCGTTCCTCGCTCATGCCCGCCGGAGGCAGAACCGGCCCCGGCACCACGGCGTTGACGCGTATTTCCGGCGCCAGTTCCAGCGCGCTCACCTGGGTCAGCGCCCACAAGGCGGCCTTGCTCACGCCGTGATGCGCGTAGGCCTGCCAGGGGCCGTCCACACCGCGGTCGAGGATGTTAATGATGACGCCGCCTGGCGGTTGCTGCGCCTGCATCCGCCGCGCCGCGGCCTGGGTGCAGAGGAAGGGCGCGCGCAGGTTGACGGCCATTACGCGCTCCCAGTCCTCCAGGCTGACCTCCTGCAGACGGCGCTGCTGAAAGAGGGCGGCGCTGTTGACCAGGATGTCAAGGCGGCCGAAGTGACGCTCCAGCCCCGCAAACAGACTTTCGACGCCCGCCGCGTCGCCGAGGTCGGCCTGCTGCGCCGCCGCGCGCACGCCATGCGCGCGCAGGGCATTCAGCGTGGCCTCGACGCTGGCGCGGGCGGAACTGTGATAATGAAGGAGGACGTCGGCGCCGCAGGCCGCCAGTTCCAGCGCGATGGCCTCGCCGACGCGTTTGGCGCCGCCGGTGACCAGCGCGACCTGGCCGGCCAGCGCCGGGGTCATGTGTAGCCGGTTGGCGGGGCCGCCAGCAGGTAGAGCATGGCCGCCAGCGCGATCAGCAGCGGCAGAATCAGCACCCAAGTGAAGAGGCGACTGTCCGTCTTCAGGTGCATGTAGTACATCACCACCAGCGTGGCCTTGATGACAGCGAAGGCCAGCAGCAGCGGGATCAGCAGCACGCCCTCCGGCAGGCCACCGATGATGATTTCCAGCACCGTCGCCACGGCCAGCAAGATGAAAACGACCGTATAGATGCCGCCCTGAATCGTAATCTCGCGCCCGAAGATGGAGGTCGTGTCACTAAGGAAGGCGTCGTGCGCGTCCTGTGCCCCCTGCTGTTGGTCCGTCATCAGCCGCCCTCAGATCAGGTAAATCAGGGTGAAGAGGAAGATCCAGACGACATCGACGAAGTGCCAGTAAAGGCCGAAGATTTCGATGCCGAGGTAGTTTTTGGCGTTGTAAACGCCCTTGCGCGCCTGTTTCATCACATACAGCGCCCAGAGCACGCCGATGATGACGTGCGCGCCGTGGAAGGCCGTCGGCGCATAGAAGCGCATGCCGTATTCGTTGCCGAGATGAATGCCGGCGTGGCCCAGCTCGGTGTATTCCACGCCCTGCAGGACGACGAAGATCGTCCCCAGCAGCGCCGTCAAGCCGATCCAGCGCACAATGCCCTGCGGGTTGTCTTTCTGCGCCTCACGCAGGCCCAGCACCATCGCCCAGCTGCTGGCCAGCAGCAGGAAGGTGTTGATGCTCACCAGGGTCAGGCCCAGCTCCTCCTGCACGTGCTGCACCGACTCGGCGTTGTTCAGGCGGTAGACGGCGTAGACGGCGATCAGCGTGCCGAAGATGACCACTTCCGAGGCAAGGTAGAGCCACATGCCCAGCTTGTAGTTGTCGATGGTCTCGGCCGAGGGTGCCGCCGGCCCGTGTTCCAGGGTCGCTTCGCTCATCCGCTTCCTCGCTTATTGCAATGCGTTGGGCAGTCGCCGCAACTGAATGGCTGCCCAGCCGGCGCCCCGGCCCAGCCAGTCCTTCAGGAATTTCGGCCGCAGCACCAGCGCCGTGATCAGCAGGGCATTGCCGGCCGAGATGCCGAAGAGCAGGGGCGGCGCGAAAGGCACCACCAGCCCGATCAGCACAAAGTAGAAGAGTGGTAACAAAATGCCGGACACGATGCTGAACCACAGGGCGGCGCGCATGCCCGTCGCCGCCAGCGCCAGCAACAACACCAGGTTGAAAACAGCCGCCGTCGTCGGGTTGAACTGGCTCACAACCAGCCAGATGACGACAAAATCGATGACGTTCAGCGTGACGCCCGCTACCGTCAGGATCACCAGCGCGCGGATCACCCAGGCCCAGTGCAACTGCCGCGCCACGATGCGGACGACCAGACCCAGCAGCAGCAGACTCCAGGTGAAGACCGCCGCCGCGCCAATGAAGAAAGAGAGCGTCACAAACTCGTTGGTGACCGGCGTGCCCACCAGGCGGTCCAGGGCGGCGAAGACGGCCACCACCGCCGCGACCAGGATCCCCTGGCGCAGCAGCGCGGGTGTGTCGCCCGGCGTGTCGCCGGCAAGCAGTTCCCGTTGCATGGGTGTGTGACCGACGTCGCTGACAATCGTCAGACCGTTGTGCAGGGTATGCATCAGCAGGCCGATGGCGCCGGCCGCGATGCCCAGCGAAAGAAACATGAAGATGACAAAGGCCGCCAGCAGGGTCAGTTGTGTCATCTCGAAGGTCGCGTCGCCCAGCTGCAGCTGCACCACGCCGATTGAGGCAAAGTCGGCCAGCGGGTCCCCGGAAATTCGCAGGCCGGGTCCCTCGGGCAGCAGGGCAAAGGCGGCGATGACGATCAGCAGCAGGATCAGCAGCGAACTGCTCAGCCACAGCCAGCCGCCGAGTACCCGGTCCGGATCGTCTTCGGCTTCCTCTTCCGCCTCCTCGTGGGCGTGTTCCTCCTCGCCTTCTGCCGGTTCGTGGGCGTGCGTGTTCATCAGCGGGTCGAAGGCGCCCATGCCGTAGATGAAACCGGCCGCCGCCAGCGCCGTGCCCAGCACGATGCCCAGTTGCGGCTCCATGTAGGGCTGCAGGCTCTGCAGGTAACGGATCAGCACCAGGAGGCCCATACCGGCCAGAAAGCCGAGGATGCCCATCGGCAGCGCGCGGCCCGGTCCAGGTTGCATTCACTCCTCCTTCAGCGGCGCAGCGGCCCGGCTCAGATCAGATAAAGCACCGGGAAGAACAACAGCCACGCGACCACCACGAAATACCACAAACCGGTCGCGCCCTCCGCCGGCCACAGGTTCTGCGCAGAGACGCGGCCGGCGCCTGCGCCCCGCGCAATCATACTCATAAACAGGCCGATTGCCAGCGCGTGCAGCAGATGAAAGGCCGTCATCATGCGAAACACGTCGCTGTAAATGCCCGATACCGGAATGCTCAGCCATTCGTATCCCATCACCAGCAGGAAGAGCGCGCCGAGCGCCAGGGCCGCGCGCCACTGCCGGCGGAAGGCGGCCCGGCTCCCCGCCGCCAGCGAACGCGTCGCCGCCCGCGCCAGCCAGGCGCTGGCCAGCAGACCCAGGGTGGCAAGACCGGGCAGCAGCGCGGATGGCGCGTTCACGCCCGGCGGCGGCCAGCTGGGGTGGTTGCCGCGCAACTGCCAGTTGACGATGACCAGGCAGACGAAGACCAGGATCCAGGAGATCTGAAAGATGGTCAGACCGGTGCGGCGGTTGCGTTGCTGCAACAGCTCCGCGGGCGTCAGTGACTCCTGGGACATGGCCGTTCCGTCATGCCCCGGCGGCTTCCTCAGGGGCCGGGAAGCGCCGCTCGACCGCGTCGAGGTAGGGGCCCGACTCGTCGGAGCCATAGCCGTAAGGGTCGTCGAAGGGCACCGGATCGCCACGGAAGTTCCAGGGCGGTGGCGGCGAGGTCGTGGCCCACTCCAGCGTCAGGCCGCGCCAGGGGTTGCCGCCGACGCGCTCGCCATGGCTCAGGCTGCGCAGGATGTTGTACATGAAGATCAGCGACGAAATGCCCAGCAGGAAGGCGGCGAGGCTGATGACGGTGTTGATATTGGTGAAGGCGGGGTCGTACATGGCCACCCGTCGCGGCAGACCGAGGGCGCCGGCGATGTGCTGCGGCACGAAGGTGAAAAAGGTGCCGATATAGGTCGTCACAAAGTGCAGCTGGCCCAGGCGCTCGTTCATGCGCCGCCCGGTCATCTTGGGGAACCAGTGGTAAATGCCGGCGAAGATCAGAAAGACGCTGCCGCCAAAGAGCACGAAATGGAAGTGACCGACCACGAAGTAGGTGTCGTGCAGGTGAATGTCCACCGGCACCGCCGCCAGGAAAATGCCGCCGATACCGCCGAAGACGAACAAGGTGATGAAACCGAGGGCGAAGAGCATGGCCGCGGTGAAGCGGATCTTGCCGCCCCAGATGGTGCCCAGCCAGCTGAATATCTTGATGCCCGTCGGCACGGCGATGATCATCGAGGTGATCATGAAGGGGATGCGCAGCGCCGGCTGCAGGCTGGTGAACATGTGATGCGCCCAGACGGTGAAGCCCACCAGCGCGATCGACATGCTGGAGAGGCCGATGGCGCGGTAACCGAAGACCGGCTTGCGCGCGTGTACCGCCAGCACCTCGGAGACCATGCCGAAGCCGGGCAGGATCATGATGTAGACGGCCGGGTGACTGTAGAACCAGAAGACGTTCTGCCACAACAGGACGTCGCCGCCGCTGCCGGGGTCAAAGAAGCTGGTGCCCGCCGTGCGGTCAAGGATCAGCAGCGTCAGGCCGCCGGTGAGGAAGGGGGTGGCCAGCACCTGGATGATGGCCGTGGCCAGCACCGCCCACACGAAGAGCGGCATTTTCCAGATGGTCATGCCCGCCGGGCGCATGTTGCGGATGGTGACCACAAAATTAATGGCGCCGAGGATGGAGGAAACGCCCAGCAGATGCAGCGACATGGCCCACATCGTCTGCCCGTCCGGGCTGAACAGCGTGCTCAGCGGCGGATAGGAGGTCCAGCCGGCTTCCGGCGGGCCCACCAGCCAGCCGGCGATCATCAACACGCCCGCCGGCGGGATCAGCCAGAAGGCGAAGGCGTTGAGCCAGGGGAAGGCCATGTCCTTGGCGCCCAGCATCAGGGGCACGAGGTAATTGCCGAAGCCGGCCATCATCGGAATGATCCACAGGAAGATCATCACCGAGCCATGAATTGTCATCAGGGCGTTGTATTGTGTGCCGTCCGCCATCAGGTCCAGCGCCGGCGTCAGCAGCTCCCAGCGGATGAGCATGGCCATCGTGCCGCCCACGATGAAGAAGAAGAGCGACGAGGCCATGTATTGCAGGCCGATGACCTTGTGATCCAGGGACCAGCGCAGCAGGTCGGCGGCGCGAATGGCCGCCCCTTCCGTCGTCCGCGATCCGAGACCGGGAGTGGCAGTTATGGTGGCCATGGCGTCTCTCTTATCCCATTCCCATTTCTGTCATCACGTCCGGCAGCATGTCGACGTTGCAGGCGGACTCGCCGCTGGCCGTCAGCGTACAGAGGTAGGCCACGATGTCCAGGGCCTCGTCCAGCGGCATGTAGTTGGCTTCCTCGGGGTCCTGATACTGGTGTTGCGGCATGAGGTTGTCGTAACCGGGCACCAGGAACTCGCCGGGGAAAAAGAGCGAACGCAGCAGGTAGCGCTCGACTTCCATGCCCGGCACGCGCGTCGCGGCGCGGTCGGCCACATTTTCCAGGTTGGGCGCGACGATGGCATCCCAGCCCAGCGCCTCCAGCGTGTGGCAACCGGCGCAGGCGTAAAGCCCGGCCACGCCGCCGGCGGTCATCAGCAACTGACCGCCCTCGGCCGGATCATCCGGCGGGTTGAGGATGATGAATGCTTCCTCATCGAACCAGTCGAGGAAGCTGGCCTCGTCCTCGTGCACCACGATGCTGGAATGCATGTCGCCGTGGCCGCTGCCACAGAGTTCGGCGCAGACCACCGGGTACTCGCCGGCCAGAATCGGCGTGAAGCGCGCCTCGGTGCTGCGTCCGGCCAGCAGGTCCTGCTTGATGCGCATCGAGGGCACCCAGAAGGCGTGGTTGACGTCGGCCGTCTCCAGGTTGAGCACTACCGGCTGCCCGACCCAGGTGTGCAGTACGGTCGAGTTAACATTCTGCGTCTCGCCCGGGATGTCGTAGGAAAAGGACCACAGGAAACGGGCGCCGCGCGCCTCGACCACCTGCGCGTTTTCCTGCGCCGTCGTGATGTTGACCCACACCTGGAAGCTGATGATGCTCAGAATGACCACGGTGATGGACGGAATCAGCGTCCAGACGAATTCCAGCGTGCTGTTGCCGTGAATGGAAGCGCCGTCGCTGTCGTCGCCGGGGCGGGCGCGAAAGCGAATGACCGAATAAATGACGGCGCCCTGCACCAGCAGCCAGATCGATCCGCCCAGCGCCATCAGGATCTTGAAGAGTTCGTCCACC
Organism: Aggregatilineales bacterium; assembly: GCA_963667305.2. Lineage (GTDB taxonomy): Bacteria > Chloroflexota > Anaerolineae > Aggregatilineales > Phototrophicaceae > JAGWBD01. The sequence goes on along the minus strand of CAXXWG010000026.1, from coordinate 11,931 downwards.
TGCACCGCCTCGGCGGAGGCCGCTGGCGGCAGCACCAGGGGGGTCGCCTCGGCGATGATCAGGCCGCCGACCACCAGCAGCACGAAGGCCACCAGGATCCAGACCACCGTCATCAGGCTGTTCGAGTTGTTGGATGGGTTCATGCGCTGCGGTCTCTCCGGGGTGGTGCGCCTTGCCTGCCCGCAGCGGGGCGGGCGGATTGTTCTATATTACACAAGTTCCGCTGCTGCGCAATGGGAACGCCCTTCACTTTAATCCACACCCTTGTCGCCATCCAGGCGTCGCAGCAGGTCGTTCTCGACCTGCGCCAGCGCCGCCTCCACCTGCGCCAGTTGCACCGACCCGTCCTCAATCGGCAGCAGGCCCGCGTAGTGGTCCTTGATGCGCAGGAAAAAGCTGCCCTCGACCGGGTAGGCGACGCCCTCGCGCGCGCCGAACAGCAGGGCGTGCAGGCAGCCAATCATGGAACCGGCCTGCGAGCCGACCATGACGCCCTTGCCCCCGGCCAGCGCCGCCGCTTCCATCGCCAACGCCTCGCTGAAGCCGTTGCGCGCCGTCTTGACGTTCAGGATGTCGAAGCTGTCCTGCGCCAGTTCGCGCTCCAGTTCCGCCAGGCTGAAGGCCGAGTCGTCGGCGATCAGCGGCAAGGGACTGTCCGCGCGCAGGGCCGCCCGTTCCCGCAGTTGCGTCACCGGCAGCGGCTCCTCGCACCACAGGACGTCCAGCGCCGCCAGCGCTGCCAGACGCGCCCGGGCATTTTCCGCGTTGAAACACTCGTTGACGTCGGCGTAGAGTGTCACGCCCTCGCCCAGGACCTCGCGCAATTCGCGCAGGGTCTCGAGGTCGCGCGCGAAGGCCCTGCCCACCTTGACCTTCAGTACGCGCAGGCCGGCTGCGACCGCCTCCTGCGCTTCCTGCAGCACATTGTCGCGCTCGCCGCTGCTGACGATGCTGCTGACGCGGATGGTCGGTCGCGTGGCCTCAATCAACTGCGCCAGGGGGATGCCGCGCGAGCGCGCCAGGGCGCTGTGCAGCGCCAGGTCCAGCGCGCCGCGGGCCGTGTGGTTGTTGCGAATGGCCGTCAGTTGCGCCTGCAGCCGCGCCAGGTCCCTGAAGTCCTGTACCTGCTGCCCGATCAGACGCGGCGCCAGCTCCTGCTCGATGATGGCGCAGATCGAGTCGACCGTCTCACCGTAGATGCCGGGCCTTGGCGGGGCCTCGGCGACGCCGCGGGCGCCGTCCGTCAACTCGACGCCGACCAGCACGTGCACCGGCTCCGCCAGACTTTGGCCTTTACCCCAGTGCAGCGGCCGTTTCAGCCGCAGGGGGTAAGGCAGGACCTGGACCCCTTTTAACCGTCGTCATGACGCCTCCCCGGCGAAGAGAAACTCGCCGACCGCGTGGGCCGTCGCCTCCGGCGTGAGCTGGTCCACAGGCAGGCAGCGATAGTTGGCGGCCGCGCCCGGCCAGGGGCGGTCACCATAGTTTTTCGCCTCGGCGGCGGCGATTGTCAGGGCGCGGCTGCTGATCTTCCCGGCGGCCAGCAACTGCCGCGCCTCTGCACGCAACGCGACGGGCAGATGCCCCAGGTCCGCGTCACCCCTTGCCAGCGCGTCGAAGGCATCGTTGCGACCGCTCAGTCGCTGCAGGCGGGTGAGCGGGTCCAGCCACAGTTCCACGATGCGCCAGCGCGGGAAGCGACGCAGGGCCGCGTCAATCTCGCGCGCGCCGCGCAAACCCTCGCTGAGCAGGGGCGTAGCTCCATTGTGACGATAGTGAAGCCAGCTGAAAGCCGTCGCCGAGCCACCCCGGCAAATTTCCTGCGCGAAGACCTGCGTCCAGCGAAAGCGTTCGCCGCGGTCGCGCACCGGTGCGATGACCGCGCCGCTGTGCACCTGGGCCGCCGGAATAATGACCAGGTCCGCCAGGTCGCGACGCGAGGGCAGGTCGTCACAATACTGCCAGCGTCCACTGGCGCGCAGCGCGGCCAGTGTGGTGGACTTGCCGCTGCCGGTCAGACCGCAGAGCATGCGCAGCGGCAGGTCGGCCAGTGGCGGATAACCGGGTTCCGGCTCCAGGCGGACCCGCGGCCAGCGTTCGCGCAGGCGCGCGCGCGTTTCGTCGTGCAGGCGCGGCCAGACCTCGCTGAGATAAAAGGACCGGGCCGCGTCCGCATCCACAGGGGTCAGACGGGCGTGGGCGGCCGCCGCTGCCAGTCAGTGGCCCGCTCGTAGGCGTGGCCGACGCGCAGCGCCAGCGCCTCGCCGAGGGAGGGCGCGATCAACTGGAAGCCGATCGGCAGGCCCTCGTCGTCGAAGCCGCAGGGCAGGTTCAGGCCGACGATGCCCGCCAGACTGGGCGGCAGGGTGAAAATATCCTGCAGGTACATCTGCAGCGGATCGTCGCGCTTTTCGCCGATGCGGAAGGCGGTGGTCGGCGTCGTCGGCGCGGCGATCAGGTCGACCTCGCGGAAGGCCTCGTCAAAGTCGCGTTTAATCAGGGTGCGCACGGCCTGGGCCTTGCCGTACCAGGCGTCGTAGTAGCCCGCCGAGAGTACGTAGGTGCCGATCATGATGCGTCGTTTGACCTCCGCGCCGAAGCCCTCGCCGCGGGTGGCGCGCCAGGTCGGCCACATGCCCTCGCCTTCGACGCGTTGGCCGTAGCGCACGCCGTCGTAACGGGCAAGGTTGGCGCTGGCTTCCGCCGGCGCGATGATGTAATAGGTCGCCACGCTGTGCTCGCTGTGCGGCAGCTGGACGGGGCGCAATTCCGCCCCCAGCGCTTCCAGTTGCGCGATGGCCGCGCGCACGGCCCGCTCCACTTCCGGCTGCAGCCCCGCGCCAAAATACGATTCCGGGATGCCGACCGTGAGGCCGCGAATGTCGCCGCTCAACGCCGCCCGATAGTCCGGCACCTCCGCCGGCAGACTGGTCGCGTCGCGCGGGTCGTGGCCGGCGATGACCTGCAGCAGCAGCGCCAGGTCCTCCACGCTGCGCGCCATCGGCCCCGGGCAATCCAGCGAAGAGCCGAAGGCGACGAGGCCGTGGCGCGAACAGCGGCCGTAGGAGGGTTTCAGCGCCGGAATGCCGCAGAAGGCGCCCGGCTGCCGGATGCTGCCGCCCGTATCGCTGCCCAGCGCGCCGGCCACCATGCCCGCCGCGACCGCCGCCGCGCTGCCGCCGCTGCTGCCGCCGGGCACGCGCGTCGGGTCCCAGGGGTTGTGCGTCGGGAAGTAAGCCGAGTTTTCGGTGGTGGAGCCCATGGCGAACTCGTCCATGTTGAGTTTGCCCGGGAAGACGGCGCCGGCCGCTTCCAGCCCTTCCACCACCGTGGCCGAAAAGGGCGGGCGATAGCCGCGCAGGATATTGGAGCCGCAGGTGGTCTCGATTCCCCTGGTGGAGAAGACGTCCTTGATTCCCAGGGGGATGCCGGCCAGCGGCCCGGCCCTCCCGTCCCGGTAGGCCTCGTCGGCGCGTTCGGCGGCCGCCAGCGCCAGCTCCGGCGTGAAGCGCAACCAGGCCCGCAGCTGCGGCTCCAGCGCTTCGCAGCGGTCGATGTATGCCTGCGTCAATTCCACGGCGGAGAGCTGGCGCTCACGCAGCAGCTTCAGCGCGTCGCCGATGCCCAGGTGGGTGACGTCGCTCGGGTCGTTCATCGTGAAAGCGGAGGGGCGAACTAGAAGTAGCCCTGCATCAGGCGCAGGAACCAGAAGGGCGTCAGGGCGCCGGAAACGTTGTCATAGACTTCCGCCCAGGGCTTGATATCCAGCACGGGCGTGCCGTCAATGGCGTCGAGGCGGCGCACGGTCAGCACGTTGTCGGTCACCGCGATGATCTCGGCCGCGGAGACGCCAATGCCGTTGGGGCGCACCCGGTCGCGCTGGGCGAAAACCCCCAGTTCGGGCATGTCGGCCCGGTCCCGCGGGCGATGCACCAGGTCCTTTTCGAGGTCAAAGCTGGCCTCGTGCATGGAATAGACCACCATCACGTGCGACCATTGCTCGATGCCCTGCAGGCCAGGCGCCAGCTCCGGACGCAGGTGAATCTCGGCGACGACGTCGCCCCAGTTCGCCTCCACGGCTTCCCTGACCGGCGAGCGCACCACGCCCACGGCTTCGATCTGCATGACCAGTCCTCGCTCTTGCCTGCGGGTCAGTGTAGCCGTGCCGCCGGGCGGAGTCCAGACGGGCGACATGGTATGTCGCCCTTACACCGCATTTGGGCATTCGTAGGGGCGATTTATCAAATCACCCGCCCGCATTGTCCCGACGCCCGCAAGGCGGCGTGCGACATGGTATGTCGCCCCTGCACCAATTTCGGACAATCGCAGGGGCGATTTATCAAATCGCCCGCATCACGCCCGGCGGTCGCATGGCGACGGGCGACATACCATGTCGCCCCTACACAAATTTCGGACACTTGTAGGGGCGATTTATCAAATCGCCCGCCCTGTCGTGTCCTGTCGCACACGGGCGACATGGTATGTCGCCCCTACATCATCCGGGCCCCCAGTACAGCCTGGGCCGCGTGCCAGCCGCACATGCCGTGTACGCCGGCGCCCGGCGGCGTGGACGAGGAGCAGAGCCAGATATCCGGCGCGGGCGTGGCATAGGGCCGCAGCGCGTTGACCGGCCGCGCGAATTGCTGCGTCAGGTCCTGCACGCCGCCAGCGATGTCGCCGCCGACCAGGTTGGGGTTATGGATTTCAAGTTGCCGGGCGTTCAGGCTGTGCCGCGCCAGCACCACCTCGCGGAAGCCGGGCGCAAAGCGTTCGATCTGCGCCTCCACGCGCGCCGTCATATCGACCGGACTACCGTGCGGGACGTGGCAGTAGGCCCAGGCGCTGTGCTGACCTTGTGGCGCGCGCGCGTCGTCGAACAGGCTTTGCTGGCCCAGCAGCACAAAGGGCCGATCACTGACCTGGCCGCGCCAGACTGCGCGCAACGCCGCCGCAATCTCGTCGATGGAGCCGCCCAGATGCAGGGTGCCCGCCTGCCGGCAGGCCGCCGCCGCCCAGGGGATCGGCGCCGCCAGCGCGTAGTCGATCTTGAAGACTCCCGGGCCGTGACGGTAACGCGCCAGCGCGCGACGGTAACGCGGCGGCAGGCGCTCCCCGGCCAGGCGCAACAGTTGCCGCGGCGTCACGTCGCAGAGGAAAGCGCGCGCCGGCGGCAGCTCGTCAAGCGTGGTGACTTCATGGTCCCTGCAGATCTCGCCGCCCAGCGAGCGCAACAGCGAGCCCAGCGCGTTCGCCAGGGCCTGGGCGCCGCCCCGCGGCGAGGGCCAGCCGACACTGTGCGCCAGCGCCACCAGCACGAGGCCGAAAGCGCTGGAGGGCGAACGTTCCAGCGGCAGGATGCCGTGGGCGGCGTTTCCGGCCAGCAGGGCGCGGGCTTCCTCGCTGCGCAGCAGACGATGCGCCAGCGTCGTCGCCGGCAGCAGGGCCGGCAGGCCGAAACACGCCAGCAAGAGCGGTCGCCGCGGCCGGTGCAGCGGCGCCAGCACCTCGTCGAAAAGCGCCTCGTGCTGCCTCACCAGCGGGCCGAACAGGCGCCGCCACCATTTCCCGTCGCGCCCCAGACTGGCCGCCGTGGCTGCCAGCGAGCGTTGCAGCGTCACCACCCGACCGCCGTCCAGAGGGTGGGCCAGCGGCAGGGGCGGCTGCACCCACTCCAGACCATGGTCCGCCAGCGGCAGGGCGCGCAGAAAGGGCGAGGCCAGCGCCAGCGGGTGCACCGCCGAGCAGTAATCGTGGGTGAAACCGGGCAGGGTCAGTTCGGCGGAACGCAGGCCGCCGCCGATTTCCGCCTGCGCCTCGTATACGCGCACCTGCAGGCCCGCCTGCGCCAGGGCGATGGCGGCAGCCAGGCCGTTGGGGCCGGCGCCGATCAGGCGATGGCGTCGGGATTCACAGGCAGGGGGCGCGGGCCTTCACGGGCCCCACGTTGCGCGTACCAGCGCCGATCAGGATGTTCATGCGCACACACCCCTTCACAAAAAACCGGGCGGCATCAGGTCCGGACGGTCACGGTTTCCCGCTCCGCGCGGATGTGCCGGTACAGGGTCGGCAGGGTCAGCAGGACCGTCAAGCCGATGGAGATCAGATACAGGGCGTTGATGATCCAGACTCCGCCGTTCGCGCCGGTCTCCCTGACCAGCAAGGCGCCCGGCGGCAGGATCAGCAGCAGCAGCAACACGCGCATCCAGACCATACGCATCACCAGGTCCAGCGCGCGATACAGCGGGCCGAAGATACCGCCCAGCGTTGTCGCCAGGCCGAAGACCGCCAGGGCCGGGATCAGCGGCAAGACCGGTCGCCACTTTTCGCCGAAGAGCGGCACCATCACCAGCGGGGCGACCAGCAACAGGGCCGCATAGACGAGCACGCCGCCCAGCAGCAACGCCAGCAATACGCGCCGGAAGTTGTACCAGAGCCGTATGAAATTGCCGCGCCCCACCGCCTGCGGGACGATCGCCTGCATGTTGTCCTGCACGCCCTGGGTCAGGATGCTGCTGCGGTCGATCAGGCGCAGGCCCAGATGCACGTAACCGGCGGCGGCCTGCCCGGCCAGTACGCCGACCAGCTGCACCGGCAGGAACTGGAACAGGCCGGAGAGGTTCTTGTCCAGCGCGTTGGCTAGGCCGAAGCGCCAGTAACCCCGCAGCGAAACGTGGATGCTGCGCCGCAACACCTCCCCCGGTGACGGCCACAAACCGCCATTGTTCTGCCGGTGCCGCAGGTACAGCGCCAGGCCGAGCAGCGTTGCCACGACGGAGAAGAGCACCCGCGCGGCCACCTGGGCGGCGGCCGTGGGCCACAGCAGCGCCGCCAGTACCTGCAGGGTGGTCAACACCACCTGGTTGACGGTCATCAGCAGGGCCGCCTGGCGCATCGCGCGGCGCGCCCGGAAACAGGACTGGGCCAGCAGGTAAAGTGGATCAAAGACCAGAATCAACGCCAGCCAGGCCGCCAGCGAGCCGACCTCGGTGTTGCCCACGGTCTCGAAGCCGGCCAGAGTGGCGAAATTAAGTCCGTATCCCGGCAGCGGCGTTACGGGCTCGCGGTAGAGCAGCGCCGCCAGCGCCGGCCCGAGGACCGCCAAAACCGCCAGACTGAACAAGGCCCACACCAGGGTGACCTTGATGGCGATCGCCAGCAGATCGAGGACCTCCTCCCGGTCGCTGGTGGACACTGCCGCCGGCAGCAGCGCGTCAATGCTGACCGCCATGCCGCTCAGGTTCAGCGTGCGCCAGATGTTGAGAAAGGTGAGCGCAAGGGCGAAGAGACCGTAGTTGAAAGGGCCCAGGCGCGCCGGCACAAAGACCCAGGCGATCATCCCCAGGCCCACGACTGCCAGGCGTCCCAGCTGCAGCGTCAGCGTGTCGCGCACAAACTTGCGTCGCAGAAACTCGCGCAGGGCCGCCGCCAGGGACGTCATCGCGCCGCCAGCCGCCGGTAGTGCGCGATCAGCTCGTCAGCCACGCGCGCCCAGGTCTGCTGCTGCGCCCGCGCGCGACCGGCGGCGCCCATGCGCTGCGCCCGTTGCCGGTCACGCAACAGGCCCGCAATGGCCTCCGCCAACGCCGCTTCCACGTTCTGCTGGGGCAGCAGCAGGCCGGTCTCGCCCTCCACAATGGCGTCCTCCGCGCCGCAGTCACGGGTGCCGATGACAGGCAGACCGGCCGCGCCGGCCTCCAGATGCGCCAGTCCGAAACCCTCGAAGCGGGGCCCGACGTTCAGCGAGGGCAGCGCAAAGACCTGCGCCGCCGCGTACCAGGCGAGCAGGGTCGGCTCGTCCACCTGGCCCGTCAAGGTCACCCGTTGTTCCAGACCGAGCCTGCGGATTTCGGCGCGCAGCCGCTCGACGTAGTCCGGCGCGTCGCGCAGGTTGCCGACGATGACGCAACGCGCCTGCGGCAGGTCGGCGATGACCCGCGCCATGGCCCGCAGCAGTTGCAGCGTGCCCTTGCGCGCCTTGGGCGCGCCCACGGAAAGCACCGTCGGGCCGTCAACCGGCCGGGGCGTGACGGGCCGGTCGAAACGGCTGGCGTCGATGCCGTTGGGAATCACCAGGGGTTGTGCGCCCGGCAACAAGTCTTGCGCGACCCGCGCTGTGTAGCGGCTGACGCAGACCAGTTGCGATCGCGCCAGCGACCGCCGCCAGAGCGCGCCGGCCGGCCAGCGGCGTTGCGTCAGCAATTGCAGGTAACTGCCGTGCGCCGTCACCAGGTGCGGCCGCCGGCCCGCGACCCGCTGGCCGCAAACGGCGCAGGGTTCGATCAGGCTGTGCAGCAGGTCGCAATCCCGCAAGGCGCGCGCCACGGCGGGGCTCGCCAGCAGGCTGCGCGCCAGAGTCTGCCGCGCCGCCGGCACGAAGTCGGGCAGCAAACGCTGCTGTTCCAGCGATTCATGGGGCGGGCTGTTGCGGGCGCTGACCACGATGAATGGCAACCCGGCGCGCTGCAGCGCCAGTAAGAGGTCATGGCTGTAACGCGCCCAGCCATGGCGCTGCCCGATGTCGCCGGTCAGAAAGCCGACCTGCGGCAGCGACTTGGCCACGGACTCAGCCGGCCTCTCCGCGCTCCGCCTCCGGCGTCAACCCGTTGCGCGCCAGCAACTGCGCGCGCAGTTGCTCGAAGCTGATGCCATAATGCGCCGCGATTTCACGCGCGTGGCTGTGGCCCAGGGGCGGGCCCGGCACGATGCGGAAGGTCCGTTGCGCCATGGCGCCGTCGGCGTCGTCCTCGCGCACCTGCGCCACAAGGCTGACCACTTCGCTGTCACCGTCGGTGTCCGCGTTGATGGCGTCGGCATCCGCGGCCAGTTCGTGCAGGTGCGTGGCGAAGAGGGCCCGCGCGCCCAGCAGGCGCAACGCGCGCAATATGTCGCGCGCCAGCCAGAAGCTTTCGCCGGCGCTGGTGCTGGCCAGGGACTCGTTGAATAGCAGCAGGCTGTGACGCGTGGCCTGACCGAAGATGGCCGCCAGACGCTGCGCCTCCTCGCCGAGGCGGCCGCTGGCGAGCAGGGGGTTCTCGGCTGTGGCGAAATGTGTGAAAAGCCCGTCAACGGGGCTCATGCGCGCCGCTTCAGCCGGCAGATACAGGCCGGCCTGCAGCAGCACCTGCGCCAGACCGAGCGCTTGCGTCCAGGTGGTCTTGCCGCCGCGGTTGGGTCCGGTGAGGACAAAGATACGGCCGGCGGCGCCAAAGTCGGCGTCGTTGCCGACGATTTCCCCGTCCAGCGGGCGCGCCTGACCGGCCGGCGCCAGTTGCAGGGCCAGATTGATGTTGACCAGGCCGCGCAGGGCGCACAAACGCGCTTCTGCCGGGGCCGCTTGCGGCCGGCACACTGGCAGGCCGCAGGCGCGCAGATGGTCAATCAGGCGCAGGGCGCCGAGGAAAAAGGCGATTTCCTCCTGCAACAGCAGCAGGTCCCGTCCACTGATGCGTGTGTAGCGGCGCAGCGCACCGGCCAGCGGCCGGCAAATCTCGTTGAGCACGTCGTTCAGGTCGCGGAACAAGGGCTCCAGCAGGGGGCTGTCGCCCTCTTTCAGGCGCGCGCCGCGGCCCGCGCCATCCTCTGCGCGGTGCAACGGCCCGATGCCCTCCGGCCCGGGTCGCGCGCCGCCAAGGCGCTGAAAGAGAGACAGCGTGTCCCCGCGGAAGGGTTGCTGGTGAATGGCCAGCAGCGTGGCCTCGACCGGGCGCAACTGACCGTCAAGGTTGATGCCGATGGTGATGGCCTGCATGCTGCGAATCTGCTCCAGCAGGTCGGGCAGTTCCGCCTGCAGCTCCTGAAACAGCGGGTCGGCGGCGATGGTCGCCATTTGCTGGCGCAAGGCGCACAGGGCTTCGGAGCGCAGCGCCGGGCCGGCCTCCGCCAGCGCGTCGTTCAGCAGCGTCACGCAGTCGACCAGGCTTTCCAGCTCCCCGAGGCGCCAGGTCACCTTCTGCAATTCGTCCTGGTCCCACTGTGGCCGCGCCATGTATCCCTGCAGGGTCTGCAGAATGTCGAGGGCGGATTCCAGCCCGCCAGCCAGCGCCGGACAATGCAGCAGATCCTCGATGACGTCGAGGCGCCAGTTGATGTGGGCCGGGTCCGTCAGCGCTTGCAGCAGGAGATTCTGCGTACTGCGGCGCCAGCGGGGATCGATGACCAGCAGGGAGAGCAGGGGCTCCAGATTGAGGTCCGCCGTGTGCCAGCGCGCAGCGGGGAGCGGCGGAGGCGGATCGTCGCGGCACGGCCACAGCAGACTCACCGCGCCTTCCCTGCCTGTGTCGCCTGCCATAGGAGTTGGTCCCTGCCGAGCCTGCCGCCGCCAGTATAGCACAGCGCCTTCTCATGACCGGTCGTAACAGGTCTGTAGCAATGGCATGGTTGGCGTGGTACCATCCCGCCCATCGCAGCAACGCACATGGGATCAGCGCCATGCAACAGGGGAGTGACCGTTTTCGTCTGGTTGTTCGCAGGGGCCCCACACCCAGCCAGAGCTGGGACCTCGATGGCGAACTGGTCACCGTCGGCCGCGACGTCAGCAACGACATCGTCCTCAACGACGCCGAAGCCAGCCGCCAGCATCTGCGCCTGCGTCGCCGTCGCGGCGGCGGCTATGTGCTGGAGGACCTCGGCTCCACCAACGGCACTTTCGTCAACGGCCAGCGTCTGAGCGGCGCCCGCTCGCTGCACAACGGCGACATGATCGGCATGGGCGAAACGGTCACCCTGGCCTACGAGCGTGTGCCCGGTACCGAAGGCATTGCTGTGGCGACCGGCCCCTGGTCACGTGAGGCGGCGGGCAGTGAGCCCGCGGCAGAAGTTGCGCCCTTGCCGGCCGCCCCCGAAGCGGCAGAAGTGCCCGCTCCGGCCCGCCAGGTTGTCGCGCGCGAGGTGCTGGATGAACCGGCGCCCGCCTACGACTACGACCCCTACGACCTGCCGGAAGAGGAGGAAGAGCCGCGCCGCAGCACCATGCGCTGGATAGGCATCGGCTGCATTGCGTTGTTGTTGCTCTGTTGCTGCTTCACGCTCGCGATGGTGGTCGCCATTGACAGCCTCTGTCTGTGGGGACAGATCCCCCTGCTGTCCGACCTGCTGCGGGGCCTGGGTTTCTACGTCACCTGCTGAAACGCGCCGCTACTGCAATTCGTCCAGTTGCGAACGCGCAATGCGATAGTGGTAGTTCTCGCGTGAGGCGGCCAGGCGACCTTCCTCAATCCATTGCAGGATGTCGTCCTCGCTGACTTCCATGTAAAGCGCCGCCTCGCTGAGCGACATCACGCTGGGAAAGGTTTCGCGTTGGGTGCCGGGACGCATCGACAACCCCGGCAGGTTGAGACCGCCCGGTCGTGAAGGGGCAGCGGCCCGGCCCGTCGCACGCTGTTCGCGCGCCTCATCCTGCAGATCGCCCAGCAGGCCCGGCAGGCGCGGCGCATTCGGCGATTCGCCGAGCAGGAACCAGGCGAGGACGGCGACCAGCACCATACCCAGGAATTCAACCAGACCGATCACGCCCTGGGCGAATGAGGCGGCGCTGGCGTTGCTGCCAAAGGCCAGCGGCACAAAGAGGCCGTTCATCAGCAGCGACGTCAAGGCCGGCAGCGTCAACAGGACTCCCGCCGCCCGCACGTGCCGTCCCGCCGTCCTGAGCGACCCGTAATCGACCCGTTGCCGCGCGATCAGGACGATTCCGACCAGCAGCAGGATGAGCGCCATCGCGATTCCCTTCGTTTTCGACACCTGCTGCCAGTGTACACCATGTCGCCTCGCTTCGCCGCCCCCTGCCACCCCCGTTCAGACGGGATTAATGTTTGAACGGGGGTCACTCCTGCCCCCTTGTCCGTGCAGATTTTGAATGCTTCGCAAAATGCAGTACCATGAGCGCGTCCGGAGGAATGCGGGGACAGACAATGGCATTCGATTACGAGGCGTTGG
>CAXXWG010000025.1:0-13247 GCA_963667305.2 Aggregatilineales bacterium | reverse complement strand
TGGCCCGTCTGCCGCGCCTGGTCTTCGCCGCCGCCGACCCCAAGGCGGGCGCCGCCGGCAGTGTCCTCGATCTCTTGCAGCATCCCGCGCTGAATCATCGCGTCGAGTGCCGCGGCGGCGTGCTGGCGGCGGAGGCGACCCGGCAACTGCAGGCCTTCTTCCGCCGCCTGCGCCAGGCAAGCGTCCGGCTGGACTTGCCATAAGCCGCCCGCATTTGTAGTATTTCCCTACGGGAGAGATGCCAGAGTGGTTGATTGGGCCTGTCTCGAAAACAGGTGTGTCCGCAAGGGCACCGTGGGTTCGAATCCCACTCTCTCCGCTGACCCAAACCAGAGACTCCTGTCCCCAGCATGAGCATCCCGACTGTGATGCCCGATCGTCGCCCCTGGCTGCGCGCCACCCTGCTGTGCGTCCTGTTGCTGGGCGCTGTCCGGCCGCTTGCCTCCCAGGATGCCGCCGGCACGTCGACCGGCGCCACGCAGGCGAGCGCGCCGGCGAAACTGCTGCTGTGGTGGCCGGAGTTGCTGGCGCCGGGCGATGACCCGGCAGTGCGGGAGTTGCTGAACTCGCAGCTGGATGCCTTCCAGGCGTCGCAACGGGACGTCACTCTGGAACTGCGCCTCAAGGCCAACGAGGGCCCCAATGGCGTCCTCGCCACCTTGCGCGCCGCCAGTCCGGTCGCGCCAGGCGTGCTGCCCGACCTGGCGTTGATGCGCCGCTCCGACATGCTGACGGCCGCCAGGGACGGGCTGATCCAGGCGCTGGACGAGCGCATCACGCCCGCCCTGCGCGACGACCTCTTCCCGGCCGCGCTGGAGCTGGGCCGTATGAACGGTCAGCTCTTTGGCCTCCCCTGGTTGCTTTCGCTGCAGCACATGGCCTGGAGCCCGCAGCGCAGGGACCAGCCGCCGGCCGGTTTCGCGGCCTTGCTGGAGGCGGAGACGCGCTTCGCGATTCCCGCCGCCGCGCCGGCCCTCATGAACGATTTGCTGCTGGCCCAGTACCTGGCCGGCGGCGGCCGCTTGCCCACCAGCACAGAACGTCCCGGCGACGTTGACGCCTGGCTTCAAACCCTTCAGTTCTATGAACTTGCCCTGGCGCAGTCACTGCTGGACCCCGCCGTGACCGGTTACGACGCGGCGGCGGACTACGTCGGGCCTTTGCTGATCGGCGATCTGGACGCCGCCGTGATCGATTCGGCCGACTGGCTGTCCCTGGAGGCGGAAGGCGCGAGTCTCGGTTACGGGCCGGTGCCCACCATGGGCGGTTCGCGCACGGCCACGCTGAAGGGCTGGATGTGGGTGCTGGTGACCGACAGCTCGGACCGTCAGGCGCTGGCCACGCCCTTGCTGGACTGGATGCTGGGCAACGGCCGCCAGAGCGAATTTGCGCGCAGCGTCGCCATGTTGCCCTCGCGCATCAGCGCCTGGGAGTTGCTGGAGGTCAGCCCCTGGCTCGACTTCGCGCGTGAACTGCTGGACAACGCCGTGTTGCCCCTGGCCAGCGACGACGAGGGCGCCTCGGTCAACAGCGCGCGCAACGCGCTGATGGCGCTGCTCTCAGGCGAAAGCGACGCGGCCGGCGCCACCGAGGACCTGCTGCGCCGGCTCGCGGGCTAGGGGCCGCCGCGTCCCTCAGTCGCCCCAACGTTTCTCATACAGTCGGTGCGTGCGATAGGGCTGCAGACGCATGTTGCGCGCCACGCTCATCATTTCGGTGTTGCTCTCCAGGATCCAGCCGCCGTCGGCCTGCTGCAGACGGGCATGCGCCTGACAGGCCTCGAGGATGTGATAGTAAAGCGCAACGTCGACGCCCTTGTTGCGGAAGGGTGCGCGCACGCCCAGCAGGGGGATGCGCACGGTGTCGATGACCGGGCGCAGCTTCCAGTGCCAGACGGCGCGCAGCAGGGTCAGCGGCTCCGGCACGCCGGGGCGGGGGGCCGCCTTCTGCAGCACCTGGTTGAGGTCCGGGATGCCGAGCACGAAGCCGGCCAGCTCGCCATCGACGCTGGCGAAGAAGGCGAAGTCGGGATCGAGAAACTGGCCGAGGCTGGCGACCAGCGCGTCCAGTTCGGCGTCGTTCATGGGCACGAAGCCCTGGTTGCGGTCCCAGGCGTCGTTGTAAAGCTCGCGGAAGCGGCGGAACTCGGCTTTCATGTCCCTGCGGTTAATCGGCCGGATCTCGATCTTGTTGCGCTTCATCACCTGCTGCGTGATGCGTTGCAGGCGTTGCGTCAGGCCAGTGTCGGCCGACATCTCGCGGCTCATCAGGAAGCTGTACATGTCGGCGTACTTGACCAGGCCGGCCTGTTCGACGTGCCCCTGATAACGCGGCGGGTTCCAGGGCATCAGCAACACGGGTCGGCCGAAGCCCTCGATCAGCAGGCCGCATTCCTCGTGCGTGGTGAAGCTTTGCGGGCCGCGCAGGGCCTCGTAGCCGCGGCTGCGGACGTAGTCAGCGGCGCTGTCCAGCAGCGCGGACGCGGCCTGCTGGTCGTCGAGCACGTCGAAGGCGCCGAACCAGCCGACGCGCTCGTCGTGCGTTTCGTTGTGGCGGTGGTTGATGAAGGCGGCGATGGTGCCGACCGGCTCTGCGCCGCGCCAGGCGAGGTAGTACTCGCCCTCCATGTAGCGCCAGGCGGGGTTTTTCTCTTTATCGAGCAGTTCCTTGCGCATGGAGAGTAAAGGCGGCACCCATTCAGGGCTGCCCGCGTGGACGCGCCAGGGGAAGCCGAAGAAAATGCGAAAATCGGCCTTCGTCTCGACCTTGCGCACCGTCAACGCGTCGGCCATCTGCGCTCCTGTGGCTGCCTGCAGGGCAAGGGTAGCGGGGCCCGGCGCGAATGCAAGCCGTGCTTGACAGTGCAGGCAGGCGCTGCTATTCTGCGCGGCGCATTCCACAGTAGCTCAATGGCAGAGCAACCGGCTGTTAACCGGTAGGTTCCTGGTTCGAGTCCAGGCTGTGGAGCAACTCTGCGCCCCGCGACTGCGGGGCGTTTCTACATTGGCTCAGTGCACTGAAACTGCACATGCAATTACTCACCGTCCAAGAATCCTCTTATCCGGCGCTCCATCTCACCCTTATCCTTGATTTGACACTCCCACATTACTAACGTTCGCCAACCCCCCTTTTTCAATGTTCGCAGATTTTCCCGATCCCGTTCCCTGTTTCGCTCAATCTTCTGTAGCCAATAATCCCGGTTGTTTTTTGGAATCCGGCAGCCCCGCTTGCACGAGTGACCATGCCAAAAACACCCATGCACGAAAATCACTTTTCGTCTCGGACCGAATACCATGTCAGGATTGCCGGGTAGATCTTTCCTGTGCAGGCGGTAGCGATAACCCATGCCGTGCACAAGACGTCGAACCGCCATTTCTGGGCCGGTGTCCTTGCTCTTCACCGCCCGCATAATGTTGCTGCGCCTTTCAGATTCTTCTTTCACCTTCGAATTTCGATCTTGAGGCTTGGGTCGGTTTCGAACTCTTCGACAATCTCGTTGTACCGAGATACAAGATTGTTAAGGGCGGTCTTTCGGCCGACTCCCTTGAACTGCCCGAGCTCGTACAAATTGAGGGCAACGAACTGTTCTATTTCGAAAATATCGATTCGCTCTTCAACGCCCTTGTTTGTTGCCAGGCCCACAGCAACCGGCATTCCTCGGTCCACAGTCACGAGCATCGGCAGGTTGCCGCTGTCCAAATTGCCCTGGCACCGTTCGATTAAGGCTTCCCCCGGTGATGTCGTTACATGGATCGCAACATCGCCGATGACAAAGTCTCCAGACCTGCCGCTGGGCGCATCCGCCGTTGAGAAACTGTTGTGCGTGAATTTGCCGACACCAAGCGCACAATCCAGTTTCGCCCCGACAAGGTGCTGTAGCACGGCTCCGGCGTAATTCGTGCCACCGGATTCTCTTTGTCGTTCAAGCGCTTGATCGACTACGTCGCGGATGACAGTACGCAGGCTACGCGAGGCGTCCAATCTGAGGCGGAATGGACGAGCGGCGAAAAACTTCTTGACCCGATCGATCCAGAATGTCTCAATGGCATCAAGGTCGGCCTCCTCTCCCAGTGCATTCAGGAAATTGACGTACTCTCGCATATTCCGAAGGCTACCGCGGCTTGTCCGACCACCTTCGGCCGCCAACACGCGTACAATCCCGTGTTCTTCCAGCACCGACTGGACGGCCCTTTTGCCGAGTCCTAGAACCTGGCCGCCGCCTCTCGTCACAAGCGCATCAGGATCAAGAGGCAGACCGTATTTCATAGCGTGGCGGGTAACAACAAGTGCGACACACAGAGGGCCTTTGCCGCGAAACGACTTTTCCTTCGCAAAAGTGGCCAAAGATGCCCGCAATCCTTTTTGCGCCATTCACTCCGCTATCCATTGGCCCGACAATGCCAATTCCGGGGTCAGAATTGGTTCGAGCACATGCGCTGACAAATGTCGTACGACAGGAACGACAAGACCATCACCAGCCAAGAAATACCCGTCGTAATACTTCTCCGGAAGCTTGTAATTGTCTGAAAGACCCATTAGTCGACATGCTTCTCTTGCCGAGAGCAAACGGGTTCGTATGTCTTGTCCTTCCACGAACATGAGGATCTGGCGGCTTGAACCGCCGAGAGGCGTCCGCAAACACCCTGCGATATTGTCGAACCTCACCTCGGCTCGCTGGGTCCGACCACCGTTGCCGTCGGAACGTGTACGCCGGTATATTGTTCCGACCATTCGCTGCCCGACTCTCTTTGCCGCGTTGACTTTCTTGAGATGATTTTCGTCCATCAGGCTCAAGAGGTATTGGGTTTCACTTTGTGTATGCCATGGTACGCCGCATGGTTCATCGTCGACAAGGTCCAGGAGCGAAGTCGTCCGCGGTGGTGGCTCTGGAATGTTCCACCACACCCAACTGTTTCGACAAGAATTCGCAAGCCTTTCATAAGCGCCAATTAACGATTTCGTGTGCCACAAAAAGTTTGGGCTATTTCCCAACACGGCGTCTGGAATGGCAAAGTGTTTCTTTACCGCCACAATGAAAAGCCGTGGCCGCGACTGCGGGACGAAGTGAGATGCGTCCATAACGACCGCGCCGAATCTGTATCCGGTATCAAGTATCGCCTTGGCGATAGCCTCGAAATCCTTCCCTCCATGTGAGGTAATTGCACCACAAACGTTTTCCAAGACTATCACGACTGGCGCGCGATCATTCTCGTCTAGCGCTTCCACAAGTCTCCAAAAAGGCCAAAAAGTTCCTGAGCGTCCACCTTTGAGTCCAGAACCGCTCCCTGCCAATGATAGATCCTGGCAAGGAAAAGATGCCCATGCCAGGTCAGCCACCTCTGGAAGATCGTCTACTGTCACACTTTTGACATCAGCGACATGCAGTTCTTCGCTTCCCCAGTTTGCTGCGTAGCTGGCGGCCTTTTTCTCATCAATGTCGTTGGCGTAGAGACATTGCCAACCGTCTCCAAGGCCTGCGCGGGCCATGCCGCCTCCCGCAAAGAACTCGTAGAAACGTTTTTTTCTATTGAATGTGTTGGTCATAATGGTAAACCTGTTCCTCAGAGGCTAGCGTCAACGAAAGTGGATAGGTGCTCTTCGGCAACAATGTGAGGTGTTCCATGTTGCTTGTAGGCTTTACGGCAGCTTGGACTAATTAAATAGGTACGCCATAGCACACTACAAATTATAGTCCATGCAATTTTGCCGCCAATTATAAATGTGACTCCTCTTGAACTTAGTAATTGCAGCCAAATGCTGTACTTCCTTGCTATTGGCACAAGATACCTCGCTTGAAATCAAAGTTCAAAATGCTATTGGCGTGGACAGTTGGACTATCTGTCGACTGGAGGGATTCGCTCGCGTATAGGCTCACCTAAGTTTGCTGATAGCGAATGCGTACGCTGTTCCATTCAGAATCGTTAGTCAGCAGTACAGCGCTATAATCCCGTGGGTTTGAGGCGCATGGGCGGGGACGGTACGCCGGCATGAAATGGACCACCAAGGCGCGGATTCAGAACTTGATCGCGGGCTTGCCGGGGCCGCTGGCGGACCTCTGCTACTACCGGATGCAGCGGCACTTCGGCGGCCTGCGCAATCCCACGCCGGTCAAGCAGATTGTCGCCGGCTGCCGGCTGGCGGAGGCCATTCAGCAGCATCGCCCGCTGACGGGCGCGCGCGTGCTGGAGGTCGGCAGCGGACGCTCGCTGGCGCTGCCCGCATTGCTTTGGCTGTTGGGCGTGGAACGGACTCTCACGGTCGATTTGAACCGCTACCTGCGGCCGGAGCTTGTGCGCTCGGACCTGGCCTACCTGCAGGCGCAGCAAGCGTGGCTGCGGGACCAGTTGACGCCCGTCGCCGGGGACGCGGGTCTGACGTCAGAGCGCCTTGAAATCTTGCTTGCGTTGGACCTCGAGCGGCCCGCCGCCAGCGTGCTTGAGGACGTCCTGCAGTTGTGCGGCATCGACTACCGGGCGCCGGCGGATGCCAGCGCGCTCGATCTCGCAGACGACAGCGTCGACGTGCAGCTGTCACGCGCCGTGCTGGAACACGTGCCGCCGGATGACCTGGAGCGCATATTGCGGGAGGCGGCAAGAGTCCTGAAACCCGACGGGCTCTGCGCCCACCTGATTGACCCGAGCGACCACTTCCAGCACAGCGACCCCTCAATTTCGTGTGTCAACTTTCTGCGCTTCAGCGAAGCGGAGTGGGAGCGCCTGGCGGGCAATCGCTTCATGTACATGAACCGCCTGCGCGCCAGCGACTACCTTGCGCTTTTCGCGGACAGCGGTCTGGAAGTGCTTGACGTCAGCAGCGCCGTGGACGAGGAGTCGCTGAAGTTGATTGAGAGCGGCGGGCTTCCGCTTGACGAACGTTTCACAGGCAAGACAGTTGAAGACCTAGCGACGACGGAATTGCTGCTGGTGGCCCGCCCCGCTGCGACCGGGGCGTGAGCGTTGCGCTAGTCTTGGCTGTTCCGCTCGTAAATCAGGCGCAGGCCGTCCAGGGCGAGCAGGGGCGCGACCTCGTCGATCAGCGGGACGTGTTGACTGAAGACTTCGGCCAGGCCGCCGGTGGCGATGACGCGCGCATCGTCGCCCGCTGAGGGCCGCAGGCGCGTCACCAGGCCCTCCACCAGGCCGACGTAACCCCAGAAGATGCCGGACTGCATGGCGTGGATCGTGTTGCGGCCCAGGGGCTGGGGCGGCGGTTCAAGGTCGATGGCGTGCAGGCGCGCCGTGCGCTGCACCAGGGCGTCGTGCGAGATGCCGATGCCGGGCGCGATGGCTCCGCCGCGCCACGCGCCGTCGGCAGTGATGACGTCGAAGGTGGTGGCAGTGCCAAAGTCGATGACGATGGCCGGGCCGCCGTAAAGGGCGTGGGCCGCGACCGCTGCGGCGATACGGTCGGCGCCGGCCTGCCAGGGCTGGTCGATGTCAAGGCGCAGGCCGGTGTCGGTCTCGTGCGTGACCAGCAGCGCTTCCCTGCCAAGATAGCGCGGCACCAGCTCACTGTAGGCGGCGGTTAGGGCCGGGACGACGCTGCCGATGACCACGCCGTTGATGTCGCCATAGTCGAGGCCGACGCCCTGCAGCAGGCTGCGCAGCAGCACGGCGTGCTCGTCCGGCATGCGCTGCGGCTCGCTGCGGGCGCGCCAGGTGTGGGCCCAGCGACCATCCTGCCACAGCCCAAGGTGGATGTTGCTGTTGCCGATGTCGATGGTCAGCAGACGATTGGTCATGACAGCGCGGGATGCGGGAGAATGCGGGCGAATTTGTTACAATAGGTCTCCCGGACAAGCGGGATTATTGTCCATGAAGGTTCGCCCGGCAACCCTCGACGACACGGCTGCCATAACTGAATTGTATTGCGCGCAGATACCCGTCTGGCAACGGCTGGACGAGAATGGCCGCGTGCAGGACGTGGCGCGCGAGGCGCTGAGCATTTACGAGCGCTGGCAACATGGCGGCCCCTGGATGTCAGTGGAGACCGGCGCGCTGCACCTGAGCCATTTGCTGCGCGGCGCGGGCACGCCGCTGGTCGCCGAGGACGAGGGAGCGGTGGTCGCCTGCGCCATTCTTTACGAGGGCGACGAGCCGCAACCCTACGGCCGCCACCTCAGTATGGAACACCCCACCGTGCTGCCCGGGCGCGACGAAAAGCGGATATTGAGCACGATGCTGGCGGCTGCCCGCGAGCAGATGAAGGAACATGGCGTAAACCGGCTGCTGTTGCCGCTGGTTTTGCCGGAATTGCAGGAAGAATACGCCAGTCGCGGTTTCAGCCCGCGGGCGCGCATCATCCGCGTGAGTCTGCCGGCGCGCGTGGGGCAGGGTTTTTATCGCAGCAGCGACTGGATCGATCCGGCGTCGCGCAAGATCGCCGGCTGGTCGATGCCGATCGGCCGCGTGGGCAGCGCGCGTCAGCAATGGGAGACGCTGTGGCCGGAGACCTGGGGCGCGCTCGAAGAGTTGCGGCGGCAGCGCATCCACCGCCTGCAGTTTGACGCCTCGGGCCATGAAGCGCTGGTCTGTTGTCGCCAGCAACTCTACGCCGAACGCAACGCGGAGATATTCTGCTGGTCGCCGCGGCCGCTGACGCGCCAACTGCTGACGGCGTTGCGCGACTGGGCGCACCGCACCGGCTATCGCACGCTGGTCTTCAACGTGGAAGAAGAGATCGTCCCGACCCTGGGCCCCGAGGTCGAGGCGGACGGATTCTCGCTGGTGGTCTACGGTCTCGATCTTGACAACGGCGTCTGAGCCAGGCGGAGTCTGCGAGCTCTGGCGCCTGGGCTGCGTGCCCTACCGCGAGGCCTGGGCCCTGCAACAACGCCTGGCGGCTGCCCGCGGCCAGGAAGAAACGCCCGATCGCCTGCTTTTGCTGGAGCATCCGCCGGTCTACACGACGGGCTCCGCCGGCCAGGCCGCGCATGTGCTTTGGTCGGCGCAGGAAATGGCGGCCCGCGGCATCGAGTTGGTGGAGACCAATCGCGGTGGCGACGTCACCTGGCACGGGCCGGGCCAGCTGGTCGGTTACCCGATTCTGCGTCTGCCGCGTCGCGCGCGGGCGCCGCGTCTTGACGTGCATGGCTACCTGCGGCGGCTGGAGCGCGTGCTGATTTGCACGCTGGCGGACCATGGCATCGAAGCCACTGCGCGACCCGGGCGCACCGGCGTCTGGGTTGGGGACGGACGGGGCGAGCGCAAGCTGGCGGCCATCGGCGTGCGCGTCACGGCGCGCGCAGTGACGCTGCACGGCTTCGCGCTCAACGTCTGCAACGCGCTGGACTGGTACGAGGGCATCGTGGCCTGCGGCATCCAGGGGCATGGCGTCAGCAGCATGGTCGCCGAGACGGGCGCAGTGCTGACGGTGGAGGAGGTCGGTGCGCGACTGACGGGGCACTTTGGCGCCGTCTTCAATTTTGAAATGAGGGAGTGCGAAGGCGTCCTGCCCTGACCGGGGCCTTCAGGCCAGCAGGCGGGTCACTTCCTCGACCACCTGATTGCGCGGGACCGAGCGTTCATCACCGTCGGCCAGGCGGCGAATGCGGACTTGGCCGCGCGCCAGTTCGTCGCCGCCCTGCAGCAGGACCAGCGGGATGCCGCGACGATCGGCGGCCTGCATCTGCCTGCCGAGGCGCCGCGATTCAAGGTGTAGTTCGCAGCGAATGCCGGCCCGGCGCAGGTCGGCGGCGAGTTGGGTCGCCTGGGGGCGGGTCTCCTCGTCGAAGACGGTCACCAGCGCCTGCACCACCGTGCCGCCCAGTGAAGCGGGATAGAGATCGAGCGCGTCCATCAGGTCGATGATGCGTTCGATGCCCAGCGATACGCCGGTCGTCGGCAGGCTGTCCCGGCGAAAGAGACCGATGAGCTCATCGTAGCGGCCACCGCCGCTGATGCTGCCGAGGTTGGGCTCTTCGATGACGGTCTCGAAAATGGGGCCAGTGTAGTAACCGAGGCCGCGCACCATGGTGAAGTCGATCGTCCTGGCCGCGGCGGGAATGCCCATGGCGTCCAGCGTGGCGCTCAGTTGACGCAGTTCGCGCAGGCCTTCCTGTGCCGCCGCCAACTCTCCCAGGGCCTGGTCGAGGCCGTCCAGCGGGTCATAGTCTTCCGCCTGTCCGGCGATGAGGTCCATCACGCGGGCGACGGCGTCGGCGTCGATGCCGCGCCCGACCAGTTCGCCGCGCACGCCGTCGGCGCCGATGCGATCGAACTTGTCGATGCTGCGCCAGAGGTCGCCGA
Organism: Aggregatilineales bacterium; assembly: GCA_963667305.2. Classification (GTDB taxonomy): domain Bacteria; phylum Chloroflexota; class Anaerolineae; order Aggregatilineales; family Phototrophicaceae; genus JAGWBD01. The sequence continues at coordinate 3,000 of CAXXWG010000025.1, read as the reverse complement.
GGCGCTCGTCGGGCACACCGGAAAACTGGCCGATGGCGGTCAGCAGTTTGCGGTTGTTGATACGCATGGTGAACTGCGGGAAGCCCAGTTCCGTGAGCGCGTCGTGCACCACGCCCAGCACCTCGGCGTCGGCGCTCATGCCGGCCACGCCGACGATGTCCGCGTCGCACTGGGTGAATTCACGGTAACGGCCGCGCTGCGGGCGTTCGGCGCGCCAGACCGGCGCCAGCTGATAGCGTTTGAATGGCAAAGTGATCTGCTGCTGGTGCTGGCCGACGACGCGCGCGAGGGGCACGGTCAGATCGTAGCGCAGGGCCAGTTCCTCACGGCCGCCGGGGTGCTGCGCGTGGTAGATGAGATTCTCGGCGTCCTCGCCGTACTTGCCGGAGAGAATCTCGTTCAGCTCAAGGGCCGGCGTTTGCAGCGGTTCGAAGCCATAGCGCTCGAAAACGTCGCGCACGATGCCGAAGACGTATTCGCGCCGCAGCATGTCCGCCGGCAGGAAATCGCGCATCCCCCGCGGCAGGCGGGGCCGAATGGGCATGGCGGGTCAGCCCCGGGCGGCTTCGATCTGCGCCCGAACGTCCTCAAACTGCCCGTAGTGGCCGACCTCGTGCTGCAAGCCGAAGAGGAAGCAGGTCGTCGCGTTGAACTCGCCGAAGCGGGCGACAAAGCGTGGCGACAGTTCACGCCTTAGTTCCAGATTGGGCCGGTCGGGCCAGGCCTCCAGATAGGCAAGGCGCTGGCGCAGGCTTTCCTGCAGGCGCTGCAGGGCCTTCGCCGTCGTGTCGATCTCGCGCCAGGGCGGTTCGAAACGCAAACGCGGCTCGGCGGGGTAGGGGACGCTGCGCGCCAGCAGCGAACTGTAGGCCGCCCATTCCTCGCAGCTGGCGGTGACGTGCGCCACCAGGTGACCCATGCCCCAGCCAATTTCGCGTTCGTCATCCGGCGCGAAGGGGTCGTCGGCCTCGGGGTCCTGCGGCGCGAAAACGATTTCCTCGTCCGTCAGGCCGGCCACCATGGCGGTGACCCGGTTGACACTGTCCACGCTGGCGTTGCGCAAGTCGTCAACACCGAACTGCGCGGCGTATTCAATCAACTGTTGCTCGCCGGCAAACACCGGTTTGAAATCGATCACCATGGCATTTGCTCCGCTTCGGAAAACCCTTGCAGCAGTGTACTTGCGGGGCGCGGCACTGTCCAGCGCGGGGGCATCGATGGTGGTACACTGCCAGCTTTCGCGCGGAAAGGGACGTTATGCTGACAGCGGGCGAACAAGTGCTGTTTCTTGTGCTGGCCCTGTTTTCCGCCGCGGCGACCTTTGCGGGTCTGCGCGACATGTGGCGCATCGTCCGGCGCGGCGAACGGGAACTGGCGCTGGACGGCCTGGCGACCCGCCTGCGCGACACGCTGACGGCCTCCCTGCTGCAACGCAAGACCCTGCGCATGCGCAAACTGACGAGCTGGCTGCATCTGGGCGTGGTGTGGGGCTTCAGCTTTTACGCCCTGGTGAACCTCGGCGACCTGCTGGAAGGTTATTTGCCGGGCTACCACTTCCCGGCGCGCGAGGGCCTGCTGGCCGAGCTTTACCGGCTGACGGCCGATTTGTTGAGCGTGGCGGTGCTGGTCGGCGTGCTGTGGTTCATCCTGCGGCGCGTGTTGTGGCCCTGGCGCAGGGAACTGCAGTTTCCATCCCGCGTGCTGCTGCATCCGAAAGTGCGGGCCGGCGCCATTCAGCGCGACTCACGCATTGTGGCCGCATTCATCCTGCTGCACGTCGGCGCGCGCTTTCTCGGCGACGCGCTGGCCGTTTCCGCAACAGGCGGCGACCTGGCGCGGCCCTTCGCGTCGCTGGCGGCGCCGCTCTTCGCCGGCGTGGACGCCAGCGGCAGCGAACTGTTGCAGCATTTGTTCTGGTGGCTGGCACTGGGTTCCATCGCGCTTTTTACGCCCTGGTTCCCGCAGAGCAAGCACGCCCATCTCTTCATGGCGCCGCTGAACTTTCTTACGCGGCCGCAGCGCCGCTCGCCGGGGGCGCTGGACCCGCTGGACTTCGAGGATGAAACGCGCGAACAATTCGGCGCGGGGCGTCTGGAACACCTCGATCAGTCGCAGTTGCTGGACGCCTTCGCCTGCATCCAGTGCAATCGCTGTCAGGACGTCTGCCCGGCGACGACCACCGGCAAGGAACTTTCGCCGGCGGCGCTGGAGATCAACAAGCGTTATGAAATCAGCGGGCAGTTTGTGGCCCTGGCCGAAGGCGCGGAGGCGGAGAGGCCGCTGCTGGGCTCCGTCATCAGCGAATCGGCGCTGTGGGCCTGCACCAGCTGCGGCGCCTGCACCGACATTTGTCCGGTCGGCAATGAACCGATGCACGACATCCTGGAGATCCGGCGCGACCAGGTGTTGATGGAAGGCAGTTTCCCGGCGGAATTGCAGGCGGCCTTCAACGGCATGGAGCGCCAGGGCAACCCCTGGGGCGCGGCCCGCGAGGAGCGCATGCGCTGGGCCAGGGGGCTGGATTTCGCTGTGCCGACGGTCGACGAGAACCCGGCTTGCGAATTGCTCTACTGGACAGGCTGCGCCGTCAGTCATGACCCGCGCGCCGCGCTGACCGCGCGCGCTCTGGTGAAGCTGCTGCACGCCGCCGGCGTCAACTACGCTGTAACGGGAGAACGCGAAAACTGCAGCGGCGACGTGGCGCGGCGGGCCGGCAACGAGTACCTCTATGAGGAACTGGCGCGGGGCAACGTGGAGACGCTCAACGACCTGGCGCCGGCGCGCATCGTGGTCACCTGTCCGCATTGCCTGCACAACCTGGGCAGCGAATACCCGCAGTTTGGCGGGGATTACGAGGTCGTGCATCACACGCAGTTGCTGGCCGAACTGCGCGCCGCAGGTCGACTGCCGCAACCGCCGGCCCGGCCAGGCGCGCGCATCACCTTCCACGACCCCTGCTATCTGGGGCGCCACAACAACGTGTTCGACGCGCCGCGTGAA
>CAXXWG010000024.1:0-35308 GCA_963667305.2 Aggregatilineales bacterium | reverse complement strand
TTTCAGCGGGCCGGTCGGGATGGTCTACGCCCTGACGGCCCTCGCCCTGCTGCTGGCGGCGGGCGCCGTGGCCCTGTTGCGGCATCGCGGCGTGGCGCCGGGCCGCCGCCAGCTGAACCCCGCCGCCTTCATGGAGGGGCTGCGCTTCACCTTTCGCACGCGCATCATACGGGGCACCATGCTGCTCGACTTTCTGGCGGTGTTCTTTGGCTCGGCGCGCAGCATGCTGCCCATCATCGCGGTGGACGTGCTGGGCCTGGGCGCGCAGGGTTACGGTCTGCTGGCGGCGGCCCAGCCGGTCGGTTCCGTGCTGGCCGGCAGCCTGCTGGCGCTGGGCCGCGAGATCCGGCGCCAGGGGGCTGGTGTTGCTGGTCAGCGTGGCGCTCTACGCGCTGGCGACCACGCTCTTCGGCCTCTCCACCAGCCTGGCGCTTTCCTGGCTGCTCTTCGCGTTTACCGGCGCGGGCGACACCGTCTCCTCCGTCATCCGCAACACGATTCGCCAGGTTAACACGCCGGACGGGTTGCGCGGCCGCATGACCGGGGTGAACATGGTCTTTGCCATGGGCGGCCCCCAACTGGGCGAGATCGAAGCCGGCCTGGTGGCGGCGCTCTTCGGCGCGCCCTTCGCCATCGTGACCGGCGGCCTGGCCGCGCTGGTCCTGACCGGCGTGATCGCCCTGCGCTATCCGCCGCTGCGGCGCTACACCAGCGTTGCCGCCTGAGCGCCCTGCGACTGGCGGCGCCGTGGCGGCGGCAGTATGATGACGCCTGCAAGGCCACGGCGGTCAGTTGCAGTCCGGGACTCAGTCGGCGGGAGCCTGACGCGGGCGGCGAAACCAGCGGAGCGGGGATGGACCCGGGCGAGGCACTGAATTTTGACGAGGCGGAATTGCGCGCCAACCGCGAGGGACGCCCTTACCGCTGCCCAGCGCAACCGGGTCTTCGCGCGTCGGCGCCGGCTGATCCTCGTCCTTGCGCTGCTGACCCTGTTGATCGGCCTGCTGGCCGCCAGCGTGATCCTCGGTCTGTTGCCTGGCGCCACGGCGGAGGGCATTGTGCTGGCCCTCGGCGCCGAGGCGCTGACCGCGGGCCTCGCCTTTCTGGTGTGGATTTTGTGGCAACGCTTCCGCGCCCTGCTGGCGCCCGGCCTGGTCCACTGCGTCAGCGGCCCGGTCACCTGCTACGTGCTGCGCGAGCGCCGCACGGACGACATCGCCGGCCGGTCCGGTGGATCGCGCACCGGTTACTATCTGCGCGTGGCGGGGCAGGAATTTGCCGTATCGAAGGCGGCGCTGGCCGCCATCGAGGACGGCGCGACCTACCGCCTTTACTATGTGGCGCGGCCCGCCACGCTGCTCAGCGTGGAGCCGGCGCCGGATGACGGGAGCTCATGAACGACGACATCCCTGCGGACGGCAATGCTGACGATGCGCCCCGCGACCTGTTGCGGGTGCAGGGCCTCGGTTACAAATACGGTTCCTTCCACGCGCTCAGCGAGGTGTCTTTCAAGGCCGGCGCGGGCGAACTGATCGCCCTCGTCGGGCGCAACGGCGCCGGCAAGTCCACCCTGCTGCGCTGCATCGCCGGCTGGTCGCGCGCCAGTGAGGGCGAGGTGCACGTCATGGGCCAGGCGCTGGCGGAAAACGAGCGCCAGGCGCGCGAGCACGTGGTGCTGCTGCCGGATACGCCGCCTTTCTACGACGAGTTGACGGCCTGGGAGCACCTGCAGTTCGCGGCGCAGTCGCATGGCTGGCGCAACTGGGAGGACGAGGGCGAGGACCTGCTCGAGCGCTACGGCCTGTTCAACAACCGCGACGCCTTCCCCTTCGCCTTCTCGCGCGGCATGCGCTACAAGCTGGCCATGTGCATGGCGCTGCTGGTCGAGCCCAAAATCCTGCTGATGGACGAGCCCCTCGGCCCGCTGGACCCCGTCTCCGCCGACGAGCTGTGGATCGAACTCAACCGCCACCGCAACGAGGGCATGACCATTCTGCTCAGCAGTCACCAGTTGCCGCATGAAGCCTGGCCCGATCGCTACCTGATCATGGAACAGGGGGAGATCATCGGCCAGGGCACGCCGGACGAACTGCGCGCCTCGCTGGGCCTTGGCGCGGACGACTCCCTTACCCTCGACAGCATGCTGCGCGCGGCCCTGCGCCGGCGCCGCAATTCACCAAGGTCCGATGACGCCGCTGCCGCTGACTGACCTGCGCATCCTCTTTGGTCTGCGCTGGCGCCAGTTCCGCTCCGGCGCCGTCTTCTGGCTGCGCCTGCTGGGCTACGACGCCCAGGCGAGCTCCTGGATGCAGCGCGTCTACGTGCTCTATCTGCTGGGCATCGGCTCGATCTGGTTTTTCGCCATGTGGGCCTGGGGCCATGACCTCGCCCTGTCGATCGGCCAGTCGCTGGCGCCGCAGACCCTGGCGCAGTTGCTGGAGCGCGTGCCGCAGGCCGTGTTGCTGCTGCAAACGTGGGCAATGATGGCCTCGTTGCGCAGCACACCGCTCAAGCTCAGTTTCCCCGACATGGCCTGGATTGTCGGCTCGCCGCTGGCGCGTTCGGTGCCGGTGCTGCCGGGATTCATCCGCCAGGTGCTGACGCGCTGCATCCTCTTTGGCGCCATCTGGGCCTTGCTGACCGTATTGCTGCGCGCGCCGCTGGCGCCCGCCACCCCGCTGGACAGCCTGCGCGTCGTGCTGGTAGTGGCCCTGCTGGTGGTGCTGACCTGGTCGCTGGCCTGGCTGCTGGGCATCCTGCGTCTGGTGTATCCGCAGGTCAGTGGCTGGCGCTGGCTGTGGCTGACGCCGCTCGTATTGCTGCCGCTGGCGCAACTGGCGCCGGACCAGACGCTGTGGCCGGGGCGTTTGCTGGTGCTCAGCGTCTACGACCTGGCGCCGCTGAGCGCGCTGGTCCTGATCGCGCTGGTGGCGGCCGGGCTGGTGGCCAGCTTCGTGATTCTGGGCGCGCGCATCAACATGATCCAGGCGGCGGACGAAAGCGCCGTGTATGCGCGTCTGGCCGCGCTGGGACTGCTGGCCTGGCGCATGCCGGACCTGCAGTTGCGCATCCGCCTGCAGCAGGCGCGCGCAGGTCAGAAGCCCCGTTTGCGCATCCCGAGCGTCTATGGCAAGCGGGCGATGGTGGTGCGCTCGGCCATCGCCGGCCTGCGCCACCCCTCGCTGATGCTGGTCAACGCGCTGTGGGGCGCGGGCATGACCTGGGCCGCGGGCCTGATTCTGGTCAACGAGTTGCCGGTGCCGCTGTGGATTGGCTGGTTGCTGATCGCCGGCATCGCGCCGCCGATCGGTCTGCTTTACACCTTCCGCCGCGACGTGCAGGAGCCTTTCCTGCGCCAGTTCCTGCCGCTGGACGGCTTTCAGATCTTTCTGGCCGACGTGCTGCTGCCGCTGGCCTTCCTGCTGGCGGGCGCGCTGCTGGCCTGGTTCCGCTTCCTGCAGGACCTGCCGCCGGAACTGTTCTTCGAATACCTCATCACGGGCGTGATGACCATTCCCCTGCTGGGGCTGCTGCTGGCGCTTTGCGGCGCGTCGGCGATGACGGCCACGCGCGAACTGCAGACGCGGCTGCTGGGCACCGGCGCCAGCTTCGGCCTCGCGATCCTGGCTTCGGTGTTGCTGGGCACGCCGCTGGCCGGTCTGGTGGTGGTGTGCATTTCAATCGCGCTGCTGGGCGGCGTCCTTATGCAGCACGCCTGAGTGCCCGCGCTTCCCGTTTGCGCAACCAGAGCGCGACGGCCAGCGCCCCGCCGCCGTTGAGCGCCAGGTCCAGCGCCGAGAGGCCGCGATCGGGCACGAATATTTGCCCCACTTCGGTCAACCCCCCGCAGGTCAGGGCGATCAGCAGCGCGGGCCGAATGGAATCAAGCGCGCGCCACCAGAGCCAGGTCATCAGGGCGAAGCTGAGGAGATGGGCCAGGTGCAACAGCAGCAGGCCGAAGGCGTCGTGGTCGCCGGCGGCGGCGGGGCCGATGAGCGGGTCCCTTCCCGGCTGCAGCAGGATGAAGCAGAGCAGCAGCGTCCAGGCGAGGGCGATGGCCCTGCGTGACGGGAAAGGCAACGGCAGGCGCGTCAACATGGCGACAACTATACATGCAGAAAATTTCGCACAAGGTATAATTGTGAGCGAGGGGATGTAAGGACGAGCGCTGCAGTTGAGAATGGGGGAGGTGCGCCGACTGCGGATCAGTAATGTAAGCATTGAAACACTTCGATCGAAAAAAGATATAGGGGTAAGAAATGACTCACAAACTTAGCCGTCGTGACATGTTGAAAGGCACGGCCGCCGGCGCGGCCGGGCTGGTGGCGGGCCTGACTCCAACCATGGCGCCCGCGCAGGATACGGTGACGCTGCATTTTCATCAGAGCATCGAGCGCTGGACGCCGGTGGTTGAGAACTTCCAGGAGCTGTTCCCCGGCACCGAGGTCTCATTCATCAACGTCACCGGTATTGACGATGAAGAGGTCGCCAGCAAGACGCTGACGCTGCTGGCCTCCGGGCAGCCGCTGGACGCGGGCAAGGCCTCGACCGAGGTCACCGCGCTCTACGCCGGCGAGGGCATCGCCGCGCCGCTCACCGAGCGCGTGCTGGATGCGAAGGACGAACTGACCGAGTACTTCTCGGACATGGCGCCGATCCTGCCCGAGACCATGCTGTGGGAAGGCGACCTCTACGAGTTGCCGGATGGTTGCAACGCACCCAACATGTTCTTCAACGTGAACATGCTGAACAAGGCGGGCCTGGACGTGCCGCCGGCGGACTGGACCAAGGACGACTTCGTGGAGTATGCGAAGGCCACGACCAACCTCGGTGGCGAGGAGACCTTCGGCTACGGCTGGCCGATCCGCATCTGGGGCAGCTGGGGCCCCTGGCACTACGTCAACGACACCAACTTCCTGACCGAGGAACGCGCGCCGGGCGGCGAATGGCTCTGGGAGACTTTCTACGCGGATAGCGACAACGTGGCGCATCGCGGCGGCGGCTTCCGCTGGCCCGAGGCCAACGCCAACGACCCCTTGATGGTCGAGGCGCTGGAGTTCGTCATGTCGCTGACGGCCGACGGCCTGGCGCCAGGCATCGAACTGGGCGGCGGTCAATCGTTGAGTGGCCTCTTCCTCTCCGACAAGGTTGCCATGACGCCGGCCGGCGGCTTCTGGGCCGGTGGCCTGTACAACAACGGCATGGAGAAGGGCACCTTTGACGTGCAGTACTGGCCGAAGTGGAAGTCGCAGCGGCACCAGCTGGGCGTCGGCGGCAACTGGCTTTCCAGCGTCACCGAAAATGGCGACCGCATGTGGGAACTGCTGAAGTTCTCCGTCAGGACAGACCAGATGCTGGCCCTGAAGGACCGCTACCGTCCGGTGATGAGGACCACGCCGGTGCGCCGCTCGATGGTCAAGGCAGAGGCCTACGAACTCTCAGGCCCGGCCAACTGGCAGGTCTTCTACGACACCATCGACCGGCCCGACACCTACCCGATCCCCTCGCCGCCGGAAGCCAGCGGCATGACCGGTATTCACAACCGCGCCGTCGGTCTGGCCATGTCCGGCGAGATGTCGGCGCAGGCCGCGCTGGACCAGGCGCAGGCGGAGTTGGTAGCGCTCTTCGCCCGCACCCGCGGCGGATAGAGTCGCCCGCTACGGCGGATCCTGCAATTCCGGGGGAGCCAGTCATGGCTCCCCCTTCACGTTAAACGGCCGGCGCAGGCTTTTATCAGCAGGGCCGGAGCCGGGAAGGGCTGCGTCCGGGGGATGGCGCACACAGGCAGGTTTGCCCGCTACGGCAGGGCCGGTTAAACTTGCCTGGTGACGATGATGCGCAGGGGGAGGTGCGCCACGGGCAAACAGGACCGTTCCGTATTCGTTGTAGTGCGTCGAAAGAAATAGTTAAGGGGATAGACATGGATCACAAGATTAGTCGCCGTGACATGCTGAAGGGCACGGCCGCCGGCGCGGTTGGCCTGGTGGCGGGCCTGACGCCTGCCATGGCGCCCGCGCAGGATACCGTCATACTACGCTTTTCGGAGAACGAGGCGCGCTGGACGCCGGTGGTTGAAGCCTTTGCCGAACTCTTCCCCGGCACCGAGGTCGAGTTCCTCAACATCACCGGCATCGACCATGAAGAGGTCGCCGCCAAGATCCTTTCGCTGCTGGCCTCCGGTCAGCCGCTGGACGCGGGTTACGCCGCGACCGAGGCGACCGTGCTCTACGCGGGCCAGGGCGTCGCCGCGTCGATGACCGAGCGCGTGATGGATAACGCGGACGAGCTGCAGGAATACTTCTCGGACATGGCGCCGATTCTGCCGGAGACGATGTTGTGGGAAGGCGACATCTACGAGTTGCCCGCGCGTTTCAATTCGCCCAACATGTACTTCAACGTGAATCTGCTGAACGCGGCGGGACTGGAAGTGCCGGGGCCGGAGTGGACCAAGGATGACTTCGACGAGATGTGCACGGCCCTGACCAACGTCGGTGGCGAGGAGACCTTCGGTTACGCCTGGGTCAACCGCCTCTGGGGCAGCTGGGGCCCGTGGTACTTCGTCAACGATACCAACTTCCTGACCGAGGAACGCTCGCCCGGCGGTGAATGGTTCTGGGAGACCTTCTATTCGGACAACGACAGTGTGTCGTATCGCGGCGGCGGTTTCCGCTGGCCGGAGCCCAACGCCAACCACCCCAATATGGTCGAGGCGCTGGAGTACGTCGTGTCGCTGACCGAACAGGGCAAGGCGCCGGGCATTGCGCTGGGCGGTGGTGCCGAGTTGCAGGGCATCTTCGTCGGCGACAAACTGGGCATGACGCCGGCCGGCGGCTTCTGGGCCGGTGGCCTGATCAACGCCGGCATGGAAAAGGGCATGTTCGACGTGCAGTTCTGGCCGCAGTGGAAATCGCAGCGGCACCAGCTGGGCGTCGGCGGCCGCTGGATCTTCACCGGCAGCCAGAACCCGGACCGCATGTGGGAACTGCTCAAGTTCTCGATCAGGACCGAGTCGATGCTCATGTTCAAGGACATGTTCCGTCCCCTGATGCGGACCACGCCGGTGCGTCGTTCGATGGCCAACGCCGAGGCCTACGAGCCCAGCGGACCGGCCAACTGGCATGTCTTCTACGACACCGTCGACCGGCCGGACACGGGCCCGATCCCGGCGCCGCCGGAAGCCAACGCCGTCACCAGCGTACACACGCGTTTCACCGGTCTGGCCCTCTCCGGCGAGCTCTCGCCGCAGGACGCGCTGGACCAGGCGCAGGCGGAACTGGAAGCGCTCTTCGCCCGCACCCGCGGCGGATAGACGCGGCCGCTACGGCGGACCGTACAACAACGGGGGAGCCGTTCGTGGCTCCCCCTTCACGTTACCGCAACAGCAGGCACATCACGTCAACAGCAGGGCCATGCCAGGGCCATTCCTGCGCGCCGGTGAACGCCGAAAGGACCGGTCCGCATTCGTTGAATGAATACAGTTTGCGGATGCCGACGAAAGGTAGGGGCGATTTATCAAATCGCCCGCCAAATCGCCCGACGTGTCGGGCAAGGGCCATTCCTGCGCGCCGGGCCGGGCGCCATGGTATGGTGCCCCTGCAGTCGTCCGTCGCGCGGTCGGCCCGGTCTGTTGCGTGACAATTTGCGCAACCCGGCGCGGCTTGTTATGCTACTTGCCGCAATGATGAAATACGTTCAGGGAGGTGCGCCGGACGAAAGCGACGAAACACAGAGGGATTGGACGTATCTGTGTCGACAAGTAAGGTTAAGAAGGAGAGAAAATGACTCACAAACTGAGCCGCCGTGACATGCTGAAGGGCTCGGCCGCCGGTGCGGTCGGCCTGGTGGCGGGTCTGACGCCTGCCATGGCGCCCGCGCAGGATGCCATCCAGATCCGCTGGTCGCAGAACGAGGAGCGCTGGACGCCGGTCGTCGACAATTTCAACGAGATGGCCGACACGCCGCTCGAAATCGAATTTCTCAGCATCACCGGCATCGACCACGAGGAAGTCGCCTCCAAGATCCTTTCGCTGCTGGCCGCCGGTCAGCCGCTGGACGCGGGCTATGCCGCGACCGAGGCCACGGTGCTGTATGCCGGTCAGGGCGTCGCCGCGTCGCTCACCGATCGCGTGAAGGACGCCGCCGACGAGTTGGCCGAATACTTTTCGGACATGGCGCCGATTCTGCCAGAGGTCATGATGTGGGAGGGCGACCTCTACCAGTTGCCCGATGGCTGTAACGCGCCCAACATGTACTTCAACCTGAACGTACTGGAACTGGCGGGCCTGGAAGTGCCGCCGGCCGACTGGACCAAGGACGACTTCCACGAGTACGCCGTGGCCACCACCAACGCGGGTGGCGAGGAGACTTTCGGCTACGCCTGGACGAACCGTCTCTGGGGTAGCTGGGGCCCGTGGTACTTCGTCAACGACAGCAACTTCCTGACCGAGGAACGCGCGCCGGGTGGCGAATGGCTGTGGGAGACCTTCTACTCCGATAACGAGTCTGCCGCAGGTCGCGGCGGCGGCTGGCGTTGGCCGGAACCCAGCGCCAACCATCCCAACACGGTCGAGGCGCTGGAATACGTCACCTCCCTCGTGGCCGATGGCATCAGCCCCGGCATCGAGATGGGCGGCGGTTCCTCGCTGCAGGGCCTCTACGTCACCGACAAGCTGGCCATGACCCCCGCGGGCGGTTTCTGGGCCGGCGGCCTGATCAACGCCGGCATGGAAAAGGGCACCTTCGACGTGCAGTTCTGGCCGCAGTGGAAATCGCAGCGGCACCAGCTGGGCGTCGGCGGCAACTGGATCTTCACCGGCAGCCCCAACCCGGATGCCATGTGGGAACTGCTCAAGTTCTCCGTCAAGCGGGACCAGATGCTCAGCCTCAAGGACCGTTACCGGCCCTTGATGAGGACCACGCCGGTGCGTCGTTCGATGGCCAGCGACGAGTCCTACGAGCCCAGCGGCCCGGCCAACTGGCATGTCTTCTACGACACGCTGGATCGTCCGGACACGGGCCCGATCCCGGCGCCGCCGGAAGCCAACGCCGTCACCAACATTCACACCCGTTTCACCGGTCTGGCCGTCTCCGGCGAGATGTCGCCGCAGGATGCCATGGACCAGGCGCAGGCGGAACTGGTCACGCTCTTCGCCCGCACGCGCGGGTAAGCCCGGCCGCTGCAGCGGCCCACGCACTTTCAGGGGGAGTCGGCAACGGCTCCCCCTCAATAGCAAAAGGACTTCTTTATGGCCAGCGAGACATTGGCAACGAGGGAGCGGCGGGGCGGTCTGCTCGGCTGGTTCCGGGCGGACACCTTCGATGGGGTGCGGCGCCAGCGCGCCATCCTCGGTTACCTCTTTCTGTTGCCGGCCTTCATCGGCCTGGTGACTTTCGTGGTCGGCCCGATGTTCGTTTCCTTCGGTCTCAGTTTTTACCGATGGAACATTTTTAAACCGCCGGACCCCATCGGCATCGCCAACTTCCAGCGTCTGCTCACCGATTCGCGCCTGCCCGGCATCTATGCCAACACGCTGTTTCTGGTGGTGGGCACGGTGTTCATCACCCAGGTGCTGGCTCTGGCGCTGGCGCTGGGCGTCACCAAACTCCGCAGCCGCAAGCTGGCCTACTTCCTGCGCACCTCCTGGTTCCTGCCGGTGCTGATGTCCGGCGCGGCCGTCGGGGTGACGCTGTCCTATCTCTTCCAGCGCGAGTTCGGTCCGATCAACTATTATCTGGGGCTCCTGGGTATCGATCGGGTGCCATGGATGACCTCTGCCAGCACGGTGATGTGGACCATCATCATCACCGCGGTCTGGAAAAATCTGGGCTTCATCTTCGTCATTTATCTGGGCGCGGTGACCAACATCCCGCAGGAGATTCTGGACGCGGCCGACGTGGACGGGGCCCAGGGGTGGCGGCGCCTGTGGACGGTGACGCTGCCGCTGATCAGCCCAATCATGCTTTTCGCCACGGTGATTAACGTCATCGGCGCCATGCAGATTTTCGACGAACCGCAAATCATGACGCGCGGGGGGCCGGGCGATGGCAGCCGCACGGCGGTGATGTACATGTACGAGGTGGCCTTCAAGGAACAGGAATTCGGCTACGGCTCCTCCATCGCCGTCACGCTCTTCATCGCCATCCTGATCGTCACCGGCATCCAGTTCCTTCTCAGCAAGCGCTGGGTCTTTTACGGGTAGGGGGTAAGCAATGGCCGGCACAACCACGACTGTCGTTCGCGAACGACACACCATCAACCCGCTGGACAGGCCCTGGGGTCAATGGCTGCAGACGGCATTCCTGATCGCCATCGGCCTGTTGACGCTGATGCCCCTGCTCTGGGTGATCTCGACTTCCTTCCGCACGCTGCGCGATTCCTTCACCGTGCCGCCGGTGTGGATCCACTTCGATTTTGACTTCAGCAACTATCAGTCCGTCTTCGATACCATCCCCTTCCTGAACATGCTCAAGAACAGCTTTTACTACGCCGGCGGCGCCGTGATTGGCGGGGCGGCGACCTCCGCGCTGGCGGGCTACGCCTTCGCGCGCCTGCAGTTCCGCGGCCGCGGCGTGCTGTTCTGGGTGGTGCTCTCGACGATGATGGTGCCGGGCCAGATGACCATCATCCCTGTCTACATCCTGATGGGCGTGAAATACCTGAACCTGGTCAACACCATCTGGTCGCTGATCGTTCCCTCAGTGTTCACGGCCTTCGGCATCTTCCTGCTGCGGCAGTACTTCCGCCAGATCCCGGGCGATTACGAGGAGTCGGCGCTGATCGACGGCGCCAACCAGTGGCAGATCTTCCGCAGAATCTATTTGCCGCTGGCCGCGCCGGGCATCGCCATCCTCAGCATCCTGACCTTCAACAGCCGCTGGAACGACTACTTCACGCCGCTGGTCTTCATCAACTCGCAGCACGCCATGCCGATCACGATGGGCCTCGTCGAGTTGCAGGGCGAATGGTCCACCGGCAGTATCGCCGTCGTCTTCGCCGGCATTGTGCTGAGCGTGATCCCGGTCATCGTGGTCTACATCTTCGGTCAGCGCTATCTGCTGGAAGGCCTGATGATGGGCGGCATCAAGGGCTGATCGCCTGCGGGCGCACAGCCACAATGCCATGAAGCGCCGCCGCGATCTGCTGGCGGCGCTTTTTCTTTTGCCGCTGTTCCTGTATCTGCTGCTCTTCGTGCTGCTTCCCGCGCTCGATACGCTGGCGATCAGCCTGCAGCATCGGGTCAACTACGGGCCACGGCAATTCGCCGGCCTGGCCAACTATGCGCGCCTGACGGCCAACCCGCTGATGCCGTCCATCGCCGGTTTCACCTTCCTGCAACTGGCGAGCGCGGTGGCCATCACCCAGGCGCTGGCCCTGTCGCTGGCCCTGGGCGCGGCCTGGCTCGGGCGGCGCCTGGCCCACAGTCCGCGCACTGCGCTCTTGCCGGCGATCGGCATTGTGGCCGCCGTTTTCCTTTACCGGGGCTTCGAACCCGGGTTCAGCCTCACCAGCTTTCACCTGGCCCTGCTGGACAGCGAGTTCCTGCCCTGGCTCGCGTTCGAGGAACGCTGGCGCATCGTCGGCACCATGGTTCACTGGCTCACGACACTCGTCACCGTGCCGGAATTTGCGGGTTTCACCTTCTGCGTCTATCTCCTGGGCGCGCTGGCCCTCCCGCGGGACGTGCTGGATGCGGCCCGCGTCGATGGCGGCCCGGCCTGGCGGCGCCTGTGGACGGTGACGCTGCCTTTGCTCGGTCCAACGATTCTGTTCGCCACGGTGACGGACCTTTTGCGCGCCATGCAGATGCTTGACCAACCGCAGATCCTGCTGTCCGACAGCCTGGGCGAAGGCAGCAGCACGGGCCTGATTTACCTGATAGAGGTGTCCTTCAGGGAAGGCCTGTTCGGTTACGCCGCCGCCATTGTGGTCGCGAGCTACGTCGTCGTCGCCCTGCCGGCCGCGCTACTGGGCAACAGGGGCGTCCGCTGGCTGGGCCGCAAGGGCTGGCTCAATCCGGCAAACCGCATGCCATGAACGGCGTCACGCCATTCGCGTCGCCGGAGACGCTGCGGGTCGTCGCGCTGGTTTATGGCTACGCGCTGGTCGCGCTGGTCGGCATTCTGGCCACCTGCGCCCTGGCGGGCCACGCCGGCGCGCGCATGCGCTTTCGCTGGCGCGGCCCACTGCTCTGGTCGGCGCTGGCCCTGTTGCTCATGCCGGACCAGATGGTCCTGCCATCGCTGCTTGTGTCCTCCAGGCCGGGCGCGTCGCTGGAGGGCGAATTCGCCTGGCGAATCATTGGCAGCCATCACATGCGCCTGCACCTGGCCCTGGGCGTTCTTCTGTTGCAGCGCTGCTTCCGTCACGTACCGCTCGAGTACGAGGAAGCCGCGCTGCTGGAGGGCGCCGGCCCCTGGCAGGGCTTTTGCCGCGCAGCCCTGCCCCCGACGACGCCCGCCCTTGCGCTGCTGGCAATTGTCGTCAGCCGCTCCCTCTTCGACAATGTCCCCGAACTTCTGTCCCTCTATCCTGGCCCTGAAGCGGGCGCTTTGGCGCGCGGCGGACTCATTGATTTCTCCGCAGTGGCGCGCGACTGGCGAATTGGCGAGCTTGCGGGCATACTAGTCGGCACAGTGCCGCTCCTGATTGTTTTTCTTTTCGGCCTGCGTCGTTGGTCGCAGGGACGGGTGAGCGGTGGCATCTGTGTTTGAGCGCTGCATCCTGGAGGGCGGCATGAGTATCTTTCACCGGCCGGCGGACGGCATCGTCGGCGATGTCATCCCCTTTTACTGGCAGGGCCAGTACCACGCCTTCTACCTGAAGGCGCCCCTGCCGCCACGGCGCGAGGGCGCTTTCCACAGCCCCTGGGCGCACCTGGTCTCAAGCGATCTGGCGCACTGGGAGGAATGGCCGGAGGCCATCGGTCCTGGCGGCCCCGGCGACCCCGACGAGATCAGTTGCTTCACCGGCTCGGTCATCGAGAAGGACGGCCTGTTTTACATGTTCTATACGGGCTTCGCCGGCCGCGACAAGCCGCAGACCGTCTGCCTGGCCACCAGCGAGGACCTGCGCAGCTGGCACAAGGACCCGCGCAACCCGCTGATCGTGGCCGACCCGCGCTGGTACGAGGCGATTGACTGGCGCGATCCCTTTCCCTTCTGGAACGAGGAGGCCGGCGAGTACTGGATGTTGCTGGCCGCGCGCGAGCTTGAAGGGCCGGACAATCGCCGCGGTTGCCTCGCCCTGATGACCTCGCCCGACCTGCTGGAATGGACGGTGCAGCCGCCCTTCTGGGCGCCGCGCCTGTATTACACGCACGAATGTCCGGACCTGTTTCGCCACAAGGGCCAGTGGGTGCTGGTCTATTCCACCTTCAGCGAACGCAACATCACCCATTTCCGCGTCAGCGATTCCCTGGCCGGGCCCTGGCTGGCGCCGCACAATGACGGCTTCGACGGCCGCGCCTACTACGCCGCCAAGACTGCCGGCGATGGCCGGCGGCGCTTCGTCTTCGCCTGGGACCCGACGCGCGAGGGCGACCAGGACGGCGGCGGCTGGGAATGGGGCGGTGACATGGTCGTGCACGAGGTCACTGACGACCTGGGCGTGAAGCCGGTGCCGGCCCTGCTGGAACGCTTCAGCGAGCCGCGCGCGACGGTCCTTGAGCCCCTTTGCGGCACCTGGGATACGGTCAATGGCGCGCACCGCTCGTCCTTCGACGACGGCTTTTCCGCCGCAAGGCTGGGCGAGTTGCCGCATACGGCCTCACTGGGCGCCAGCATCCGTTGCGACTCGCAGACGCGTTCCTGCGGCCTGCTGCTGCGCGTGGACGAGGCGCTGGAGAAGTACTATCAGGTGCGCTGGGAGCCGCAGGCCGGGCGCATCGTGTTTGATCGCTGGCCGCGCCCTGGCGACGAACCCTTCATGCTGGAGCGGCCCTTGAGCGACTGCGAGCAACTGGACCTGCGCGTGCTGGTCGAGGGCAGCGTGGTGGTCGTTTACGCCAACGATGAAGTGGCGCTGACCTGCCGCATGTACGATCACGTGACGGGCGCCTGGGGCCTCTTCGTCAACGAGGGCCAGGCCACCTTCAGCAATTTGAGTTGCGCGGCCGGGTGATGGCGCGCAATCCGGGACATTTGACGCAGCGACACAAAGGGAGTTGACTTTGGCGACCTCAAGTTTCACAAGAGACTCGATGCGCATCATGCAGGGCCAGAAGGGCGAGGGCCTGAAAGGCAAGGGCACGCCGCGCGTGATCTTTCAGCCGGAAACCAGCCATGCCCTGCGCGACGGCATCAGTATGCTGGCCGGCGCCATCCGTCCCACGCTGGGGCCCTCCTCCGGCACGGTGGCCATTAACTACATCACGAAGGAAAAGGGCCGGCCGGAGCTGTTGGACAGCGGCGGCGTGATCGCGCGGCGCATCATCGAACTGGAAGATGCCAGCGAGGACATGGGCGCCATGTTGCTGCGCTCCATGGTCTGCCGCCAGCACGACGAGATCGGCGACGGCACGGCCACGGCCACGGTGCTTTTCGAGGCGATTTACAAGGCCGGCCTGCGCTACGTCGCCGCCGGCGGCAACGGCCAGCGTTTGCGCCATCACCTGGAGCAATTGCTGCCGCCGGTGCTTGAAGAACTGGAGCGCCAGACCTACGCCATCGACAGCGTCGAAGACTACGCGCGCATCGCCGAATCGCTTTCACATGACCCGCCCATGGCCGAGATGATGGGCGAAATCTTCGACGTCATCGGCGAATATGGCCAGCTGGACATTCGCAAGGACAACACGCGCGGCCTGCGTCGCGACTATGTCGAGGGCATTTACTTCAACAGCGGCCTGCTTTCGCGCGTGCTGGTCAACGAGCAGGTCGTCAAACGGATCGAATTGCTCGACACGAATATTTTCATCTGTGATTTCACCATTGAGGACCCGCGCGAGCTCTTCCCGGTGATCGAATGCGCCGTGGACGCGAAGCTCAAGTCGCTGGTGATTTTTGCGCGCAACATGAACGAGGCCGCCCTGTCGCTGGTGCATGCGGCCAACCGGCCCGACCGCTTTCAGGCCCTGGCCCTCAAAATCCCGGACCCCAACCCGGACCTGCGCAACGCCGCCATCGAGGACCTTGCGGTGCTCACCGGCACGACCCCCTTGCTCAAGGTGATGGGGCATACGATGGAGTCGGTGACACCGGCCCACTTCGGTCGCACGCGGCGCTTCTGGGCCACGTCGCATCAGTTTGGCCTGCACGGGCCGCGCGGCAATCCGCGGGCAATGCGCCAGCACATCATGCGCCTGGAGGAGCAGTTCCGGGTCGAGGAGGACAAGGAGCAGCGCGACCAGCTGGAGGCGCGCATCGGCAAATTGCTGGGCGGCTCGGCCACCCTGTTTGTCGGTGGCTCCACCGAACCGGAGATCGAGATTCGCAAGAATCTGGCGGAACGCGCGGCCGCGTCGGTGCGCATGGCGCTGCGCGAGGGCGTGCTGCCCGGTTGCGGTCTGGCGCTGCTGAACGTGCGGCCGGCGCTGGAAGAACGTCTGGCCGCGGCGACGGAAGCCGACGAACGCGCGGCCATCGGCATTTTGCTGGATGCCCTGCAAACGCCGACGCGCACGATCTACGAGAACGCGGGCTATGACGCCAGCGAGGTGATGGCCAAACTGTCCTTTGCCCCGCCCGGTTCCGCCTTTGACGTGCTGGGCGGCAAGGTGGTGGACCTGCAGGACGCCGGCATCCTCGACTGCGCCACGGTGGTCAAACGCTCCACCCGCAACGCCATCGCCACCGCCGCGCTGGCGCTGACCATCGACGTGCTGGTACATGTGCGCGAGCCGGAAATGATTGGAGTACCGACCTGATGGATGCAGCGCAAACCACGTTGGAAACCATGACGACCTTCGCCCTCGCGGCCGCGGACGGAAAGCTTTTTGCCGGGCGCGCCGGCGGCCTTTACCGCTCGCCGGATGGCGGCGCCAGCTGGGAATACGCCAGCGCGCAACTGGGCGAGGAAGGCACGATCGCGACCACCTCGCTGGTGGCGCGCGGGCGGGACGTCTTCGCCGGCATCAACGGCGGCGTGCTGCGCTCCAGCGACGGCGGCGGGACCTGGTTCACCGCCGCCCTGAGCAATCCGCCGCCGCTGGTGGTGGCCCTGGCGCTCTCGCCGGCCTACGAGGATGACGGCGCGCTGCTGGCGGCCAGCGCCGAGGACGGCATCTTCGCCTCCACCGACCGCGGCGTCACCTGGCGCGGCTGGAATTTCGGTCTGATCGACCTCAACGTCAACGCCCTCGCCTGGGCTACGCCGGCGCTGGCTTTCGCCGGCACCGAGAGCGGCATCTTCCGCAGTCGCAACGGCGGCCGCGCCTGGCGCGCGCTGCCTTTCCCGATGGACCTGGCGCCGGTGATCAGCCTGCAACTCTCGCCCGACTTTGAGACCGACCAGACGCTCTACGCCGGCAGCGAGGCACACGGCCTGCTGGTGACGCGCGACGGCGGCGAAAGCTGGGAGGCGGTTTCCCTGCCGGTGGAAGGCGAAGCCGTCAATGCCATGGCCAACACGGCACAGGGCCTGGCGCTGGCGCTGGACGAGTACCTGCTGCTCGGGCGCGACGGCGGCGCGAGTTGGGAGACGCTGCGGCGCTTCCCGGGTCAGGCGGGCCTGGCGCTGCTGGCGCAGGGCGATCACTTGCATCTGGCGCTTTCCGGCGGCGAGGTGTTGAGCCTGGATATGGATACGATTCGGTGATGCGGAATGGGCGCTTTGTAAACTTCGCATTTTGCGAGGTTTTACAAAGGTCTGTGTCATGAACAAACTCTACTATGGCGATTGTTTGACCATTCTTCAGGGCATGCCGCAGAAGTCCGTTGACCTGATTTACCTGGATCCTCCCTTCAATTCAAAACGCAACTATCACGCCATCTACAAGGACGAAACCGGCAAGCCTTTACCAGATCAGATCGAGGCTTTTTGCGATCAATGGGAACTGGACGCAGATCGCGAGCGAACTATCCGGCATATGCCCGTCCTGATGCGTGAAGCTGGCATTGACGACCAAGTTGCCGAATTCTGGAAAGTCTGGATGAATGCGTTGCGCCATACACAGCCCGGCCTGCTGGCCTATCTGGTCTACATGGTGGAACGGCTGATGTGGATGCGGTTGTTGTTGAAACCGACAGGGTCAATTTACCTGCATTGCGACCCGACGGCCTCGCACTACATCAAAATCATGATGGACAGCATTTTCGGCCACAGGAATTTCCGCAATGAAATCATCTGGTCTTACAGGCGTTGGCCGTCCAGGAGCCGGAAATTCCAAACCATGCATGACGTGTTTCTGTTCTATGCGGGGCCTGACAACACCTTTCACGTCGATTATGAACCTGCCAGCGACAGTTACATGAAGCGTTTCAAGGGTAAAACGCAAGTGTTGGACCCAGAGAGGAAAACACGAAAACTGACTGTTGATAAACCGACTAAAGGGATGCCGCGCCGTGATGTATGGGACCTGTCCATTTTGGCCGGATCATCGAAGGAGCGGCTTGGATATGTCACCCAGAAACCACTTGCCCTTCTTGACCGCATAATCAGGGCCAGCAGTAATCCCGGTGATTTGGTCCTGGACCCGTTTTGTGGCTGTGCAACGACCGTGGAGGCCGCGCACAGGCTTGGTCGTCGCTGGATTGGTATTGACATTGCCATTCACGCAATCAAGCGGGTGGCGAAAGTCAGACTTGAGGAACGGTTGGAACTGGTCGAGGGGCGCGACTTTGAGATTGAGGGTGTGCCGCGTGACATGGAAGGCGCCATCGACTTGCACAAACGCGACACGTACCACTTTCAGAAGTGGGCCGTCGAGCAGGTAGACGGCTTTGTCACCAGCAAGCGCACAGCAGACGGCGGGATCGACGGCAGACTCTACTTTGAGATGCCAAGCGAAAAGCAATTGCAAAGTATGGTGATTGAAGTGAAGGGTGGCAAAAGCGTTAACATCGGCCACGTAAGGGCACTCGGCAACGTTATGCGGACCAGCGGTGCTCAAATGGCGGGCCTGATTGTCATGCATGCGCCAGGCGACATTCAGCGCAAGAACTTTGAGAAAGAAATGGCGACAGCAGGCGATCTGGAAATCGACACCGTGCCACAGACAGAATACTATCCGCGCATGCAATTGTTGACAGTGCAAGAGATTCTGGATGGGAAACGCTTCGTCACACCCGGCGCGCGCGGCCAGCGCACCAGCCCGCAATTTGGGCTCAACATGCCTGAAAGCAGCTAACGCCCACATCCACTAATTGCGTCTAATCAGGGTAGAAACACGTTCTGCTGCAGGGTTGGCGGCAGATTTTCCCCTTGACTTTCCTAATCCTCTATGGTAGGCTACCTTCCCAATGTGGTGGGGCCCATGGCCCCGCCCGTATCTTTTAAAGGAGGGAATCATATAAAAGAATACGAAACGGGAAAGAAGATTATTGTGACAAACGTATGGGATAGAGAAAGGCAGAAAAAATGAAAATGCGCGAACACATTATTGCAACAGTTGTTTCATCCAGTCTTGTAATTGTTTTGGAACTCCTAATTAACCAGTTAGTGGTGATCTGATTTACTTGTAACCGGAAATACCAAGTGTTCTGGGCGGCGGAGAGGTCAAGGACTCTTCGCCGCCCTCTTTGTTTAATCAGTCCATTGCGCGACAACCCAGGGCAGGATTGGGTAAACTCCGGTCCTGCGCCTTTATTTTTGACTCAGCGAGAGGATTAACTTGATGACCGGTCCGCGGCAATTCCCGGATTCGCTGGAAGCCCAACTCAAGGCCCTGGAGAGCGACGAGGAAGTGCAGGGCTATATCGCCGGGCGCGAGGCGCTGGCGGATGATCCCGCGCGCCCGCTTTATCACTTCTCGCCGCCGCTTCACTTCATGAACGACCCCAACGGCCTCTGCCAGTGGCAGGGGCGCTACCATCTCTTCTTCCAGTACCTGCCGGGCGGCGAGCTGCTGACCCCGGACCGCAAGGAGGGCGTCTGCTGGGGCCACGCCGTCAGTGACGATCTGGTCAACTGGCGCGACATGCCGATCGCGCTCTACCCGAACGTCGAGCGCGACTGTTTCAGCGGCCAGACCCTGGTCGAGGACGACCGCGTGATCGCCATCTACCACGGCACGCGCGCCGGCAACGGCATCGCCACGGCCAGCGACCCGCTGCTGATTAACTGGCAAATGCACCCGGACAACCCGGTCATCCCTGGCGACCCGCAGGGGCTCGGCGGCGGCGGCGGTGACGAGGTGGTCGCGGAAAATGGCAAGTACCGCGTCTTCGACCCCTGCATCTGGAAGGAAGATGACGGTTACTACTCGCTTTCCGGCACCTACACGGACGGCGACTTTGGCGGCACGCGCAGCGTCGACGCCCTGGGCGTGGACCACCTGTTTTATTCGAAGGACCTCGGCAACTGGACCTACCTCGGGCCGCTGGTGAGCGATGATCAGCTGGCCGAGCCGGGCGAAGACATGGCCGTGCCCAACTTCTGGCCGATCAGCGACGACAAACACATGCTGCTGCTCTTCAGCCACAAGCGCGCCGGTCGCTACTACATCGGCAGCTACGATTACGAGACCCACCGCTTCACGCCGGAGACGCACGGCCGCATGAACTACGGCCCCTGGACGGTCGGCAGCCTGCACGCGCCCAGCGCCACGGTCGACGACGCGGGCCGCTACCTCGGCATCTTCAACATCAAGGAAGGCCGTGATTTTCGTGGCTGGAACGACATCATGTCGCTGCCGCGGCACTACTGGCTGGCGGATGACAACACCCTGCGCATGGCGCCGGTGCCCGAACTGGAGGGCCAGCGCTTCGATGAGGTGCAGGTGCCGGCGCAGGAGATCGCGGCCAACAGCGAGCAGCTGCTGGAGAACGTTAACGGCCAGGCGATCGAGATCGAGGCCGTCATCGAGCCGGGTGACGCGCGCGAGGTCGGCCTGACGGTATTGCGCTCGCCGGACGGCGCCGAGCAGACGCACATCTCCTTCTACGCGTCGCTGCAGGACCGCCGCGCCAACCCGGGCTGGTTGCAGATCGACACGTCGCAGTCCTCGCTGGCCGGCGACGTGCACGGCCGCCCGCCGGAGCAGGGGCCGCTGGCCATCGCGGCCGACGAGGCCCTGCATTTACGCATCTTCATCGACCGCAGCATCATTGAGGTCTTCGCCAACGACAAACAGTGCCTGACCCTGCGCGTCTACCCCTCGCGCGCGGACAGCGCGGGCGTGAGTCTCTTCGCGCGCGGCGGCGCGGCGCAGTTGCGTTCGCTCAGCGCCTGGCAGATGCGCAGCGTCTGGCCGGAACTGAAAGCATTCGAGGGCCGCTGATCGCAGCGATCCTGAAAACAGGAGACAAGTTATGACGCCTGACGCACAGTATCCCGTGGCCCTGGAAGACCAGCTCAAGGCCCTGGAGAGCGACGGGGAAGTGCAGGGTTACAAGGCCGCGCGCGAGGCGCTGGCGGCGGACCCCGCGCGCCCGCTCTACCACCTCTCGCCGCCCTGCAACCTGATGAACGACCCCAACGGCCTGTGCCAGTGGCAGGGGCTCTACCATCTCTTCTACCAGTTCGTGCCGCACGGCAGCGTCGAACCCGGGGAGCGTGAACCCGTTTGCTGGGGCCACGCGGTCAGTGAAGACTTGGTCAACTGGCGCGATTTGCCGATCGCGCTGCACCCGGGCGTGGAGCGCGACTGTTACAGCGGCCAGACTCTGGTCGAGGACGACCGCGTGATCGCCATGTATCACGGCACCTACGCCGGCAACGGCATCGCCACGGCCAGCGACCCGCTGCTGCTCAACTGGCAAATGCACCCCGACAACCCGGTCATTCCCGGCGAACTGCGCGAACGTCCTGGCGGGGGTCGCGTCGACGTGGTGGGCGGCAATGGCGCGTATCGCATCTTCGACCCCTGCATCTGGAAAGAAGACGACGGCTACTATTCCGTCTCGGGCACCTTCATGGATGGCGACTTTGGCGGCACGCGCACCGTCGATGCCCTGGGCGTGGACCATCTGTTTCACTCGAAGGACCTGGGGGACTGGACCTACCTCGGGCCGCTGGTGAGCGATGACCAACTGGCCGAACCGGGCGAAGACATGGCCGTGCCCAACTTCTGGCCGATCAGCGACGACAAACACATGTTGCTGCTCTTCAGCCACAAACGCGCCGGCCGCTACTACATCGGTACCTATGACCGGGAGACGCATCGTTTCACGCCGGAGACGCACGGGCGCATGAACTACGGTCCCATCAGGATCGGCAGCCTGCACGCGCCCTCGGGGACCATCGACGACTCGGGCCGCTACCTCGGCATCTTCAACGTCAAGGAGGGCCGTGACCGGCGCGGCTGGAACGACATCATGTCGCTGCCGCGGCATTACTGGCTGGCGGATGACAACACCCTGCGCATGGCGCCGGTGCCCGAGCTGGACTCGCTGCGATTCGACGCCGTGCAGGTGCCGGCGCAGGAGATCGCGGCCAACAGCGAGCAACTGCTGGAGCAGGTCAGCGGTCAGGCGATCGAGATCGAGGCGATCATCGAGCCGGGTGACGCGCGCGAGGTGGGGTTGACGGTATTGCGCTCGCCGGATGGCGCGGAGCAAACGCGCATCTCCTTTTTCGCGTCGCTGCAGGACCGTCGCGCCAACCCCGGCTGGCTGCAGATCGACACGTCGCAGTCCTCGCTGGCCGATGACGTGCATGGCCGGCCGCCGGAGCAGGGGCCGCTGGCCATCGCGGCGGACGAGGCCTTGCATCTGCGCGTCTTCATCGACCGCAGCATCATCGAGGTCTTCGCCAACGACAAACAATGCCTGACCCTGCGGGCCTACCCCTCACGGGCGGACAGCGCGGGCGTGAGTCTATTCGCGCGCGGCGGCGCGGCGCAGTTACGCTCGCTCAACGCCTGGCAGATGCGCAGCGTCTGGCCGGAGCTGAAACAATTCGAGGGCTGCTGAACCCGATGATCGACCCGGGAGGAGGGCCCTGATGACGCCTGACGCGCAATTTCCCCTGACGCTGGAGGGGCAGTTACAGGCCCTGGCGGGGAACGGGGAAGTGCAGGGCTACCGGGCCGCGCGCGAGCGTCTGGCCGACGACCCGGCGCGCCCGCTATACCACTTTTCCCCGCCCGGCAAGGAAATGAACGACCCCAACGGCCTGTGCCAGTGGCAGGGCCGCTACCATCTCTTCTACCAGTACCAACCGGTCAGGCTGGAGCCGCTTGGCTCCCCGCGGCAACACCGCGGCATCAGCTGGGGTCACACGGTCAGCGATGACCTCGTCAACTGGCGCGATTTGCCGATCGCGCTGCGTCCGGCGGAAGGCGAACTCGGCTGCTACAGCGGTCAGACCCTGGTCGATGAGGAGCGGGTGATCGCCATCTACCACGCCCCCTTCGCCGGCAACGCGCTGGCCCTCGCCAGCGACCCGCTGCTGCTCAACTGGGAACGCCCGCCCTACAATCCCGCCATCCCCGGCAACACCGACCCGGACAACGTCGGCGTTTGTCATGGCCCTGACGGGGACTATCTCCTCTTCGATCCCTGCATCTGGAAAGAGGAAGACGGCTACTACTCGCTCTCCGGCACCTACACGCAGGGCTCGCGCGGCAGCACGCGCAGCGTCGATGCCCTCGGCGTCGTCCACATCTTCCATTCGCCGGACCTGAAGGAATGGCAGTGGCTGGGGCCGATGGTGGCCGACGAGGTGCTGGCCGAGCCGGGCGAGGACATGGCCGTGCCCAACTTCTGGCCGATCAGCGACGACAGGCACATGCTGCTGCTCTTCAGCCACAAACACGCCGGTCGCTACTACATCGGCCGCTATGACCGGGAGACGCATCGCTTCACGCCCGAGACGCACGGGCGCATGAATTTCGGCCCCTGGACCCTCGGCAGTCTGCACGCGCCCAGCGCCACGGTCGACGACTCGGGCCGCTACCTCGGCATCTTCAACGTCAAGGAAGGGCGCGATCCCCGCGACTGGAACGACATCATGTCGCTGCCGCGGCACTACTGGCTGGCGCAGGACAACACGCTGCGCATGGCGCCGGTTCCTGAACTGGAAGGTCAGCGCTTCAATGAAGTGCGCATGGCATCACAGGAAATCGCGGCCAACAGCGAGCAGTTGCTGGAGAACGTCAGCGGTCAGGCGATCGAGATCGAGGCCGTCATCGAACCGGGCGAGGCGCGCGAGGTCGGGTTGACGGTGTTGCGCTCGCCGGACACTGCGGAGCAGACGCGCATTTCCTTTTACGCGTCGCTGCAGGACCGCCACAATAACCCCGGCTGGCTGCAGATCGACAGCTCGCAGTCCTCGCTGGCCGATGACGTGCACGGCCGGCCGCCGGAGCAGGGGCCGCTGGCGCTTGCGGCGGACGAGGCGCTGCATCTGCGCATCTTCGTCGACCGCAGCATCATCGAGGTCTTCGCCAACGAGCGGCAGTGCCTGACGCTGCGGGCCTACCCTTCGCGGACGGACAGCGCGGGCGTGAGTCTCTTCGCGCGCGGCGGCGCGGCGCAATTGCGCTCGCTCAACGCCTGGCAGATGCGCAGCGTCTGGCCGGAACTGAAACAGTTTGAGGGCCGCTGAGCGCGGCGTTTGGCAGGGAGGAAAAAGCCATGGACGGAGCGCGACAGTTCCCGCATACACTGGAAGCGCAACTAAAGGCGCTTGCGCAGGACGAGGAAGTGCTGGGTTACACCGCCGCGCGCGAGGCGCTGGCGGCTGACCCGGCGCGCCCGCTCTATCATCTGTCGGCGCCCGGCAAGTACATGAACGACCCCAACGGTCTGTGCCAGTGGCAGGGGCGCTACCATCTCTTCTACCAGTACCAGCCGGCCGGGCTGGAGCCGGGCGGCTTTCAGCCGCAGTATCGCGGCATCAGTTGGGGCCACGCGGTCAGCGACGACCTGGTGAACTGGCGCGACCTGCCGATCGCGCTGCATCCGGCAGGGATCGAACCGGCCTGTTTCAGCGGCCAGACCCTGGTCGAGGACGAGCGGGTGATCGCCATGTACCATGCCCCCTTCGCCGGCAACGCACTGGCCCTCGCCAGCGATCCGCTGCTGCTCAACTGGGAACGTCACCCGAACAACCCGGTCATCCCCGGCGAGACCGACCCCGACAACGTCGGCGACAGTTACAGCCCCGACGGTGAGTACCTCATCTTCGATCCTTGCATCTGGAAAGAGGAAGACGGCTACTATGCGCTCTCCGGTGTCTATATGCAGGGCTCGCGCAGCGTCGACTGCCTCGGCGTCGCCCATATCTTCCATTCGAAGGACCTGTCGCAGTGGGAGTGGCTGGGGCCGATGGTGGCCGACGACGTGCTGGCCGAAGCGGGCGAGGACATGGCCGTGCCCAACTTCTGGCCGATCGGCAATGGCCGTCACCTGCTGCTGCTCTACAGCCACAAGCGCGCCGGTCGCTACTACATCGGCCGCTATGACCGGGCGACGCACCGCTTCACGCCGGAAACCCACGGGCGCATGAACTACGGCCCCTGGACCATCGGCAGCCTGCACGCGCCCACGGCCACCATCGACGACCTGGGCCGCTACCTCGGCATCTTCAACGTCAAGGAAGGGCGCGAGCACCGCGACTGGAACGACGTGATGACTCTGGCGAGGCATTACTGGCTGGCGGATGACAACACGCTGCGCATGGCGCCGGTGCCTGAACTGGAAGCGCTGCGTTTTGACGAACAGACGCGCGGGCCGCTGGAGATTCCGGCCAATGAAGAATTGCTGCTGGAAGGCATCGGCGGCCAGGCGATCGAGATCGAGGCCGTCATCGACCCCGGCGACGCGCGGGAGTTCGGCCTCAAGGTGCTGCGCTCGCCGGACGGGGCGGAGCAAACCCGCGTCTCCTGGTACCCCTGGCAATTCGGTCGCCGCGCCAACCCCGGCTGGTTGCAGATCGACCCGGCGCGCAGTTCGCTGGCGGCCGACGTGCACCCGCGCCCGCCGGAGACCGGGCCGCTGACTCTGGCAGAGGGCGAGGCGCTGCACTTACGCATATTCATCGACCGCAGCATCATTGAGGTCTTCGCCAACGAGCGGCAGTGTCTGACCCTGCGGGTCTACCCGGAACGTGAGGACAGCCGCGGTATCTCACTCTTTGCGCGCCGTCGGCCGGTGCAACTGCGTTCCCTGAAGGTCTGGCAGATGCGCAGCGTCTGGCCGGAACTGAAGGGCCGCGAGGGACAGTAGAAACGCCATTCGACAATTGCAGGAAAGGTGTGGCATGTCACAGGGACCCAATATCCTCTTCATTCTGGCGGACCAGGTGCGCGCCAGTTCGCTGCCGACCTGGGGCGGGACGCAGATCGAGACGCCGAATTTGCAGCGCCTGGCGGGCGAGAGCGTGATTCTGGACAACATGATCGCCACCGCGCCGGTCTGCACGCCCTACCGCGCCATGCTGACCACCGGCCGCCACCCGCAGACGACCGGCCACATCATGAACTTCGTCAACACGCGCCACGACGAAATCGGCCTCGGCGACGTCTTCGCGCGCAACGGCTGGCGCACGGGCTGGGTCGGCAAGTGGCATCTGCACCGCGGCTCCTTCCCGGAGATCGACGGCGGCGACTACGTGCCCGAGGGCCGCGACCGGCTGGGATTCGAGCACTGGCGCGGCTACAACTTCCACACCGACTACTTCGGCGGCAAGGTCAACACCGAGGACTGGCACAACGAAAGCTGGGAAGGCTACGAGACCGACGCCCTCGCGCGTTACGCCATCGAGTTCATGGATGGCGTCGCCGCCGACGAGCGTTTCTGCCTCTTCGTTTCGCCGCATCAGGCGCACTACACGCCCTACCGCTACGCGCCTGAGCAGTACTACCAGCGCCTGCCGGAGGAATTGCCCCTGCCGGCCAACGTGCCGCCGGAGATGGTGGACAGGCTGCAGCAGTCGCTGCGCGACTACCTCGCCATGATTCTGACGATCGACGACATGGTGGGCGAGTTGATGGCTTACCTGGAACGCAGCGGCCGCGCGCAGGATACCTTGCTGGTCTTCACCTCCGACCATGGTACGCAGATGGGTTCGCAGGGCGGCCATGCCTGGGAGAAGAAACAGCCCTGGGAGGAGTCGATTCGCGTGCCCTGGATGATGCGCTGGCCGGGCGTCTTCGAGGGCGGCCTGCGCTGCGACGCGCTGACGGCGCCGGTCGACATCTTCCCGACGCTCTGCGGCCTTTGCAATCTGCCCGTGCCGCGCACGGTCGAGGGCTACAACCTGGCCGACGCCTGGCGCGGACTGCCGGGCGCATTCGAGCAGGAGGCCCTGCTGACGATGAACTTCAGCGCCTCGCACGACTGGCTGCTGGACGGTCACGACTGGCGCGGCGTGCGCACGAAGACGCATTCCCTCGCGCGGCGCCTGGCCGCTGACGACGAGCTCTACGAGCTGGCCGCCGACCCGCTGCAAATCAACAATCTGGCGGGTGCGGCGGAAGCGGCCGACGTGCAGGCGGAGCTTGAGACACAGCTGGAGGCCTTGCTGGCGCTGCGCAACGATTCCTTCCGGCCCTGCCGCGAGTATTCGGACTGGTTCGACAACCAGCGCCGCGTGGTGCGCAACATGTACGGCCCGCTGGGCGACCCCGAGGACGAGCCGGACTGGTCGCTGCTGTGGTGAGGGGGTGCCGCCTCGGATATGTGCCCGTCTGCCGCATAAACAAAACCCCTCTCCATTGAGGAGAGGGGTTTGAAGTCAGGGCCAGGCCGCCTCAGGCCTCGCCGAGGGCCTCCAGCGCGCGTTGCGCCTGGGCCTCGTCTTTCGTCATGCGCACGACGCGGCGCAGATGCAGTTGCGCGTGTTCGTTGCCGTTGCGCGCCATCTCCAACGCCTCTTCAAAGCCGCGCTGGCTGAAGCTGGGGTCGCCGGCCCGGATTGGAAATTCGTAATTCTCCCAGTAGTACTTGAGATCGTCGCTCTTCCAGTCCGCGTAGATGTCTTCCCAGGTGATGGGCGGGTCCACGTGCTCGGTCAGATGCGGCGTCATCATGCCCTCGCTGACCGGGTTGCCGATGGCGAAGTAACGGTTGTCGAGTGAGATGCGCATGCGGTTGTCGGTGACGTTGGGCAGGGCCCGGTGGATCATCAGGGCTTCAAAGATGAGCGTGTCGCCGGGTTCGTAGTCGATGGTGTGCCAGGCGCCCTCAAACTGGTCGACCTCCACGTTCAGGCCGCCGGCGCCGAGTGAGAAGTGGTGGTCGAGTACGCGGTTGACCTTGTGCGAGCCGGGCAGCACGGCCAGGCCGCCCAGTTCGACCGGGCAGTCGCCGACCGGCGCCCAGGCCGTCCAGGTATCGAAACTGCCCTGGAAGTGGACGTAGTCCTGATGCGTGGGGGTGGTGTGCTCGGTGTATTGCGGGAACCACAGACGCGCGATCTTCTGCGGATGCGGCAGCACCGGCTTGCCGGCGATGCGCGCGATCATGTCCACGATCTCCGGCAAATGCGCGGAGCGGTGGAAGGACTCAAGGGCGTAGACCTTGTGGTAGACGTCGGTGTAACCCTCGTCGCCCTCGGTGCAGACGCGGTCCACGTCGGCGATGCCGTCCATCGGGTCCGTGTCGGGCAGCAGCCAGCCGCCCTGTTGCAGCGCCGTGTTGATATCAAGCCGCAGCTCCATCATCTTGTCCGGGTCCTGCAGGCCCCTGAAGAAAAGGTAGCCTTCGTCAGCCAGACGCCGCTGCAACTCGTCGCCGTCCGTCATCGCGTCATTGGAGACGCGCAGTTCTTTCAGTTCGCTGTCCATTTATTCTGCTCCATCAAAAATAGCCATTCGCGGCGCGCGCGAGTATAACACAGGTCTGCCTGACGCCACGAAAGGAATTGGTATGGACCGCTTCGAAAACAGCGTTCTGCACGACAAGGTGCGCGGCTGCCTCTACGGCGGCGCGATCGGCGACGCCCTCGGCGCGCCGGCCGAAGGTTACACGCCCGAAAGGATTCGCGAACTCTACGGCCAGATCACGGACTTCGTCCCGACCCTCGACGACAGCCCCAGGCGCCGCCATCGCACGGAAGGGCGCTACACGGACGACAGCCACATGGTGCAGGCCCTGAGCCAGGCCTACGTCGACGAAGGCGGCCATCTGGACGCCCACAGCTTCGCGCGCCGCATCGTGCCGCTGATTTTGGAGCCGCGCTGGATTCCCGACCTCGAGCGCGAGATGCCGATCGTGGAGCGGCTTTTCTACCCCGAGAAGTGGCTCTACATTCGCAACGGCCTGGCAAACGCCGATCCGCGTCTGGCTGGCGCCGGCAACATGGTCAACTGTGGCGCGGCGATGTATGCCTCACCGATCGGCATCGTCAACGCCGGCGATCCGGTCAGCGCCTATCACGAGGCGGTCGACGTCCTCAGCGCGCACCAGCACAGCTATGGTCTGGAGGCCGCCGCGGTGCAGGCTGCGGCCGTGGCCGAGGCCTTCCGCCCCGGCGCCAGCGTCGACAGCATCATCGACGTGGTGCTCTCACTGGCGAAGGATGGCACGCGCAAGGCCATCGAGGCGGTGGTCGAGTGCGCGCGCGGTTACGACGACTGGCCCGAAGCCATCGGCCCGCTGCGCGACGCCATGCGCCCCTGGGACGGCGCGCCGGATATCCTGGGCAATCGCGGTGTGGGCAACAACGACAACACGCCCAGCCGCGAGCACAGCATCGAGGAGGTGCCGCTCGCGCTGGCCTTCCTCGTCGTCGCGAAAGGCGACTTCGCGGCCAGCATCTGCGGCGGCACCAACTACGGTCGCGACAACGACTCGATCGCCAGCAAGGCCGGCGCCATCGCCGGCGCGCTGCACGGCGCCTCGGCCATTCGCCAGGACTGGATCGAGAAGGTACGCAGCGCCAACGACGTCGATCTCGACCCCGTGGCGAGGGACCTGACGGCGCTGGTCTGCAAGTTGCAGCGGGAACAACTGGCGGCTGCCCAGGCCCGTCAGGCGGATTTCGAGAAATTGCTGGCCGCGACCTGAGAAGAAATCAGGTCGCCGGAGAGCGGGGTTGCAACTCCAGCAACGTGATCTCCGGACGGCAGTTGAAGCGGAACCAGGGGCGGATCATGCCGAGGCCGCGGTTGGTGTAGACGGGCATACTGCCGGCGAGCGCCAGACCGCCCGTGTAGTGCTGGCCCCAGGCAGGCAGGATCAGCGGCCGCTCCAGCAGGGGCGGGCGCACCTGGCCGCCATGCGTGTGGCCGGAAAGTTGCAGCGCGAAGCGTTCGGTCGGGCCGGCCAGATCGGCGACGTCCGGCTCGTGCGCCAGCAGAATGGCCGGGCCTTCGTGCGGCAGTCGCTCCAGCAGGGCGTCGAGGTCGTCGTCGCCCCAGGCCTGGTCGCCGAGGCCGGCGACGTGCAGTTGCGCGTCGCCGCGTTGCAGCGTGTACACCTCGTTGCGCAGGACGCGGATGCCATTGTCCGTCAGCGCCTGGCAGACGCGCTCGACGCCGCGGCGGTGGTCGTGGTTGCCGGGCACGGCGATGACCAGCGCCTGTAACGTCCGCAGGACTGTGAGCAGTTCTTCGGGCTCCTGCCGCGCCGTCTCCTCGATGAAATCGCCGCTGACGAGCACCAGGTCGGGCTGCAGGGCATTGACGCGCGCCAGCCAGGCCTGCAGACGCGCCGGTTTCAGCCAGCCGCCCAGATGCAGGTCGCTGACCTGCACGAGGCGCAGGCCCTCGAAGGCTTCGGGCAGTCGGGGCAGTTGCAAGGGGACATGCTTCACCTGCAGCCAGCGCGGCTCCAGGAAGCGGGCGTAGAGGAACAGCCCGGTCAGCAAGAGTATCAGCGCGCTCATGCCTCCCCCTTCGCGCGCAGGGGGTAGCGCTGCAGGACAGTGTAGCGGGCGCCGGCGGGCGTGAGTTCGCTGGCGTAGAGGCAGAACTCGTCCACAGTGACGGGCGCCGGGCGCAGCGAGCGATGGGTCTGCAGCCAGGTGTTGAGGCGCGGCGGGGGGCGTTGCGCGCGGAAGCGACCCAGCGTGACGTGCGGGTGGAAGGGCCGTCGGTCCGGCTCAAGGCCGCAACTGACCAGCGCCTGCGCCACGCGCCGATGCAAGTTGTCCAGCGCCCTGTTGCGACGCAGACCTGCCCAGAGTACGCTTGACCAGCGGCCGCTGCCCTGCAGCGCCAGAGTCACGGGCATTGCCTCAATCAGCGACAGCGCCTTGCCGATGGCCTCCAGTTGTTCGCTTTCACCGATGAAACAGAGGGTCACGTGCAGTTGCTGCGCCGGCACGCGGCGCAGGCCGGGCAGGTCCAGCGGCAGGCCGGCGAGGCGCTGCCGCAGCGGCCCCGGCAACTCCAGCGCGACGAAGAGGCGGTGGGAAGGATGCGGCGACTTCGGATTGATCAGGGTGCTATCCCTACCAGGACCAGCGGGACAGCCGGTACACCTCTACCCTGCCTGAGAACGTTGAGCAGATCCCGTTCATAGTAGGGGACGCCGGAAGACATCTCCTGCTCCAGTTCCTTCATCGGCAGGATTTCAATCCCTACGTCGATGACATCAGAGACGTAGAAGCTGAGATGTTTGACGAACAGGTCATGGGCGACGAAGGCGTACTTGCCGAACTGGACCTCAACGGCAACCCGCTCTTTTACAAAGTCCGTCTGGTTGTATGACATGATCGGCGTCTGACCGGATTCCTCGATCGCCCTCTTCTGCTGATCCTCAGGCAGACCGTATATGTTGCGCATGAGTTTGTCGTCAGCCGACAGCCAAAAATTTCTGCGGCGTTCGCTCCAGCCACGCGCCTTGAGTCCGTCACTGAAGGCACGATTCATGTCAATTGGAGAATACAGCAGTCGCCCGGCCCTGGTTTTCTCTTTTGACCTTTTTGTACGGCAGGCAGCCGCATCGACGCCCGCGATTACTTCCTGAACTTCCTGCCACAAATGCTTGCGATGGACCAGCAGGAACTCCTCACCGTTCAGGTGAGAATAGCGCGCCCTGATTTTCATCAATGACCGCCGTTTGGTTTCGCAGGGTTATAGACGGGCTTGCCCATCGGCCTTGTGCGCAGGGTTCCGGCGCGAAACTGTTGCACCCTGTCGCGCGCAATTTCCACGTATTCGCGGACGATGTCGCAGCCATAACCCTTGCGGCCATGCATCATCGCCGCGATCACGGACGAGCCAACCCCCATGTAGGGGTCGAACACCGCATCGCCCTCGTCGGTCATGGACAGCACCAGGCGTTCCACCAGTTCGACCGGGAACTGGCAGGGGTGAATGGTCTTTTCCACGTGATTGTTCTTGACGTTCGGGAACTCCCAGACATCGCTCGGGTTCTTGCCCTTCGGATTCCCGGAGAGCTGACCGACTTTCGGCCCCTTGAAGTGACGCTTGTCGGGGTACTTTGACGGGACGCGAATGGGGTCCAGATTCCAGGTGTAATCATCGCCCTTCGTCCACCAGTTGATCGTTTCGTAGCGGCCGGAAAGGCGTTTGGAAGAATGCAGGCCATGTCCGAAATGCCAGACAATGCGATTCCGAAGGCGCAGCCCCTCTTGCCGAAACAGGGGATACAGGACTGTGTCGAGGGGAACAATCTCCCCCTCGCTGACAAAATTGCCCACTTGCCAGCAGAGCGACCCCCGGGGGTGCAGCAGACGGACACACTCACGAATGACTTGCTCCTGAGCCGCCAGATAGTCATCCAGCGGGCTGCGCGTCTCGTATTCCTTGCCCAGATTGTAGGGTGGGGAGGTGACGATCAACTTGAACAATTCGTCGGGGAGATCCCGCATGAAGCCCAGATTGTCCTCGCAGGCGAGGACTGGATCCATGAAGGTAACAGATTCACCAGAGGAGACTTCGGGCGATTGCTGGTGTTGTTCTGCCTTGAACAACTGCAGTGTGGCGAGCTTGTCAGCGTCGTGGCTCATGCCAACTGTGTCGTCTCTACTCCAAGTGGAGCCAGTCTAACATGACAGGGAATGAAATACAGATTCCATTTACTCCGGCAGGACCTCGCGCGGCTTGCTGCCGTCCTGGGCCGGGCCGACGTTGCGCATATGTAGACAAGTGGTTTGCAGCTTGTGTCAACCTCAACCAGACCTCAGTAATTTCCTATAGTTTTTTCTGCATCCATCACTCTGTTTTGATGTTCTAGTAGTTCTTCCTTTTGCAAAATTCGGGCATTCCATTCTTCATTTTGGGCTTTTTCAAGTACAGCGATGTTAGCATCGCCTCCAACTCCCATGGTCGCGTTGGTCTCAATGACATGGTGCAGAGCCCAAAGAACTCCAAAAACACCGTCGACGATCGTCTGGGGCGGTTCTCCGTTCCAGATGATTCGGTCAATGAATTTTAGAAAAGGGGTTGCCATCGGTGTACCCGACCCTTGAGACAGGAAGAAGATGCTGTCATCTGCTTCCATGACGGACTTTTGCTCGTTATAAGAAAGCAGTACAGGTTCCTTGCAGATTGGGGCTGCTACTAACAGACCGGTAAGCAGATTCTGATCGACTTGTCCGATTAGTAGGTTCTTGGAGAGATTTATGTAGGGGAGCGTGGCAGCAAATGCCGTTTGTGATATGAACAACTTGGCATCGTTTTTACTTTTGTTGACCACTGCAGTTTGCCAGTGCCCCTCCAGACTGTCCAACTCTATCTGACTCATGCCATGGGATCCGGAAATGCCTACAATAACATTCTCGTCGTAGACACGAATTTTTGAGTTGCTTTGTTGAACATTGACGGGGCCTCCCAAGGTAGCCATGCTATCCGCGCCAACTACGATTCCGTTACGACACTTAATTCCGATGACAAGTGTCACGAGCTAATCCTGAAACACACTGTTTTTTCGGTATTTTGGATACATCTTGTAGATTTCCCTGACCAATTCATGGAAGCTCAATGCTCTTACCCAAGTCACCTTTTCCTCCAGAGAATTTATTACATCTTCACTGACACTCTCACGGACTGACTTGGCTTGGTCACTTCCTTCTGGTGTTATTCGATATTCTCTCCAGCGCCCACTCATGATTTGATGAATCGAAACAAGCCCCTCCTGCTCAAGTTCTTCGGCATCACGATAAAGGTCTACACAAAACGGTCCATAGGCATAGGGTTCGAATTTGTAAAACCCCTTGCCGACCGCCCTTTTTTGTTTCTCACCGAGGAGAAACATCGATTTCTGTAGTTGCACCGGAGAAAGAAGGTCACCTTCCGCAGCTGCAATGATTAGCAGCAGCCAGTCTTTCCTGTTCATCATCATCTCCCGCTCATATGTTCTAGTATCTCAAAACACATCTTTCCAGTCAACACCTGGCTTTCTGACCAACTGAAGCGGTTCACAGTACACGAAAGCCTCAGCGCTCACTCCGGCAGGACCTCGCGCGGCTTGCTGCCGTCCTGGGCCGGGCCGATGACGCCCTCGTCCTCCATCATGTCGATCAGGCGCGCGGCGCGCGTGTAGCCGATGCGCATGCGCCGCTGCAGCAGCGAGACCGAGGCCTTGTTCAGGCGGCGCACCATCTCCACCGCCTGCTCGTAGAGTTCGTCGCGCTCGTCGCTGACGCGCTCGTGCAGCTCAATGCCCTTTTCTTCCTCCCAGGCGCTGAAATCCGGGAAGGCGAGGTGGGCCTGCTGCGCGGCCGCTTTCGTTTCGGCTTCTTCGGATGGCGCCGGTAGAGGCGGCATGTCCGTCAGGGGCGTCCCGGCCATGGCCTCGTCGTCGCCTTCCGCCTCGTCCGGCAGCGGCTTCGCGGCGGGCTCATCCAGCGCCTGACGCTTCCAGTAGCGCGTGACGTTGTCGACCTCTTCCGGCGAGACCAGCACGCCCTGCAGCCGGGCGGCGGCCGGCGCGCTGCCGCTGAGATAGAGCATGTCGCCCTTGCCCAGCAGACGCTCGGCGCCCGGCTGGTCGAGGATGACGCGGCTGTCCACACCGCCGGCCACGGCGAAGGCGATGCGCGCCGGGAAGTTGGCCTTGATGAGGCCGGTGACGACGTCCACCGAGGGGCGTTGCGTGGCGATGACGAGGTGGATGCCGGTGGCGCGCGCGAGGGCCGCGATGCGCGTGATGACCCGCTCGGTCTCGTCCGGCGCCAGCATCATCAGGTCCGCCAGTTCGTCGATGACGACCACGATGTAGGGCATGCGCTCCAAATCGCCGTTGAGGTGGCGATTGTAGTCCTCGATGTTGCGCGCGCCGGCCTCGCTGAAACGGCGGTAGCGCTCGTCCATCTCGCGCGTGACCCACTTGAGCACGCCGAGGGTGCGCTCAAGGTCGACGACCACCGGCGCCACCAGGTGCGGCACGCCGTTGTAGCTGGTCAGTTCCACCCGCTTGGGGTCGACCATGATAAAGCGCACCCTGTCGGGGCTGTTGTTGACCAGCAGACTGACGATGATGGCGTTGACCAGCACGGACTTGCCGGAGCCGGTGGTGCCGGCGATGAGCAAATGCGGCATGCTGGCCAGGTCCGCCGCGACGGGGGTGCCGTCCACGCTCTGGCCGAGGCCGATGGCCAGAGCGGCCTTTTCCCTGAGCTCGCGGAATTGTCCGGATTCCATCACGTCGCGCAGGCTGACGACGGCGGCCTGCGCGTTGGGCACCTCGATGCCGACGTAGCCCTTGCCCGGCACCGGCGCCTCAATGCGGATCGTCTTTGCGCCCAGCGCCAGCTGCAGGTCCTTGTCCAGCTGGGCGATGGCGCCAACCTTGACGCGGGTCTTCTTGCCGGCGCGCGTCAGCAGATAGTCCGGCTCGACGCCAAACTGGGTGATGACCGGACCGGTGTTGACCTCCACGACGCGGCCGGGCGAACCGAAGCTTTGCAGCGTCTCCTCAATGGTGCGCGCGCGACCCAGCAGAATCTCGCGGTCCAGGTCGGATTCCGAGCCGACGTTGAGCAGGCTGCGCAGGTCCGGCAGTTGCCAGTCGCGTTGCTTGCGGCGCGGCGCGGCGGCCAGCGTGGGGCGCATGGAGGTTGGCGAGGGCGGGATGCGCGCGGGCGGCGTTTCCTCCATCGTCGGTGGTGGCGCGACCCCGGCCGCGGCGGGTTGCTGCGTCGCCGCTGACGGAAAGACCTGCGCCGGCGTTTCCTCCGCCGCCGCTGCCGTCGGCGCTTTGACGGGTCCTGCCGGCGGAGTCCCGGAGGGCGCAGCGGGGCGGTTTTCATGGAGGGCTGGCCCGGACTCAGGGGGCGCCGCCGCGTAGGGTGACGCCGGCGCGGGCGTCTGCAGATCTTCCTGCGGCGGCGCCATGCTCTCCCGGTCGGCAGGTG
>CAXXWG010000023.1:0-4402 GCA_963667305.2 Aggregatilineales bacterium | reverse complement strand
CGACTTCGGCTATCGCACGCCCGGCGTGAATCCCGAATCGCGCGCTTACAGCCCCGACCTGGCCGGCGGCGCATTGCTCGATGTCGGCTCCTACCTGGTGCAGCTGGCGTCGATGGTCTTTGGCAAGCAGCCGCGCGAAATCGCCTCGCAGGCGACCTTGGGCTCAACCGGCGTCGACGAATTGTCTGTCACCGCTTTCAAATACAGCGACTATGAGATGGCGGCCCTCACCACCGCCATTCGCCTCAGCACGCCGCAAGAGGCGCGCATTATGGGCAGCGAAGGCTATATCGCCATTCCCGCGTGGTGGCATCCGTCCGAGATTACCGTCCACCGCAGCGGCCAGACGGCGGAAACGCTGCGCTTCGACTTCCCGGGCGAAGGCTTCCAATACGAAATCGAAGCGGTCGGCGAGTGCATCCGCGCCGGTATGACCGAGAGCCCGATCTATCCGCTGGACGAGACCATCGCCATCATGGAGACCCTGGATCGCATTCGCGAACTCTGGGGCTTGCGCTACCCGATGGAGTCCTGAGCCAAGCAGAGCCTGGAATGCGCAACCACCGTACATACGTAGGGGCGGGCCATTGGCTCGCCCGCCAGCGCCCCGAATGCACCCTGGATCGCATCCGCGAAATCTGGGGCTTGCGCTACCCGATGGAGTCCTGAGCCAAGCAGAGCCTGGAATGCGCAACCACCGTACATACGTAGGGGCGAGCCTTGGCTCGCCCACCCGTACACGGCTTCTGTCTGCATACGCTGCGCCAGCAGCATAGCCGCCCCCGTTTGACAGCAGCTCCACCCCGTGTTATGCTCTGCGCATCTACATATTCTAAGACTCAGGCGTGCCTGAACCCGGATGTTCGGCACGTAAAGGGAAAGTCGGTGTAAGTCCGACACTGTCGCGCAGCGGTAACTGACGCAAGGTCAGAAGTCCGAATGCCTGCCTGAGACTTAGCTCGTACATCTTTCGCGTCAAAAGGGAGACGAGCATGGTACCAGCGACCAATGCCCGCCCACCTCGGCGGGCTTTTTTACTGAAGGCGAGTACCGTCCCCGTTTCCTCCTTGGTCCAAAATGGGAGGGACATGATGAAATCCACATTTCTGTTGATCGCTATACTGCTTATCGGCCTGCTGCCCGTCAGCGCGCTGGACGCCAATCTCACCGCTGACTGCGTCAGCGACTACGACGCCGCTATCGACTATTTCCCGGACAAGGTCGCGGTCGAAGACGCGGCGCGCTTCACGGTTGAGTATTTCAATCACTACAAAGTCGTGACAGTCAGCGATGCCTTTGACGGCGCGCCCGGCTTCGCTTACGTGCTAGTGCAATGCGGGGCGCCCATGCCGGACGCCGCCGACTTTCCGGCCGGCGCGCAATTCATCGAGGTACCCAGCGGCGCGCTGATCACGCTGTCGACGACACAGCTGCCCGCCCTGACGCAACTCGGCTTGCTGGATCAACTGGTAGCAGTCGACAGCGGCTTCTATATCAGCACCGCCGAAGTGACGGACAGAATCGCCGCGGGCCAGATCAGCGAAGTCGGCTTCGGCGCCGAGATCAATATCGAGCGCGTGCTGGAGCTGGAACCCGATCTGGTCATGAGTTACGGCTACAACCCCGCGGCCGATGCCCATCCGGTGCTGCTGGAGGCGGGTATCTTCACCGCGCTGGATGCCAGCTGGCGCGAGCTGTCGCCGCTGGGGCGGGCCGAATGGCTGAAGTTCACCGCGCTCTTCTACAACCGCGAGGCCGATACCAACGCGCTCTACGACGAAATCGCAGCCCAGTACGATGCGGTGAGGAAACTGGCGGCGTCAGTCAGCGCGGACGAGCGGCCGGCGGTGCTCATCAACACCTTCCTGGGCTATGCCGATGCCTGGTTCATCCCCGGCGCGGATACCTACGTCGGCCAACTGGCGCGCGATGCCGGCGGCGATTTGCTGCTGGCGGAAGTCGAATCGACGACAAGCCAGGCGCTGGGCTTTGAAGTTGTCTACGATGGCGGCCTGGACGCCGATATCTGGCTGACCGAGACCTTCGGCGTCTATTCGGGCGCGGACCTGCTGGCGCTGGACAGCCGCTTTGGCGACTTCGCGGCCTTCCAATCGGGCGCGATTTGGAATAACAACCGCGATGAAAACGCCAATGGCGGCAACAATTATTACGAATGGGGCGTGACCCAGCCGCATCTGGTGCTGGCGGATTTGCTCGCCATCTTCCATCCGGACTTGCTGCCGGATCACGAATTCGCTTTCTACCAACAACTGGAAACGACGGAGAGCGAATAGTATGTCGCAACTGGCAGGGCAGGCTCGGGCCGGCAGCTTTTCACGCGATCGGCTGCACCGTCGAGAATACGCCGGCGCCAAACCGGCACTGCTGCTGCTCCTGCTGGCGCTGCTGGGCCTCTTGCTGCTGCTCAGCCTGGCGCTGGGTTCCGCCTCGATTCCGCTGGATCAGATCGTCACGGTTTTGCTGGGCGGCCAAGCGGACCATCAGTCCTGGACCAATATCATTTTGAAGTTCCGCCTGCCCAAAACAGCGACCGCCGCCCTGGCCGGTATGGCGCTGGGCGTCAGCGGCTTGCTGATGCAGACCTACTTCCGCAATCCCCTGGCTGAGCCTTTTGTGCTGGGCGTCTCTTCCGGCGCCAGCCTGGGCGTAGCGCTGGTCGTCTTGAGCTCGGGCGCGGCAGGCGGCGCGCTGCTGGCGGGTTTGGGCTTGGCCGGCGACCTGCTGCTGACGGCGGCTGCCGGGGCCGGCGCGGCGCTGTCGATGACCCTGGTGCTGCTGGTGGCGGTTCGCGTGCGCAGCGGCGTGACCCTGCTGGTACTCGGCCTGATGTTCGGCTACCTGGTCGGCGCGATGGTCAGCCTGCTGCTCTACTTCGCCTTGCCGGAGCGCATACAAGCCTACGTCAACTGGACTTTCGGCTCATTCAGCGGCGTCACCGCGGCGCAACTGCCGATTCTGGCGCTCTTCACGCTCGGCGGCTTGTTGCTTTCCGCCGCGCTGGTCAAATCGCTAAACGCCCTGCTGCTGGGCGAAGACTACGCGCGCAGCCTGGGCATTCACCTGCAGTGGACGCGCTTCGCCATAATACTGTCGACCGCCCTGCTGGTCAGCGCGGTGACCGCCTTCTGCGGGCCAATCGCCTTTCTGGGCATCGCCGTGCCGCATCTCGCTCGCGGCTTGCTGGGCAGTTCCGATCATCGACTGCTGTTGCCGGGCGCCTGCTTGACCGGCGCTTGCGTCGCGCTCTGCGCCTCGCTGATCGCCGAGCTGCCGGGCAATAATCTGGTGCTGCCGCTCAACGTAGTGACAGCGCTGCTGGGCGCGCCCGTGGTGATATTGGTGGTGCTGCGCCAAATGCGAGGCCTGGCATGACATTGCGAAGCCGCGACCTGTCAATCGGTTATCGCCGCCGCGGCCGTCCCGATGTGGTTCTGGCGCGGGCGCTTAACTTGTGCCTGCGGCCGGGCGAACTGGTCGGTCTGCTGGGACCGAACGGCATCGGCAAGTCGACGCTGCTGAGTACGCTTGGCGGCGGGCTGCAGCCGCTGGCGGGCCAGGTGCTGCTGGATCAGCGCGACATCGCCCGGCTCAAGCCGCAGGAGCGCGCGCGCCGGCTCAGCCTGGTGACGACCGCCGCGCCCCGTCCCCGCCTGATGAGCGGCTACGCCCTGGTGGCGCTGGGGCGGCATCCGCACACCGACTGGCTGGGGCGGCTGACTGCTGACGACCGCGACATCATTGCCTGGGCTCTGGACGCCGTCAATGGGGGGGAGCTGGCGGAGCAGCCGGTGTCCGAGTTAAGCGACGGTCAGCGGCAGAAGCTGATGATTGCGCGGGCGCTGGCGCAACAAAGCGACATCATGCTGCTGGACGAACCGACCGCCTTCCTCGACCTGCCGCGCCGTATTGAGACAATGGCGCTGCTCAAGAAGCTAGCGGGGACGACCCGTCTCGCCATCCTCGTATCCACGCACGATCTCGATCTGGCGCTGCGCAACTGCGACCGGCTGTGGCTGATGAGCCAGGCGGGCATCAAGGTCGGCGCGCCCGAAGACCTGGCGCTGGATGGCAGCCTGGGCGCTACCTTTCGCGCTGAGGGCATCCACTTTGATCAGCGGCGCGGCAGCTTCGCGCTGGATGCGGCCGCGGGCCAGCGCGTCTATGTACCGGGTGACGGCGAGCACGCCATCTGGCTGCGGCGGGCGCTGGCGCGGGCCGGCTACGCGCTCGATGATCGGCCGGGGCGCATTGAGCTATATCATCAGCAAAACGGTCGCGGCGCCAATTGGCATCTGCGCATCAATGGCGATAGCAGCCGGCATACCACGATTGAAGCGGCGCTGAAGGCGCTGGAGCGCGAAACGACATGAGCGAGCGACAG
>CAXXWG010000022.1:0-203478 GCA_963667305.2 Aggregatilineales bacterium | reverse complement strand
TGCCACGGCGCCGAAGTCGCTGAGCGTATAGAGCGCGACCAGCAGGCTGCCCCCCGTCAAGGCCGGGCGCAGCAGGGGCAGGGTCACGCGCCGGAAGACCTGCCAGCGCCCGTGGCCCAGGCTCCGCGCCGCCTCTTCCAGCGCCGGGTCGCTGCCGAGCAACACGGCGCGCGCCGGCAGGGCGATGAAGGGCCAGGTGATCAGGGTGATGGACAGCCAGGCGCCAAACCAGCCGCGTATGTCCGGCAGGCGTTCCAGCGGCAACACAGTTGCCAGCAAGTCGAACAACAGGCCGCGGGGGCCGAAGGCCGCCAGCAGCGTCACCGCGCCCAGATAGGAAGGCACCACCATCGTCAGCAAACCGGCGATCAGCCAGAAGCGCCGCCACGGCAACTCGCAACGGGCGGTCAGCCAGGCGAAGGGCAGGCCGATGGCCAGCGCGCCGGCCACAACCGTGAGCGTCAGAACGATACTGTTGGACAGGATGGTCAAGGTGCGCGGACGCAAGGCCCAGGCGAGTCCCTCAGCGCCCGCGCCGGTTGCGCGCAACACCAGCCAGACCAGCGGCAGCAACACAACCAGTGCGGTGACCAGGGCGATTAACTGCAAGGCCTGGTGACGGTCCAGGCGCGGCAAGCGCGGCAGACGCAGGCCGGCAGGCTGCCCTGCGCCCCCCGGCCGCGCCGCCACAATGCGGCAGAAGCCGCAGGTCAAATCAACGGCCATGCCCGTCCCTGACGGAGCGATGGCCGCCCACTGTGTGTTGACTACTGGTCAAGCGCGCCACTCTCCTCGATCAGGTCAAGCGTGCCGGCCAGGTCATCGAGGTCGCTGAGGTCCAGTTCCGGCGTCTCGATCTCCGCCAGCGGTTTCAGGTCGGCCGAAGGTTCAATGCCGGCGACCACGGGATATTCGTAGGTCTTCGTCGTGAACCAGGTCTGGCCGACCTCGCCCAGCATGAAGCGGATCAGGGCCTGGGCCGCCTGCGGCTGGCCGCTGGTGTGCGGAATGGCCACGCCCGCGATATTCACCAGCGCGCCGGCGTCGCCACCGGGAAACCAGTGCAATTGCGCCGTGATGGAGGGGTCTTCAGCCAGGAAACGGAAGAGGTAATAGTGATTGACGAGACCCGC
This sequence comes from Aggregatilineales bacterium, assembly GCA_963667305.2. Taxonomy (GTDB): domain Bacteria; phylum Chloroflexota; class Anaerolineae; order Aggregatilineales; family Phototrophicaceae; genus JAGWBD01. Next base: position 202,345 of record CAXXWG010000022.1, on the reverse strand, counting down.
CGCGATTTCGCCATCAATGACGGCCTGCACAATCGGCGTGTTCTTCGGGTACACCTGCACGTCGTTGGCAATCATGTCCTGCATCCAGGTAAGCGCCGCCTCGTCGCCCAGCAACTGGCGCATGGCCGTGACGTTGGCCTGGAAGGAGCCATTGGTCGGCGCCCAGCCCACCTTGCCGCGCCACATTTCTCCCGCCAGGTCCAGGATGGACTCCGGCAACTCCAGCCCGGCCATTGCCAGCGCGTCCGGCTCATAGACCAGGACGCGCGCCCTTCCGCTGAGCGCCAGCCACAGGCCGTCGGGCGAGACGAAAGCGGGGTCGCTCACCAGGCCAGGCAGGTCGTCCGGCAGTTCGGCGAGCAGGTCGGCCTTCGCCAGGGCGCCGAGCGCACCGGCATCCTGGGCGATGAAGATATCGGCCGGGCTGTTCTCGCCTTCCTCAATGATCTGCGAGGCGAGCGAGGCCGTGCCACCATACAACACCTCGACTTCGATTCCGCTGATGTCGCTGAAGCTCTCCAGCAGGGGACCGATCAGGCTCTCGTTGCGCCCCGAATAAATGGTCAGGACGTCATCCTGGGCCAACATGGGCATGGCCGTCAGCAACAGGGCCGACAGCACGATGAGAAGTACGGACAAAACGCGCATGACTACTCCTTTCAATAGGCGGCCTGGTGCTCTACCATCCCGCCTGCAACGGATTGTTCAGCGCCGGCCCGGATCCCCCGATCGCAGAGCTGGCGCTGAACAGTTTGCCAGTATCCGGACGCTTCATGCGCCCGTCAACGCCAGCGGTCAACTCCACGCTTTCCCCTTCAGCGCCGACATCCTTAATCCTGCGACGCAGAATCCTTGCATGCGGTTAACCCGATGATGATGGCCGTTCAACTTCCGGCTGCTCAGGCAGCGCGTGGTACAATGCCGGTAGGGAGATCAGGGAAAACAAATGGCAGCATGGTGGGGAACGCGCGCCAAAGTGTCGGCGCGCCTGCAACTGGAAGTGGCCGCCATGCGCGACACCTTCCGCGACACTTTTCGTCTGGTCGTGGCCAGGGGCGACAGTCTCTACTGGGAAGGCGAGGTCGACCTTAATCTGGCGGGCATCCCGCAACACAGGCACCTGCTGCACATTGTCTACCCGGGCAACTATCCCTCCCGCGCCGCCGAAGCCTACGTGCGCGATCCCAAAATCGTCAGCCGCAAGCACCAGTTCGAAGACGGCCAGCTTTGTCTCTTCAACCCGCGTGACGGTAAACGCTATGGCTGGAACCCCGGTCGCTCCACGGCCGTGACGGTGGCGGGCTGGTCCGTGCAGTGGCTCTACGCCTATTACACCTGGAAGGCCACCGGCAACTGGCCCGGCCTGGAAGAACGCATTCAGACCAATGGCAGGTCCCGTCCCTGATGGCCGGCATGCCGCTGCCGCAGACGCCGGTCCTGCCCAACCTCGTGGTCGCGCAGTGCGTGCTGGACAAGATGGCGGGCGCCGCCCGCGCCTGGCAGGCGGACGAAACCGGCGAGGCGCTGGTCGGCCTGGTGGAGCCCGGCCTGCATACCAACGGCGTGCCTGGCATCTACCTGCTGGATACCATCGCGCCGGATGAAAGCGCGCTGCGTATGGCGCATACCTTTCAGCAGGGCGACCCGCACCAGGACGAATTGCTCTGGTGGCTGCAGGAAAACTGGCACGCGCGGCGGCTGCGGGGCGATCTGCCGCCCAAATGGGACCTGCCCCTGCGCTATCTGGGTGACTGGCACAAGCAACCGGGCGGGATGACCCGCCCCAGCCAGGGTGACCTGCGCACCGCCAAAGCCTGGCTGCGCGACAGCGAGAACGGCATGGACTTCCTGCTGGCGCCCATCGTCACGTCGCAGCGGCAGGACCCTGGCACGGCCTCCAACCGCATCCGCGTTGACGGGCAGACCAGCGTCGATTTCTGGTACCTGCAGCGCCGGCAACGGAACTTCACAGGCATCCCGGCGGTGGTGTATCAGGACGGGCAACTGCCGCGCCTCGGCGCCAGCCCCTGGCATTTGCGGGAACCGCAACGCCTGGAGTCTGAATTCGATCGCCTGCTGGAAACTGGTCTCATCCCCTCTCCTCTCGTCTTTCTGGACTTGCTGGACCACAGCGAACTGGATGTCTGTTTCCTGCTTGGCAGGCCTGGCGCGGAGCAACTGTTTCTCGTCGCCACCCCGCCGGATTACCCTGCGCATCCCGCGGAAATTCGAACAACCGCCTTTATGGACCTGGAAGACGACAATCAGTTGCACGAACGTTTCCTGCAGCGCTGGCGCAATGCCCAACCCCTGGTTTCGCCATCGGAAAAGTTCCTGGTTGGGGGGCGAAACCTGGCCAGCCAAATCGAGGAACTGGAGCGCAATGGCGACCTGCGCACCGCGCCGGTCACGGCGCCGCAAGGGGCCGGTCATTCGCACAGGAGCGCCCCGTGACCGACTGGTCCCGCGTGGAAAACCTGCTGGGCGAAGCGTGTATGGCGCTGCTGGCGCGCCGCCGGGTCGCCATCGTCGGCCTGGGCTCCGGCGGCGGCGCTGTCGCGCTGTTCCTGGCGATGAGCGGCGTGCAGCGCTTCACACTGGTTGACGATGACCGGCTTGAGGCAGGCAACCTGCTGCGTCACGTTGCGGACCGCCGCTACCTCGGCCAGGCCAAGGTGACCGCCGTCGCCGAGTTGTTGCGCCAGCGCAATCCGCAGGTAGAGGTCGAAACTGTAGATGGGCGAATCGAGCAGCACCCGAAAGCCCTGAACGGCATCGACCTGCTGGTGGCGGCAGTGGACAACGAACCGGCGCGTCACGCCCTCAACGAGGCGGCGCTGGCGCGCAAATTGCCCGCAGTCTATGCGGGTGTCTACGAACGCGGCGTGGGCGGCGACGTGGCCCTGCTGCGCGCCGGTGTCGACGCCTGTTACGCCTGCTGGGCGGCGGAACTGCGCGACGAGGAAGCGCCGGAAGACCAGCCGGACTACGGCATGCTCGGGCCCGGGGGGACGCTGGCGGCGGAACCCGGACTCTGGCTGCACGTGACGCGCGTGGCCGCAGCGCAGGCCCAGCTGGCCCTGAATGAACTGCTGCGGGGATGCCCGGCGCACGAGCAATTGCCAGGCAACACGGTTATCCTGGCCAACCGCGGGCTGGAGATCATCGAGGGGCAAATGACGCTGCCGCAGGGCGCCATCTGGGCCACCATCGAGCGCAAGCCGGACTGCCTGGTCTGCGGCCCGGCTTCAGTTGGGCAATCGTCCCTGCAGTCGGAGGATGGAAAGCAGGACCTGTCGCTGGCTGAATTGTTGAATGAAGGCCGCAGCATGGCGCAGACGGACAGGAACAGGGAGTAAAGGGAATGGATGACAGACCTGCCCCGCAAGGCGACGATCTGGAAGAGCGCCGCGAACGACTGAGTGAAAAGCCGGCGCCGGAGGACGACGGGCAGGCGTCGGATCTGGCTGGCGAGCCCGCGCCGGCCGTGACGCCGGAGGAGTTTGCGCGTCTGCAGGATGCCGGCCAGGTGCACATCGACGCCCGCGGCCGGGTGCGCACCGCCCGCCGCAGCGACGCCGAAGCCGGCGTTTCGCTACGCAAGCGACGCGCCTGGTATGGCCGCTGAGTCCCTGGCGGTCACTGCCCTCACACTCGGGTCCGTCACTGAAGCGCTGCGATTGCCACAATTTGACGTGCGGGCAGCCCGCGCTCCGATGCTGCCCGAGACGCGTCCGTTGCGGCCCCGCGTCCGGCGAGACGCAAATCAGGCCGCTGTGCTGCTGTTGCTCTGGCCGCAGGACGGCTCCCTGCATTTCGTGCTAACGCGTCGGGCCAGCGACCTGCGCGGTCACAGCGGGCAGATCAGCCTGCCGGGTGGCCGTTGCGACCCTGACGACAGCGACCGCACAGCCACGGCCCTGCGGGAAACGGAGGAGGAACTGGGCATTGTAACCAGCGACGTGCAGGTGCTCGGCCGCCTGGACAGCATTTACATTCCCCCCAGCAACTTCATGGTCTTTCCTGTCGTCGGCGCGCTGCCTGACCCGCCCCGTTTTCGACCGCGGGCTGCGGAAGTTGCCGAGGTGTTGCCGCTGCCCCTGGCGCTTCTTTTCGACCCGCAACGCAAGCGTGAGTCCCTGCAAAATCGCAAGGGCCGCTGCTTGCGGATTCCCTGGTATGACCTGGGCGGGCAAATGGTCTGGGGCGCCACCGCCATGTTGCTCAGTGAATTCGAGGGACGTCTGCGTTTGGTTGCGGGCCAGCCTGCCCGCTAATACAACTCCATCATTCTTCTGACAATCCGTTTACGTTGCGCCTGCAGGATTCTTGCGCGGGCCTGTGATACTGCTGCCATCGAGAAAGAGATGCAATCAGGAGAAATGTCATGTTGGTCCGTCAGCCATTTCCATTCGTTCGTTTTGCCCGTCCCCTGCCCCATCCTGGCGAGGAAGCGCCGCCGCAACGCCTGCCCGTCAACGCCTGGACCACGGAGGACTCGCTGTACGTAACGGCTTCCGTCGCCGGTCTGCGCGCGGAAGACCTTGAGATCACGCTGGACAACGACGTGCTCACGATTCGCGCTGAGGTCCCGGCCCCTGCGGAGGACGTCGAGTATGTCTTGCAGGAGCGTTTCCACGGCCGCTTTGAGCGCCGCCTGACTCTAAACGTCCCGGTCGACATTGCGACGGCCGAGGCCAGTTGCGAGGACGGCGTGTTGCGCCTGCGTCTGCCCAAGACCGAGGAGGTCCGTCCGCAACGCATCGCAGTGAGCGCCGGCGCCGCGCAGTGAGCGGGTGACGACAAGCCTGCCCCGACTCCCACCGGAGTCGGGGCATTTGCTTTCAGGACCCGCTGCAGGATTTGCAGACCTCCGTCGCTCCGCGGGCCAGGGTATACTGATTCCATATCAATGCGGTGTGTCCATGCGTTTACTTGCCAGTCTGTTGCTGGCTGCATCCCTGCTCTTGTCTGCCCTGACCCTTGTCGCCCAGGAACAGGGCGGCGCGGCAGAAGAAAGCGTTTCACTGGCCTCTCTGGTCGCGTTGCCAGAATTGCTGGAACGCGCCGCGCAGGCCACCCGCTCCGGTGACCACCCGCAGGCCATCCTCGATTACTCGCTCTTTCTGCTCTTCAACCCGACGCTTGGGCAGGCCTGGCATGGCCGCGGTGTCAGCTACCTGCAGACTGGCGACCTTGTCCGCGCCATGGTGGATTTCGACCGCGCGCTGGAATTCAGCCTTGCGCCCCGGGACCAGGCGGCTGTGCTGGTTGACCGGGCCGAGGGCTTCCTGCGCCAGGAGCGTTTCGGCGATGCCCTGGCCGACCTGGACAGTGCCATAGAATTGTGGCCGGAGGAGACCTTCGGGCGCATGCTGCGTGCCCGTCTGCACGAGATCGAAGGCCGGCCCGAGGCAGCCATCGAAGACTACGATGAACTGCGACTGCTCCTGCCGGAAAGATCTGATGTCCTGGTTGAACGCGGGATATTCCATCTTCGCCTCGGCGACCGGGAAGCGGCTGCGCGTGATTTCAACGAGGCCGTTGCCCTGTTTCCCGAAGACTCCTACGCGCGCCTGGAACGGGCGATTTTTCTGACTGAAGAAGGTGAGTTCGAGGCAGCCCTCGCTGATATCGAGGTTGCCATGCAGCTGGACACAGACAATCTGGGACTGTATCTCTTTCGTGCGTCGCTCCTGGGGGACAGCGGGGCCCAACAGGAATCAGCCGCAGGCTATTTGCAGTGGCTGAACAAGATACGTCTTGACACCATCCGCGACGCGAAACTGCTCGAGCAGGGTGACGTCACAGTCAGCATGGCGCCAGGGCGCAGCTACATCTTTTCATTCGAGGGACGCCAGGGTGACACACTGACGGCCAGCGCCACCAGCCTCGTAAGCGGGGAAGTCGACTCCCTGCTGGTGCTGACGGATGCTGCCGGCGCGGCTCTCGTCGCAGACGATGACGGGGGTGGCGCGCTGGACGCCCGCATTGAAGGTTATGTGTTGCCGGCGGACGGCACTTATCGCCTCATCCTCGGGCACGCCGGCGGACCCTCGGAAGGGCCCCTGCGTGTGAACCTCTCGCTAAACTGAGCGGGGCCCGGCTTCCGGGTCGCCCTGGTCTTCTTCCGCATCGCCGCGAATGATGCCCTGCAGTTCCTGCTGACGCTGGAAGCGTTGATCGGCCAGTTGTCGCAGGTCCGCCACCAGGTCGGATTCGTCCGTGATCTCCACGCCAATCAGCGATTCGATCGCGTCCTCCATCGTCACGATGCCGGCCGTGCCGCCATACTCGTCAAAGGCCAGAAACATGTGCTCGCCCCGCGCTGTGAATTCGTCCAGCACCGTGGCCACGCTCATGCTAACCGGCACCGGGTGTAGCGGACGCGCCATCTCCCTGAGACGCCGGTCGTGCTCGTCGCGGGCGGCCGCCATCAGCACGTCATTGCGCAGCACAAAGCTGCGCGCATCATCGGTGGATTGGCTGAAAAGCGGCATACGCGCATAAGGCAGCACATGCTGCAGGCGAATCACCTCCCCGACCGTCATGTCCTCCTGCAAGGCAAACATCACGGTCCGTGGCGTCATGATGTCACTGACCTGGGCTGCGCCCAGTCGCAGCAGGTTTGTAATAATTGCGTGCTCGCGTTGCTCCAGCGCCCCCTCGCCCCGGCTGATGCCGGCCAGCACTTCCAGTTCCGGCCGCGTGACCGTCGGTGACTTCTGGCGCGGCGTGAGCAGCCCGGTCAGTCGTTCAAAAGCGGTTACAAAGGGATAGAAGACGACGATCATGCCCTGGATGACCCAGGCGACGGGCAAGGCCAGCGGCTTCCAGTAGACCGCGCCAATGGTCTTGGGGATGATTTCCGAGAACACCAGAATCATCAGGGTCAGGACGACGGTGACAACGCCGAAGAGTTCATCGCCCAGCAGCAGGGTGGCCTCGGCGCCGGCGCCGGCCGCGCCCACCGTATGCGCGATGGTGTTTAACGTCAGGATGGCCGTTATCGGGCGATCCACGTTTTCCTTCTGCTGCTGCAACAGCCGGCCGGCGCGCCGCCCGGCCTGCACCTGGATCTCGATATGCGAACGGGAGGCTGAAAAGAGCACGGCCTCGCAGAGCGAGCAAACGAAGGAAACGCCCAGCGCGAGCAGAATGTAGAGCAGTAGCGCCGGCAGCGACCCTTCTCCAGCAACGCCGGGCAGGACCGTCGCGGCGTAAAACTCTCTTGTTTGGGCCGCTAACACATGGTTTCCAGACTGGTCGTCGGAATGCGCACAACATAACAGCGAAGTATGTGACCTGCAAGCACTTCAAAGCGGCCGGCGTGCGGGATTGCCGGGCTGCCGCGGCCAGGCGGAAGGCGTGGCAGCCACCTTGTCAAGGATGACGAGATGATGTGTCTGCGCGACGCCGGGCAGTTGCAGGGTTTCCACCCGGTTGACCCGACCGCCCAGTAAACCGATGGCGCGCGAGGATTCCTTCAACTCCTGGCGCGCGCTGTTGCCCTTCATGGCGACGCACTGGCCTCCCACGCGTGCCAGCGGCAACATGAACTCCGCCAGCACCGGCAGACGCGCGACCAAACGCGCCAACACCAGGTCATGGGCTTCGCGTTCCGCAGGCATCCGGCCGGCCTGCTCCGCCCGCGCGTGCAACGTGCGGACTCCCTCAAGTTCCAGCAAATTGACCAGGTGGTCGAGAAAGCGCAGTTTCTTCGCCGTGGCATCAAGCAGGGTCAGGCGCGTGCCCGGACAATAGATGTGCAGGGGCAGACCGGGGAAACCGGCGCCGGTTCCTACGTCCACCAGTCGCATGCCCGCGCGCAGGGGGACGAATGCGGCCACAGAAAGCGAATCCAGGAAGTGCCGTACAAGCACCTCCTGCGGGTCGGTGATGGCGGTCAGGTTGACGCGCCGGTTCCACAGGGCCATTTCGTCGGCATGGCGCTGCATCTGCGTCAATTGCTGCGTCGAAAGCCGGATGCCGAACAGTCGCCTGGCCTCATCCGCAAGGGGTTGCATAATGCTTGTCAGAGAGCGAAATCCCGTGTTGGGTAAATCAGTTTCAACTGTTCAAATCGCCTGAAGTGACGTTCGTTACGTGTAACCAGGGTGCTGATTTCATTTACTTGCATGGTCGCGACAATGTTTACGTCATGCAGTAGTTTGCCAGAAATTCTGAATTCACGCATAAGACCAATGTATTCGCTGTTCACATTGGCATTTTTCTTCCGCAATGCTGAATTGAACTGGAAGTAAGGTAACGAAGTCCAACACCTGTTCATAATGCGGCACTGGCGCATTCTCTTTTCTGAATGTGTTTTGAATAGTGGCATTTGCACAAAACTCACGAACAACCTGATGGCTGATCCAAAGCTCGTTTTCTTCATCAATCAGCCTGTCAAGAGTTGCCTGACAGGCTTCATGTGCATTCATTCCGGTGAACAGGGCTCGCAGCAGGACATTTGAATCCACGAAGACCCGCTCAGGCATCGAATTCGTACCAGTCCTCGCGGGAATCCGAAGGGTCCTGAACGACCGGCGTATGGATGACGGACGCATGTAACATCCGGATTCTTTCAGTGGTCGTCAGCGGCCGCCGCCGGGAAAGTTCACCGAAAACCCTCATTGTTACCATCCCGTCTTGCCAACGTTGTTCCAGGGCCTGGATACGTTTCTGTCCATCTCTCCAGCGCAACGCGTACTCCCTCAGGCGAACAATCAGGCCATCCAGTGCCTCCCCGTCAGTATTCTCCATTTGATGTGCGAGATTCTCCAGTTGGGTAGCCAGTTCGGACATCCTGCCAATGTCTTTGTTTGCCTTGTCCACTGGCAGATTGTCATCTGCCAGCATCTCAACAAGTTTTTCCAATTGCGTCAGTGACAAATCGCCCGGCTGATTGACCATCGCTACAAAGTTTTCCAGGGAATGTATTCCCTCTTCAACAAGCTGGAGATTGTCCCCTGTGCGCTGCGCTTCCTTTTCCATACGCAAAAGAGAAGCAGCCTTGCCAGAAGTGTCACGCACTTGTGACCAGGTGTCATTCAACTCCCGCTGCAGTTCAGACACGGCTACGGAAACGAGAGTGTCTGCGCGAGGATGATATTGTATTGCTGCCATGTGTATCTCTCCGTCGCGATGAGAGATTGCGGTCTGTCCCCAGTGTAGCACAGCCCCCGCAGCATGCGCGCCAGGCGGCGTTTTGCTACACTGGGCCCCATGACCGGCCTTGAGCAAGACATTTCCACTTTCTGGACCTTGCTCTTCGACATCATCACCGATGCCGAACAGCGCCTCGCCGCCCACATGGCCCACCACAACCTGACACCGCCGCAGTTTTTCGTCCTGAAGACACTGGTCAATCATGGGGGTCGTTGTCCTATCGGCCAGATTGCCCGCGAGCATCACCTGAGCCGGGCCACCATGACCGGTCTCGTGCAGCGCCTGGAGATCGCGGGTCTGGTATCCCGCCGTCGCAACCCCGATGACAGACGCTCCGTCAGCGTCCAGCTCACCCCGGCCGGGCAGCAACGCTTCGAGGCTGTGCGCGACGACGTTTTCGAACAGTTGCAGGCGTTGCTGGGAATGGTCAACGACAGCGAACGGCAGGCCCTGATGTTCTTCCTGTCGCGTTATCTGGAACTGGTCAACCAGTTGTCCCCCGGCCCGGCAGCGCCGGACACGCCGCTACAGGAATGTCAGCATGGCAGCGGTTGATGCAGTGCTGCAGCACGTTCGCAGCGCAGACCTGTTTGCGTCGCTGAACGCCAGTCAACAGGCCGCTATCGCCGCGGCCATGCAGGCCTTCCATTGCCAGCCCGGTGACCTGCTCATGCAGCAGGACGAAGCCCTGCCAGGTCTGTTGCTGCTGGCCAGTGGCGCCGCGCGGAGGCAATGGCGGACAGCCGACGGCAGCCAGCCGGCAAGCACCGACTTGCAGGCAGGTGACTATTGTGGTGAAGAGGCGCTGTTTCGTCCCGTACCGGCGCAGGAAACGCTGGTCGTCAGCGCGCCGGACACCTGGTTGCTGCTATTGACGCGAGAAGCATTGCAGGGCCTGCTGCCGCAAGACCCGTCCATTTTGCCAGCATTGCGGCGGACGTTCAGCCCCGCCGCGCAGGAGATGGCGCTTTTCCGCGGTCAACGCCGGGGTGAGCGGGTGCTGACCCTGCGCCGGCGACATCCCTGGTCCTGGGCGTACAAGGCCCTGCTGCCCGTGACCCTGGCCTTGCTGGCGCTCATCGCTGCCTCCCTTGTCGATGACACGGCGCTCACCCTGGCGCTGGTTGGCTCGGGGTTGCTCCTGCCCGCGCTGTGGCTGCTGTACCTCATGGCCGAGTGGCACAACGACTACCTGATCATCACCGACCAGCGCATTATTCGGCGCGAGAAGACAATCCTCGCCTTCGAGGAGACCCTGGCCGAACTGCCCCTGGAGAGCGTGCATGAGGTCAGCTTCGACATACCGAAGCGCGATACCTTCGCCCACGTTTTCGGCTACGGCACCGTATTCATCCGCACCGCCGGGGATTCCGGCAACATGACCTTGCCGATGATGACCGCGCCGGAGGAGTTGCAGACCCTGCTGATGCGCTACCGGCAGGAATTTCGTCGCCGCTTGCAGGAACAGGCGCAGGCCAGCATCGATGAAAACATGGACGCCCTGATGGCGGGCGCGCCGCTGTCGCCGCTGCCCGCGCCGCCGGGTTTCACCAGTCACGACGCGCCCGGTGCATTCAGCACGCGCTTCAGCGACCCGCAGGGCAACGTCGTCTATCGCAAGCACCTTTCGGTCTGGCTGGGGCACATCTTCCTGCCGCTGGTGCTGCTCATTGGCTCCGCCATTTCCCTGCTGGTCCAGTTGATGCCGGACGTCGTGCCGGATTTTGGCCTTGCCGGCCTGCTGTTAAGCGGCATCGGAGTCACCGGCGCGATTTTGTGGCTTTACTGGTCGGACTGGGACTGGCGCAATGACATGCTATTCATCGGCCAGACGACCCTGCGCATTATTCACCGGCGGCCCATGTGGATGCAGGACTACAACGAACAGTTTCTGCTGACCCAGGTGGACAGCGTGACCATCAATCGCAGCGGCCCGCTCAACACGCTCATGGACCGTGGCGACCTGCTTATTTCGCTGATCGGTGATGACCTGGGAGCGGAGCGCAACTTCAGCAAGGTTGGCCGGCCGCTACGATTGCAGGACGAAATTTCCGGCCAGCGGGCGGCCGTGCTGGCGCGACGCGAGGAGAGCGAGGCCCTGCGCCGACGTGAGGAATTCACAACCTGGATCGACGCCTGGCAGACGCGCCGCCAGCGTCAGACGGGACCGCTGTCCCAGGCAGGCAACCCGCCATGACCGTGCTCGACATCATCCAGCCGGACAATCCGGTATTGCGCCGCAAGGCGAGGCGCGTCACCACTTTCGACCGTCGCTTCCAGAAGCTCGTCGACGACATGATTGAAACGATGCAGGAAGCGCATGGCATCGGCCTGGCCGCGCCGCAGGTCGCCGTCAGCCAGCGCGTGTTCGTGGCGCGCCTGCCGGACGTCAGCGAAGAGGCGCGCGAGGAATTCGGCGAGCAGGCCGGCGTGCTATACGTCATCGCCAACCCCAAGCTGGTGCGCGTCAGCAAGGAGACCGAAGAAGGCGTCGAGGGCTGTCTTTCCATTCCCGGTTTCATTGGCGACGTGGAACGCCCGCTCGCCGTCACCATCAAGGGCCAGGACCGCCATGGGGCGGCTCTGCGCGTCCGTGCCCAAGGCTGGCTGGCGCGGGTCTTTCAGCACGAACTCGACCACCTGAACGGCATCCTCTTCATCGACATCGCCACGGAAGTGCGGCCGATGGAGGATGAGGAAGAGGAAAAGGAAGAGGAAGAAAGCGAAGCAAATGTGGGCTGAAATTGAGATCCTGAAAAGACTTGAGTCCTTGCTGGGCCCACTTGCCAACCGCCTGCAACTCCCCACCGATCAGCTAGTTTTGCTGGTCGTCATCCTGCTCTTTCTTGCATTGATTTTTGTGGCCAAAGAGGTCAATCTACGATTCTTGCAATCTCGCAGAAGGGCCAGACATTTGCAATCAGAGGTCGGTCGTCTGTCAGAGTTGGCGGATGCAAACCAGGCCAGACTTGTGGAAGTGCTCGAATCGCTTCACTCTTTGCAGCAATGGCAGAACGATGCTCCGCTCACGTCAGACGTGCCTGAGCACGACGGGATCAGGCAAGTGGCTGAAGAGCTCTCCAGGATTTCTCACGTCCTGGTCGAGCTGAAGGATTCCATGGAAAAACGCCAGCCCCCTGCGACGACAACGAATGGCTTGTCGCCATTGGGACTGGACATTTTTGCAGACCTGCCGCAGGAACCGGAAGCGCGCATCGCCACGCTCGAACAACGCCGGCAAATTCTGTTCTCAGCCATACGTGAATGCAACCAGGCGATAGAGGACGAAAAACGGACGCCACTTTCGCCAGAAGCGCTAACACGCCCGGAAGTGAAAAAGGAAGACATTGTCGCTGAAACGATCGAGCAGGAAAATCAGACCAGGAAAGTCGAAAAGCCACAAACAGATGAGAGCGACGCGCCATCGTCCGATTCACCCACCCCGCCGACACCAGAAGAGCCGGAAACGGATTTCAGCAGCATTCTGTCAGAGGAATTCGAACGTGATTTGCTGCGATTGGTTCTCCGGGAAAACGGCAGGCCAAATAGTGAAAGTATTCGGCTCGTCCTAGGCACTCGCTTCCAACACGTGGTTCAGGACGAGATCAACGAGAGAGCACAAAATGTTCTGGATGACGACTTGCTCTATGAGGAGGATGGACGCCTTGTTGTTTCAGAGGAATTTGTGGATGATCTAAAGCGGTTCCTTAATGACTAGGCAATTCCCGCGCCGGGTATAGCAAGGAAAGGCGAAAAGATGGCTGCCGGCAAAAAAATTTCGAAGCGCGATTCGAATGCCGTATTGCGATCACTACTTGGGGGCGTGGTGCCAACTCGGGGCCTGGAGCACATCGCTGTCGGAAGGGAGCGCGAACTGGAGGCCCTGACGCAGGACCTCGACACAGTTGCGGATGGCGGTGCAAGCTTTCGCGTACTCATGGGCCGCTACGGCTCCGGCAAGACCTTCCTGGGTCACATGCTGCGAGAACGGGCGCTGCAACGCAAATTCGTGGTGATGCAGGCCGATCTGAGCCAAAACGCCCGTTTCAGCGGATCCGCCGGGCAGGGGCAAATGCTTTATCGCGCCTTGCTTGCAAGCACTGCGACGAAAACTCGCGCGAGCGGCAACGCCATGTCGGCCCTGCTGGAGCGCTGGCTGAGCGATTTGCAGAACCAGGTCGAGCGCGAGGATGGTATAGGCCACCTCGAACAGGAATTCCGCAATAGTGTGGAAGAGCGCATTGGCGAATCCCTGGATCAACTGGAGGGAATGATTCACAGTCATGACTTTGCCAGAGTAATCCGCGCCTACCTCAATGGACACCTGGAAGGCGATGATGCACGCAAGGAAGCCGCCATGCGCTGGCTGCGCGGTGAATATGACAGCAAGCGAGAGGTCAAACGGGATCTTGACGTCAGCGTGCTGGTCGGGGGAACTGGCTGGTACAACTACATTCGTCTGCTGGCCGACTTCGTCAGGCAACTCGGATATCGTGGTCTGATCCTGTTCATCGACGAACTCGACCACATCTACAAGCTTACCAACCGTCAGGCCCGAGACAACAACTACGAACGCCTGTTGCATCTCTACAACGAAACCACCCAGGGTTACGCCAGTCATCTGGGAATTGTTCTTGGAGCCACCTTGCAAGTGGTAGAAGACAAAAAGCGCGGCATGTTTAGCAACGAAGCGTTGCGGACGCGTCTGCAGGAAAGTCGGTTCGGTTCCAACCTGCGTGACCTGGCCGGACCCCTCATCCGCCTGGAACCTCTGAGTAAAGATGAAGTGTTAACGCTGCTGGGCAATCTACAGGAAATTCATGGCCGACATCACAACTGGAATCCTGAGTTGAGCGGAGAGCAGCGTGAACGCTTTTACACCATTTTGCTACGCCAACCTGGCGCTGAAAAAATGCTCACCCCGCGTGAGACTGTGCGTGACTTCCTGACCGTGCTTAATTTGCTGCGCCAGTACCCGGAACGCAATCTGAATGAGATCCTGGATGGTCAGGATTTCCAACCATCACAAACGACGCAGAATCCGCTTTTCCCATTGGCCGATGATGGCCGCAATGGCAAAGTTGACGAGCGCTTCGCAGAATTCGAGTTGTGAGCGCCCCTTTCCAAAAACTTGCGCCTTTCGTGCAGGAGTACATAAGGCGCGAACGCTGGGACGAATTGCGCCAGGTTCAGTTGGCCGCCATTCCGGCAATTCTGGACACAGACAATCACGTGCTGATCAGCAGTAGCACCGCCAGCGGCAAGACCGAGGCGGCCTTTTTGCCCATCATTACGGAGTTGATCGAACGGCCGCCAAACTCGATTGGCGCAATCTACATCAGCCCCTTGAAAGCATTGATCAATGACCAGTTCCAGCGTCTTGACGGCTTGCTGGAAGGTAGCGACATTCCCGTGCAGGGCTGGCATGGCGACGTCCCGCAGAGTGCAAAACAACGTTTTCTGCGTCAGGGACGCGGCATTCTGCAAATCACACCTGAATCGCTTGAGGCCATGCTGCTGCGACGTCAGCTGGAGCTGGGGCGACTTTTTCAAGATCTGCGATTCGTCGTTCTGGATGAAGTACATGCATTCATCAACAGCGATCGCGGGCGCCAGGTGCTATGTCAACTGCAACGCCTCGAGAAATCTCACTGGCAGCTTCCGCGGCGCATCGGCCTGTCCGCAACCATTGGCGAGCCCCAGCGCGTTGGCGCCTGGCTGGCCGGCGAAACTGACAGAAACGTGACGTTGATCGAAGAGGATGTTCGTCGCAGACGTGTGTTTCTGGGTCTGGAACATTTCCAGATGCCTTCAAAAGAGGAAGATCTGTCACTCTACGGCCACATGACGGAACTGGTGAATGGCTGGCCGAAAACCCTGGTATTCGTTAACACGCGCTCAAATTCGGAGGAAGTCGTCTACAACCTGAAGCGCCGAATGCCCAGGGGAAGCACCAGCGCCATCCACGCGCATCACGGCAACGTCTCGAAATCCCTGCGTGAGGCCGCCGAAGCGGACATGCGCGACAAGGCGCGGCACTGTTGCGTCGCAGCCACCGTGACTCTGGAGCTGGGCATCGACATCGGTGCTTTGGACCAGGTGCTGCAACTGAATACAACCAGTTCGGTCTCCAGCCTTGTGCAAAGACTTGGCCGTTCAGGCCGCCGCGGCAATCCACCTCGAATGTTCTTGTATTCTACTGAAGACGCGCCCGCGCCAAACACCAATCCCGTGCAACAAATCCCGTGGCGTCTGTTGCAGGCCGTGGCAATCGTTCAACTCTTCCAAGAAGAACGTTGGGTCGAGCCGCCATATATTCCCGCTTTGCCAACCAGCCTCCTGGTGCAGCAGACCCTGAGCATCCTCGCCGCCAGCCACGCCCTGCAACCGCGCGAACTGGCACAACGTGTGTTGACTCTTGCTCCTTTCACCAGGGTAACCACGGATCAATTCAGATTGCTATTGCTGCATATGCTGGAGCTCGAAGTCATCGAACGGAATGCGCGCGGTGCACTACTTATTGGTCTGAAGGGAGAGCGCCTTGTCAACAACTGGCGCTTTTACGCGACCTTTGAGACGCCGGCAGAATACATGGTCCGCGATGGCTCGCGCGAAATCGGCAGTCTGCAGGAAATGCCTCCGCTGGAGACCGTGTTCCGCCTGGGCGGGCGCGCCTGGGAGGTGACAGGCCAGGACCCCGAGCGGCGTATCATTCACGTGAAGGGCGTGCGTGGAAGCGCGCTACCGATCTGGAAAAGTGCCGGCCCGCCTCTGCACCGGCACATCGCGCAGCGCGTGCGTCAGGTGCTGTTGGAAGACACGGAGTTTCTGTGGTTGCAGCCAAACGCAATGCGCCGCCTGGCAGCCGCACGACGCCTGGCCCGAAACGCGGGCCTTTTGGAAACCTGTCTGCATAAATCTGGAGAAGATCGCTGTCTCTTGCTTCCCTGGAGTGGTACTCGCGAAGTCGACACACTGCTACAAATCCTCAACAGAATTGGCCTTGAAGTTCGCGAAACCGTTCGTCCCTATGCCATGGAAATCATTGGCGCCGATAGCAAAAAAGTGCGGAGGCATTTCGACCGCATTCTGGGCGACCCGCCCGACACGGCAATGCTGACTGCCGCTATCCCCGCTGAAGATTTGCCGCGGGACAAGTTTGACCGCTATGTGCCGGATGCCTTGCTGCGCGCGGCGTGGGCTGCAGATGTTCTGGATGTTCAGGGCGCTTGCGAAGCAATCGAGAACGGCATACAGGTTAAAAGGCGAGAGTCACTATAATGCGTACTGCGCTTCCAGTTCGTCGTAGAGTTGGCGGAAACTGCGCCAGCGACGTTCGCTGACGGCGCCCTCGGCCACCGCCTGGCGAACGGCGCAGCCGGGTTCGTCGCGATGCGCACAGTTGCCGAAGCGACAGTCCGCGACCCGCGAGGCGATGTCCACGTACCAGGCGTCCAGCTCCTCCGGCTCGATGTCCCACAGGTTTAGCGAGCGGATGCCCGGCGTATCGGCCAGCCAGGTGTCCGGGCCCAGGCGCACCAGTTCGCTGTCGCGCGTGGTGTGGATGCCTTCCTCACGCCGCCTGCTGATGGCCTTCACCTGACGTCCCAGGCCCGGTTGCAGCACGTTGAGCAAACTGGTCTTGCCAACGCCAGAGGGACCGGTGAAGACTGACAAACGACCGGCCAGTACCTGCCGCAATTCTCCAACACCCCTGCCATCAAGCGCACTGGTGAGTAGCAGCGGATAGCCCATCTGCTCGTAGTCGCGGAACAGCGCTCTCGCCTGCGTGGGTTCCACCAGGTCCAGCTTGTTGACAACAATGCGAATGGTCTCAATGCCCGCGCTCTCGGCGGCGACCAGAAAACGGTCAAGCAGGTTCAGGCCTGGCTCCGGGCTGGCGGCGGCGAACACGAACAGCGCCTGGTCGGCATTGGCGACGATGACCTGCTCGCGCGTGGCCTCGCCTGCGCCGCGGTTGCCGCTGGTGCGGGCGGCTCGCGCCAGCACGCTGTGGCGTTCAGCGACGGAGAGAATGGCGCCTTCATCGACGTCAACCGCTTCGAAGCAAACGCGGTCGCCGATGGCCGCCACATCCGAAGCGCTGGCTTCCTCCAGCAGGCGTCCGCGCAGACGACAACGGTACAGCTCGCCCCCTTCAGTTTCCACGTCAAAAAAACCGCTTTGGGCGCGGATGACCAGACCTTCGTGCGTCGCCTGCATGTTCCTCCATTTCACTGCGGCCGCGGCTGCCATGTCCAATGGTATACTCAACACGACAACAGCGCACCTGCAAACACCCGCTGTCACGCTCACGCCTGCCAGCCGAAAGGTCCAATGTGAACGACGCAAACGACGCTGCCGCGCCCGAAGTGCAGGAGTCTGCCCCTCCGGTTGCACACCCGCGGCGGGGTCAGCGGGCCGGTGTGCTCGTGGTCGCGGCGCTATTTTTGCTGCTGGGTTTCCTGATCGGTCGCTGGAGCAGTGATGTGGAAGGTGAAGAGACGCGCGCCTGGCTCAATGCGACCTTGCAGCAGGAATTTGCCCGCCAGGAGACGCGTCTGCAGGAAATGATGCTCGCGGCCCGTCCGCCGGACCTGAATGACAGCAGCACTCGCTTTACGGTCAGCGCGGGCGAGCGTTCGCCCCTCGGACCGGAGGCGGCCGGCGTCGAAATCATTGAGTTTGGCGACTTCAATTGCGGCTTTTGCGCGCGCTTCCACAGTGAAACCCTGCCGCAGATCCGCGAACGCTACGGTGACCAGGTGCGCATCGTCTATCGCGACTTCCCGATCCTCGGGGACACATCCACCGAGGCGGCCATCGCGGCCCGTTGCGCCGAGGCCCAGGATAACTTCTGGCCTTACCATGACCTGCTCTTCGAAAACCAGGGAATGTTGGGCGAGCCCGGTATTTTCCTGAATTACGCGCGCGCGCTGGACCTCGACCCGATCGCCTTCAACAACTGTCTGGTGGAACAACAACCGATCGAAAGCATCGCCGCGGACTTTCGCGATGCCCAGGATCTGGGCATCCGCGGCACGCCGGCTTTTTTCATCAACGGCCGGCCCCTGCTCGGCGCGCGTGAGTTCGAGGCCTTCGCCCGGATCATTGACGAGGAACTGGCAGCGGCGGGCTAGCCCGGTGGACGGGGTCGCCGGCCAGTGGTAGCATGGTGGCAGCGGGGTGTAGCGCAGTCCGGTCAGCGCGCGCGCTTTGGGTGCGCGAGGTCATCGGTTCGAATCCGATCACCCCGACAGGCGGGTATGGTGTAATGGTAGCACATGACCCTTCCAAGGTCCTGGCACGGGTTCGAGTCCCGTTACCCGCTCTGCCCTGTGGCAGGGGACCATAGCTCAATGGCAGAGCAGTCGGCTCATAACTGATCGGTTCCTGGTTCGAATCCAGGTGGTCCCACTCAACCCGTATAGCGTTTCAGTCGCCGCTGCGACCGGCGGCGAATACCGCCAGCCATTCCTCAATTTCCTCGGGCGAACTCTGCGCTTCGGGGTTCTCTCCCGGGTCGGGCCCGACCGTCTGTGGCCGTTCCAGCAATGACGCAAATTGTGCGCTGTTGAGGGTCTGCAGACGCCGGTGACGGGCGAAGCCCAGCACTTCGGCATCGGAGGTCACCACTGTCCAGGCGCGTGGCTCGGGCAGCTTTTTGATGCGCTCGCGCAGCACCCGGTCGGCGCTGGAGCGCATGGAGGCGAATACGACCTGCACAGCCCGATTGGACAACGAAGAGCGTCCTCCCGGCAGGCCGTGATCGAAGATAACGGTACAGCCGCGACCCGTGCGCGCCGCAAAACTGCGCAGACGTTGCACCAGTTTTGCCTCGTCATCGGGGTCATCAAGGGCAAGATCCGGCAGCGCGCCGATGAGATTGTGACCGTCGATGATGTAGCGCATGGGGCCCTCCCGCGCGTCAGTATAGCGACCGCATGAAAGAGACTCAACGGAGATTGCGCCTTTTGCCCGCGACTGGCTGCTATGCTAAACTTGCGGCGATTGACTGCGCATCAGAAGAGGCAGGCCATGAGCCGGTTTGCAATATCTGTAATCCTGAGCGCCCTGTCTCTGCTGCTTATCGGCTTTGCCTTGGGGTTGTTGCTGGCGCCCTCAATCCCGATCGGCCCCGCCGCCAATAGCAACATGTCGCAACAACTGGCTCCGGAAATCATCACCGTGCCGGTGCTGATCACCGCCACCATCGACCCCGATGCCTCCTTTGTCGTCGTGGTGACCGCGGCGCCCGAAGGTCAAACCAGCGGCGCCACGCCGGTCCCCGGCCTGATTAACACGGCGGGAGATGGCGTCGTCGTGACGGCCGAAGGCACGGAGGAAGTCATCATCGTGCCCTATCCCGTCGAGGCCTTCACCGAAGGCCTGCCACCCGGTTGCATCCTGCACGAATTGCGCTCCGGCGATACTCCCTATCAGTTGGCGGGCATCTATGGCGCCGACCCGGCCGCGATGCTGGAGATCAACGGCCTGACCGAGGACACGGCGCGGTTCCTGCGGGTCGGCGACCAGCTGGTTATCCCGCTGTCTGCCTGCCAAATGACGCAAGACCAGGTCGAGGGCTTCCTCGCCGGCGAGTGGACCATTGACGACCTCGCCACGCCAACGCCCCAGGTGACCATCACCCTGCCTCCCACGGCGGAAGCCGTGCAACTGGGGATCACCCGCATCGTCGGGGCCGGTGACATCACCGCCGAAGGTGTGGAAATCCGCAACAGTGGCGATGGCGTGGACCTGCAGGGCTGGACTTTGGAAGACGGCGAAGATACGGTCTTCACCTTTCCGCAGCACCGACTCTTCGGTGGAGGCACCATTCTGGTGGTCTCGCGCAGCGGCGACAACACGCCCAACAGATTGCATCAGGGCCTGGACGAGGCGCTTTGGAGCGAAGGCAGCGGCGTCGCCGTGCTGCGGGATGCAAATGGCGACGTTCAGGCCACCTTCAACCTCTCGGACGACAATTGAACGAAGAGCCTTCCCGCAGATGAAAGACTGGGTCTCGCTGGTTGAACAGCGCCTGCAACGCGCGCAGGCCGCCGGCATCTTTGACGCGCTGCCTAGCGAAGGCAAGCCCTTGCCGCCGCTGGATGACGCTCACACGCCACCGGAGCAGCGCCTGGCGCACAGCCTGTTGCGCGCCCACGATCTGGCGCCGGAATGGATTGCATTGGGTATGGATGTGGAGCGTCGGCGCGCCCGCCTTTTGCGAGGCGCTCTTGACAGCGACAAGGAAAAAAAACGCCTGAACCGCGATATTCTGCGTTACAACCTGATGGCGCCCGCCGGCATCCCGCGCAAGGCACTGCTCACGCCGGACACATAAGGGGCCGTTACAAATGCAGGCTCAGGCCTCTTCGGCTTTCTTCTCCGCAGCGGCTTCCTCGTTGGCGGCGGCAGCTTCCCTCGCGCCCTGATCAAGGCCCTTGCGAAAATTGGCGACCGCACTGCCCAGTTCGCCGCCGATTCGCGATACACGGCCCACGCCAAAGAGCAGCAGTACAATCACGAGAAGAATAATGAGTTCGGTCGGTCCCAGATTCATACGGGATAGTCCCCTGCTGATCAACCTGATCCAGTATACCCGCAGACCGGCCTGACCGCCATGTGCTCTCCCGCCGGGTTCGCTGCTGCGCCGCTTTCCTTGACAAGCGCTTCCTGCCTGTTCTATGCTTTGGGCAGCGGCAGGCAGAGATCGCTGCCATGCGCAGGGGGGAGCAGGCCAGGTGAAATCAGTATGATCGCCAACCACGTCTGGATAGAAAAATCAGAACCGTCCGAAAACGACGCCTGTGACGTCATCGTCCGAATGGAGGATGGCAGCCACTACACGGCGTCGTTTGTGACTCTGGCCTGGTTACGGCGACAACTGGACCTGGGCTTTCATGGCGCCTGTGACCACCCCCATTGCAACCCGGTGCGCTATGCGGCCATCGACACCCCTCACGTCCTTGTCGATGATCTTGAATGCGACACCCTGCTGGACGTTATCGAATGCATGATCGACCTGGGTACTTTCGAGGGCCGTTTCACCCGCGTCAGCGGCGATGAGGCCATTCACCCCGGCGGCGTGCGAACTCCCTGCGTCACCCACGAAATGGTCACCTTCGTCATCAGCGACGTGCTGAGCGTTACCGGCGTCACCTGAACTCCTCCTCCTCCATCCTTGACCGTTGTGTCGGCCAGCCCTGCGCCCGATTTCTGGCCCCGTGCAAATAAAGGGAACCCATGTCCAACCCGGCAGACCAGTTGTATCGCATCCGCCATTCAGCTGCGCACATCATGGCGGAGGCCATGCTGGAGCGCTTTCCCCAGGCGAAAATCGCCATCGGCCCACCCATCGAGGACGGCTTCTACTACGACTTTGACCTGCCGCGGCCCGTCACCGACGAGGACCTGAAATGGGTCGAGCGGCGCATGAAAAAGATCATCGGCGGCAACCACCCCTTCACCTGCCGCGAGATAGGCGCCGACGAGGCGCGCGAACTTTTCCATGACCAGCCCTACAAACTGGAACTGATCGATGACCTCGTCAACGGCCGCGTCGACGAAAACGGCGAGCACATCGCCGCGCCGGCGGAGACCCTCACCGTTTATACGCAAAACCGCTTCACCGACCTCTGCCGCGGCCCGCACGTCGAACGCAGCAGGGAGATTGACCCCAAAGCGCTGCGTATTGCCTTCCGCCCGCCCGCCGGCGCCTACTGGCGCGGCGACGAAAAACGGCCGCAACTGACGCGCATCTACGGCACCGCCTGGAACAACGCCGACGAACTGCAGGACTATCTTGAGCGCCTCGAAGAAGCGCGGCGCCGCGATCATCGTGTGCTGGGAGAACGCCTGGGCCTTTTCACCATCAGCCCGCTGGTCGGCAGGGGCCTGCCATTGTGGAAGCCGAAGGGGACCATTCTGCGCGACACGCTTGAGCGCTGGTTGCGCGACGTGCAGGTCGACAATGGCTACGAACCGGTCATGACGCCGCACATCGGCCGTCTCGACCTGTATCGCACCTCCGGCCACTATCCCTTCTATGCCGACAGCCAGTACGCGCCGCTTGAGGTCGATGACGAGCAATTCCTGTTGCGGCCCATGAACTGCCCGCACCATTGCGCCATTTACCAGAGTGAAATGCGCTCCTGGCGCGACCTCCCTGTGCGCCTGGCCGAATTCGGCACCGTCTACCGCTACGAACAGTCCGGCGAACTGCACGGTCTGACGCGTGTGCGCGGCTTCACGGTTGATGACGCGCATCTCTTCGTCAGGCCGGACCAGCTGGTTGAGGAATTCCAGGGCGTCGTGCGACTGATTCAACAGGTTTTCGGCACACTTGGCATGACGGACTTTGCGGCGCGCGTCGGCATTCGCGACCCGCTGAGCGACAAATACACCGGCAGTGACGAACTGTGGCAAAAGGCCACCGACGCCATCCTGCTGGCCTGCAACGAGTTGGGCCTGGAGCACCGCATCGAGGAGGGTGAGGCGGCCTTTTATGGCCCCAAGCTGGACTTCATCTTTCGCGATGCCCTGCAGCGCGAGTGGCAACTGGGCACGGTGCAGGTGGACTACAACCTGCCCGAACGCTTTGATCTGGAGTACGTCGCCAGCGACGACAGCCGCCAGCGTCCGGTCATGATCCATCGCGCGCCCTTCGGCAGCATGGAGCGTTTCATCGGCATCCTCATCGAACACTTCGCGGGCGCTTTTCCCGTCTGGTTGTCGCCGCTGCAGGCGACTTTCATCCCCATTGCCGACCGTCACGTTGCCCCGGCGCGGGAGTTGGCCACGCAGTTGCGCGCGGCCGGCATTCGCGCGGACGTTGACGAGAGTCGCAATCGCATGGGCAACAAGATCCGGCTCGCGCGCCAACAAAACATCCCCTACATGCTGGTGCTGGGCGACCGCGACCTGGAAAACGGCACGGTCAGTGTGCGCCTGCGCGATGACGAGGACCTGGGCGCCATGACGCTGGCGACATTCACGGCCATGGCGACGCGCGTGATTGACGGGAAACTGCCTGGCCTGCAGTGAGCTTCAGTCGCGGCAAATGCGCAACAGCGCATCCGTCTGCGATACCATGCGTTCGAAGCTGAAACGCTCCAGGCCATCGCTCGAGTTGCCGGCCAAACGCTGCCGCAGGCCAGGCTGCAGGGCGCGTTGCAGCGCTTCCACCAGCGCATCCCCGTCCGGCCAGGGCACCAGCAGACCGTTATGGTCTTGCGTCACCACTTCCGGGTTGCCGCAGCGATCGCTGGCGATGACCGGCGTGCCGACCTGCAGACTCTCCAGCAGGGAATGGGACAGCCCTTCGTAGCCGGAATACAGCACGAACCAGTCCGCCGCCTGCATATAGAGCGCCAGTTGCGGGCGGGTAATCTGCCCCATGAAGCGCACGCGCGGCTCCAGCTTCAGTTGCTCAACCTGTCTTTCCAGTGCCGGGCGTTGCGGCCCGTCACCGGCGACGATCAGCCGAAACCGGGGCACCTGCGCCAGCGCTGACAAGACCTGGTCGATGCCCTTCCAGGGATTCAGGCGCGCTGCCGTGAGCAGCAAGGGGTGGTCGTCCAGGCCCAGTTGCCGGCGCGCCCTGCCCTGGTCCGGCGCGGGCCTGGCGGCCAGCGGCGGCAAGGCGTTGGGGATGATCTGGATTTGCGTCGGCATCACGCCCCAGCCGGTCACCAGCCGACGCAACCAGTCGCCGGGCACGATGACGCGGCGGGCCCGCTGCAATTCCCGAGAGCGAAGCGTCTTTTGCAACTCGACCAAACGCCCGTAGCGCTGGCGCTGAAAGCGCTCGATGTCCTCATTCGGTGGAATCCAGCCTCGCCGGATGCTGCGCTCCCAGGCCTGGTCGCCGACGATACGGTAAACGCGCGGGGGCCCACCTGGGGGCAGTGGCAGGCCGGGCGTGGTGTGCAGCACCAGGTCGGCGCGGCGCATTCGGGGCCAGGCGGCGCCGGCATAGCGGGCCAGGCGCAGCGGCAGGATGCTGCGTGGAATGCGTTGCAGGGGCCAGGGTGGACGGTCGGGACTGGCGTCGCCAAAACTGACGACCTCCAGTTCCCAGCCCAGGGCCTGCAGGGCCGGCAGAACGTCCTGCAACCAGGTGGCGGGCCCACCGGCTTCCGGCGGCGCGATGCCCGAAGCGACCAGCAAACGACCGGCGCGCCGCGCATGGCCGCGCAACGCATCCTCAGACATTGAAGCGGATGCGGAGCACGTCGCCGTCCTGCACCTCGTAGTCGCGGCCTTCCAGGCGCAACTGACCGGCGCGTCGCAAATCGGCCTCGCGCCCCCCGGCGGCCAGCAGGTCCTCGCTGCGCATCACCTCGGCGCGGATGAATCCCCGCTGCATGTCGCTGTGCACGACACCGGCGGCCTCGGCCGCGCTGGAGCCGGACGGGAGACTCCAGGCGCGCAATTCATTTTCGTTGATGGTGAAGAAGGAGCGCAGCTGCAGCAACTCGAAGGAAAGTCGGATGACCTTGTCTGCGCTGCGTTCCTGGATGCCAAACTCCGCCATGAAGAGCGCGGCGTCCTCCGCTTCGAGAGTCGCAATTTCGGCCTCCAGGCGGGCGCGCAAGGCGGTGATCAGCACGCCAGGCCCCGCTGCGGGCAGGACGACGTCGCTCTCCGCCCCGGAATCGTCCACGTTCAGGACGATCAACAGCGGCTTGAGCGTGAGAAAGCCGAAGCCGCGCAGGGCGCTTCGCTGTGTCGGCGTCAGGGCGCAGGCGCGTAGCGGGCGACCGGCCTCCAGGTCCTGCTGCAGGGAGACGAGCAACTCGCCTTCGTCACGCACCTCTTTGGCGACACGGCGCCCCTTGAGGCGGATCTCGTTGTCGATGCGTTCCAGCCGCGTCTCCAGCGCCACCAGGTCATGCAGCTGCAATTCGGCATCCAGCATGTCCAGGTCGCGCGCCGGGTCCACCTTGTTGTATGGATGCGGCACGGCCTCGTTGTCGAAGGCGCGCAACACCAGCACGAAGCCATCCACCTGTTCCAGTTCCTGGCGGAAGCGCCCCTGAATCCCGGCTTCGCTCACGCCCCTCTCGAGGCCGGCAATATCGCTGTAGGTGACCTGAATGTGGGTCGTCTTGCGCGGTTGATAAATGCGGCTGAGTTGGTCCACCCGTTCATCCGGCACGCGCACAACCGCCGTGTGCACCTCGAAGCGACCGGCTGCGGCGCCCGTGGCGATGTCCTGGCCGGTCAATGCGTTGAAGAGGGTGGTCTTGCCGCTGTTGGGCAGGCCGATAATGCCGAGGCGCAGGGTCGTGGCCTCCTGTTTGTCAGCTGGAATGCCGGCGTTTCCGGCCTGGACATGGGGTTGGCGGGATTCGAACCCGCACGCCGGTTAAGGCAGGAGATTTTAAGTCACCCATGTCTGCCATTCCATCACAACCCCCTGCGCCAGTCTACCTGTCGGCCTGTGCCCGGTCAATCGGAGCGGGTTCGAGCAGATGCCGGTTGAACTGGTACTCGGGCGCAAGGGACTGCCACAAATGACCGCCCGACAAAAATTCGGTCAGCTGGGCATATGTCCACTCCTGCCCGGGATGTTGCTGCCGCATCCAGCGCCTGAAGGACACAAACAGCGGCCGTGCGTATCGAAATTGCTCGACTATGATGTGGCCGCGCAGCCCGAAGCGCTCGACATAACCCAGACGCTGCATCTCCTTGTAAAGTGCGCTGTAGTCCACCGGCACGCGCCGGTGTTCGACGCGCCAGCCACGTTCGTCGCCTTCGAGAATGGCGTAACTGGCGTCATGCAGGCCGATATGGGGTGTGCCTACGGGGCCAGGATTGATGAATTGCCAGTCCGCCAGGTTACGTTCAAACGCCATGTGGTAATGGCCCGCAACGATGTGGCTTTCGTCGGTACCGGCCAGCATGGCCAGCGCATCACTCTCGGCCGTAACCGCCGTGACGGTCCTGAAGGGATTGCCCGGCGAGGCATGCACGACCCGCAAGGGCGGCGCATTCGCAAATCGCAGGGACAGTTCGTCAGGCATGACGGCCAGGCGCGCCAGCCAGGCCTCTCCGAGCTGTTCCGCCATGAAATCCAGAAAGGCCCATTCGCGCCGTTCCCCTGCCGGACATACGGCGACCTGATTGAGAAGGTAATGTTCGTGGTTGCCGCGGATGGCGACCCAGCCCCGATCGAAGACTGTCTCCAGCACTTCTCTGGAATTGGGGCCGATGTTGATCAGGTCGCCGGCGACGATGACCTGGTCCAGGTGCTCGCCCTCCATGTCGGCGATGACGGCCTCCAGCGCCGGCAAATTGCCATGGATATCGGCCAGAACGGCCAAACGGGTCATGCGTGCTGGCCGCCCCTGCCTTTTTGCTGGCGCACCGGCATTCAGGACTCCCCTGCAACATGAGGATTAAGCTGGTACTCCGGCGGGAGGCAGTCCCATAGTTGCCCGCTGACAAGGAACTCTCTGGCCAGTTCAGTGGTCTCTGCTGCTCCCGAATAATGCTCCTTTTTCCAGCATCTGTAGGTCGAGACCAGGGGGCGCGCCAGGCGGAATTGTTCGACGAGCAGAAAGCCGCCCACACCGCAGCGCGCTTCGAATTCCTGCCGTTCAAATTCAGCGAAGAGCGGCGCAAGATCCACCGGCACACGTCGGAATTCGGTATGCCAGCCCGATTCGTCTCCCTCCAGCAGCGCGTAGCTGGCGTCCTGCCGACCATCGAGTGGCGCGCCGACGGAGCCGGGATTAATAACCTGCCAGCCCGCCAGATGACGTTCGAAATGCAGATGGCAATGGGCAGTGACGACGCTGGCTTCAGTGACACCGGCCAGAAGTGAACGCGCTTCGGACTCGTCAGTACGTCGGTTGATCGTCCTGAAGGGGTTTCCCGCGGAACCATGCAAAATCCGCAAGGGCGGCGCATCGGCGAAGCGCAGCGTCAACTCGTCGGGCATGACAGCGATCTGCGCCTGCCAGGCGTTACCCAACTGCTCCGCGGTCAACTCCAGCATACATTCGGCATCGTGGTTTCTGTTCTTTCCCCGATCTGCAGCCAAATGCTCCAGAAACCGCATTTCATGGTTGCCGCGTATGACAGGCCAGCCATGCTCGAATACCGTCTCCATCGCCTCTTTTGAAAAGGGCCCGCCGTTAATCAGGTCGCCGGCGACGATGACCTGGTCAAGGTCCTCGCCCTCCATGTCGGCGATGACGGCCTCCAGCGCGGGCAGGTTGCCGTGGATGTCGGCGAGTAGGGCCAGGCGCGTCATGGACGCGGGCGCGCCAGCAGCCACTGGTCGCGCAGGCTGAGGCCCGCGACCAGCGCAAAGGCCAGGCAGTAGAGCGCCAGCCAGGGGACCAGCGCGGGATAGTGCGCCAGGGCGATCAACGTGGCCGCCAGCGCGTAGGCGGCCAGCAGCAACTCGCCGGCCAGAGTACGGTCGATGCGCAGGGCGTAGCGGCTGACCGCCCAGGATTGCGCGAATTTGGGCGTGCGCCGAAACTCCGCCGCGCCCGATCCCAGACCGGCCAGCACCGCCAGGGTGGCGTTGAAGGTCATGCCCGTGCCCAGCAACAGGAGCAGCGGGAAGGCGCGCAGGCGTCGTCGCCAGTCCGGATAAAGCGCATATTGACTCAGCACGTAAAGCAGCGCCGGCACCAGCGCCGCCAGGCCCAGCGGACCCGGCAACAGGGCCTGAAAGCCGCCACCCGGCAGCAGCAGCGGGGTCAACAGCAACATCAGCAACATCAGCGGATGCGGCAGGTACTGACACAGATGCAGGGTGGCCATGATGCGTTGGGCAGGTGGCAAAGGCGCGCGCCACAGCGGCAGCAGCAGGCCCATTAGCGTTCGGGTGCTGCCACGCGCCCAGCGCGCCTGCTGTTGCTTCCAGGCGGCCATCTGTGGCGGCACTTCCGCCGGAACGACCACGTCCGGCAGATACAGAAAGCGCCAGCCGGCCAGTTGCGCACGGTAGCTGAGGTCCAGATCTTCGGTCAAGGTCAACGCGCTCCAGCCGCCCGCCTCAAGAATGCAGGAGCGTCGCCAAACGCCGCCGGATCCGCTGAAGTTGATGAACCAGCCGGCGCGGTTGCGGGCCGTCTGCTCCACGATGAAGTGGCCGTCCAGCGCCAGCGCCTGGCCGCGCGTGAGCGCGTTGTCGGGCCAGTTGAGATGTCCCCAGCGCGTCTGCACCATGCCGATGCGCCCGTCCGCCACCAGATGCGGCACCGTCCGCCGCAGGAAGTCCGGCGGCGGCACGAAATCAGCGTCGAGTACGGCCACCAGGTCGCAATCCAGCTGCGCCAGACCTTCAGCCAGCGCCCCCGCCTTGTAACCTGTGCGTTGCGCCCGCTGCAGATGCTGGATGTCAAGCCCCTGCGCGCGCAGGGTCGGCAGGATACGGCGAATGATGGCGCTGGTCTCGTCGCTGGAGTCATCCAGCACCTGGACCGTCAGACACTGGCGCGGGTAATCCAGCGCCGCGACGGCCGCCAGCAGCCTTTCGATGACGTAACGTTCGTTGTAGACGGGCAGTTGCACCGCCACGCGCGGCCAGGCCGTCACGGGCGGCGGCGTCAGCGTTTGGTGCCGCGTGCGCCAGTAGACCAGCATAAGCACGGCTGTTCCCAGAGCGTGCAGAATCAGCAGCAGCGCGCAGAGCAGGTAAATCAGGCTGAGAATGGTAAGGGCCATCATGGCGAGTCTGGCATATATCAGGCGGGAGTCAAGGGTGCTATACTCCGCGCCGGACTGTCACGATGGGGAAAGCATCGCCATGGATATGAAGACAGCGCTGGCTGCCTGCGGCGTGCGGCCGGACACGCTCGGCGAGGCGGAAAAGTCGCAACTGTCGCGCGATGGCTACCTGCCCCTGGAACACATCCTGTTGCCCGAGCAGGTCTACCAGCTGGGCGTCCGCGCCGACGAACTGGTGGCGGAGGAAGGCGCGGCCGCCGGCCTTGAGGTGCATCAGGAAACTGGCGCCGACCGCCTCTCGGACCTGATCAACAAGGACCCGCGCTACGACCTTTGCTTCACCCACCCGCGCGTGCTGGCTGCCATCTGGCATGTGCTGGGCGCGGATTTCCGACTTTCCTCGCTCAACTTTCGCGCGGCCTTGCCAGGCAGTGGCCTGCAGCCCCTGCACCAGGACTGGCACGAAGCGGTGGCTGCCGACGATTACCATGTCTGCAACTCGATCTGGCTGCTGGACGACTTCAGCGCGGCCAACGGCGCGACGCGGGTCGTGCCCGGCTCGCAGCGCAGCGGCCAGATGCCGCAGGATGCCCTGGACGACCCGATGGCGCCGCATCCCGACCAACAATTGCTGGAAGCGCCGGCGGGCACCGTCGTCATCTTCAACTCCCACACCTGGCACGGCGGCACCTTCAACGGCTCCGGCAGACGCCGCCGCGCCCTGCATTCCTACTTTTGCCGCCGCGAGCAGCCGCAGCAACTGGACCAGCAACGCTATCTGCAAGAGGCCACCTGGAAACGGCTCAGCCCGGCGGCGCGCTTCATCCTCGACGTAAACATGTGACGCCGGGGCGGCGATGGACAAGCGTTGGGACGTGCTGGGGTTGGGTTGCGCCGCGGTCGACGACGCCCTTTATGTCGTACGCTACCCGGCCGGGGACACCAAGATCCGCGTCCGGCGCCGTCAACGTCGTGTCGGCGGCCTGACCGCGGCAGCGCTGCTGGCGGGAGCCCGTATGGGCGGCCGCTGCGCCTACGCCGGCAAACTGGGTCGGGACGAACTCTCGCTTTTCATTGAAGATGAATTGCAACGCACCGGGGTGGACATTTCGCCTGTGGTTCGCGTCAAGGAAGGCAGCCCCATCCACGCCATCGTCGTTTTGGGTGACGAGGACCACACACGCACCATTTTTGCCTACAGCGATGGCACGCTTGGTGCACATGAGACGCTGCCGGCGGCGGAGGTTATCGAGGCGGCGCGGGTGCTCTTCGTCGATACCTACAATGTTAAGGGCCAGTTGCGCGCCGCCCGCGTCGCGCGGGCCGCCGACATTCCGATCGTGGCCGACTTCGAGCGTGGCGGGGACCCTCTTTTCGAGGAACTGCAGGCGCTGGTCGATCACCTCATTCTCTCATTGCAATTCGCCCTCAGCTGGACGGGCGGCGATACGCCCCAGGAAGCGTTGCAACGGCTCTGGACGCCACAGCGGACCGCCGTGGCGGCCACCGCCGGTGAACAGGGCTGCTGGCTGCTGGATGCCGACGGAATGCATCACCAGCCTGCTTTCCCGGTGGACGTTGTGGATACCAACGGCTGCGGCGACGTCTTTCACGGCGCCTGGGCCCTGGCGCTGGCGCAAGGGAACCCTGTGCGGGAATGCGCACGCATCGCCTCGGCCGCCGCCGCGCTCAAGGCCACGCAGCCCGGCCTGACCGGCGTACCGCCCTTGCCGGTGATTCACGACTTCATCGCCCGCGCCGGTTAATTTCACCCTTTCCCACACACAAGGAGTTGCAGCACATGGGCCTCGGCAAGCAAATTCGTTTGAGCCGCATCTTCGCCAATCCCTCCGGCAACCTCTGTTCGGTGGCCATCGACCACTACATTGGCTACCAGGCCGGCATCCCCGCCGGTCTGCAAAACCTGCGCAACACGCTGGCGGCTGTCATGGCCGGCCCGCCGGACGCCGTCACCATGCACAAGGGCACGGCCGCGGCCCTCTGGCAGCCCTACGCAGGCACAGTTCCTCTCATCATTCAGTCGAGCTTCGTGCGCACCGACGACACGGCCATTGAACAGTTCGTCACGGTCGAGGAGGCCTTGCGCCTTGGCGCCGACGGCATCGCCGTCGTGATTTTCGTGCGTGGCGACAGCGAGGTGAAGTATCTGCGTATCCTTTCCGATACAGTCGAGCAAGGCGCGCGTCACGAACTGCCGGTGATCTGCCACGTCTACCCGCGCGGCGCCAGCAACGACATCGTTTACAACCCCGAGGACATCGCCTGGGGCGTGCGTTGTGCGGCCGAGGTCGGCGCGGACGTCGTCAAGACGCCCTGGTGCGGCGATCTGGCGGCGCATTCGCAGATCGTGGACCGTTGCCCGGTGCCGCTGGTGGCCGCCGGCGGCCCGCAGACAGACACCCTGGAGGATGCCCTCGCGATGTTTCGCGACTTGCTGCAGGCCGGCGTGCGCGGCGGCGTCATCGGGCGCAACATCTGGGGCCACGAGGACGTCACCGGCGCCCTGCGCGCCTTCCGCCGCGTGATCCACAATGAGTAAGAGCTAAAACAATCGCTCCGCGCTGACGGCGCCGGGGTGCCGGTCGTGTAACAACAGGTCGACGGCCCGCTCGGCCGTGCCCGCGCCCAGCGCCAGGCCGTGGCCGTTGAATGCGACGGCGTAGCCCGCGTTCGCAAGACCGGGCACCCTGCCCACCATGGGCAGACCGTCCGCGCTGAAGCCCATGATGCCGGCCCAACGCCGTTCCACCGGCGCGTCCACGTCCGGGAAGCGCCTGCGCAACCAGGCCTCCAGTGTGCGCTGCACAGGTTCGCTGATGCGCTCGTCGAGGCGGTTGTGTTCCAGCCAGCGATTCTGTTTGCGTCCGCCACCCAGCAGCAAACGACCGTCGAAGGTATCGCGGTAGTACATGTAGCCATAGTCGCTGTAGCCGCAGGTATTGAGCAGGGGGCCTTGCCTGAGGGGCGCCGTCACCAGCACCTGGGCGCGCACGGGCACGATGTGATGCGCCAGATGGGGCAACAGCGTCGCCGACCAGGCATTGGTGCAGACCAGGACCTGCCGCGCCTCAAATGTGTAGCGTCGACTGCGGACGCGGACGCCCTCACCCTCGCCCGCTTCCATGCGCCAGACTTCGTTGTTGGCGATCAGTTCCGCGCCGCCTTGCTGATAAAGGGCCTGCGTCAGTTCGAAAGGCTGGACAGCCGCGTCACGCGCCTGTTCAATGGCGGCATGGAATCCGCGACGCAAGGGGTCGCGCGCATGGTACTGAACGTCGATGCCATCAGCGTCCATGGCACGGGCCGCCTGCTCCAGGTCGCGGGCCTCGGCCTCGCTCTCGGCCAGCAGCAGGGAGCCGCAACGCTGCCTTTGCACAGCCCCTTCCGCGGCGTCGATGACATGATGCAGGTGGCGGTGAGTCGTTTCGGAGAGGCCCCACATCTCACGCACGACGGCGCGCCCGTAACGCTCGGTGGCGCGATGGTAATAACTGTCCAGGCCGGTGATCATGAAGCCGGCGTTGCGACCGCTGGCGCCCTGCCCCAGGTCACGAGCGTCGGTGATGGTGACGTGGCGCCCGGCATTGGCCGCGAAGAGCGCTGCGGCGCAGCCCACCAGACCTGCGCCGACAACGAGGAAATCAACCTCCCTGACGGGCTGGTCGCCGTCGGCCTGCCAGAAGGAAACGCTCACTGCCCTGCGGCTGAACCGGCTGCTTCAGGCGTTAACGACGAGAGAGCCGACCGCCTTGTCGTGCCAGGTCTGGTTTCGCTGGTCGAACAGGGCCCAGATGTAGCCAATCAGAAACACGGCGCCGCTGATCCAGCCGACCAGCACGCGAATGACAGCATCGCCGTCGCCAATCGCTGAGCCGTCTTCCTTGATGACGCGAATGTTCATCAGCTTCTTGCCCGGCGTCTGGCCGTCATGGCGTGTCAGGAAATACCAGCCATAGAGCATGGCCAGCAGCAATTGCAGGGAATTGCCCACACCCCCCATGCCCAAGTGTATCAGGGCGATTATGAATCCCTGCACAATGCCATCGACCAAAAGGGCCACAAAACGCTTGCCGATAACCGCCAGTTCCACTTCCTGTCTTTTGGGTTTCATATGCCTGCCCTCCCCCTGACCTGACCGCTGTGTCCTTCACTGTCCGGGCTTTCCGTCGCTGCCGTCTGGGACCCCTGCTGACTGGCCCGGTTACAGAAAGGTGTTCACTACTGATGATCTACGCAAGACAGGACAACAGGTTCAGCACTTGCTAAAGACGATCGTCCATCTTTTGCCGCGGGATCAGGCGGGACGGCTGGTCGCTGGCGACAACCAGGCTGTGGGCCAGCTTGTCGTGCCATCCCTGCTGCTCGCGGTTGAAGGCCGCCCAGACAAAGCCGAGACCAATCGACAATTGACCGAGGTAATAGCCAAGGACGCGCAACAGCGCCTGACGGTCGTTGAGGTCCTCTCCGCCCTCGGCCATGACGCGGATGCGCAACAGGCTTTTGCCTGGCGTCTGCCCGCCGGCGCGCGTCCAGAAGTACCAGTAATAGGGGACTGTCGTGCCGATGTCGAGAATCAGGGCAAGTATGAATTCCTGCGCCAGGGTTTGCGGCGCCAGCAGAATCATGAGGAAAAGCCGCAGGACCGCGAGGATAATGGTGTCGATGACCAGCGCCAGGAAACGTGTGCCGATACCGGCCAGCGGAGGCGTGCCGTCGTAAGGGGCCTTCTGCACCTGCGATCCTCCTGCTGTCGGTCGACGACCGGAGTGTAGCGTATGCGGGCCAGACTGTCGCGGGGCCAGGCTAGCCAGTCGCCAGGCCGGTCTGCAAGGCTTCCAGCGCCTCGCGCGCGGCGCTGAAATTGCGGTTCACTTCCAGGGCGCGCCGGTAGTTCTCCATCGCGACCCGCGTCTGCCCCATACCCTCGCGCGCCTTGCCAACGTGGTACCAGATCTCCTCGACAAAGTGGCCGCCACCGTCATTCAGGTTGACGTTGGCCAGGGTCAGGGTGTCCTGGAAGCGACCGATCGCGTTATAGGCCTGGAGTGGGCCAAACTGGTACCACAGCATGCGAAAGGGCAGACCGTAGCGCCGCGCCTCGTCAAAGGCCAGGGCAGCATATTCCCAGGCCTGGCGGCCATAGGTCGGCGCCAGCGCCACGTAGTTGCTGCCAATGTTGAACCACAGGAAAGGGTTCTCCGGGTCTTCCATCACAGCCAGACGCTGCTCTTCCAGCGTCAGCAGGATGTTCTGCTGCGGGTCGGCGTCCTCGCCCAGCAGGTCCAGCAACTGCTGTTCTTCAACGCTCTCAAACAACACGATGTAGCTGTGGTTGAAGTGCTGCCAGTATTCGTTGATTTGATCGTAACTGTAGATCTTCTGCGGGCCACGGTAGCTGTCGTGCACGGTGAACTCGCGCCGGTCGTCGTCATAGCCGATCAACAGAAGGTAATGGCCCATCCAGCCAAGGTCGCCGGGAGGCGGTTCATAGCCCTTCTCGACGATGACGGGATGGCCGGCAGCGATGAAACGACGCAGCAAGGGCAGGTCTCCGCCGCTGCGTGCGAGCGCGCGTACCGGCAGTTCAGGCACTTCGTTGTTGACGAAATCCACCATTTCCCGGGGCGTCACGTTTTTGTCTTCGCGGTTGGGCTTGAGCCAGTTGGCCGCGCGCATTTGGTCGTTCTGGTAACCAAAGTGCGTCAGGGCGTTGGTCAGCGTAGCCGGGCCGCAGTTGTTCCAGCCCTGAAATTCAAAGTTGAAGTCCGTCATCAGGACGGCGGTGGGCGTGGCGAGCGGCTCATCCTGCGCAAGGACGGGCAAGGTACACAACAGTATCATTGCAAGCGTAGCGAATGCAGAAAACCGATGGCGTATTGCCATGTGAATGCAGGAACTCCAAATCAGGACCAACCAGATTGTACACCCGTTTCCCTGCCTTATGGAACAGGCGCCACGCAAATCAGTTCAGCCAGGCTGTGACCGATGATGCGGTATTCGCGCCCGATGCGCAGCTGCAGGGGCCCTTCGAAAGGCGCTGCGTGAATGACCTCAAGTTCCGTATCCGGCCGTAACCCCAGCGCCGCCAGGTATTCCAGGCGATCGGGCTCACGCGTCAGCACACGGGTCAGCCGCAAAACGCCCTCCCCTGGCTCAATGCCGGACAGCGTTCGGTCCTCCATCGGCGTCAGGTTTCCGTCTGGCGCAGGAATGAGCTCGCCATGCGGGCAACGCCGCGGCCGGCCACTCATCTCCGCCATTCGTTCGACCAGCAGGTCGTCCAGACCGCTGCACATCCGGCTGGCTTCCGGATGGACTTCGTGCCAGCCGAAGCCCATGACCCGCTCCAGGAACACTTCGACGATACGCTGGCGCCGCAATTCCAGCAGGGCCACCCGCTGTCCTTCATCGGTCAGGCGGACGCCGTGGTAAGGCTCATGGAACAACAGCGCATCGCGACGCAGGCGCGTGACCATGCGGTTGACGAGCGGAGGACTGGCGTCCATGAACTCGCCCAGTTCGCCGGTTCCAACCCATTCGTTTTCTGCGTGACGGCGACGTTCCGCCAGACGCCAGATTTGCGCCAGCCAGGGGCGAAGGGCCGTGCCTGGCCCCTCCGTCTCCGAACCAAGCCTACCAGCCATACTCCAGTCGCCTTACCAGACGCTCCGGCAAATCCTCACGCCGCATGCGGCCCTGAACGGCACTCACGTCATAGGCGACGCGACGGTATTCCCAGACACCCTCCGGCAAATCCAGCAAGGCGTAGGCCGCGCGCGGGTTCTGGTCCCGTGGCTGGCCGACGCTACCGGGATTAATGATCTGCCGCTGGCCGTTCAGGTGGCGGCGCTGACGCGGGCCCGGCAACACCATGTCGACCGATCCGGGACCGTTCTGTTGTTCATAAATGGCGGGTTGGTGCGTATGGCCCACCAGGCAAAAGGGAGTCTCGAAATACGGGAAGTTCTGGGCGGCCACGTGGGCTTCAAAGATGTATTCCCAGACGGGTTCGCGCGGGCTGCCGTGGGCAAGGGTAAAGTCACCGGCAACGAAGGTGGTGGGCAAGGCTTCCAGCCAGACGCGGCTGTTGCCCGAAAGCGCTTCGCTCGTCCAGGCGACGACCTGGCGCGCCTCCGGATTGAAACTGTTCAGGTCCAGCCGACCCAGCGCAGCCCAGTCATGGTTGCCGGCCAGGCAGAGATGCGGCAATTCGCGCAATCGTTCAACGCATTCGTTGGGGTCCGGACCGTAGCCCACCACGTCCCCCAGACACCACACATAGTCCCATTGCCCGTTGGCGTCTTGCAGAACTGCATCGAAGGCGTCAAGATTCGCGTGGATATCCGAGATGACCAGTATGCGCATGCATGCTCCTGTGAGACGGGGGTCCCGGCTGAATGTGGCACCATCCTACCACGTCCGACCGCTTCCCGCGATGCATTGCGGCGCTTTTTCTCCTGTTCCTGACGGGCTGTAACCTCGTCGCCGAACTGCCGCCGGGCGTGGCTGTACAGGACGTTCCGGTGCCCACGCCGCCGCTTCCGGAAGCGGATGCCAATGCTGTGATGGCAGGCATCTGCTTTGAAGCCGCCCGGGACGCCGCCGGTCAGCTTTTCGTGCTTCGCAGCGCCGACGAACTGACGAACTTCTACGATCTCGCTGACAACAGCCAGCTTTGTCGCCAGCCGGTGACGCGCCGGGCCTTTGATTTCGGCGATGGTCGCGTGCTGGCGGGTCTGTGGAGCGCGGCCCGCGGCTGCGCTGCCGCGCATCATGTCCGCTTTTTTCAACGCGACAGCGGGGCGCGGCGCATTCGTCTGCAATTGCAACTGGGCGTAACCGGCGACTGCGACTACGAACTGGTGCGCCCCTGGTGGATGACACTGGAAGACGCCCGGGATTATGAAATTGCAATCGAGGTGCTGCCCTGAACCGCGCTCAGCGCGCCGCGAGAATCTCGTCCACCGCGCCGGCCAGTTCACGCAGGGTGCGCACTGAATAGACACCATCGGCGTGGCGGGCGTACTCCGGCATGTCGCTGTCGCCGCTGCCCCAGTGGTCGCCGGGTTCGGGGTTGAACCAGAAAAGGCGATGACTGCGGCGCTGCAACTGCTGCGCAAGGTCAAGGCGCGGGTCGTTGAAGTTGTTGCGGCCGTCGCCCAGAATAATCAGCGTCGTTCGCGGATCGACACAGTCTCCGTGCCGCTCACAAAGTGTCGCCAGACTGCGGCCAAGATCGGTGTTGTAGTGGCCGGGCGGGTTCTCGCGCATAACCCGTAACAGGGCGTCACGCGGCTGACGACTGGCGAAGTGGTCGCTGATTTCCACCAGATCGTCGATGAAGACAAAGCTGCTGGTACGGGCAACCTGGTCCTGCAGCTGGTAAACCAGCATGAGCAGGAAAGCGGCGCAATGCCGCATCGAGGTACTCAGGTCACAGAGCAGCACCAGGGCCGGCTTCCGGCGACGCGCGCGATGCCGGATTTCCAGCGGCAGGCCGCCAAATCGCAGGCTGGCGCGCAAAATGCGGCGCGGGTCCGGCCTGCCATCGCGGGCCCGCTGCTGACGCAGGGCCGCGCGCGTACGCAGGCGCGCCGCCAGACGCTGCAACTCCTCGCGCAGCGCCTCGACCTCGCCGTGCCGCAGGCGGTTGAAGGGGACGTCCTGCAGGTCGCCGGGCCGTTCAGGCCCCCGCGCCGCCATCTGCTGCGCCAGGTTGCTGCCCACGTGCTGCGAAAGTTGTTCGTTCAGCGCAGTGGCATTCTGCTGCAGCATCTCGCGCAATCGCTCGCGCGCCTCGTCGCTCATCCCCAGCGCTGCCAGGGACTGCAATAACTCCTGAATGAGCTGTTCCAGCTCCGTCAGCCCGGCTGCGCGTCGCATACGCCGTTCGTACCAGCGGCGTTGCGTCAGCGACTCGCCTTCGGCCAGACCGCTTTGCTCGCCCAGCTGCTGCAACTGTGATTCCGAAAACTGCTGACCTTCCAGCAATTGCCGCAGCAGGTCGCTCAGGGCCGCGACGTCACCGGCCAGCGACATGAGCGCCTCGCGCAAGGCATCGCGCTGCTCCTCCGTCATGTCGGCGGGGATATCGCTCATGGGTGGCTGGCCGCTGCCAAAGAAGAGCGGAAAGAAATACTCGAAGATCGCCTGGTCGCGCGCTTCCTTGACCAGGGTGCCGCGTAAGGCCGCGCGAAAACGCTCCCGCTGCGCCACGCCGACCGCTGCCAGCGCTTCGCCGGCATCCTGGCTCTCCGCCAACGATACGCGCACACCGGCGGCGCGCAGGGCGCGAACGAATTCGATCAGACGGGAATCCATGGCGCGCGGCTCACGGCCCGGGAGTCAGGTGGCAAGCCCGGTTTCTACGGGCCGTTCGCCGCTCTCCAGGCGGGGGAAAATGTGGAACTCCTCACCATCGCGGACGATGGTGGGTTCCGGCGTGGACAGACCGTAACGATCGAAGAATTCGCGCACCTCGTCTGTGAGAAGCTCATCCTTCTCCAGCAGCAAGTCCACGAGTTCCTCCATCAGCTCGACGTGCTGGCGCAGGGCGACGCGCGTCTCGCGCAACACGTCCTGATAGGCTTCCTCAATGGCTTTCGCCTGTTCCGGCGTCCATTTGATGCGACCACCGCGGAATGGATCGTATTCCATGGAACTGGTGGCGCCCATGGTGCCCAGCATGCCGGCGTTGGCCATGGCGGCCAGCAGACCGTAGGCGCGGTTCAGGTCCCTGCCGACCAACGTGCTTTGGAAGCCGATGCCGCAGAACTCGATTTCCGCAGCCTTGCCGGCAACGGCCACCTTGACGCGCTGCATCAGTTCCGGCTTGATCTGCAAGCCCTGGTAGGATTCCTGCGCCGGGTAATGCCAGACGTGGCCATAGTACGACCCCTGACGCAGGATGGTGATGCGACTGATGCGGTGCGAGGGCATAAACAGGCGCACGGCCAGCGCCACACCGGCCTGATACGTCGCCAGGCGGCGCTTGGCCTCGGGGTCCATGTACTTCAGCGTCGAACGCAGCCCCATCTCGTGCTCGGGCTTCGCATGCATGAAGTCCTGATAGCGAATGAGCGTGCGCCCGTCGAAGAAAGCGTAGCGCAAGGCCTCATTGAGCAGATACTTGATGTCCGCCGGCGTGTAGCCGGGCGTCTCGGACGCGAGAATCGCTGACTCCATGTCCGCTTCGTGGGCGTAGTTCTCAAGGTAGTACTCGAAGATCTCGCGACGGCCCTCCATGTCGGGTACGTCCACCCGCAGCTTCTTGTCAAAGCGGCCTGGCCGCAGCAGCGCCGGGTCCAGCGCCGCCATGCGGTTGGTGGCGCCGATTACCAGCACCCGTCGTTCCGGCGGCGGCGGCTTGCGCCGGCGCACCGTCTTCCACCACCAGGCGCGCCAGCGCGCGCGCCGGCCATGTTCCTGGCTGAAGCCATCCATCTCGATAAGCATGGTGCTCAACACGCCCATGCCGCCGGAACTGCCGCCG
This sequence comes from Aggregatilineales bacterium, assembly GCA_963667305.2. Lineage (GTDB taxonomy): Bacteria > Chloroflexota > Anaerolineae > Aggregatilineales > Phototrophicaceae > JAGWBD01. The sequence goes on along the minus strand of CAXXWG010000022.1, from coordinate 162,966 downwards.
GTGCCGCCGTACATCCCGCCCGTGCCGCCGTCTTCTTCTTCCACCGAAGCCACGCCTCCACGCGAGCCGATGGCGTCAATCTCGTCGAGGAAGATCACGGCGGCGCCGTAGCGCTTCGCCAGCTTGCGCGCCTTGCGAAACAGGCCCATCACCTTCATCGGCCCCACGCCAATGAACATGGCCTGCAGGCCTGAGGCGTCCATGTAAAGAAAAGGGACCCTGGCCTCGGTGCTGATGGCCTGCGCCAGCCAGGTCTTGCCCGTGCCAGGCGGTCCCTCCAGCAAAAGGCCGGTGAGTGGCTCGCCACCCGACTGTTCGAATACCTTTACGCCGCGCAAGAGTGTCACGATCTGGTTCGCCTGCTCGAGAATCTCCGGCTGGCCGCGATAGTCATCGAAGCTGATGCCATCGCCGCCGGAGTCGGGCATGATGGTGTAGCTGCGCGTGCGCGCCAGGAACCAGAAGAGCAGAATGAACTGTGAAACGAAGATCAGCATGAAGAGCAGGATCTGCAGCACCTGGCCCGCAAAGGGAATGATGCTGCGCGTGAACTCGGCATCCCTCAAAACACCCACGAAAAGCGCCAGCAGCAGCCCGGGGATCAGGATGCGCTTGATGAAACGCCGGATGCGCCAGGGGAGGCGTTGACGCCGCTCGACCCAGGATTCTTCCTCTTCCCAGTGAAAGCGCTCGCGTCGTGCCTCGATTTGCCTGGATGTCATATTTGGCAGCCCCTGCGGGAACCTGTCGGGTCACGGCCGCTTGCCGGCATCCGACCCGTGCACATTTGTAATCATGAATTATATCGTCAATCGCTGCGCGCAGGCGGGCGAAAAATGAGACCTCGCTTAAGCATTGGGTACCGGCAAGCGGGCAGGGCCCCGTAATCAGGTCCCAACTCCAGGCGGAACGTCCTGAACGAAGCACTGGCTCGGGGAACCATGGTTCGACCAGCCCGTGCAGGCCTGGCCATGGTTCCAGCAGGTGTTCGTGCCTTGCCAGCAGGTCTTGCGGCAGCGCCTTTCCTGACGCTGACACAACTGCCCGGCGGGCACGTTACGATATTCGTTGTAGTAGACAAAGACCGCCACACGCTGCGGCGGCTCCGGGACGGCCGTCGCAGGCGGTGCCGGCGGCGGCGGTGCGCTGGTGGGCGGCGGTGGTACGGAGGTCGGCGCCGCCGCCAGTGTTGTGCAGCGCTCTTCGCTGTCCAGATAGCGTACCCCGTCGCCACGCGCCTTGACGCAATGACGTTCCCCCCAGGCCGGCGATTCGTAATAGCGGGATTGCCAGTCCGTGCCGGGCGTGCCGCAGGGATCGGGGTCCACATCGCCCGTCACGTCGGAGGCTCCGCGCGGGCCGGCGGTGCTGACGCTTACGCTGTAGCTACTGGCATTCGCAACCCGTTTCCAGCAGAGCGTCTGACCGACAAACTTCACGACCGCGGGCGCCGCCAGTTGCTGCGCCACGGGCGCCGCCGTTGCTGTGGGCGTGGCCGTGGCGGTCGGTGGCGGGACCGGCGTCGGCGTATTCGTCGGCCGCGGTGTCGCTGTCGCCGGGTCCGGCACATGGTAATAGGCCGGTAAACTGTCCCGATAGCTGCGGCCGTTCCCCAGCGCCACCACCGAGAGCACGTCGCCCGGAGTCAGCGCGTCAAAGTGACGATAGCCCCAGAGCACGCCGCCGCAGGGATTCCTGGGCCCCTGGCCCGCAGCAGCGCCGGCCGCGCCTGCGTCCCGCTCCGGCAACTGACTTGCCGGCACGCGCCGGGTCGTGTAATTCTGCGGCCCGGCCACCTTGCGCCAGCACAGGCTGCTCCCGTTCACCAGCTTCAGCCCGCCCGGCGTATCCCGCCGCGGCAATGAGTCTGCTATTCGCGTCGCGGTGGCGGAGGGCGTCGCGGTGGCGGTCGCTGGCGTGGCGGGTGTTGGCGTGGGCTGCACCGCCAGGGTGCAACGCTCCTCGCTGGTCAGATAGAGAATCCCGTCGCCCCGCGCCGCCACGCAGTAGCGCTCTCCCCAGGCCGGCGATTCGTAATAGCGGGATTGCCAGTCCGTGCCGGGCGTGCCGCAGGGGTCCGGGTCGACACTACCGATGACGTCGGAGGCTCCGCGCGGGCCGGCGGTGGTTATGTTTATGTTGTAGCCACTGGCATTTTCAACCCGTTTCCAGCAGAGCGTGCGACCCACAAACTTCACGACCGCCGGCGCCGGCAATTGTTCCGGTGTGGGCGTCGGCGTTGGCGTTGGCGTGGCGGTCGCTGTGGCCGTAGGGCCCGTTGGTTGGGAACCTGGGACTACCATGCAATCATAAACACGCGGTCCAAGTGAGAGGGACCCCTGTTCCGACAACATGATCTCTGCAAAGGCAGCGCAGACCTGGTGGCTCTCCTTCGGTGGTGTTGGGTCCAGAAGCTCTGAAGGAAAACAACCAGGAATAATCCACAATCGGGCCGGTGACCGGATTCCGAGATCAGATAATCCAAAATATTCCAGAAGAATTTGAAACCATGTAGCAATGTCGCCTTGCCCCAATTTGACCAACCTTACAAATGCTTTCACTTCATCGGTGAACTCCTCAAAAAGGAGTGGTGGATCCAGGTAATTGATTGATCTGCCGTCCGAGGTATGGCTCGTCAATTCAACCAGGACTGTGGGTAGCACGTATTCACTACACCATTGGCCATCGGTGGGGTCTACGTATATTCGCGGAGGTTTAGGTGTAGATGTTGGTGCGACAGTTGGTGTCGGCGGCGGGTACCAGGTAAACCAGCCGCTCCAGGGTCCGTGCAAACCGTCGCTAAATGCATGCCGCGCCCGCACCCGCGCTTGCCACACCATGGTTGGATCCCATCTGCCCGGGTCAAACGTGAAGAACAGATGCGTTGCAAGAGGACTGATGTAGGTTTTCTTTTCCTCTCCAAATTCGGTTTCGCCCGGCGCTTTGCTTCGATAGGAGACTTCGTAGTCCCCTAGTTCCTCGTCAGCAAGGCGGCCCCATTTAATGAACAGGATTGGATAATCAGGGACCAGTGTCACATTCGGGACAATGTCCAGCGCCTCCGGCTCAAATTCTTCGCTGCGGCTCCAGACACTGTCGCCACGGGATAACCCATCTCCCCGGGCCTGCACATCCACCACGTGGGCCGCCCCCGCCTCCAGCCCTTCCAATCGGTAGCGCACAAGCGCCTGCCCGTCCTCCGCCGTGCCCTCCGCGCCGGCCTCCGCCTCCAACTCCGCCACCAGCACCCGCGCGCCCGCGCGCCGCAACTCCAGACGGTACCCCGCCGCCCCCGTCATCGCCTGCCACGACACCAGGCTGCCAGTCACAGTGACGTCGCCCGGCGCGTCCAGCGGCGTTAGCGCCGCAGTCGCCGTGGCCGTGGCCGTCGCGGTGGACGTCGGGCCGCTGCCCGGCGTTGGCGTCGGGGCGGAGGGCAGCGCGGCGCAAAGCTCCTCGCTGTTGCGGCTAGTCTCCCCGTCGCCATTGGCCTTCACGCAATAGCCGTCCGCCAGCGGCAAGTCCGCCAGCGCGCGCGCCTGCCAGGTCTCCGACCCCGTCGTCCCCACGGCACCGCTCGCCGGCAACTCGCCGAAAACTGCCCGGATACTGTAGCCATGCGCGCCCGTCAACTCCGTCCAGCGCAACTGCCCACCCACCACCTCTACCGCGGCAAGCGGCGGCAGCTGCGGCGGAAGGGTCGGCAGGGGCGTGGGGGTGATGGTTGGGGTTGCCGTGGCTGTCGCAGTAGCGGTCGGCGTGGGCAGGGTGATGAGGAACACATAGCCCCACTCACCGTGCCGGTACTGTTGATTGTCACCCAGCGTCCGTACCTGAGCCTCGTAGGGTACGCCTGGTGGCAAGTCGCCCAGGTCATAACTCCACTCTTCCGCCGCCAGGCTTGCCTCCTGCCATTCTCCACCTTCTGTGCGCCAGCGCACCTCGTAGCCCGCGGCATGCTCAACACTGCCCCACAAAAGCAGACTGTAGCCATAGGTACCGACAAATGGCACTGGCAGCGCTGGCAGCGGCGTCGCCGTGGCCGTCGGCGTCGTGGTTGCCGTGGGCGTCGGCGTGGGCGTTGGCGTCGTGGTTGCCGTGGGCGTCGCCGTGGGCGTCGGCGTCGGCACAATCAGCGTAGCCGTGGGCCCGTAGTAATGGCCATCGCCAAGGGGAGCCGAGGCCAGCACCGAGAGCACTGTTTCCCCCGTTTGCGAGCCGACCGTCGCGCACCAGCGACCCTCCCCCGCGGACCGGACTGTGAAGTAAGTGCTGGCCCCTGCCCAGGCGAGGTAACCAGTCGCGTGGATCACTTCGCTCCAGCAGAAATCATTGCCGTCATAGCCCAGTCCGGCCGGCGCTGAAAGTGCAGGCGGAGGCGTCACCGTCGCTGTGGCCGTCGGCGTCGGCGTGGAGGTCGGGGTCGGGATCACGGTGGGCGTGGCGGTAGAGGTCGGGGTCGGTGTAGCTGAAGGCGTCGGCGTGGGAGTGGATGTTGGAGTAGGCGTATCGGTCGCCGTGGGCGTTGGCGTAGGGGTAGGCGTCGCCGTCGCCGCCACAACCAGGGTGGCGGCTGGCCCGTGGCGGTGGCCGCCTCGTATCAGGCCGGTAGCGCTCACCGATAATACAGTCCCTGCCGGATGCGCGCCCAGGGTTGCGCACCAGCGGCCGTCCTCCGCCTGCCTTCCCGTGTAGAAATCGAACATCACTGCCCAGGCCAGGTAGCCAACGGCATGCGCCACATCATTCCAGCAAAGGTCGTTGCCGTCCCAGGCCAGTCCTGTTGGCGCCACCAGGGGCGGCAGCGGCGTTTCAGTGGGCGTCGAAGTCGGGGTCGCCGTGGCTGTAGGGGTTGGGGTGGGTATGGCTGTTGGCGTGGCTGTTGCCGAGGGGGTTGGCGTGGGTGTCGCCGTTGGCGTGCTGGTTGCAGTTGGCAACGAAACAGTTTCGGTTACCGGGTTCCAGGTAACCCACGCACCTTCCGGACCATTCCGAGTCCGGTCCTCGTGGCGGGCCTGCACACGCACGGCCCAGGCTTTTGAAGAGTCAAACGCAGGAATGTTGGTGAAGGGAGAGTCGCCTTGTTCCGCGACCTTGTCGCTATCCGGCGCGTCCGATGTTCCCTGCCGCCAGGCGACAACATAGTCGCTGGCATTCTCTACCTTGTCCCATTCGACACGGCCGTCACTGCCGATCCAGCGTATGTTCGACACGGCCGGCAATGAGTCTTGCGCATTTGCCAATGTCGTGACGACCAGCAGGGAGGCGACCAACAACAAAAGGAATTTGCCGGTTGGCGATGCCAGAAACAATGGTACGGGCGTTTTCTGCATTTTCCCGGCCAGTTACGAGACATTGAGACACACTATCTAACCTGTTCAATCGACAATGTAACATGTCACTTATCTCCATTCAAGACAAAGTACGATTTCCGTAAGTCCGCTGATATATCCTTACTCTCACGGCAATGTACATATGCCAACAAGCGGCAAACCGGCGGCCAGTCATCATGTCCGAAATCCAGTCTCTAGCCACAGGTCTGCGCACCCCCGACGTTCTCAAGGGGGAGACCGACGGCTTGCAAGTGACCGGGATAGCGGGGCGTATCGATATAGACAAGAGCGCTGTTTCACGCAGCTTGAAGACACTGGCTTTATTTGTGGTGAGGTGGAACAGTCCAGCGAGACGCGTCGCTACACGCTCGGGCCCCGGTTGGTCCCCCTGGGTCGGGAACAGGCGACAGTAATGCCACCAACACGCCATAAAGAATCAGGGTTAAAAAGTTAGAGTACCGCATGGGCGAGGCTGCAAAGTACCAGGTACTTCAATGAGAACTGCGAAAGTAGTGCCTCAGGCCTGGACTGTCAACCCGGCCCCCTGCTTCGGCCTCGGTAGGCTCCCGGAATCCTGACCGCCGAATTCATGCTCCGGTCGCCGCCGCACGGGACGACGCCAGGTTTTCACTGACTGTCCGACACCCGGTCGGCCTCAGTGTTCGAGTTGCCGCGGATCGTCTGCCTGCCGGCCCTCGCCAATTTGCGGTTTCGGCGTATACAGCCCGTAGCCGTCGAAAAAACTTTCGATATCGGTCGAGAAGAGCTCTTCCTTCTCCATCAACAGGTCGATCAGGGCCTCGCCCATCTCCTTGTGCAGGCGCAGATCCACACGCACTTCGTCGAGCGCCTGCAGGAATGTCTCTTCCATCATCTGCCGAACTTCACGCACGGTCTCCGGCTCGTCGGCGATGCCGAGCGGACCGAACATGCCGGCGCCGGCCATCCGCCGCAGCACGAAACGCACGTTCATAAAGTCGCCACCCACGCCGAGCGTCTGTTCCTGTTCGCCGCCGTATTCCATCTCACCGGCCTTGCCCGCCACGGAGATGCGCAGTCGGTTGCGCAGCGAGTCCTCGGTGCTGATGTATTCGTAGCTTTCGGTTGCGGGCATCGGCAACACGTGGCCCAGCGCCCGACCCTGGCGAATGATAGTGATGCGCGCGATGCGCCAGTCCGGTCGATACAGACGCACGGCGATGGCGTGGGCCGCCTCATGCGCCGCCAGCCGGCGTTTGGTCTTGTGCGTCAAATTCTTGATGGGTTCGCGTAGCCCCATTTCGTGCTCAGGCTGGGCGTGTGCAAAGTCCCGGTAACTCATGGCCGTGCGCCCGTCGAAGAGCGCATGGCGCAAGGCCTCGTTGAGCAGGTACTTGAGGTCCGCCGGTGTATAGCGTTGCGTCTCGACCGCCAGCGTCAGCGGGTCCATGGTGTCGTCATGGGCCATCTTCGAAAGGTAATACTCAAGGATATCGCGCCGACCCTCAAGGTCCGGTACGTCGACGCGCACCTTCTTGTCGAAGCGGCCGGGGCGCATCAGTGCGTCGTCCAGAGCGTGGACGCGGTTGGTCGCGCCGATGGTCAGTACCCGTTTCGGCGGCCGCGGGAAGGGCTTGCGCAGGATGTTGCGATACCACCACTTCTTCTTGCGCGCCATCCAGCCGTGTTCCTGGCCGAAACCGCTTAGTTCCACCAACAGCGTGCTGAGCAGGCCGACGTTGGCGCCGTTCATGCCGCCAAACATGATCGGCAGTCGTGTGAAGGGCGCGCCCTCGCGGTACTCCTCGCGCTTGCGCGCCACGCCGCCGCGAGAACCGACCGCGTCGATTTCGTCGATGAAGATGATGGAAGCGCCATAGTCCCTGGCCGCCTTGCGCGCCTTGCGATAAAGGTTCATCACTTTCAGCGGGGCGATGCCGAAGAACATCGACTGCATGCCCGAGCCATCAATGTAGAAGAAAGGCACGCCCGCCTCGGTGCTGATGGCCTTTGCCAGCCAGGTCTTGCCCGTCCCGGGCGGCCCTTCCAGCAACAGACCGTTGAGCGGCTCGCCGCCGGCTGCCTCGAAGGCCCGCACGCCCCGCACCAGGGTCACGATCTGCCGCGCCTGCGCCAGCAGCTCCGGCTGACCGCGATAGTCTTCGAAGCTGACACCCTGCGTGTCAGAGCCAGGCCAGATGGTGTAGGCCCGCGCCCGGCCAAGGAACCAGAACATCAGGCCGAACTGGCCGATGATGAAGGCCCCCAGCAAGAGGAAACGGCCGATATAGGGCACGGCTCCTTCCAGGAATCCCAGCAGCCCGCGCATCACGCTGGCATCCAGCAGCGTGATTGCGATCAGCAGCAAAAACAGGTTGCGTATGATGTGTTCGCTGAAGAAGGCGCGGACGCGGTTGCGCAGCTTGCGCCGCTCGTCAACCAGCGTCTCCTCACTCTCCCAGGCAAATCGCTGACGCTGCAGCGCCCGCCTCTCACTGGCCGGGTTGTATCGACGGATTTCGGTCATCGGGCCGTCCTCCTCGCGCTCATCAGCCGGTCTGGCCGGCCGCGTCCAGCAGGAACAGGGGGTGGTTGGGCTCCCCGTTGTACAGTACGCCGCCCTCCGGACTCTCGTAGAGCATCGTACCCTCGGCGATCAGGTCAAAGAAGTCCAGCAGGTCGCGCGGGCCCTCCAGATAGGCCAGCGCGTCCTGGCGTTCGATCTCGGAGATCAGGAAGACGACGCCGGCAAAGCCCGGGCCGCTGTCCAGGGTGGAGATGTTCCATGGCGAGATAAGATTAACCCGCAGCAAACTGCTGCCCACGCTTTCCGCGACGGTGCCGCGCCAGGTCAACTCGATGGCGCGCTGAATGGCGCTGTAAAAATCGACCTGACCCGCCTGGGTCTGCGTGTCGGGTTGGCTGTTGGGCACAAAGAGCAGATTGACGACAAAGGCATCCTCGCTCAGGCTGCGGCGTATTTCCACGATGTCCACGCCAACGGTCGCGGCCTCAATGCGGTCGGCGGCGGCGATCAGCGATGGGTCCGTCGCGCCGCTCTTGTCGGCCATGACGAGATCGATGACTTCCAGGGCGCGCAGGGCCTCGCCTTCATCGGATTCCTGGCCCGTCAGGACGCCCAGACCGGGCAGGGCGCTGCAACCCGTCACCAGCAACAGGGTCAGTATCGTGAAACGAAGCATTGTTGTCGACGTCATACAATTCCCGTAGCAGACGGCGCAAAAGCGACGCCCGCAGAGTGATTTCCGAGCCAGCCGTGTAAAATGACATTGTAGCGTCATTCGGAGGTTTCGTGCAGCGCCGTCGCGGACTTTCAGGAAACCCTAACCTTGGGCAGTATCTGCCGGCCCTGTTGCTGGCGACGCTGCTGCTGGCGCCCCTGGTCGTGCAGGGCGAGGACACCACCCGTCTCTATTGTGACGATCGCCCGGGCTTTCTCGACCCGCCATGGATTGACGGTGACCGGTTCTGCGCGGAACTGGTGTACCAGTCGCCGACAAACGAAGCGCTGGCGCTGGCGTCGTTGGCAGTTGGGCCCGACGGCACGCTCTACGCGGCCAGCCCCACGCGCGGTGAGGTGTGGGCCCTGCGCGACAGCGACGACGACCGCCTGCCCGACACGGCGCAGCGCCTGCTTTCGGGCCTGCTCCGGCCAACGGGTCTGGACTGGCACGACGATTCCCTTTACATCCTGAGCAGTGCCGGCATTTTGCGCCTGACAGCCGGCGCGCAGGCCGCAGCGACACTGGTTGCCGATCTGCCTCTGCGAAGCGGCCAGGCCAGCGGCGATATTGTCGTCGGACCGGACGGGGTAATTTATGCGTCGCTGGCTGCGCCCTGCAGCCACTGTGACCCGGGTGACGCGCCTTCCATTCTCGCCTACTCGACGGATGGCAGCCAGCGCGGCGTTGTGGCCCGCGGCCTGCGCCTGCCGGCCGGGCTCGCATTGCGGGGAGAAGCCCTGTGGGCGACGGACAGCATCGGACGTGGAGACGCGGCGCAGGGGGACTCCCTCGACGAAATCAACCGCATCACGGCCGGCGCCCATTATGGCTGGCCCTGGTGCAGCGGCGAACTGCGCCTGCCGACCACGCCCGCTGCGACCGACTGCGGGACTTTCATTGCGCCGGCCCTGGCGCTGCCGACGGGCAGCGCGCCCCTGGGCCTGGCCTATTACGACCACGACAGCCTGCCCGATTTGCGCGATACCCTGCTGGTGACCCTGCACGGCTCGCGCCATCGGGTCGAGTTGCGCGGCTACGCGCTGGGCGTCATCCGTTTCGATCAACAAGGGCGGCCGCTGGCGCCTGAAGTCATCATTCCGCAGCAGCGCGACGGGAGCGCTTTCAGCGTCAGCAAGTTGAATTATCTCGGCAAGGGCTTCTGGCCGGAACGACCGCTGGACGTCGCCATCAGCCCGGAAGGCTGGGTCTACGTCAGCGTGACGGGTGGGCGGATTCTCGCCTTGCGCCAGCCCAGGCGCTGAACCCTTGCCACAGGTCCGCCAGCATGCCGCCGATCAGCAGCGGCCAGAGCGGCCACAGGGGCGCGACGATACGCCCTTCCCTCCAGTCGAACACGGCCAGAAAAATCACCCAAAACAAGAGCGTCAACGCTGCCAGACTGAAGAGAGCGCGCCCGCGCAGGAGCGCCCAGGCCAGGGCGGGAACGATGAGCAGGTTGGTCCAGTTCAGGACGTCACGCGTGTGCGAATAGACGGACATTGGCGCGGGCCAGAGCGGGTTTCTCATGTAAGCCTCGCCCTGCCGGCTTCTCGCCCTTTGCAGCGGGAAAGGCAGATCGCTGTCTTCATGGATTTCCAGCGAATCGACGTGCGGAAGATGCCAACGGGTAATTCGGTGCAGCAATTCATACACTTCCCCGGGAAGCGACTGCACGAACTGCAGGGGTCGGGCAATGAGTGCTTCCAGCGCAACGGCGTACAACAGCGAATCTTTTTCGCAGGGCCCCAGATTCCATGTCAGGGCGTCCGTGGTGGGCAGGACGTCAATGGCCTCAAGACCAGAATCAGTTGGCAATTGCGCCAGGAATCCTCTTTGCTCTTCCGGCGTGACCCAGGGGCCGGGATTTCGCCGACCGTCATAGCCCAGTGACGTTTCCGGCCGTGAGTTTGGCGGCAGGGCGCTCAAATACAACAGTCGGGTCGTGGCCTCGCCGTTGGCCGCGACGACAGGGATGTTTGCTTCCAGCACGGATTCGAGAAAGTTGTGGCCGCCAACGCAACTGGGGCGAAAGGTCCCGGTGGAAGGATAATGAATGAGCAGGGCGTAACACGCCAGGGTCAGAAAAAAGCCTGAGCCCAGCGCCAGCAATGCCGTCAATCGCCTGCGCAAGGAGAAACCTCTGGCAAACAGCAGCAGCAGGCCATTGAAAGCCACCAGCGGCGCCAGAGTCAGGCGAGCGAGTACGGCCGCGCCCAGAATGATGCCGCTGACCAGAAACAGCCCTGCCCGCATATCCTTTTGCATGGCCCGGTCCACAATCCAGAGCGACAGCGTGTAACACAGCGCCACCAGCCAGACCGGCAAACTCAAATGCGCCCACTGCAGGCCATGCGGGTCAAACAGGGCCAGCAATGCCACCACCAGGGCCGCCCGGCGTGAGTGATTTCGGCGCACAAGGTCGTAGAGCAGAAAGGGAACAAGGGCGGAGAGAGCCACCTGCACGAGCAGAACGAAGCGCTCGTCCAGCGGGCCAAAAAGTTGACCCGCTGCCGCAAAGGGTGCGATGAACAACGGGTAGCCGGTGCCATAACGGACGTTGCCGATCAGCAGGTCGCCCTCCAGCAACCTGTCGATCAGGTAGCGTTGTCCGTTCTGATTGTCATCGACCCGCACCTGCAAGGGGTAGGCCAAAAACATGCCGCCGCGTACGAGCAGGGTCAGCAACAACAGCAGGCGAATGTGCGCGTGCATCCGGCCCAGGCCGCCGGGGATCGGGAACGCGCTCATGCCCTGGCGATTCCAAAGAGACGGAACTCGCTGGTCCTCCCTGGCAAGGGCAGTCGCGCATCACTTTCGCTGCCATCGTAAAGCGGCCACAGGGCGTCTTGCAGCACCAGCGTCCCGGGTCGATCGTGCATTCTCCGGAAAAGGAACAGCAGGGCCAGGCCGCAAAAAAGAGCGTAGCCAAAGGTCGTGTCCGTTCGTATGGCGACCGGTACGAAGTCCGGCAGGAAAAGAATCAGGGCCATGGCCATCAGTACGGCATTGCGCGAAAGACGCGCGGCGCGGGCTATCGGCCCTGTCAGCGCCACCAGTGCCGTGCCTGACAGGATTTTCGGCAGCAACGCAGGCAGTACGCCAATCCATAGCAAGCGCATGGAAAGGGCCGGCCACAGCGCAGCCAGTGGCATCCAGTAGTAGATTGGGTGGCTGACATCCGTCGGTTTCTGGTGAAACTGCCAGATATAGCCGTTGGTGAAACCGCGTGCATCTGCCAGGTTGCGCGCAAGGTTATAATTGTGGTTGGGTTCGAACAGGCCGGGATGTTCGGCCAGCAACGCCAGACCCGGCCCCACCAGACGGCCTGCTACCAGAAGGAGGACATGATCCCGCATGCGTCGGGTCACCCCGCGTCACATGGCAACAGCAGTCGATGGTAGCGGCCTGAAGCGCCTGGTGCCATTCCTCATTCTGCTGGCCCTGTTTCTGCGCCTTTCGGCTGTACTTGCTGCAGACCACGCCATTGGCTACGTCAGCGACGGCAGTGACAGCCCCTGGTATCTGGCCCACGGTTACGCCCTCGTCACCGGCTTCGACGAAGGCAGACTCTCTGAATACGGAGATCAGTACGATTCCGACGGCATCAAGATATCCCTGCGCAGATTGACGACGCCGCCCCTTTACCTGCTGTTTAACGGACTGCCGCAGGCGTTCTTCCCGCGAGAGGCGGCTGTACTGCTCATTCGCATCTTGCAGGCCCTGGCGGGCACGATTTCCGTTTGGCTGGTCTGGCGTCTGGGGCTCGCAGCCACGGGGAGCAAACCAGCCGCTTTCATCGCCGCGCTGGCGATCGCAGTCTCGCCGGCCTTCATTATTGAAGCTACGCGCGTCACCACTGAAACACTCTACATTTTCCTGCTGCTTGCCGGCATGGCGCATCACGCGGAACGACGGGAGCGAGTCGCCGTGACCGGCCTGTTGCTCGGCCTGGCGACCCTGACGCGAGCCGTACTGCTGCTCTTCCCGCTCGGACTGGCGCTGCACCTGCTGCTGGTCGATGGTCGCCGCCCGGGCCTGCGGCGGGCGCTGCACCTCCTCGCTGTTTACAGTCTCGTCGTCGGCAGCTGGACCGTCTACAGCCTGGCGCGCTGGGACCGCCTTGTCATCGCCGGCGAGGGGGTTGCCGCCTTCCTTTACATCGGCGCGCTGGAGCAGGGCTGGCAAGGCCCACAGGAAACGGACAAACAACTGATTGAAGACACCGGGGCCTTGCCTGAAGAGCCACTTGCGCTTCAGGCCACTTACGTGCAGGGCGCGCAACAGCGAATTGCGGCTGACCCTGCCGCCTATCTCTTGCGCCGCCTGACTGAACTGGCGGAGGCCTTGCTGCAGCCCCACGGCACGGGCTATCTTGATGGCCCGCCCTTGCGCCTCATGGCCCGTGACTGGTTGCGCGACGGACGTTCACCATTCGAAATGCTGCAGTGGGTACGCGCTGAGGGCTTCTGGCCCCGGCTGCTCATTTACGCCATTCATTTTGTCGGCCTGCTGGCGGGATTGGCCGGCCTTTGGCTCACGCGCCGGCGCTGGCGCCAGACCTTGCCCCTGGCCGCTTTCATCGCCTATACCCTGTCGCTGCATCTGGCCCTGCATGCCATACCCCGTTACATCTTCCCGATACTGCCCCTGTGCTGGGTCTTTGGCGGCGTTGCGCTGTTTCAGGCAGGAGAGAAGTTGAAGGCATTGCGGAAGTGAGCCAAAACGTGATCACTGACATGGACCAGGCGCTGCGCCTGCACATTTACCGCTTCTGGTGCGAAAAGGGTCGGCCGCCCACCGTGGCGGAGAGTGCATGCGCCTTCGACCTGGCGGAAAATGCCGCGCTGGCTGCATGGCGTCGCCTGCATGACGCGCATCTGATTCTGCTCGAAGCCGACGGTGAACGCATCCGCATGGCCAATCCCCTGTCCGCCCTGCCCACCAACTTTCGCGCGCGGGTCGGCCGGCACTGGCTTTTCGCCAACTGCGCCTGGGACGCGCCGGGCATTCCCGTCATGCTGCAACAGGACGCCGTCATAGAGGCGCGCTGCAGCCCGCGCGGCGAACTCTTGCGCTGCGCCGTGCGCGAAGGCGAACTGCTGGCGGAGGAAGCCCTGGTGCATTTTGCCCTGCCATTCCGCCACTGGTACGACGATCTGGTCGAGACCTGAGCGAATATCCTGCTCTTCCGGTCGGAAGAGGACATTGACGCCTGGTGCGAAATGGAAGGCCGGCCACGCGGCGCAGTGCTTACCCTGCAGCACACCTGGGCGCTGGCACAGGCCTGGTACCGCAAGCGTTTGTCACCGACGTTTCAGGGTCGTAGCGCGGCTGACGCGCAGGAACTCTTTGCCTCGCTCGGATTGCGCGGGCCCTTCTGGGAAGCGCCATGACCCTGACAATCGATCCCGTCCAACTCCGGCATTTGCGTCTGCGCGCCCAGGGACTCGCTGCGCCGTGCACTGACCTGTCGCAGTTGCTGGCCGGGGCCGTCAGCCTGCAGGCCCAGGACTACAATGCCGCCGTCCTGGGCGTGCGCGCGCGCAGTCGCGGGCTGGTGGCTGATGACATCCATGCGGCGTTGATCGACGACGGGTTGTGCTGGACCTGGCTGATGCGCGGCACGCTGCATTTCGTCGCCATGGCGGACCTTGCCTGGCTCTTGCCGCTTTTCGGACCGGAATTAATCCGCCAGACGGCCCGGCGCTATCGCGAACTGGCCCTCGACGAGGACAGCCGCAGGCGAGCGACGTCGCTGCTGCGCAGGATTTTGGCGGATGGCCCGCAATCCCGGGCCGCCCTGAAGGACATACTGGAGGCGGAGGGGCTGCCTGCGCAGGGCCAGGCCTGCCCCTATTTGTTGCGCCATGCAGCGCTTGAGGGCGTCCTGGTCTGCGTGCCATTGCGCAAAGGTCGCCCGGAGTACCGCCTGCTGGACAACTTGCCGTCCGGGGGATGGCCAGGCGTCGAGGTGACGGCGACGCGACTGGCCCGTCGTTTTTTGCGCGCCTTCGGCCCGGCCAACGCGGCGGACCTGGCGCGCTGGTCCGGCCTGCCGATGCGACTGTCCCGCATGGGACTTGACTCCCTTGCCGGCGAGCTGACCGCGGTGAACGCCGCGGGCCGGGAGGCTGTCATGCTCAACGCGCAACTGCCCTGGCTGGAGGACAAATCACAGCGCAGTCTGCATTTGTTGCCGGCTTTCGATGCCCTGTTGCTGAGCCACGTGGAGCGCGATCTGATCCTGCCGGCGGCGATCAGCCGGTATATTCACCCGGGCGGCGGCATCATCCGCCCTTCCCTGCTGCTTGATGGTGTCGTGCGCGGCCGCTGGCAACTGAAGCGCGGCCGCCGGTCGCTTGCCATCATCGTTACGCCATTCGTCACCTTGTCGCGGGCCCGGCTGCCGCAACTGGAGGCCGAAGTCGCGGACGTCGGGCGCTTCCACGGGCGGCAAGCGACCCTGCAACTGGAGTCCGTCGCTGCATGAGCATCCTCCTGGGCATCGAGACGTCCTGCGACGAGACGGCGGCGGCCGTCGTGCGTGACGGACGCGAGATTCTTTCCAACGTCGTCGCTTCGCAGATCGACCTGCACGCGCAGTATGGCGGCGTTTTCCCGGAGCTGGCTTCACGCGCGCACGTGGAATCCATCACGGCGGTGGTAGACGAGGCCCTGGAAAAGGCGGCATTGACGCTGGCGCAAATGGACGCCATCGCCGTGACGCGCGGGCCAGGTCTGGTCGGTTCCTTGCTGGTCGGCGTGAATTACGCCAAGGGCCTGGCGCTGGGCGCCGGTTTGCCGCTGCTGGGCATCAACCACCTGGAGGGACATGTCTATTCGCTGTGGCCGGGCATGCCGGAGGAACCGGTCTTCCCGCTGCTGGTCCTGATTGTCTCGGGCGGGCATACCGAGCTGTTGCTGATGACCGGACACGGCCGCTGGCAGCGTCTGGGCGCAACGCGCGATGACGCCGCCGGCGAAGCTTTCGACAAGGTCGGGCGCATACTGGGCCTGCCTTTCCCCGGCGGCCCGCACGTCGAAGGGGTCGCCCGGGAGGGCGATTCCGGCATCTGGCGCTTCCCGCGCGCCTGGCTGGATGGCAGTGACGACTTCAGCTTTTCCGGCTTGAAAACGGCCGTGCTGCGCGCCGCCTGCAAGAACCCCAACGACCGTCAGCCGCAATTGCGCGCGGACGTCTCCGTGGCCGACCTTGCGGCCGGCTTTCAGGCGGCCCTTGTGGAGGTGCTGGCGCGGAAGACTGCCCGCGCGGCGGAGCGCTGCGGCGCCAGCGCAATTCTGGTGGCGGGCGGCGTCAGCGCCAATCAGGCCTTGCGCGCGGCCCTGCGCGACGCCAGTCCTTTGCCGCTTCTGGTCCCGCCGCTGGAGCTGTGCACCGACAATGGCGCGATGATCGCGCTGGCGGCGCACTGGCGCTGGTTGGCCGGTCAGCGCGACGGACTGGATATGGAAGTGCTGCCCCGCTGGCTGCCGGGCGCGCCTCACTCCTTCTCGTAGGGGGTCCCGATGGCCGCCGGCGCCCGCGCCCGACCCACGAGGCCGGCGAGCACGACGATAGTCACGACATAGGGCGTCATCTGCAGGAACTGCGGCGGCAGGGTCACACCCAGAATCTGGAAACGGGTCTCCAGCGCGCTGGAGAAACCAAAGAGCAGGCCGCCGCCGAAGGCGCCAAAGGGCAACCACTTGCCGAAGATCATGGCCGCCAGCGCGATGAAGCCGCGCCCGGCCGACATGTTGTCGTCGAAGGTGCCGGTCGTTTCCAGCGAAAGCCAGGCGCCGGCCAGACCCGCGATGAAGCCGGCGATGGTGACGTTGATCCAGCGTGTGCGAATCACGTTGATACCGAGCGTATCGGCGGCGCGCGGGTTTTCGCCGACGGCGCGCGTACGCAGCCCCCAGCGCGTGTAGAACAGGATCAGATGTGTCAGCAGCAGCAGGACGAACATCATGTAGAAAATGGGCTTGCCGCTAAAAAATACCTCCTCCAGCAGCGGGAACAGGAAATCGCCGAAGAAGGGTTGGGTGGCCAACTGGTCCAGCAGGCCGCGCAGGGGCGGAAAGGCGGCAATCTGTTCGAAAGGCACGGCCTGCAAGGTTTCCCGACCGGCATCCTGGGCATCAAGCAGGATTTCGCGGCGCATAAAACTGGTCAGGCCCAGCGCCAGAATGTTGATCACAGTGCCGCTGACAATCTGGTCGGTGCGGAAGGTGATCGAAAGCCATGCGTGCAACATGGCCATGAGGCCGCCGGCCAGCACCGAGACGATGACGCCAAGAAATAGCGCGCTGCTGTTTTCCATGTTGGGCGCTATCAGCGAAAAGGCCACGAAACCGAAAGCCGCACCGGTCAACATCATGCCTTCGATGGCGATGTTGATGACGCCGGAGCGTTCACACCAGATGCCGGCCATCGAGCCAATGACGATCGGCGTGGCCAGGCGCAGGCTGGAGGCCAGCATGCTCACGGCGTTGGTGCTGCGGCCGGCCGCCGCCAGAATCAGAATGGTGGGGAAAAGCAGCAGGGCAGCCAGCAGCATGGCGCGGAAGTGAAAGCGCTGCAGGCGCTGTCCCGGCAGCAGACCCGGCGCGCCGGCGATGACGTACCAGACGCCGACGACCAGCAGCCAGGGCTGCACGGCGATCTCGAGACCGGCCTGGCGCCCGGCCGTCAGGCGGGTGATCGTATCCGGCGGCACCTGGGGCGCGGAGAGCAGCAGCCACAGGCCCAGTAGCACGAATACCAGCGAAAACACGCCGCTGCGGGTGATGCGGATGCGCTCGCGCCAGCCGCTCGCCGGCGCGGCGAGGTCCATCGTCGTCACGTCAGCCTCCCCAGCCCTTCGAGAACATCGCCGCTTCCTGCTCTTCAATGCTGGCCTGCGGCACGCGCCACAGGTAGCGGATGATGGCATCCGCCGCGATGAACATGATGATCAGCGCCTGAATGATGATGACGAGGTCGATGGAGATGTTGGCGTTGACCTGCATCAGCGGCGCGCCGGTCAGCAACGCGCCCCAGAGAAAGCCTGCCGGGATCATGTTGCGCGGGTTGGTGCGCGCCAGCAAGGCCACGGCGATGCCCTGAAAGCCGAGACCGGCAAAAAATTCCGGCTGCAGGTTGAACTGCACGCCCGTAACCTGAAGCGTGCCGGCGATGCCCGCCAGCATCCCGCTCAGCGCCATGGCCAGCACGATGTTGAGACGCACGTTCATGCCCGCATATCTCGCTGCGTCCGGGTTGGCGCCGACCGTACGCAACTCAAAGCCTGAAGTCGTGCGAAAGAGATACCAGTCCGTAAGCAACACCGCGATGACCATGATCAGCAGGCCGAGATGCAGATGGTCGCGCACCGTCAGCCAGGACAGGAAGAGACCGGCCGCCAGCACCAGAACGCCGGCAAGCAGCGGGCGCAGCAGCACCTGGCGATTGCCTCTTGCCGCGCGGCGGCGCCAGAGCAGCCACAACGTCAGCAGTATGGCTGCCAGCAGGTACCAGCCGGCGCCGATTTGACTGAACACCGGCAGCCGCGCCGACGCGGAGATATAGGCCGTCCGCGGCAGGCTGGCCTCGGGGTCGCGCAGCAGGCCGGGAGTCTTGATCAGCCAGTCCACAGTGAGAATGGCGATGAAATTGAGCATGATGGTGGTGATGACTTCATGGGCGCCCGTCCAGGCGCGCAGCACGCCGGGAATGGCGCCCCAGAGGAAGCCGCCCAGCATGCCGCCCGCCAGCACCAGCGGCAAATGCAGAAATCCCGGCAAGTCCGTGAAGGGCGCTGTGAAGCCCAGCACCACTGCGATGATGGCGCCGGCGTAAAGCTGGCCCTCGGCGCCGATGTTGAACAGGCCGGCCTTGAAGCCCAGCGCCA
The DNA here is from genome assembly GCA_963667305.2 of Aggregatilineales bacterium. Classification (GTDB taxonomy): domain Bacteria; phylum Chloroflexota; class Anaerolineae; order Aggregatilineales; family Phototrophicaceae; genus JAGWBD01. The sequence goes on along the minus strand of CAXXWG010000022.1, from coordinate 144,516 downwards.
CCGCCAGCCCGGCGATGACGTAGGGAATGGAGCGCACAAACATGCTCTCCAGGTTGGGGATGATGAGCATCAGCACGCGCTCGCCGATTCGCAGCCACAGTACTTCGGGCCGGTCATCCGTCGGGTCTTCGGGCGTGAGGGCGCTGTCCTCCCGAATCAGCCCGCTGGCGCCTTGTGGCGAGCGGTCCAGCAGCAGTCGGTTGCCCGGGCGACGCACGACCAGGGTGTTGGCCAGCGCGGTCGGCAATTCTTCTTCCAGCGCATGGCGCGCGCTGTCGCTGTTGAGCAGGAGCTCCTCATCATAGAGGCGGCGCAGCAGGGTGAGTTGCTCGCCGGCCGCAGCGACGTCGTCGACGCCCGCCCGGTCCAGGGTCTGCAGCGTCGCCAGCAGGTCGCGCAGGTCTTCCGTCGAGACTTCCGCCATGCGGATCACCAGGTCAGCATCCGCGCCCGCGGGGTCCAGACCCAGGTCACGCGCCACATCCAGTTGCGCCAAAACGCGTTGCAGGGCGACGAGGCCCTCCATGTCCACAAGGCGCATCTGCTTCAGCAATTGACCGTCGCCGATGTCGGCAGCTGCCGGCACAAGCGGATCAAGCCCAGATCGGAGGGACACCATGTCGGGGTCGGAAACGGCCCAGGCTTCGGCAAGGCGACGCACGTCGGCGCGAGGCAATTCCGCGAGATCATTGAGCAGGGGGCGCAAATCATCCAGCGGCACCTGACCGATACTGCGGATGGCAGGCAGACGCGCGCCCAGTGAATCGACGTCCTCGTCAGCCAGGCCGAGGCGTTCCAGCAACCCGGCCATGGCGCGCAGTTCGTCAATGTCGGCGTCAGCCAGACGGGCGCTGGCGCGCGCCAGGCGTCCCACCCCGCGCTGGTTGAGGTCTTCCTGCGCCAGCACTTGCCGCGCCAGGTCCAGATGCTCCGGGCGGGCCAGATCATTGATGACGACGCCGGTCGCGCCTTCGATGAGCGCGCTGTAGGCCACGCCGGCGAGGCGCAGACCCTGTTGCAGGCTGCCGCCGGCGCCGGTGAAGATGATGAAAGGGATGCCAATAATGAAGGCCGTGATGACTGCCATCACCGGCACCAGGCGCGGTGATATGCGGGACCAGGCGCGCAGCGGCGCCGACCGCCCCCGCGCGGGCAGGGCTTCAGTCATCCGTCGTCCCGCCGGCCCGTACGCCGGCCATCAACAGGCCGACCTGCTCGCGGTCCGCCTGCTCCACCGGCAGGGTGTCGATGATGCGGCCGTTGTATATCACGGTAACCCGGTCGGAGAGTGAGAGCACCTCGTCCAGTTCGGCGGAGACCAGCAGGACTGCCGTGCCCTCGTCGCGCATGCGCACGATCTGGCGGTGGATGAACTCGATCGAACCGACGTCGAGGCCGCGCGTGGGTTGCGCCACGATGAGCAGACGGCTGGGCCGCGAGAATTCGCGCGCCACGATGGTCTTCTGCTGGTTGCCGCCCGAAAGGCTGCCCAGCCGCGTGTATATGCCCGGCGTGCGCACGTCAAAGCGCTCAACCAGACGCCGCGCGAAGTCGTCGCGCTCTTCCTCGTCGATGACGATGCCGCGCGCGAAGGGACGCTGCCAGTAGTTCTGCAACGCCAGGTTGTCTGTGATCGGAAAGCTGATGACCATGCCATCCTTCTGCCGGTCTTCCGGCACGTGCGCCACGCCCTCCGCCGTGATCTGGCGCACTGTGTCGTCGGTTACGTCACGGCCCTCCAGCAGTACGCGCCCGCCACTGACCGCGCGCAGGCCGGCGATGGCTTCCACCAGTTCAGTCTGGCCGTTGCCCTGCACACCGGCCACGCCCAGAATTTCACCGGCGCGCAACTCCAGCGACAGGCCGTTTACCGCCGGCAGGCCGCGGTCGTCCAGCACGCTGAGCTGCTCGATTGCCAATACGGGCTCGCCAGGCGTGGCGCTTGCCTTCTCCACCTGCAGAATGACGTCGCGACCAACCATCATGGAGGCCAGCGACTGTTGCGTGGAGCTTGCCGGATCGGCGTGTCCGGCGACGCGGCCGTTTCGCAGCACCGTGATGTGGTCGCAGATTTCCAGCACTTCCTTCAGCTTGTGCGAAATGAAGATGATGCTCACGCCGCGCTCCGTCAGCGTGCGCATGATGGCAAACAGGCCTTCGGCCTCCTGCGGCGTCAACACCGAAGTCGGCTCATCGAGGATCAGGATGTCGGCGTGGCGGTAAAGCGCCTTGATGATCTCCACGCGTTGCTGCACCCCTACCGGCAGGTCCTCGACCATGGCGTCGGGGTCGACGGCCAGGCCGTATTGCCCGGAAATCTCGAGGATGCGCGCGCGCGCCGCGGCATGGTCCAGAAAGAGGCCGCGCACACTTTCGTTGCCCAGCATGATGTTCTCGGTGACGCTGAGCACCGGCACCAGTTGAAAGTGCTGGTGCACCATGCCGATGCCGAGGGCGATGGCGTCGTTGGGGTCGCGAATCTCGACCACGTCGCCGTTGACGAGAATCTGGCCCTCGTCCGGGCTGTAGAGGCCGTAGATGATGTTCATCAGGGTGGACTTGCCGGCCCCGTTCTCGCCGAGAAGACCCAGCACCTGACCCTTGTGCAATTCCAGGTCGATGTGGTCGTTGGCCAGCACGCCGGGGAAGCGCCGCGTCAGCCCGCGCACCTCAAGTACTGGCGTTGCCTCGTCCATGGCGCCCGGCTCCGATGCCTGCAACCCCTGCGAGTATAGCGCCTGGTCGCCTGAGGGAACAAAGGCCGCGCACTGCCGGATTGACCCCGGGCCGGGTGACGGCTACCATGCCGCCTCACCTTTTCCGGGAGACAAGCCATGAGACGGCACGAGCGCGAACAATGCATTGCGCGGTTCGCTGACCTGCCAGGGAGGCTGCGCGAACTGGTCGCCGACCTTGACGAAGGGCAACTTTCCGCCCACACGATTCCCGGCGAGTGGAACGTCGCACAGAATGTCCACCACCTGGCCGATTCACACATGCACGCATTTCTGCAGGTCAAGTCTGGCCTCAGCGAGGACAATCCCCTGATCAGCAACTATGACCAGGACCGCTATGCCCTCTTGCAGGAGTCCAGCCTGGCGCCGGTCGCAGATTCGCTTGACTTGCTGGAGGCCCTGCACGCGCGCTGGGTCGTCCTGTGGCGCTCACTGGATGACGCGCAGTTCGCGCGCAGAACGCGCGTCTTGCCGGTTTCGAATTCCGCCGCGGCCGGCGGCCAGGTCCACAGCCGCTCACTGGATCAGATTCTGGCGTCCTACGCGCAGCACGGTGAAGACCACCTCGACCAGATTGGCAGGACGATTCTGGCCGCAGAGGGGGAAGCCCCGGCCTGAAACCGGCTTTTGCGGCTACGCTCTACAGAACATCCATAGGGGCACAAGGCAGGAGAACGATATGGAACTCGAGCCCATCGTACGTATGCAGGTGACCGTCAACGCCGCAGCGGAGCGCGCCTGGGCCGCGCTGAGCGACAACGCGGCCCTGCAAGCCTGGTACGCGGAATTCGCCGACGTCGATCTGGAAGCCGGGCGCTACGATTTCTGGGGGCAATTCACCGCCGGCGCGCCGGCGCGCGAGGGCGGCCGGCACGCGCTGCTCGAAGTTGATCCCGGGCGTAGCCTGGCCTTCGCCTGGCGCCGCGGCCAACACGACACCGTCGTGCGCATCGAATTGCACCCGCGTGGCGAGCGCTGCATCGTCGCCCTGGAACACAGCGCCGGCAGCGCGCGAAAAGACGACGACATCGCGCCCTACAGCTACGCCGACGAATGGTTCATCGCGCTGGAGAACCTGCGCCGCCGGCTGGACGGCAAACCGGCGGATATCCGCATTCCGTGGTCAGAAAACCTGCGCGGCAACATCGCGGTCGATTGCCTGGTCGACGCGCCCGCCGGCCGCGTCTGGGCCGTGCTCTGTGAGGAAAGCGAACTGGAGCGCTGGATGGCGACCGCGGCGCGCATCGAGCCGCGCGTCGGCGGCGACTACGACCTTGGCTGGCCCGGCATGCAACCCATGCGCATCCGCGAACTGGAGCCGGAGCGAGTGCTGGTCTACGGCATGAGCGACGAGGGCGGCCCGGAAAACAGCGCGCGCTGGACCCTGCAGCCAGAGGCCGGTGGCACGCGCCTGGCCCTGCTCAACAGCGGCCATGCGCCCGACGCCGACACCTCCGGCCTGCACGTCGGCTGGCGCAACTTCCTCGGCTGGGCGCGTTCGGCCGCCGAATACGGGGCGGACTGGCAGCCGCCGCTGCTGCAGCTCTCGCCCGACGCCATCGCCTTCCCGCGCCTGATGCTGGATTTGCAGAATGAGCTGGTCTGGAAGGACTGACGCCGTTCAGTAACAGTAGCGGAAACAAGCGGCCACGTGGTCGTTGACCAGGCCGCAGGACTGCATCAAGGCGTAACAGATGGTCGGCCCGATGAAGCGGAAGCCACGCCGCTTCAGGTCCGCAGCCAGCGCGCGCGATTCTTCGGTCTCCGCAGGGACGTCTTCCATGCGCTGAAAGCAGTTGAGTCGGGGTTCGCCCTCGACGAAGGCCCAGAGGTAGTGATCGAAGCTGCCACATTCGGCCTGCACCTGCAGGAAGGCCTGCGCGTTGCTGACCACACTGCGAATCTTGGCGCGGTTGCGGATGATGCGCGCGTCACCCAGCAGGGCCGCGATCTTCGCCTCGTCGTAGCGCGCCACGATCTGCGGCTCGAAATTGTCGAAGAGTTCCTGATAGGCCGCGCGTCGCTGCAAAATGCTGCTCCAGCTGAGGCCCGCCTGCGCGCCTTCCAGCGAGAGCATCTCGAAGAGCATTCGCTCGTCGTGTACCGGGACGCCCCATTGCTCGTCATGGTAGGCCTGCATCAGCGGGTCGCTGCCGGCCCAGGGGCAACGCTCAAGGCTCAATCCGCCACCTCACCGCGCAGGGCCTCCAGGACCTCTTCCAGTTCGGGCAACGCCGACGCGTCCTTGAAGTCCGCCATGCGCCGGTAGACCTCGGCCGCGCCCTGGTGAAAGTCGCCCGGCAGACCTGCGCCGGCGAAGGTCGCGCTGATCTCTTCCATCTCGCCGACGAAACGCCAGGCCTTGGCCGTCACGCCGCGGGTGCGCGCCGGCGCCTGCTCGACCAGGTCCATGCCGCTGCGGGACCATTGCTGCACCAGTTCGTCGCGCACTCCCAGCGACTCGGCCGTGCCCAGCACCGCGGCCAGCAACGCCGTGGTGCCCTTGGTCCAGCTGGCGAAGACCATCTTCAGCGCGGAGGCCCGACCCACATCGCCCTCAAGAATACGCGTCTCCAGCGGACCGGCGGCGAAGAGGGTCGCCGCGTCATCGGCGGCGTCGCCACTGAGGATCATCCAGGTCTTGCCGGGTTGCCACGCCGGCCCCCCGATGATGCTGCCATCGACGAAGGTGACGCCGGCCGCCTCCATGGCACGCGCCATACGACACGCCCGCTGCGGCGCGATGGCGTTGGCGTCCAGGTACAGCCCGCGGAAGCCCGTCGCCAGCACGTCCATGGCCACTGTTTCGGCGGCGGCCGGTGGGCAAACGCTGACCAGCGCGTCGGCTTTCGCACAGAGCGTCGCCAGGTCCGGCAGGGCGCGCAGGTTGTGCTCCGCGGCGCGTTCGCACGTGGCGCCGCTGCGACCTTGCGTCACCCAGTTGACCTCGTGCCCGCTGTTGACCATGGTGGCCGCGATGGAGATGCCCATCTCGCCCGGATGCAGGATTCCTGTCTTCACGTCATCACTCCGACTTTTTTCGTAACGCCAAATTTACCTTGCCCCGCTGCCAGGAGGCGCGCTCCTGGCGCCCCGCCAGCAACAGGCTACCGAGAATGCTGTCGGTGGTTGCCGGAAACAGGCGCTCAAGGCCGCCCCCCGGACAGCCGGTCAACTCACCGACCCGAAATTCGCCACCCCTGACGTAGAGGTCCACGCGCATTAATTCGAAAGGCGCGGCGAGGCTGGAGGCAATCTCAAGCATTCGCGCCAGCGGCTCCGGCCGCGGATCGTCTTCCTTCCTGGTAGCATGTTGAATGTTGCAGGGCAATCTGCGCCAGGACGTATCGTACAAATTGCGCGTGTGCTTCGTGAATCGGCCATTGTCCACCTGGATGAAGCGCGGCTCGCCCCGGTAACAAAAAACCTTGTAGTCGTCCGGCACAGCGGCCTCCGCCGCGCCGAAGTATTCCTCCACAATGATACGGGGCCGCAGCCAACGGTAATTCTGCTCGCGCGATTCCCGGTACAAATCGAGGCCAAACCAGCGTTTCATTTGCTCACGGTCGAGCTGCCTGTCATCTGCCCTGCAAAACTGCACTTCACCGCTCAGGTGCGTGGGTTTCACCACGCAGGGAAATTGCGTCAATTGCAGCCGGTCAACCTCATCGACGTGGTCAAGCAGCGCCAGCGTCTTTTGCGTGTATTGTTCGCCAACAGTCGCAGCGACATACTTCTTGGCGTATGCCTTGTCCGTTACGAACTGGCACAGGGGATCAAGCAAGTCCCAATCCACGCGGACGTGGAAAAGCAGGTCATTGAGGCGACCGGAATCCCTCGGCCCCGGCTTTCGGCGGTGTGTGGCAAGGAAGTGCAACCAGGCGTAAATTGCATCGCCGCGGCTGCCGGCCGGCAACAACGTACGCATCAAGCGGTAAAATTGTTGGTCAACCAGGTAAGTCCGCAACTTCACCTGAGCCGGATGTCTTGGGCCGATGCAGGACCTTTTTTCCTGCCCGCGCAACGCACGTGCTGTGCAAGTCTTCGAACGCCGGCTGCACACAGTATAGTCGCTGCCAACTCAATATTGACACTTCAGTTCCCGTTTCTCCGTAACAGGAGGACAACCCGGTTCAAAGGCATATGTCTCATGCGCATCATCGTTCACACCGGCAAGGGCGGCACCGGCAAGACCAGCATCTCCGCCGCTACTGCCCTGCGTTGCGCCCAGGCCGGCCTGAAGACTCTGGTCATCAGCACCGACGCGGCCCACAGCCTGGCCGATTCCTTCGAACGCGACATTGGCCCGGAACCCGTCGCCCTTGCCCAAAACCTCTGGGCCCAGGAAGTCGACCTGCGTCACTCCATGGAGCGTTACTGGGGCGATATCCAGCGGCGTCTGCTGACCATGTTTCACCATCAGGAGCTGGAAGACCTGGTCGCCGGTGAAGTCACGCTCCTGCCAGGCCTTGAAGAGGGCGCGCATTTGCTTTGGATCAACCGCTATTACGAACAGGGCGACTTCGACGTACTGGTTGTTGATGCCGCCCCCACGGCCGAGACCCTGCGTCTGCTCAGCCTGCCGGACGTCACGCGCTGGTGGTTCAACCGCATCGTGACCCTGGCCCGTGGCGCCAGTCGTGTACTGGGCCCGCTCAACCGGGCCAGGGGCAAGGACCACGACGGCGGAGATGCCGTCGCCCAGCTGGAAATGCTTTTCGCTACGCTGGACCGCGTGCGCGAGTTACTGGCCGACCCACAGATCAGCAGCATGCGCCTGGTCGTCAACCCCGAGCGTATGGTCATCCGAGAGACGCAGCGCACCTGGACCTGCCTCAACCTCTACGGCTACGCCGTCGACGCCGTGATCTGCAACCGCGTCCTGCCTGACGAGATCCGCGATCCCTGGTTTGCGGCGGCCAAAAAGCGCCAGGCCGAAAATCTGGCGCTGATCCGCGAATCTTTCGGTGAATTGCCCCTGCTGACCGCGCCGCTGCTGGGTGTTGAGGCGGGCGGTCTGGCTTCACTGCAACAACTGGGCGATGCGCTGTATGGTCAGCGCAACCCGGCAGACCCCATGCATGACGGGGAAACCCATCGCATCAGCAGCGCGCCCGACGGCGGTTACCTGCTGAGCGTACCCCTGCCCTTCACGCGCCATGATGATCTGGAACTCTATCGCGAGCATGACGAACTGACCCTGCAGGTCGGACGCTGGCGCCGCAACTTTGTCCTGCCGCATTCCCTGGCCGGGCTGGAAATCGGCGTCGCCCGTTTTGAGGACGCCTGCCTGAAGATTCACTTCCGCGCGGCGAAAAGGACTCCCGCCGCGCGTTGAGACGCAGCGTCTCAGTCCCCGTTGACGCGGACCCGCACTTTTACACCGCCGTGGCAGCCGCCGCTGGCCGGGTCTGCGTCCGGGTTCTGCGAGTCGACGCCGCTGTCAGCGTCCCCGCCGCAATAGCCCTTTGCCTCGCAGTCGGCGGCGATATCGGCGACGTTACTCACCAGCCGGCGCAATCCTGCCAGACTGGTGGCCCCGGCTACCCGGGCGTGGCTCTCGAACTCCGGCGAACCCCAGGCGTCGCAGGCCCGGCCAGCGGCCTTCAATGCGCGTTGCTGATGGTCCAGAAAGTCCCCCAGCGTCGCCTTCAGCTCCGCCTCCAGTTCCGCCCGATGCGCTTCTTTCATGTCACAGCTCCCTGCTTCCGCGAAGGAATCATTGAATTTTCTCGCCCTGTGCCGTGACTACGCGTGAAGCCGCAATGCGGTTCAATAACCGCGGCTGCGGTCGTAGAGATTGAGCAGCGCCTCGTTGTTCAGGTAGCGTCGCAGGTTTTCGGCGAAGAGCGTCGCGGCCTTCTCGTGATAGCGCCGCGTATTGCCGGCGATGTGTGGCGTGATGATCACGTTGTCCAGGCTCCACAGCGGGCTGGTGGCGGGCAGCGGTTCTTCTTCAAACACGTCCAGCGCGGCGCCGGCAATGCGTTGCGCCGCCAGCGCGGAGATCAGCGCCGCCTCGTCCAGCACGGCCCCGCGCGAGATGTTGATGAGTACGGCGCCGGGTTTCATGGTCGCCAGCATGGTTTCATCCAGCAAATGTCGGGTCTCGCCGGTCAGGGGCAGCGTAAGCGCCACGTAATCGCAAATGGCCAGCATGGAGGCCAGCGCCTGCGGCGGGTAAAGGCGTGTTGGAATCTCGGCCTGCGGGTCGCCGACGCCTGGCTCCAGATAGCTGCCTTCCTCCGCAGGGTGCCGCAGGTCGCGACGCGTGGCCACGACGGCCATGCCGAGGCTGTCTGCCAGGCGCGCCAGTTCCCGACCGATGCTGCCGTAGCCGACGATGCCCAGGGTCTGGCCGCGCAGGGTGTCCGATGCCCGACCCGAACGGTCCCAGTTCGCTTCGGCCTGAAGACGCAGAAAATGCGGCAGGCGGCAGGCGAAGGCCAGCATCATGGCCAGGCAGTGCTCGGCGATCGGCGTGGCGTGGATGCCGCTGGCCGAGGTGATGGCGACGTCCTCGGCGTCGAGAATGGGCAGACCCTGCAAATGGTTGGTGCCGGCGCCGTGCAGTTGAATCCAGCGCAGGCGCGGCGCCTGTTCCGGCTGCGGTATGTGGCCCCCGGCATACAGGACCTCCACGTCAGCCCAGGCGTTGGCGGGCACTTGCGGGAAATGACGCTCCACCTGCAGGCGTGGCGAAATCGCGGCCAGTTCGCGAACAAGCTCGTCCGCAAAGTCCATCGCCACGACCACCTTGATGCGATCTCCGGCCATCCCTGACCTCCACCACCATGCCTGCCGCGCCATGCTATAGTAGGACGCCATGAGGCGCCAGGCAAGCGTCCGGCTCGCAGGCGCAGGGTTTCGACCATGTCACACCCCGCTCCCGTGAGCGCGCTCAGCAGTCGCCAGATTCTCCGCGCCACCCTGGTCGTGGTGCTGGGCTTCGTCGCCAGCGGCGTGCTGGGTGTGCTGCGCACGGCCATCATCGCCTCCAGCTTCGGGGCTGGCGCGGCCCTGGACGCCTTCTTTCGGGCGCAACGCCTGCCGGAGCTGATTTTCGTGCTGGTGGCCGGCGGCGCGCTGGGTTCCTCCTTCCTCCCGGTCTACGCACGTCTGCGCGCGCAGGACGAAGACAGCGCCTGGCGTCTGGCCAGTACCGTCATGACCTTCTCCGCGCTGGCGGCCGGGGCGCTGGGCGCGCTGGTCTTCCTGCTGGCTCCGCTCATCACCGCCCATCTGCTGGCGCCCGGAGTCGAGCCGGAACTGCAGGCGCTGACCAGCGAGCTTATGCGCGCCATGATGCTGACGCCGCTGGTCTTCAGCGTCAGCGGCCTGCTAATGGGCCTGCTGCACGCCCACCAGCGCTTCCTGCTGCCCTCAGTGGCCATCAGCATGAACCACGTCGGCCTGATCATCGGCGCATTGCTGATCGCCCCGGCCCTGCCGCCGGACCCCGGCGCAGCCCAGGTGGGCGACGCCAACGTCCACGGCCTGGCCTGGGGCGCCGTGCTCAGCGCCCTGCTGCATTTGCTGGTGCAATTGCCCGGACTGCGCGGCCTGGGCGCGCGCTTGCGCCCCCTGGCGGACTGGAGCAGCCCGGCCCTGCGCGACGTGCTGCGCCTCATGGGGCCCCGCATCCTTGGGTTGGCCGTGGTGCAGGTCAACTTTCTCGTCAGCGCGGCCTTCAGTTCCACCATGGTGGATGGCAGCGCGGCCGCCCTGACGACCGCCTTCGTACTAGTATTCTTCGCGCTGGGCGTCATCGGCCAGAGTCTGGGCTCGGCGCTCTTTCCCACGCTCTCGGCCCTGGCGGCCGCCGGGGACAGCGACGCATTTCGCGCCCGCCTGGTGAGCGCGCTGCGTGGCGTCCTCTTTCTCGCCCTGCCCGCCATGCTGCTGCTGATCCTGCTGGGCGAGCCCCTGGTGAAGACGCTTTTCGAACGGGGCCAGTGGAGCGCGGAAAGCAGCGCAGCGACGGCCTGGGCGCTGGCCTTCTACGCCACCGGCATGGCCGGTTTCGTGCTGCTGGAGTTGCTTTCGCGGGCTTTCTACGCGCTGGAGGACAGCCGCACACCGGTGCTGGTCGGCGTGGCCGCCATGCTGGCCAACATCCTGCTCAGCCTGGTCTTCATCCGCTTCATCGGCGAGCCGGGCAACCTCGCCCGTGGGCCCTTCGCCGGCCTGGCGCTGGCCAACGCCCTGACCACCAACGTGGAGGCGCTGGTGCTGTGGGGGCTGCTGCGACGGCGACTGGGCCATCTCGACGAGCGGGGCTTCCTGCGCAGCGCGCCGGCCCTGCTGCTGGCCTCTGCGGGTCTGGTCGCCGCGCTTGGGCTTTGGCTGGGTCAGCCGCGTTCGCCGCTGCTGCAACTGCTCGGCGGCGGATTTTTAGGCCTGACGGTCTTTCTCGGCCTGGCGGTCCTGCTGCGCCTGGAGGAGGCGCGCGCCCTGCCGCGTTTGCTGCTGGTGCGCCTGCGGGACTAAGGACCTACTCCGTCAACGTTTCGTCCCCGTCTTCGTCCGTCATTTCGGTGAGTTCGCGCACGCGCAATTCGGCCTTGTCCAACAGTTGCTGGCAGTGCGCCGCCAGCGCCCGACCGCGTTCAAAGAGCGCGACCGATTCATCCAATGTCAACTCGCCCCGCTCCAGGCGCTCGAGGATGCCCTCCAGTTCGGCCCAGGCCTCCTCAAAAGAGCGTTCTGCCATATCGCCCATGCTTCTCCCTGTCCTCCACGCGCAGCGGCAATTCACCGTCGCGCAACTGCGCCAGCAAGGCGTCGCCCGCCTGCGCCTCATTGACACCGCTCACCCGGGCGCCGTCCTGTGCCTGCGTCAAAATGGCGTAGCCACGCCGCAAGATGGCCAGGGGGTCCGCCGCGCCCAGCGCCGCTGCGGCCTCCGCCAGCCCTGCCGCCAAACGCCCATGCGCGCCCGCCCAGGCGCGCTGCAAGCGCAACTCCTGATCGTCCAGGCGCTGACGCTGTGTCGCCAGTTCCCGCTCCGGTGAGAGATGCGTCAAACTACGGCGACCGGCCTGCAGCCGGTCCTGCAGCAACACCAGACGCCCGCGCTGCAGTTCGGACAGGCGCGTGCGGGCAACACTGATGACCTGGCCGAGCTCGGAAACGTCCGGCGCGACCAGTTCGGCGGCGGCCGAGGGCGTCGGCGCGCGCAAATCGGCCACGAAGTCGGCGATCGTAAAGTCAGTCTCGTGGCCCACCCCACTGATCACCGGCAAGCGGCTGCCGGCGATGGCCCGCGCCAGGGCCTCGTCGTTGAAGGCCCACAGGTCTTCGATGCTGCCGCCGCCGCGAATCAGCAGGATAACGTCGACCTCCGTTGCAGCGTTCAATCTTGCCAACGCAGCCCGCAATTGCGCCGGCGCATCCAGACCCTGCACCGCGGCCGGGCTCAACCAGACCTGCGCCAGCGGGAAACGCCGCAGCAGCACATTGCAGACGTCCTGGAATGCAGCGGCCTGCGGCGAAGTCACCACGCCGATGACTTTCGGGAAGGCCGGCAGCAAACGTTTGCGCTCCGCCTCGAACAGACCTTCCGCCTCCAGTTTGCGTTTCAGCGCCTCGAACTGTGCGTAAAGGTCGCCGACGCCCATGGGTCGCAGTTGAGTGGTATAGAGTTGATACTCGCCGCGCGGCTCGTAGACGCCAATGTGGCCGAGGGCCTCTACCGCGTCGCCTTCCTGCGGCACGAAGCGCTGCCGCCCGGCGGCCGAGCGCCACATGACGCAACGCAGGCTGGCGCCGGCGTCCTTGAGCGTGAAGTACCAGTGGCCGGAGCGGGCGCGCGTCAGGTTGGAGACCTCGCCGCTGACGGCGACGTCCTGCAACTCCGCGTCGCCTTCCAGCAGCAGACGGATGCGCAGTGTGATTTCAGCCACAGACCAGGTCGTGGTCATATCGTGCCCTGTCCGGTCAGGATTGCGCAGTATACCCCGCCAGCCTATAATCGCCCCCGTCGTGCCGGTAGGGGAGTTTGCAGCGATGGCATATCTGACCGCCAGCCAGCGGGCCGAACTGCAGGGGGAACTGGAGCAACTGAGCTTCCGCCGCGCCAACGGCCGCCTCAAGCGCATGGACCCCATGGGTCGCATGGCCTATTACCGCAACGCGCAGAATACGGGTCAGTGGACGACAAAGCATATTCTTTCCGGCCTCGGCACCCAGGTCACCCTGGTCGAAGTCAATCTCCTGAAAGAAACGGAAAAGCCAACGCGCGTGCGCAACGAATACACCCTCGCCGAAGTCATCGTCGAAGCGACGCCCGACAACCGGAACTGAAAGCCTGGGGAAAGCAGGAGGTCCTATGCTCCACGCCCTGCCCCGCAGGAGCGAACTGACGCTGACGCAGCGCCTGCTGGCGATTATCGCCCTGACGGCCCTGACGGCCGTCGCGGCGCGCATCAGCATCCCGCTGGAACCAGTGCCCTTCACCTTTCAGGTGCTGGCCGTGCTGCTGGCCGGCATGCTGCTCGGCGCGCGCGACGGCGCGCTGAGTCAGTTGGCCTACGTCGGTCTGATCGCGCTGAATCTGCCGCTGGATGCCCGCGCGCTGGGGGCGGCGGCGCTGGTCGGGCCCACCGTCGGCTACCTCTACGGCTTCATCCCCATGGCCTTCGTGACCGGCTGGTTGGTCGAGCGCTTCGCGCAGGAAACCTGGCAACGCTGGCTGGCCGGCGCGGCGGGCGTGGTCCTGCTCTATGCCTGTGGTGTGGCCGGACTGATGATCAGCACTGGCATGGACCTCAATGCGGCCTGGGCGGCCGGCGTGGCGCCCTTCATCCTCTTCGACCTGGTCAAGGCTGCCCTGGCGGCCTCCCTGCTCTACGCGGGCCGACGCCTTCTGCTGCCCGACTGAGCCGCAGTTACAGGTTTGCCAGGTCCTCTTCCGTTAAGGTCAAACCGAGGATGTTGTAGCCGGCGTCGACGTGCACCACCTCGCCGGTGACCGCGCTGCCCAAATCTGAGGCCAGCCACAGCGCCGTGTTGCCGACGTCGTCGGCGCTGACCGTGCGCCGCAGCGGCGCGGCCTGCTCCGAATAGCGCAGCATGGTGCGGAAGCCGGGCACGCCGGCCGCCGCCAAAGTCTTGATCGGGCCGGCGCTGATGGCGTTGACGCGAATGCCCTGTGGTCCCAGGTCGTTGGCCAGGTAGCGCGTGATGTTCTCCAGCGCCGCCTTGGCCACGGCCATCACGTGGTAACGCGGCATCACTTTCTCGGAGGCGAAATAGGTCATGCTGAGGATGCTGCCGCCTTCCGTCATCAGCGGCGCAGCGCGTCTGGCCATGGCGATCAGGCTGTAGGCGCTGATGTCCAGCGCCATGCTGAAGCCCTCGCGCGAGATGTCGACGAAACGCCCGCCAAGGTCCTCGCGGTTGGCGTAGGCCACGGAATGCACCAGAACGTCGATGCGGCCATGGCGCTCGCGCACCTTTTCGAAGACCGAATCGAGTTCATCATCGCTGGTGACGTCGCAGATCTCGACGAAGTCGCAATCGATCTGCTGCGCCAGCGGCCGCACACGCTTCTCCAGCGCCGCGCCGGCGTAGCTGAGCAGAATCATCGCGCCCTCCTCGTGCAGTCGGCGCGCGATGCCCCAGCCGATCGAGTTGCGGTTGGCCACGCCGAAGACCAACGCGACCTTGCCGTCCATCAGACCCATGTTTGCGCTCCGTTTCGCTGCCTGTGACCCTGCGGGCAGGGTCATCATACCTGTTTTTCCCCGCACTGTCGCCGTTGACGGGCCGAATCGCATCTGTTGAAATTTTGTGGGGGGAGGGCACTACACCAGGTTACCTTTGCATGATTGCAACGCCTTGAGCGGGCCGCTACGCTGTGTCGCCACAGCGCTGGAGGAAAGGATAGCGTCCATGGCAGCGCGGCTTACACCTGTCGTCTTCCAGGGCTGGGACGCGCTACGCCTGGAAAACGGCCTGGTCACGGCCCACCTGGTGCCGGAAATCGGCGGACGTACCCTGCAGTTCGCTCTGGGCGGGCATCCCTTCCTCTTCACCAACCGCGCTCTGGACGGCCAACGCTTCACGCCGGAAGAACACCAGGGCGACGGCAGCCTGCTCAGCTGGAAGAACTACGGCGGCGACAAGACCTGGCCGGCGCCCCAGGGCTGGGACGGAGAAGGCCAGTGGCCCGGCCCGCCTGATAACGTGCTTGACAGCGGCCCCTACGAGGCCAGCAGCGAGGCGAACGCCGACCGGGTCAGCGTCTGCATGCGCAGCGCTGCCGACGCGCGCACGGGCCTGCGTATCGAACGCAAGTTGAGCCTGACCGCCGGCAGTTCGCGTCTGCAACTCGACCTGAGCTTCGAAAACGTGTCGCAGCGCGAAATCCGCTGGTCCATCTGGGACGTCGCCCAGCTGGACTGCGAGGCTTCCGACAGCGACTGCCGGCTCTACGTGCCGGTGGATCCGGCTGAACCACGTCCCTGGCACCTCCTCTTCGGCGAGGAGAACAGCCAGTTGCAGCCCGATTTCCGGCCCGGCCTCTTCGCGCTCAATTACCAGGGAATCGTCTGCAAGATCGGCCTGCGCAGCCCCGGCGGCTGGCTGGCTTTCGCCGACCAGCGCGCGGAGCAGGTACTCTGCATGCAATTCCCGCACGAGCCCGAGGCGGAGTACCCGGACGGCGGCGCCACGGTCGAATGCTGGACCGAAAAGCCCGGCGTGCCCACGCCCGTCCCCATCGACTCGCCCGGCCACATCCTCGAGGCCGAGGTGCTGGGGCCCCTGCGCAGCCTGAATCCGGGAGAACGATCGACATTGCGCATCACCTGGTCGGCCGCGCGCTGTCCCGGCCCCGTGCTGGCGGTCAGGGACGCCGGTTGCGTTCATAAGCATCTGACTATCAGGCAAAGCGGCGAGCGACTGAAGCTCAGCGGCGCATACGGCGTCTTTCACCATGCCCGCGCCGAACTGGCCTGGCAGAATGCGGCCGGATCGACCCTGGCGACGCATGACCTCGGCGAGGTGAGTCCCCTGGCGCCGCTATTCGTCGATTGCCACGCCTCGGCGCCGGAAAGCGCGCAGTCGCTGCGCCTGCAATTGCGCCGCGCCGATGACGAATTGCTCGAACTGGACCGCTGCACGCTGCCCACCAGGGGTGGATGACATGAGCGAGATCTGGTGTCCGCAACAGGCCGGCGCCTGATACACTCGCCCGGACATGGTGTCCTTTCACTGCTACGATCCGCAGATTCTCAAAGTGACGATTGGGCAGTGCAAGTCCTTCGGAAAACCTTGCGACGAAGCCGAAATCCAACTGATTCGCAAGTTCGCCTTCGGGTAACGCCCAATTGATCAATGGTGCCAGACTGAACTAACCCTTGACCGCGCCCATGGTCATGCCGGCGACGATGCGCCGCTGCATGAAGAGCGAAAAGATGATCACCGGCAGCGAATAAAGCGTTCCCACCGCCGTCATCGAACCCCAGTCCAGGCTGTACTGGGACTTGAACTGGGCGATCACGATCGGCGCGGTCTTGGCCTCAACGCTGGTCAGCAGCAGGGCAAACAGGAATTCGTTCCAGGACGCCAAAAAACAGAAAATGGCCGTCACCACGATTCCGCCCGCGGCAACCGGCACTATGACCCGCAACAACGCCGCAGCCCGGGAACAGCCATCCACCCGCGCAGCGTCCTCCAGTTCGGAGGGAATCGCCTCCAGAAAGCCGGCCAGCAGCCATATCGCCAGCGGCAGACTGATGGTCACGTGCGCCAGCGCCACGGCCAGCCAGGTGTCCGTCAGCCGGAAACTGCGCATCAGGGCGAAGAACGGGATGGCGATCGCGATATAGGGGATCATGCGGGTCACCAGCGCCACCAGCAGGAAGAAGCGCCCCGGCCAGCTGCCGTATCGCGAGATCGCCCAGGCCGCGGGCAGCGCCAGGCTCACCGCCAGCGTCGTGCTCATCATGGCGACGATGAAGCTGTTGAGGAAAGAACGCGGCACTTCTGCATCCCTGGCGAAGCGCGAATAGCTGTCCAGACTGAACTGCCGCGGCAAGATGTGCGGCGGGATGGCCAGGGCGTCTTCCGCCGGCTTGAAGGAGGTCAGCATCATGTAGCCGTAGGGGCTGATGTACAGCAGCATGACGAAGGCCACCAGCGCCAGGACCAGCAGCCGTCCGGGATTCAACGCCGGTCGCCTCACGCGTCCCCCCGCAGCGCTTGCGGCCGCCAGATGCTGAAGAAGGCCAGCAAGCTGACCAGCAACATGGCCAGCAGGAAGAGCACGGCGATGGCCGAGGCGAAGCCCACGTCGCCGTAGCGGATCATGTTTCGGTAAATGTGCATGCTCAGCACTTCGGAAGCGAAACGCGGGCCGCCTTCGGTCTGCACCCAGATGATGTCGAAGGCCCGCGCGGCGTCGATGCCGCGGATGATCAGGACCACGGCAATCACCGGTCGCAGCAGCGGCAGGGTGACGTAACGAAACAGTTGCAGGGCCCCTGCCCCGTCAATGCGCGCCGCCTCCAGCAGGGAGGCCGGGATGTTTTGCAGACCGGTGTACAGCACCAGGGTCACGAAGGAGGTCGTCAGCCAAATGTCGGGCAACGCCACCGAAAAGAGCACGATGTCGCGGTCACCCAGCCAGGCGATATCACTCGTCGACGCCAGCAAACCCAACTGCTGCAGAATATGGTTGACGATGCCAAAGTTGTCGATCAGCAGGAAGCGCCACAGCAGACCGGCAACAATTGGTGGAATCATCAGCGGGAACAGAAAGATTGTGCGCAGCAACTCGGAACGCCGCCCCAGGCTGTTGAAGAGCAGCGCCACGCCGAAACCCAGCGTAAACTCGGCCGTGAGTACGATGCCGGTATAGGCCAGGGTGCGCAGGGCCGCGCCGCCCACCCGCGACGACGTCAGGGCCCGTTGAAAGTTTTCCAGCCCGACGAAGCTGCGTTCGCCGGGCGTCATCAAGCCAACCTCGTAGAAGCTGTCGCGGAAGAGATTCAGCAGCGGCCAGGCGACGAAGACGGCCAGGAAAATCGTCGCCGGTGCCAACAAAAGCAACACGTAGCGGCGGTCTGCGCGGGACATACCGGTTCAGTCAGCCCGATGCATTCATCCACAATTGAAGACCAGGGTCCTCTCCACGCAGGAGAGGGATTGAGGTGAGGGCCGACTGGCGACCCTCACCAGGTGGATCGAACAGGCCTATTCGAAGCCCATCGCCTCCAGTTCGCCGCGCGCCCAGGCGAGGGCATCGGCCGGAGAGACTTCACAGCCGAGGGCGTCCTGCACCATGGGTACGACCACCTCGTCGTTGACCTGCTGCCAGTTGGGCACCAGTGGCCGGCCGATGGTCTGCGGGCCGTTGAGCGTGGCGATCAGAGCCGTCAGACTCTCGTAGTTCTCCTCACCGGCAAACTGTTCAAAGGCCGAGATGCGGGCGGAGAGGCCCAGGGGTTCCTGCACGCCCAGAACGTTCTGGTCGTACATGAACTGTACGAAGGCCATCGCCGCTTCCTTGTTTTCCGATGACTTCGGCACGATATTGAACCAGGGGCCCGGGATGGAGCCGATGCCTGCCTCGCCCGCGATCATCGGGGCCACACCGACGTTGGCCACCGCCTCCGGCCCAATGTAGGGCGCGCCAACCAGCCCGCCGGCAAGGTCGAACTGGTGCAGACGATACGCGTGGCCCCAGAAGCGGGTCATGGCTGTCACGCCCTGGAAGAAGAGATTTTCGCCTTCCGCCCAACCGATTTCCAGCGGGTTGGCCGGGGTGATGCCCAGGTCACAGTGATGGCTGACGTAGTATTCCAGACCCGCCAGATGCGCGTCATTGTCGACGATGATCGAGCCATCCGCGCCCAGCACCACACCCGGTGAGCCAGCCTGCAGGACATGGACCATCCATTCCACGTCCGCGCCTGGCGGGGCGCCCTTCACGTCAGTGCCGTAAAGGTCAATGGCGCCGTCACCATCGCTGTCGCGCGTGAAGAAGACCGCCATGTCGGTGAATTCCTGCCAGGTGGTCGGCGGGGCCAGTTCGTAGCCGTATTCGGCCATGAATGCCGCCTGTTCGTCCGGGTCCTCCCACAGGTCCTTGCGGTAGTAGATCACCTCGGCGTTGGCCCAGGTCGGCATGCCAACGTAGCTGCCGTTCCACAACCCGTCCGCAAGCAACGCCGGGAAGATGTCCGCCGCCACCTCGTCCGTAACCAGCGCGTCCAATGGCTCGGCGAAATCGGCGAAGGCCGGAATCCACACGACGTCAATAGTGGCCACGTCAAAGGCGCTGCCGCCGGTGGCCATCTCGGCCGCCAGTTGCTCGAAGACACTGGGATAGGGCACCTCGACGAATTCGACACTGTGACCGGTTTGCTCTTCAAAGAGTTGGGCAGCGGCAAGTTGCAGGGAGATGCCACCCCCTTCAACCAGCACCCGCAGTGTGACCGGTTCGTCCTGCGCCAGCGCTGCCGGTCCGGTCATCAGCAGCAGCACAATCAATAACAGAGACACCCTCTTCATTTCATTCCTCCAGAATATCTGTCCCCTTTCGGGGCGATCAGGCAGAACACTAACGAGTCCTGACAACGATGTCAAAAAGTGCCTAACGGTCCCACAAGCCGTACTCCGGCCAGCGCCGCGTCAGCCGCGCTGCCACGGGAGGCAGCGCCGGCTGGGCCCGGTGCGGCTCCAGCTGATACCAGTAGGCCACGCTGGAGTAGATGTTGCCCTGGTCGTTGGCGTGACCGTGCTCGATGGTCACCCGAATCGATTCTGTGAAGCGCACCGGGTCCTCGATGTGCCAGCGGTACAGGCTCCATTTGCCGAAATGCTCCTGCACGTCGCTGCCCAGCGAGATGCCATGGTAGGGCCCGTCGTATTCGCCGCTGGGGAAACCCCAGGAGCAGCCAAAGTAGTCTTCAGTGCCGGTGCCGTGCAGCGAGGGAGGCCAGGCTTCGCCGTCGATGAAGATCATGTCATCGCCCTCGCCCGGCCAGGTGTACACCTGGTTGGAGGCATCGAAGTTGTCGATGTTCAATACGCAGCCCACGTACTGCCCTGCGCCACGCGCGTCCAAAATCACGTAGTTCTCCGCGCCTGTCAGGTTTACCCCGCCCAGGTCCCAGGGCGCCGGGTCCTCACAGGGCTGTTCCTGCGGCAAGGCCTGCGCCGGGTTTTCCAGGTTCCAGCAGGCGTGAAAGCGACCCAGGTCCTCCGGCGCTTCCGCCGTGTAAAGTTCATAGTCGATGTAATAGAAGAGGTTGGCGATCGGTTCTTCGCTTTCGTTGATCAGCTGGATGCGCGCGCTGCTGCCAAAGGGCATGGGGAAATAGCAGTTGTTGGAGGCCGAAAAGGGCCCCTTGGGGCCGCGGCGCTGGCCGAAGACCATGTTCAGCGGCAGCGACACGAAATGGCGGCAGGTCGCATGGCCCACGCCGAAGAAGTCGCCGTAAGGCACGCGCACGCTGGGGTTCTCCTCGCCGTCCCAATACATCTCCAGCACCAGTTTGCGCAGGTACTGTGGCGCATGGCAGCGCGTCGTCATCCAGATGTGACGAATGCAGCCAGCCCCCTCAATCTCCGCCAGCAGCTCTGTCGCGCCAGGCTCCACTACCCGAAAGTCGCGGTTGGCGCCGGTCCGGTCCCAGCTTGATTCGCGCTTCGAGCGCGCGTTGCGCTTCACAAAGGGCAGTCCCGCCAGCGGGCTGTTCGGCTGCCATACGTTCATGTTATCCTCTCCAGTCCTGCTTTTTCTCGTTCCTTGCGGCTCACTCTATCCCGTTTGACATCGATGTCAAAAACAGCCAGAATCCCGCCTGTGACCACTCTGAAAGATGTTGCACTGGCCGCCGGCGTGTCTACCAAAACGGTCTCACGCGTCGTCAACAACGACCGCCACGTCAGCGACAACCTGCGCCAGAAAGTTCTGCGCGCCATTGAGGACCTCGACTATCGCCCCAACCTGGTGGCGCGTCACATGCGCACGAAGAAGACCCGCCTGATCGGCCTCGTCACTGACGAAATCGGCACCACCCCCCTTTCTCCGGCAACATCCTGCGCGGCGCCCAGGAAGCGGCCTGGCAACATGGCCTGCTGCTGCTCGCCTGTCACACCGGCGGCAATCCCGAAACCGAGGCGCACACCGTGGACCTGCTGCTGGAGCGTCACGTCGAGGGCATCATCTTCGCCACCATGTATCACCGGGAAGTCCGCCCGCCTGAAAGTCTGAAAAATTGTCCCGCCGTGCTACTGGATTGTTTCGTCAGCGACAACCGCTACCCGGCAGTGCTGCCCGACGAATACCAGGGAGGCTACCAGGCCACGCGCCACCTCTTGCAGCGCGGTCGCCGCCGCATCGCCATGATCAACGGCAAGCGCGGCTTTCCCGGCGCCGAGGGCCGCGCCGCCGGCTATCGCCAGGCCCTGGCCGATGCGGGTCTGCCGCTGGACGAATCCCTGATCGTCTATGGCGACTGGTGGCAGGAACATGGCTTCAGTCAAGCCATAAGCCTGCTGCAGGGGCCAGAGCGGCCTGACGCCATTTTTTGCGGCAACGATCGCATCGCCATGGGCGTTTTCGATGCCTTGCGAGAGCGAAACCTGCAAGTCCCGCGGGACGTGGCCGTCATCGGTTTCGACAACATGGAACTGATCGCCGCCCATTCCCGCCCCGGCCTGACCACGATGGCCCTGCCCCATCACGAAATGGGACGCCTCGCCATGGAACTGCTCAACCGTCACATTGAAGGCGGTTCATCGGGCAAGGGCGAGCCCCTGCGTGTCCCCTGTCCGCTCGTGCGACGGGAGTCGACCTGAGAGCCCGGCCAGTTCCCTCGTCCACAGAAACACGGCTCTTGCCTGTTTTCCCGTGCGATCCGGACCCGGGTGCAGGGCTTACAGCCCCAGGCGTTCGTACTGTTCCGGTGGCGCTTCGCTCTCCTGCATCAAAGCCCGCATCTGCTCTGCCAGACGCGCCTCCAGCGCCGGGTCCTGCAGCGCTGAGGTCTGCAAGGGGTCGGCCTCCACGTCCCACAGCGAGGTCGCGAAGGAATGAGATGGCGACACGTGCTTCGGCTGCGCCGGGATTTTCAGCAGCGCGCAACCCTTGCTGAACCCGAAAGCCGGCGCCAGGGCCGTTTCCTGTAGCTCGGACGGCGGAAAGCGTCCGCGCATGTGCGTCGGCATCAAGGTGTAGTTGTAGAGGGGCTGGTTGTCTTCGCCAGCCGGAGCGCGCATGTAGACGAATCGCCCGTCCGTCAGGTTTACCTGCGCGCCGTGCAGCCCAAAGATCACTGCCTCGTGCACCTTTGCGCCCGTCGCCAGCGACTCGCCCAGCGCTCGACCCTGCATGGCCGCCGGCAGCTCCACGCCAAAGTAGTCCAGCAGCGTGGCCGGCAGGTCGATGGTCTGCACCAGGGCGTTGTTTCGTTCATCCTGTTTCCCGCAGCGCGGGTCCCAAATGAAGAGGGGCGTGTGCGCCACTTCCTCGTAGAAGGGCATCACCATCTTGCCCCACCAGTCGTGCTCTCCAAGCATGAAGCCGTGGTCGGTGTTCACGATCAACAGCGTGTCCTGCCACAGGTCCAGCTCATCCATCAGGTCAATCACCCTCCCCATGTAGTGATCGCACATGCTCAGCAGCGCCGCGTACTCCATGCGCAGGTGATGCACCTCTTCCGGCGACTCCTGCACGCTGCCGTAATTCGGCCAGTCAAAATGCGGCCCCTCGTAGCGATGCGGGTATAGCGCCTTGTAGTGCTCCTGGGTGAAGAAGGGCTCGTGCGGGTCGAAGGTCTCGACCTGCAGAAACCAGTTGTCATCCGCATGGTTGCGTCGCAGAAAGTCCTCGGCCATGGCGAAGGTCTTCGCCTGCGGCTGCAGTTGTTCCTCCTGCATGAAGCCCCGGTTGACCCAGTCCTGACGCCACATCGGGCCGTGTATCCGCGAGTTGGGGATCGTTTCCGGTACCTCCGGATCGGCCACCTGACCCATCCAGGGGTCGCCCTCCTGGCCGCGCGCAAACTGCCAGCTGCTGTAGCGCTGGTGATAGGTCGCGCCGCCATCCTCGAAATAGTGGTAATGGTCGGTGACAAGATGCGTGTACACGCCGCTTTCCTTCAGCATTTGCGGCATGGAGTCGTCGAAGGGTTCCAGCGGCCCCCAGCTGCGATGCAGAAAGTTGTAGCGCCCGGTGTGCAGTTCACGGCGCGCCGGCATGCATGGCATGCTGCCCACGTAGGAGCGGTCAAAGGTCACCGTGCGCTGCGCCAGGCGCGCGAAATTGGGCGCGTGGGTCCAGTCGCAACCGTAGGGCGGCAGCATGTGCCGGTTGAGCGTATCAAACATCACCATGATGGCTTTCATGCGGAGTCTCCTGTGTTCATTGGGCCTGCCGGTCTGGCCCTCACCCTAAATCCCTCTCCCTCAGGGAGAGGGACTTTAACATTCATTTTCGTTTCGTTTCCCTTGCCGGTGAAATGGATGCACCTGACAAATGGGCAAGGTCTTGCCAGTAGATGACTGAGTGTCCTCACCGTGGATGGTGCCCCCTCTCCCTGAGATGGACTCCAGTCCCCCGGGGCGGGAAAAGGGGTTGGGGTTGAGGGCGGCGATTTCAGCGCCCTTGCAGGGAAAAACTCTTGCCGTCACAATCGTACGCCGTGCCGTTCCCGGAGCAACTGCCCTGCCTGCGCACGTTCTTCTTCGACCCGCGCAGAGTCCCAGCCCAGCGCTCCGCCCAACGTCGCTGCGGCTTCCGCCAGCCCCGCCGCCGTCACGCGGCCGCACATCGCCAGCAGCGTGCGTCGCAGCAGCAGGTCATCCAGATGCATGACCGCTTCCTGCTGCGCTATCCAGACGAGTTCGCGCCGACTGTAGTCCGGCACATGTTCCAGCGCTTCATCCGTCTCCGCCGCCAGAAACGTCGCCAAGCCCTCCGCCCGGGTGCCGTAACGCTCCAGCAGTTGGGCCAGACGCGCGGCAGGCAGACCCGTGTTCGCGCCCACGCGCGCCAGCCAGGCGGAGCGCAAGGCTTCGTCCGCCGGCCACTCGCGCCCGCCGCCGATGGCCATTTCGCGCGTGGAGAAGCGCCGCTGCCGTCCCAGACGGCGCAGCGCCTCGTCGGCCGCCTGCTCGCCAAAAGCGCGGAAGGTCGTCCACTTGCCGCCGATCAGCGCCAGCACGGGAAAATCCAGCTCCGCCTCGCCGGCCTCGATCGCGCGGATGCTGTGGTCGCGGCTGATCTGCCCGGTGGTCGCCGTCGAACTTTCCGGCAGGGGCCGGATGCCGCTGTACTGGAAGACGACGTGCTCGCAACCCACTGCCAGGTCAGGGAAGACCAGCCGCAACGCCCCCAGCAGGTAGTCGCTCTCTTCCTCGCTGACGCTCACAGCGTCCGGGTCGTCGGCCGGGATGTCGGTCGTGCCCAGCAACACACGATCCTCCAGCGGGAAAAACAGCACGATGCGTCCGTCCGGCGTTTCGAAAAACAGTTCGTGCCCGGCGCAGGCCCGTAACAACTCCGCGTGGTCCAGCACCAGGTGCGCGCCCTTCGTGCCGCCGATCCAGCGCGTCGGCGCGCCCAGACGCCGGTTGACATAGTCAATCCAGGGGCCGCCGGCGTTGATGACAAGGCGTGGCCGGACTGCCAGCTCCGCGCCGGTCTCCTCATCGCGCAGCGTCACCCTTGCCCCCTGCCCTGCCAGCGCCGACGTGTAGTTGAGCGCGAAGGCTTCCTCATGCGCCGCCACGCCGTCAGCGACCAGTTCGATGCACAGGCGTTCGGGGCTGGCCAGCCATGCGTCGTACCAGGTCGCCGTGCACAGAATGTCGGGGTTCAGCGCCGGACGCTGACGCAAGGCCTCCGCCCGATCGTTGAAGAAATGCACCGGCATGGCGCGTCCCTTGCGCGTGAACCAGTCGTAGACCAGCAGACCGAGGCGCACGACCAGGGCGCCGCGCGTCCCCGGCCGCTGCATCAAACCCAGGAAGTTCAGCGGTGCGTTCAGCAGACCCGAAAAGCGCCGGAACAGGGGCATGGTCGTCGGCAATGGCTTCACGTGATGCGGCGCATTGCGCAACAGGCGATTGCGCTCCAGCAGCGCCTCGCGCACCAGACGGAATTCGCCGTTCTCCAGGTAACGCAGGCCGCCATGCATCATGTGCGAGGACGCCGCGCTGGTGCCGGAGCAGAAATCGCCCTTGTCCACCAGCAGCACCCGCAGACCCTGCAGCGCCAGCTCGCGAAAGACGGCGATGCCGTTCACGCCCGCCCCGATGACCAGCACGTCGACATCCGGCCGCTCCCGCAGAGACCGCAGCGTCTCGTCCCTTTGCCGGACAGCCATCAGGAAACCGTCCTCATGGCCGCAAGCCCATTCCCCGTCGCTTCACGCCTCCATCCGGCCGCGCACACCTTCGACCGCCTTCCCCCAGGCTTCGTAGCGGGTCTCACGCTCATCCGCCGACATACGCGGCTCAAAGACCCGTTCGACGCGCCACTGCCCGGCGATCTCTTCACTGCTGTTCCAGAAGCCACTGGCCAACCCCGCCAGATACGCCGCGCCCAGCGCCGTGGTCTCGGTGATCGCCGGGCGTTGCACCGGCACGCCCAGTATGTCCGCCTGAAACTGCATCAGGAAATCATTGGCCGCCGCGCCGCCGTCGACGCGCAAGGTCTGCAGCGCCAGCCCTGCGTCGGCGCTCATCGCGTCCACCACGTCGCGCGACTGGAAGGCGATGCTCTCCAGGGTCGCCCGCACAATCTCCGCCCGACCGCTGCCGCGCGTCAACCCCAGGACAGCGCCGCGGGCGTATGCGTCCCACCAGGGCGCGCCAAGGCCGGTGAAGGCCGGCACGACGATGACCCCGCCGCTGTCCTTCACGCTGGTCGCCAGGGCCGCGCTTTCCCCCGCGCTGGCGATCAGGCCAAGTTCGTCGCGCAGCCACTGCACCGCCGCCCCGGCCACGAAGACGCTGCCTTCCAGCGCGTAGACCGGCGCCGCGTCGCCCAGGCGCCAGGCGATTGTCGTCAGCAGATTGTTGGCGGAACGCACCGGCGATTCGCCCGTGTTCAAGAGCAAAAAGCAGCCCGTGCCGTAGGTGTTCTTGGCCATACCCGGCGAATGACAGGCCTGGCCGAAAGTCGCCGCATGCTGGTCGCCGGCCATGCCGGCCAGCGGGACCGGCGCGCCAAAGTGCTCCGCGTCGCACTCGCCCGCTGTTTCGCTGCTGGCCGTCACTTGCGGCAACAGCGAGCGCGGGATGTCCAGTCGCTCCAGAATCGCCTCGCACCACTCCTGGGCATGGATGTCATACAACATGGTGCGGCTGGCGTTGCTGACGTCCGTGACGTGCAGTCGCCCGTTCGTCAGTTGCCAGATCAACCAGCTGTCCACTGTGCCGAAGGCCAGCTCACCGCGCTCTGCCCGCGAGCGCGCGTCCGGTACCTGTTGCAGCAGCCAGTGCAGTTTGGTGCCCGAAAAGTAGGGGTCGGTGACGAGGCCCGTGTGCTCCAGAATGACCTGGTCGAAACCCTCGGCCTTGAGTTCGTCGCAAAGGACGGCCGTGCGCCGGTCCTGCCAGACGATGGCATTGTGCAGGGGCCGGCCGCCGTCGCGCTCCCACAGCAGCGTCGTCTCGCGCTGGTTGGCGATGCCGATGGCCGCCAGCTGCGCCGCGTCAGCGCCCGCCTCGGCCAACGCTTCCTGCGCCACTCCCAGCTGCGATTGCCAGATCGCCAGCGGCTCATGTTCCACCCAACCCGGCTGCGGGTACAGTTGGGGGAACTCCCGCTGCGCCACAGCGCTGATGTTGCCCGCGCGATCAAACAGAATGGCGCGCGAGGACGTGGTGCCCTGGTCCAGCGCCAGAATGTAATCGGACATATCCACTCCCGCCTGTCGCGGATGCACAATTGGCGCGGACTATGATAGCCTTGACGGGTACCTCACGCGACCTGGAGGTCTCGTGCGCTTCCTGGCCCGACTTCTTCTGACCCTGCTGCGGCTCGCCCTGCTGGCAGGCCTCGTCTACGCCCTCGTCGCCGTCGCCTGGAATGACCTGCTGAACCGGCGCGAGGTCTTTGCCATCACCCTCGGCGACCGTGAGCGCCCCGCCGACGCCCGCTGCGGCGCGCCTGGCACGGCCCTTGAACTCGTCGAATTGCCCGGCTTGCCCGGCAACCACGTCGTCGTCGCCGGCGGCCCCAACGCCATCAGCAGCGACGCCTGGCCTTCATTCCAGCCCTCCCTGCCCTGGAGCAAAAACAGCGAGCGGCATCTGCTCTTTGACGAGAGTTGCTTCCACGGCTCGCCGCCCATCGGGCTGGCGCCGGCGCGCAATGACCTCGGCTGTACAGGAAACGACTGCTTTCGTTTTCGCGAGATCGACGGCTACAACTGGATGGACCTGGCCATCATCGCGGCGACGGACTGCCAACCCTCCAGCCTCGGCTGTCTCGGCCCGCTGGTGCTGCCGGGTCACGTCAGCCTGACCGTCATACGCAAATGCCACGACATCGGCTTCAGCGGCGCGGTCCACGTCCTCAGCAGCGACAACGGCGCCCGCTTCGTCATGCACGCCACCGCCAGCGGCCGCCCCGACATCAGCGGGCCAACCCTGCCCGGCGGCTGGTCGCTGTCAACTGTGACTCTCGACGAGCCCCTCGCCGTCGCGCCCCAGGGCGATGCCTGCTATCACTTCATCCTGCGCGACAACCTCGGCCAGAGCTACCACCAGTTCGCCTTCCGCGACACGGTCTACGTCACCGGCGAGGACCTCTAGGCCGCAGCCGGACTGGCGCAATTCAGGACCCTGCGCCAGCCTACCAGGCCCAGGCCTCCGGCGCGGGCCCGCCCGGCCCCGGCCAGATCGCGTCCAGCGCCTCAAGTTGCCCGGCATCCAACTGGATCTCCAGCGCTCGCAGGCTGCCCGTCAACTGCTCCAGGTTGCGCGGCCCGATGATCGGCGCCGTCACCGCCGGCTGCGCCAGCAACCAGGCCAGCGCTACGTCCGCCGGCATTTCGCCCGCTTCGCTGCAAAATGCCTCGTAGCTTTCGATTTGTGGCCGCAGGGCGTCAATGCGCGCCTGCATGCCCGCCGCAGCCCGCCGGCCTTCCTCGATCTTGCGCAACACGCCCCCCAGCAGACCGCCGCCCAGGGGACTCCAGGGAATCGTCCCCACGCCGTAGTCCTCACAGGCCGGCAAAAGCTCCATTTCGGCTGTGCGCTCGTTGAGACTGTACTTGCACTGCTCGGTGATCAGCCCCATGAAGTTGCGCCGCTGCGCCGCTTCCTGGGCCTTGGCAATGTGCCAGCCGGCGAAGTTGCTGCTGCCCACGTAAAGGATCTTGCCCTCGCGCTGCAGCTGTTCCATCCCCTGCCAGATCTCCTCCCAGGGCGTCTCGCGGTCGACGTGGTGCATCTGGTAAATGTCGATGTAGTCGGTCTGCAGCCGCCGCAGGCTGGCCTCGCAGGCGCGGCGGATGTTCAGCGCCGACAACTTGCCTTCGTTGGGCCAGTCGCCCATCGCGCCATAGAGTTTGGTCGCCAGCACCACCTTCTCGCGTCGGCCGCCGCCCTGCGCCCACCAGCGCCCGATGATCTCTTCGGTGAGGCCGACGTGGCCTCTGCCATCGCGCGCGCCGTAACGGTTGGCCGTGTCAAAAAAGTTGATGCCAAGCTCCAGCGCCGTATCCATGATGACCTGACTGTCGGCCTCGCTCGCGTGCGGGCCAAAGTTCATGGTGCCGAGGCACAGGCGGCTCACGCTCAGGCCGCTGCGTCCGGGATGCGCATACTGCATGTCCTTCTCCTTGTTATCTGTTTTGTCAAAACGCTCGTTGTCTTCCCCTCAGCGGGAAAGATCGATGTCGGGGCCGCTACCACGATTCCGGCGCAGGGCCGCCCGGCCCCGGCCAGATTTCGTCCAGGGTCGCCAGTTGCTGCGCGCCCAGCTGGATTTCCAGCGAACGCAGACTGCCCCGCAACTGGGCGGCGTCCGCCGGGCCGATGATCGGCGCGGTCACCGCCGCTTGCGCCAGCAACCACGCCAGCGCCACGTCCGCCGGTGCTTCGCCCAGCTCGTCACAAAAGGCCTCATAACGTTTCAGTTGCGGCCGCAGGCCCTTGATCTGCGCCTGCGTCTCCGCCGAGGCGCGCCGTCCCTGCTCCAGCTTGCGCAGAATGCCGCCCAGCAAGCCGCCGCCCAGGGGGCTCCAGGGAATCACGCCCACCTCGTAGTCCACACAGGCGGGCAGCAGCTCCAGCTCGACGCGGCGTTCGGCGAGGCTGTACTTGCATTGTTCAGTGATCAGGCCGAGGGCGTTGCGCCGCTGCGCCGCCTCGTTGGCCTTGACGATGTGCCAGCCGGCGTGGTTGCTGCTGCCCGCGTACAGGATTTTGCCCTCGCGCAGCAATTGCTCCATCGCCTGCCAGATCTCTTCCCAGGGCGTCTCACGGTCGACGTGATGGACCTGGTAAAGGTCGATATAGTCGGTCTGCAGGCGCCGCAGGCTGGCCTCGCAGGCCCGCCGGATGTGCAGCGCGGATAGCCTGCCCTCGTTGGGCCAGTCCCCCGTCGGGTTGTAGACCTTGGTCGCCAGCACCACCTTCTCGCGCCGCCCGCCTCCCTGCGCCAACCAGCGCCCCATGATGTCCTCGGTCAGGCCGCGATAACCCGGCAGATCACCGCCATACGCACCGTAGATGTTGGCCGTGTCAAAGAAGTTGATGCCGGCTTCCAGCGCCGCGTCCATAATGGCCCGGCTTTCCGCCTCGTCCGTGCGTGCGCCAAAGTTCATCGTGCCCAGGCACAGACGACTTACCAACAGTCCGCTGCGCCCGGGATGTGTGTACTGCATGCGCTGCTCCCCTGTCTGTCTCCTGCGTTCCGGTTTCGGGCTTCTCCGCTGACCGCCGCGCAAATTGCGCGACTGCGCTGCCTTCAGTCCTCCGGCTCACCTTGCGGCGGCGCCATGGCGGGCGCGCCACTGGACAGCTCGCCCGTCTCCTCGTCATAGCGGCCCTGCAACTCGTCGCTGATGGTCCCGCGCCACAGGCTGACCCCTCGCAAATAACCGGCGCGCGCGATCATGTGCGCCGCGACCGGCGCCGTCAGAAAGACGAAGAGAATCGTCGCCAGCGCCCGCGCGCCGATGGCGAGGTCGTTGAAGTGCAGCGCCACCGCCAGCATCATGAAGCTCACGCCGAGCGTGGCCGACTTGGTGGTGGCCGACATGCGCATGAACAGGTCTGGCAAACGCACGATGCCCACCGCGCCCATCAACATGAAGAAAGCGCCGGTCAGCAGCAGCAGCGCCGTCAGCCCCTCAACCAGGGTCACGCTTCCGGTCTCCTCTGCAAATAGTAGGCGAAGGCGGTCGTGCCCAGAAAGGCGATCAGCGCCAGCACCAGCGCCACGTCCAGCAAGGCCGGCTGGTCGGTGGCGATGGCGTAAGAGGCAATCGTGCCCAGGCCCAGCGTCACCATCAGGTCCAGCGCCACGACGCGGTCGGGCGTGCGCGGGCCCCGCAGCACGCGCCAGAGCGCCAACAGCAGGGCGATGCCCAGTAACGGCAGCACCAGATAAAGCGCCAGATCAGCCAGCGTCACGTGAACACGTCCTGCACGCGTTGCTCAAGCCCGTCCTTGATCTCATGCCGAAAGGCCTCCACGTCGGTGACGAACATGGCGTGTACGTAGAGCACGCGCCGGTCGCTGGAGACGTCCAGCGAAAGCGTGCCCGACGTCAGGGTGATCAGGTTGGCCAGGGTCGTAATCGCCACCTCGTCGCGTATGTCCAGCGGCACAGCCACGATCGCCGGGCGCGCCTTGACGTTCGGGGTCAGTACTTCCAGGGTCACGCGCAGGTTGGCCTGCACCAGCATCACCACAAAATACAGGGCAAAACGCAGCACCCGCGGCACGCGCGAGACATAACGCTGACAGCCCAGCGCGCCGCGCGCCAGCAATAGCACCAGAAAGCCCACCACAAAGCCGCCGCCGACGTTGACCGGCGTCAGTTCGCCGCTCAGCGCCGCCCAGATCAGGGCCAGCATGACGTGCAGCAACAACCAGTTCACGGGCCTGCCCCCAACACGGCCACAATATATTGCTGCGGGTTGAGCAATTGTTGCGCCGCCCGTTGCGTCAGTTCAAAGACAGGGCCGGAGAATACGCTGATGGCGATGGTCAGGGCCAACAGCGCCAGCACCGGTCCGTATAGCATGCGCCGCTCGACGCCGCCCAGGGGTGCGGGCGTCACCACACTTGCCGGCGCCTGGCTCCAGAAGGCCCCGACCCAGATGCGCATCATTGAGAACAGGGTCAGCAGGCTGACAAGCAGCGCAATCGCCGCCATCAACCCAAGCCCGTCCTGCAGCATGGCCTGCAAGAGCACCAGTTTGGGCCAGAAGCCCGACAGCGGCGGCACGCCGGAGAGCGCCAGCGCCGGCAAGAGAAACAGCAGCGCCAGGCCCGGATGCCTCTGGTACAGGCCACCCAGGCGCGCCAGGCGGAAGGAGCCGCCCACCCGCTGCACGATGCCGCTCACCAGAAACAGCGTGGCCATCACGATGACGTGGTGAATCAGGTAAAACCAGGCGCCGGCCAGCGCCAGCGGCCGGTACAGCGCCAGCCCCAGCACGATATAGCCGATGTGGCTGATGATGTTGAAGGACAGGATGCGCCGGATTTCGCGCCGCGCCACCGCGCCCAGCACGCCGCTGAGCATGGTCAGCGCCGCCCCGACCAGCAGCAGACCGTGTGTCCACGCCGTGTCCTGCACGAAGAGCAGCGTAAACATGCGAATCATGGCGTAAACGCCGACCTTGGTCAGCAGGCCGGCGAAAATGGCCGAGACCGCTACCGGTGGCGTGTGGTAGGAAGCCGGCAACCAGAAATAGAGCGGAAACATGGCCGCCTTGATGCCGAAGGCGATCATGAAGAAGATGGCCACCGTCGTCACCGGTTGCTCCGGCCCCGCCCCGCGCAGCGCCTGCGCCAGCGCCGCCATGTTGAGCGAACCGGTCATGCCATAGAGGAAGCCGATGCCCGTCAGAAAGAAGGCCGAGACCAGCAGGTTTAGCGCGAAATACTTGACCGAGCCCCCCAGCTGCGCCCGGCTGCCCCCCAGCGCCAGCAGGGCGAAGGATGCGATCAGCATGATCTCGAACCAGACGTAGAGATTGAACAGGTCGCCCGTCAGGAAAGCGCCGCACATGCCCGTCAGCAGAATCAGGATGAGCGGGTAATAACCGAAGCGCTCGCGCGCCTCGTCGATGCTGGCGGTGGAATACACCAGCACGGCCAGGCCGACGATGGCCGCCATCAGCACCATGATGGCCCCCGGCAGGTCCGCCACCAGCACGATGCCAAAGGGCGCCGGCCAGTCGCCAATGTTGCTGCTCAGGATTCCCTGCTCGCTCACCGTCGTCAACAGGGCCAGCGCCGCAAAAAGCAACCCGACACTGCCCGCCAGCGCCAGAAAACGGTGCAGGACGCGATTGCCCCAGTTGATGATCGACAGAATCGCCATCAGAAAGGGAATCAGGATCGGCAGTACCAGCAGCGTGTTCAGTCAGTCCTCCATTTCAGGCCCGTCACGCCTGCAGATCCGGCCGGTCGCTGGCCGTCACCTGGTCGAGATCGTCGTTGTTGACCGCCTGGTAGGCGCGTCGGACCAGCACCAGGGCGAAAGCCTGCAGGCCGAAGCCGATCACGATGGCCGTCAAAATAAGCGCCTGCGGCACGGGATCGGCGAAGGGTTCGGCGATGCTGTGCGCGCCCTCCGGCACCAGCGGCGGGCTGGCGCGCGTCAACCGGCTGACCACGAAAATCAGCAAATTGCTGGCGTAACCCAGCAGCACCAGGCCGGCGATCAGCTTGACCATGCTGCGCCGCAGCATCATGTATAGCCCGGCCGCGTAAAGCGCACCGATCACGATCGCCAGCGCAACCTCCACCCTACTCCTCCTCTTCCTCGTCCGCCTCGGCCATGGCGAACACGATGGTCAGCGTCACGCCCACCACCACCAGCAACACGCCCGTGTCAAACAGTAGCACGCTGCTCAGCTTGCCGATGACCGGCAATTCGGCCGAGGTCCACAGGGCCCTCAGGAAGGGGCTGCCGGCGAACAGTCCCGGCAGGCCGCTGACGAAAGCGAAGAGCAGACCGACGCCGATCAGGCGGAAAGTGCTGCGCCGCAGCGCGTCACGCGCCCGCGTCACGCTGGTGGCGAAGGCAAAGAGCGCAAATGCCGACGCCGCCACCAGGCCGCCGACGAATCCGCCGCCCGGCGCGTCGTGGCCCCTCAACAGCAGAAACAGCGAGAACATCAGCATGAGCGGAAAAATCAGCCGCGTCGCGACCGCCAGGATGATCGAAGTCATGGCCTGCCTTCTCCATCCCCGGCTTTCGACTCTCCACCGCGGCCGGGTCGCAACTTGAGCAAGGCAAAAATGCCGATGGCCGCAATGCCGAGAACGGTGATTTCGCCCATGGTGTCAAAGCCGCGAAAGTCGACCAGAATGACGTTGACCACGTTGTGGCCATGCCCCAGCGGCTCGCTGGCATCGGCAAACCAGGTCTTAAGCGGTGAGACCAGCGGCACGTCAGTGATGACCAGAATCATCAGCGTAACCACAGCGCCGGCCAGCCCCGTTACGATGCTGTCGCGCAGCACCGTTCGCCGCGGCGACAGACGCACCATGCCCGGCAGGCGGTAAAGCACCAGAACAAAGAGAATGACGCCCAGGGTCTCGATTGAGAACTGCGTCATGGCCAAATCCGGTGCGCCAAAAAGGATGAAGACCATGGCCGTGCCGAAGCCCACAACGCCGAGCGACACGATCAGCGTCAGCAGGGTGCCGGCCTGCATCACGCTGGCCAGACCCGCCAGAATCACCAGCACCAGAACAAGCTCGTGGAAGCGCAGGTCCGCCAGACGCGCGACCAGGTCCGACGGCACGCCCGGCCCGCCGCGCAACAGCCAGGTCAGGGCCAGCAGCAACAGCCAGGCCCCCACAACCCACAGTACGTAGGAGCGAAGGCGCCCGTTCTGCAAAATAGCCGTCACCCGTTCCGCAAAGCGCGGCAACCCCCCGACCAGTCGCCGGAAAGCGCCCTCCGGCCCCAGACGCTCGCCCTGGTCCAGCCAGTTCAGCCAGGGTTCAAGCTGCGTGCGACGCCGGTAAAGCAGAATACCGGCGACAATGGTCAGCGCGCTCAGCAGCAGCATGGGCGTCACGCTGTCCGGCAGCAGGAACAGATGAATCGTGACCGGCGCGCCATAGATGGCGCGCGCGGCTGCACCGGCCAGCGTCGCCATGACCTCCGGCAGCAGGCCCAGCGCCAGCCCCAGCGCGCCCAGGACAAGGGGCCCGGCCCACAGGCCGACGCGCGGCGCGTGAAAATGCTCGAAACGCAGCGAGGCGCCGGTGAAAATGCGCAGGGTCATCTGCTGGGCCACAACGACGAAGGCGACGTTGCCCGCCAGCAGCAGCAGGGTCAGCAACCAGACGCTGCCGCCACTGAAGAGCGCCGCCTCGTAGATGAACTCCTTGGCCGCGAAGCCTGCCAGCAAGGGAATGCCGGCCATCGACAGACCGGCCAGCCCCGCCGCCAGCGCGCTCGTCGGCAATGCGCCGGCCAGCCCGCGCAGCCGCCGCAGATCACGCGTCCCCGTGGCGTGGTCGATGGCGCCCGCCACCATAAACAGCGTCCCCTTGAAGAGCGCGTGCGCCAGCAGATAGAGGGCGGCAGCCTCCGTCGCCAGTTTGGTGCCCAGCCCCAGCAAGGTCACCAGCAGGCCCAGCGAACTCACGGTCGAGTAGGCCAGCATGCGCTTCATGTCGTCCTGTTTCAGGGACAGCCAGCCGCCCAGCAGCAGTGTGACCAGGCCGGTGACCATGAAGAGCAGGCTCCACTCATTGGTCCCGCCCAGCGCCGGGCTCAGCCGCGCCAGCAAATACACGCCCGCCTTGACCATGGTCGCCGAGTGCAGGTAGGCGCTGACCGGCGTGGGCGCCACCATCGCGCCCGGCAGCCAGAAGTGGAAGGGGAACTGCGCCGACTTGCTGGCCGCCCCCAGCCACAGCAGCAGCAGGATCGGCAGGTACAGGCCGCTGTCCTGCAGCGTTCCGGCCTGCGCCGCCAGTGCCGCGATTTCCCAGGTGCCGCTGACCAGAGCGATGAGTACGAAGCCGGCCAGCAGCGCCAGACCGCCGCCGCCGGTGACAATCAGCGCCTGCAAGGCCGCCGCCCGCGAGCGTTCTTCCTGATAATGCCAGCCGATCAGCAGGAAAGACGTGATGCTGGTCAGCTCCCAGAAGATGAAGAGCGCGATCAGATTGTCCGCCAGCACCAGGCCCAGCATCGAGGCCATGAAAGCCAGCAGCAGCGCGTAGAGCCGCCCGGCCTGCGCCTGGCCCTGCATGTAGGCGCCCGCGTATAACAGGATCAGCGCGCCCACGCCGCTGATAATCAGCGCCATCAGCAGCGACAGACCGTCCAGATGGAAGGACAGGGTGACGCCGGGCAGCGGCGACCAGGGCCAGCGCTCCACAACGCCCGGGCCCATCGCCAGTTCCGCCTGATTGAGGAGCCAGACGAAGATTCCCGCCGGCAGCAGCGCCGCGATGGCGCCCGCCTGGCGTGGCAGGTGACGCGCCACCTGGGGTGCGACAAAGGTCAGCACAAACCCGGCCAGGACGGCGTTCAGCACCGGTGACTCCGGTCGCGGTGAACCTGTACCCGCCGGGGGTTAAGGCGATCCATCAGGGGCAACCTGACATAATTTTGCGGGACACGCTCGCGATTATAGCAAGATCCAACCTTGCCGCAGCCGATACAGTCGCCCGCATCACTTTTCGCGGCTGTGTAGCCAGGACACGCCCTCCCCTGAATTGTCCGGTCAATCTGGCGCCCCTCTCCCTGAGGGAAGGGCTCCCGCGACTGGGCGGGAAAGGGGTTTGGGGGGTGAGGGCAAAACACTGTAGAATGTCCCTGCCAGTCATTCCCCGGGGAGAACGTGATGAAGCTCAAATGGTACGGTCAGGCCTGCTTCCTGGTAACCGCCGCCGACGGCACGATGGTCGTGACCGATCCCTACACACCGGAAACGGCCGGCTACTGCCCGGTGCAGGAAGCGCCCGACGTCGTCATCCGCTCTTCCGACAACGACGACTTTCACTGCCGCGCCGACCTCGTCCCCGGCGAGCCCGAGGTATTGACCGCGCTGGACGTGGCCCGCGCCGGCGGGGAGCAAGGTTCCCACGGCATCACCTTTCACTGCATTGAGGCCATGGAAGCGCTCAACCACCGCTTCCACGATCCTGACCAGAACGGCATGTACCGCTTTGACGTCGATGGCGTCAGCATCGGCCACATGGGCGACGTCGGCAACCCGCTGACGGAAGCGCAGATCGACTTCTTCCGCGACCTCGACGTCCTGCTGGCGCTCACCGGCGGCCACCCCACCATCGAACTCGACGACCTGATGACCGTCATCCGCGCGGCGCAGCCGAAACTGGTTGTGCCGATGCACTTCCGCACGCTCAGTTACCGCCCGCGCGGCATCTACTGGGTGTCCAGCTTCCTGGAGTATTTCAACGAGGAAGAGGAAGTTGACTTCGCCCTCGACTACGAGGCGGTCATCACCCAGGGCTCCCTGCCCGAGAGCACCCGCGTCCTCGTGCTGGATTATGTGAAGTAAGGGGCGACTGGCCTTCTCTGACTCTTTAGCCGGTCTGCCCTCACCCTAAATCCTTTCCCGCTATGCCGCGGGAGCCCTTCCCCCAGGACGGGAAAGGGGTTGGGGGGTGAGGGCCTTCCGGCACCCTTATCCTCCCGGACAGGGCAGCGATTCAAGCTCTTACCCCTCAAACAGACTCTCGCCGCGGTGCAGGCGCCGCGCGACGCGCCAGGTCTGGCCCTGCGCGCGCACCGTCGGCGCATGGGCCGCCAGATAGCGCGCTGCCGCCAGCAGCACGTGCGTGCCTTCCTCACCTGGCCCAAGCAGTCGATACTGCCGCAT
The DNA here is from genome assembly GCA_963667305.2 of Aggregatilineales bacterium. Taxonomy (GTDB): domain Bacteria; phylum Chloroflexota; class Anaerolineae; order Aggregatilineales; family Phototrophicaceae; genus JAGWBD01. The sequence goes on along the minus strand of CAXXWG010000022.1, from coordinate 107,747 downwards.
GGCCGCCTCGACCATCTGGATCGTGTGGAAGTCGCGGTCCTCGCGCAGCAGCAGCAGCCCCAGCATGGCCAGCATCGGCCCCGCTTCGCCGCCCGCGCGGAAGTAGTCGGCCACCAGCCCGCCGGCCTCGTTGACCTGCTGCTGGTTGTTCAGCAGTTCCGGCAGCGCCGCCAGCGACTCGTTCGCCGGCGCCGATGCGCCATTCGGCCGCGGCAGACGCGCCGCAGGGATGTTCAGGAAGCGATCGAGGTAGACGCTCATGGCCGCGTCCAGCGCGCCGCGCAACAGTTCCACCGAAGGCGCGCGCCGCAGGCCCTGCTCAATGGCGTTGGCGAAGGTGAAGCTGTGCAGCGCCGTGTCCCAGTCGCCGAATTCGTTGCTGGTGTGGAAGCGGGCGATGCGCAGGGCCCCCGCGTAAGTGACCGTCGAGGCCAACTCCACCATCGTCGCGCCATCCCGTAACGCCTTCAGCATCGCCTCCAGCGTGGCGGCCGGGTCGTCCTCCAGAATCAGGGCGGCCAACGCAATGCGGCCCGTCCAGGTCTTCCCTTGCCCGGCTGCCAGCGCCTCCGGCAAGCGCTCGAAAGCCGCCTCCAGCAACTCCACCAGGTCAATCGGATAACGCCAGGCGTTGTCCTCTTCCATGCGCGTGGCTTGCGCAAAGCCGCGCACCAGGCAGGTCAGGGCAGGCGCGGCGTACTCGTCGCCGACGTGATCCAGCGCCTCAAAGGCCTTGTTGGTGAAATCCGCCGGATGGCCGACGTCGATGTAACGGTGGTCGGTCACCGCGGCGAAAAGCATGTCGGCCATCTGCTGCCGCGTGGCGCCGGCTTCCAGCGCGGAAATGACGCAGCGTTCCGCGCCCTGCTCGTCACGCACCTCGACAAACTGCCGCAGCCAGACCTTCAGTGTCTCGATGTCGCGGCCGGCGCCCGGCAGCGGCCGGATGGCGAAGCGCGGCGGCTCGCCGCTGACTTCGTTGGCCAGGGCGGACAGGCCCTGATACAGCGCCCGCGGCCGCTGATCTGATTCCAGCTGCGGCAGCATGTTCTGCATGCAGGTCAGGATCGTCAGGCCCTGCCCCCAGCCATCCAGGCGGTTGCGCGTGCCGAAGGCCAGACCGGCGCGGAATGGACCGGCCGGGTCGTCCTGCGCCTCCTGCAGCAGCACCGCCTTGGCGATTACGAGGGAGAGATTGCGCTCCAGACCCACTTCCAGGCGCTCGCACTGCCGCGCCTGGTGAGAGCCGTTCTGCCGCGTGTTGACCCATACTTCGCCCTCGCGCAGATCGACCGGAAAGGCCGGCACGTCGTCGGCCCACAGGTCAAAGGTGCCGCCACTGGCCAGATCGAAGCGCGCGTGATGCCAGTGGCAGGTCAGAATGCCGTCGCGCACGGTGCCGCGGTCAAGCGGGAAACCCATGTGCGGGCAGCGATTGTCGATGGCGAAAACCTGGCCCTCGTGCAAAACCAGCGCCAGCGGCTGCTCACCCGCCTGCACCGTCAACTGTCCCGCTTTCTCCAGCTCGCCGTAACTGGCCACTCGCTGCCAGCCGTTTCCCGTCCCGTTCAGCGTCGTCTTCATCCTCGTCTCCCAACTTCCGGCTTGCGCCTGCTACCAGTGTATCGTCAAATTCGCCTGAGGCCTGCGTCAATCTCTTCGGCATTCCTGGCGTCGTCACCCTGCATTGCAGCGCCACCGCCGCGGCGCTACAGTCGCAGCCTCATGCCCCGCTATCTGGCCCGCCGTCTGCTCGCCCTGCTGCCCACCCTGCTGGGCGTCTCCATCCTGGTCTTCGCGGCCATGCGCCTCATCCCCGGCGACATCATCAGCGCGACCCTTGGCACCGAGGCCGGCATGCTCACCGAGACCCAGCGCGCCGCCCTTGAGCGCTACTACGGCCTCGACAAGCCGCCCGTGGAGCAGTATTTCGTCTGGTTCGGCGAGGCATTGCGCGGCAACCTCGGCCACAGCGTGCGCCACGGCCAGCCCGTGCTGCAACTCATTCTCAGCCGCTTCCCCCTGACCCTCGAGCTGGCCCTGCTGTCCATGCTGCTGGCCCTGCTGACCGGTCTGCCCCTCGGTCTGCTGGCCGCGCTGCGCCACAACACCTGGCTGGATTTCGCCGGTCGTCTCTTCGCCCTGCTGGGCCTCGCCATCCCCAACTTCCTGCTCGGCACCCTGATCATTTTCATTCTTTCGGTGGTCTTCCGCGTGCTGCCCAACGCCGGCGATTACGTACAGTTGCACGAAGACCCCCTGCGCAACCTGCAACAGCTTTTCTTTCCCGCACTGACCCTGGGTTTCGCTTTCGGCGGCTCCATCATGCGCATGACGCGCTCGTCCCTGCTGGAGGTGCTGCGCGAGGACTACATCCGCACCGCCCGCAGCAAGGGCCTGGCGGAGCGCCACGTCATCCTGCATCACAGCCTGCGCAACGCCCTGATTCCGGTGCTGACGCTTGTCGGCATCGAATTCGGTTACCTGCTTGGCGGCGCTTTCATCGTCGAGCAGATATTCGCCCTGCCCGGCCTGGGACGCCTGACCATCAACGCTATCGGCCAGCGCGAATACGCCCTGGTGCAGGGTGTGGCCCTGTTTGTGGCGCTGGTCTTTTTGCTGCTGAACCTCATTATCGACCTCCTCTATGCCCTCGTTGACCCGCGCATCGCCCTCGCCCGCCATGAGTAAAAACATCCCTGCGCCCGCTTCGTCTCAACGCGGCGGCAGTCTGCTGCGTCGCCTGTCCGGCAACCGCAGCGGCGCCGTCGGTCTGCTGCTGGTGCTGGCCTTCCTGCTGGTGGCCCTGGCCGGCCTGTTGGGGCTCACGCCGCGCCTGCCGGCCGAGCAGTTCATCAGCCATCGCCTGGCGCCGCCTTCCGCGGATTTCCCGCTCGGGACCGACCTGTTTGGACGGGATATCGCCAGCCGTCTGATCAGCGGCGCCGCCGTTTCGCTGCGCGTGGCCGTCTCGGCCGTGGCCCTGGCCGGCGGACTGGGCGCCGCGCTTGGCATCCTGGCCGGCTTTGCCGGTGGCCGCGTTGACAATCTGCTCATGCGCCTGATGGATATCCTTTTCGCCTTCCCGGCCCTGTTGCTGGCCCTCGTGGTCGTCACCGTGCTGGGCCCGGGCCCGGCCAACAGCGCTCTGGCCATCGCCATCGTCTACCTGCCGATATTCGCCCGGGTCGCCCGCGGGCCCGTGCTTTCGGTCAAGGAGCTGGACTTTGTGCTCGCCGCCCGTTGCCTGGGGCTGCGTCCCTTCAGCGTGTTGCTGCATCACGTGCTGCCCAATATTGTCGCACCATTAATCGTGCAGGTCAGTCTGGCGCTTTCCTGGGCCCTGCTGACGGAGGCCGCATTGAGTTACCTCGGCCTGGGGACGCGCCCGCCGGCCGCCAGCTGGGGCGTCATGCTCAGCGAGAGCCGCCCTCTGGCCGAGCGCGCCCCCTGGATGATGGTCTTCCCCGGCCTGGCGATCATGGCCGGCGTGCTGGGCTTCAACCTGCTCGGCGATGGCCTGCGCGACGTCCTCGACCCCCGCCTGCGCGGCCCTGGCGCTGACGCCAGGGCCTGAAGCGATCGCCACACAGTGGCCGCCATCAATAGCCTTGCGGTTTCACGCAGGTTTCGCCTGCAGGGCCAACATCCGAATGGACGTAAGCAGCGACTACGCCCTGTCACGCCGGTTTGTGCCATTTCCCGGAATGCAGTAACCTTGCCGCAGTGGTCAGGAGTGCGCCCATGCCAGGACTGTCCGACAAGGAACGACCGGTCTTTCGCGGCCTTCACTGGCACCGACACGACAATTTCTCATTCTTCATCCCCATCGACTGGCACGAGTTCAGTTGGGATGACGGGCGTGAGGGCGTCGTCTACGGCCCCGTCGCCGACGACGACCAGACAGTCTTCGCCGCCCAGCTGGTCGATCTCGGTTTCGACATCACGGCGGAAGACGAGGATGCTATCGCCGAAGGCTTCTTCGGCGCCATTGAGGCCTTGCCCGGCGTTGAAATCGAAGAACGCGAGCAGGAAGTCCTCTATGGCCCGCGCATCCATCTGCAGGCGCGTTATTGCTACGACGATGGCGGACAGCGTCGCAAGCGCTGGGTACGCGGCCTCTACCGCCACAACTACCAGGTGCTGCTCACCGCCCAGGGCGCGACGCCAGAGAAGTTCCAGTACTGGCTGCCCATGTTCTTCGAGGCCATGTTGACCGCCGGCGTGCATCTGGCGAAACCGCAGGAAGCCGACCTCGAAACCGGCAACATATCGGGTCTGCCGCAATGATCATCCTCCACCGTCGTCGAAAATTGACCGGGAGCGCCTGACCTTGCTTCGCTTCATAGTGCGCCGGGCCATCATCGCAGTCTTTACCATGGCCGCCATCTCGGTCGTGGCCTTCATTATCATCGAGTTGCCGCCTGGCGATTACCTGACGTCCTACGCGGCCACCCTTGCCGAACAGGGCGACATCCTCTCCGAAGAGCGTCTTGAGCAGATGCGCGTGTCCTACGGCCTCGGCGAACCGATACCCAACCGTTACATCAAGTGGATCGGCAACATTGTGCTGCGCGGCGACTTCGGCCGCTCGCTCGAATGGCGCATTCCCGTCAACCAGATCATCTGGAACCGCATTGGCTATACAGTACTCATCAACATTTCCACCATCCTCTTCGTCTGGACGGTGGCCATCCCAATTGGCGTGTTTTCAGCCACCCGCCAGTATTCGGCCGGGGATTACATCGCGACCTTTTTCGGCTTTCTCGGGCTCGCCATCCCCAACTTCATGCTGGCCCTGGTGCTGATGTGGATCGGCTTTTCCGTCTTCGATCAACACGTCGGCGGCCTCTTTTCACCGGAATACCGCGACGCGCCCTGGGACCTGAACAAGTTTATTGACCTGCTCAATCACCTGTGGATTCCGATGGTCGTGGTCGGCACTGCCGGCACCGCCGGTCTGATTCGCACCATGCGCGCCAACATGCTCGACGAGATTACTCAACCCTATGTCGAGACCGCGCGCGCCAAGGGCCTTGCCGAATGGCGCCTGATCTGGAAGTACCCGGTGCGCGTCGCCCTCAACCCCTTTATCAGCACCATTGGCTATGCCCTGCCCGAACTTGTTGGCGGCGTCGTCATCGTCGCCGTCGTACTCAATCTGCCCACAATCGGCCCGATTTTGCTGCGTTCCCTGCTTTCGCAGGACATGTTTCTCGCAGGCGCTATCGTCCTGATTGTCAGTGTGATGACCATCATTGGCACCCTGCTCTCCGATATTCTGCTGGCTGTGATCGATCCGCGTATCCGTCTCGAATAGTTCCGGAGCCCTTTCATGGCCCTTGAGGAAGCCCGACCGACCACAACCGGCGCATTGCGAGACCCCCTGGAAGATCACGACCAGGTAGCGATCGCCACGCCACGCCAGTTGATGTGGTGGAAGTTCCGCAAGCACCGGATCGCTCTGGTCAGTGTGGCCATTCTCATCGTCTTCTACCTTTTGGGCATGATCTTTCCCGAGTTCGTCTCGCACGAGGACCCCAACGGCGTCAATGCCTCGTGGAAAAACGTGCCGCCCCAGGCCATCTCCTTTATCGACGCTGAAGGTAACTTTTCGCTGCGGCCCGGCGTCTACGGCCTGAGTACCGTGCGCGATCCGGAGACCCTGCGGCGCAGCTATGGGGTCGATACCACTGTCTGGCATCCGCTCTTTTTCTTCACCCCCGGCAGACCTTACAAACTTTGGGGGATCTTCGAGACCGACATCCACCTCTTCGGCCTCGGCCCCGACGCCGACCCCGGGGCCACCTATTTTCCCCTGGGTACAGACCGGCTTGGCCGCGACATGTTTTCGCGCATCGTCTCCGGCGGCCGTATTTCGCTGTCCATTGGCCTGGTCAGCGTCTTTCTCAGCCTGATCCTGGGCATCATCCTTGGCGGCATTTCGGGCTACTACGGCGGCCAGCTGGACAACATCATCCAGCGCGTCATCGAATTTATCCGCTCCATCCCTTCAATCCCCCTCTGGATGGGGCTCAGCGCCGCCCTGCCCCCTGAATGGCCGCTGGAGTGGCGTTACTTTGGCATCACCATCATCCTCTCCGCCATTGGCTGGACCGGTCTGGCGCGCCAGGTGCGCGGTCGCTTCCTCGCCCTGCGCACCGAAGACTTCGTCCTCGCGGCCCGTCTCGGCGGCGCCAGCGACCGGCGCATCATCCTGCGCCACATGGTGCCTTCCTTCACCAGTCACCTCATCGCCTCCCTGACCCTCTCCATCCCCGGCATCATCCTCGCCGAGACCGCGCTCAGCTTCCTCGGCCTTGGCCTCAAGCAGCCCGTCATCAGCTGGGGTGTGTTGTTGCAGGAGGCCCAAAACGTCCGCACCGTCGCCCTGGCGCCCTGGCTCCTCTTGCCTGGCCTGGCTGTGGTCATCACCGTGCTGGCATTCAACTTCCTTGGCGACGGCCTGCGCGACGCCGCCGATCCCTTCAGTCGATGAGTTGCCACGGGAGCCAGCCATGAGTGACCTGCTGCTGGAGGTCCGCGACCTGCACGTGAGTTTCTATTTGACCGAGGGCATCGTGCGCGCCGTGTCGGGAGTCAATCTCAACCTGCGTCCCGGCAAGACACTGGGCGTCGTCGGCGAAAGCGGCTGCGGCAAGAGCGTAACGGCGCGCGCCATCCTCAACATGGTGCAACGGCCAGGGCGCATCGACCAGGGCGAGATTCTCTGGTATGGCGATCGGAAAATCCGGTTGACATCGCCCAACTCGATGCGCGGGGGCCTGAAATACGCAATCTCCGCTGGAGCGAAATCGCCATGATCTTCCAGGAACCGATGACTTCGCTCAGCCCGGTGCACAGTATCGGCAACCAGATGATCGAGGCCATCCGCCTGCACCACAACGCCACCGACGCAGAAGCCACCGAACAGTCCGTCGAGTTGCTGAACCGCGTCGGTCTGTCGCAACCAACGCGCCTGCTGGATTCCTACCGCCACGAACTGAGCGGGGGCATGCGCCAGCGGGTCATGATCGCCATGGCCCTCACCTGCAGCCCGCGCCTGCTGATCGCCGATGAGCCCACCACCGCTCTCGACGTCACCACCCAGTCGCAAATCCTGGACCTGATGCGGGACCTGCAGGAAGAATTCGGCATGGCCATCCTTTTCATCACCCACGACCTGGGCGTCATCGCCGAAATGGCCGACGACGTGGCCGTCATGTACCTCGGCAAGGAAGTCGAGATCGCAGACGTGGATACCATCTTTCACCAGGCTGCCCATCCCTACACCCAGGCCCTGCTGCGCTCCATCCCGCGTCATGACGTCGTCACCGAGCGACTCGAATCGATCGTCGGCAACGTGCCCGACCCCTACAACATTCCGCCCGGTTGCGCCTTCCACCCCCGCTGCAACCACTACGTGCCGGCGCAGTGCGGCAATCCGGAACTGGTTGAGGTCGGACGCGGCCAGTGGGCGCTGTGCGCGCGGGTACATGAAATCCTGCCCGCTTCCGGCGAAAGGACGAAGGCATGATCGCTGAAAACGGCAAGTTGCTGCGCGTCCGCGACTTGCGCAAGTTTTTCCCCATCTGGAAGCGTGGCGTCTTTGCCCGCCACGTCACCGGCCAGGTTCGCGCCGTGGATGGCGTCAGCTTCGACATCGCGCGCGGCGAAGTACTGGGTCTGGTTGGTGAATCCGGCTGCGGCAAGACCACGACCGGCCGCGTCATCCTGCGCGCCGACACACCAACCGGCGGCGAAATCCTCTTCACCCGCAGCGAGCAGGAAGAAATCGACCTCGCCCAGCTCGACCGCGATCAACTGCAGCCTGTCTGGCAGAGTATCCAGCTCATCTTCCAGGACCCCTACTCCTCGCTCAACCCGCGTATGACGCTGGAGCAAATCGTCAGCGAACCGCTGCGCAATTACAACGTGCTTGGTGGCAGCGCCCTGCGCGATCGCGTGGCGGAATTGCTGCGGCTCGTCGGGCTGCGGCCGGAGGTCATGTCGCGTTATCCGCACGCCTTCAGCGGCGGCCAGCGGCAACGCATCGGCATCGCCCGGGCCCTGGCGCTTAACCCCCAATTGCTCATCTGTGATGAGCCCGTCTCCGCCCTCGACGTCTCCATTCAGGCGCAAATCCTCAACCTGCTCAAGGACCTGCAGCAGGAATTCGAGTTGACCTACCTCTTCATCTCCCACGACCTGAGCGTCGTGCGTCACCTTTGCGACCGCGTGGCTGTGATGTACGTCGGCAAAATCGTCGAGATCAGCGACACCGACGAGCTCTTCAACGAGACGCAGCACCCTTACACCGAGGCCTTGCTCGCCTCCGCGCCCACGCCGGACCCGCGCGTCAAACGCAGCAACGTGCGCCTGCAGGGCGAAGTCGCCGACCCTTCCAACCCGCCCAGCGGCTGCTACTTTCACCCTCGCTGTATCCATGCCCGCGATCGCTGCAAGACGGAAACGCCCCTGCTGCGCGAGACGCGCCCGGGCCACTGGTCGGCCTGTCACTTCGCCGAGGAACTGGACCTCAACAGCGCCGCCACCGCTCCCGACCTCACCACCTGAGCGGCAGGTTCACTCCGGCCGGCAAGGCTGTCTTCCCCTGCCCGGGAGCATCACGTCCTTCGTAAAGGGAGAAACACAGGACCATGAATGCGAAACCCTGGGATGTCATCGTCCTTGGCGTCGGCGCGATGGGCAGCGCCGCGCTCTTCCACCTCGCCCGTCGCGGCCAACGCGTGCTCGGCCTCGAACAGTTCGGCGTCGCCCACGAGATGGGATCCTCCCACGGCCTGACCCGCATCATCCGCCTTGCCTACTACGAAGACCCGGCCTACGTGCCCCTGTTGCGCCGCAGTTACGAACTCTGGCGCGAACTGGAGAAGGGCGCCGGTGAGCAACTGCTCCACATCTGTGGCTCGCTGGATTGTGGCCCGGCCAATGACGAGATCTTTACCGGCTCCCTTCAGTCCTGTATCGAGCATGGCCTTGAGCATGAGGCCCTGACCAACGCGGAAATCAGCGCGCGCTGGCCGGCATATCGTTTCCCGGCGGACACCATGGGACTGTACCAGCCTGACGGGGGCTTCCTGCTGCCGGAGGCCTGCATTCGCGCCCACGTTAGCGCCGCCCGGTCACATGGCGCGGAACTGCATACCAACGTTCGCGTGCGGGACTGGCAGGTCCGTGCAGACGGGCTGGTAGAGCTGCGAACGGATGATGCGGTCCATCTTGCGCGGCGCCTGGTCATCTGCGCCGGCGCCTGGGCCGGACAACTCTTGCCAGAACTGGATACGGTCGCCCTTCCCGAACGCCAGGTGCTGGTCTGGCTGCAACCGCGGGAGCCGGCGCACTTCAAGGCGGAACGCTTCCCGGTCTTCAACTGCCTGGTTGACGAGGGCCGCTACTATGGCTTTCCGGATTTCGCCGGTCAGGGTTTCAAGTTCGGCCGTTATCATCACCTCGACGAGCCCGCCGACCCCGACTCGCTCGATCGTGAGCGGATCAGCGCAGCGGATGAACGGGTCCTGCTGCAGTTCGCGCAGCGCTATTTCCCGACGGGCGCCGGCCCTGCCCTGCTCTACAAGGTCTGCATGTTCACCAACACGCCCGACGAACACTTCATCATCGACCACCACCCGCAGCACGAACAGGTCTGCTTCGCCGCCGGCTTCAGCGGCCACGGCTTCAAGTTCGCCAGCGTCGGCGGCGAGATTCTGGCCGACCTCGCCCTGCAGGGCACAACGCGCCATGACATCGACTTCCTGCGCGCCGACCGCGAGATGACACCCCTCGCCTCCGCAGGACCATCCAGCACCACAAATTAAAGCCCTTCTCCCTGAGGGAAGGGCTCCCGCGACTGAGCGGGAAAGGAGTTGCGGAGTGAAGGCCGTTTGTCTGAAGTTGAGAGTTCGCGAGTCAGGTAGTCAGGAACTCTAGCCCTTCAGACCGCCCACCATCAGGCCCTCGATCAGATAGCGCTGGCCGAAGACGTAGACCAAAACCACCGGCAGCGTGGCCATCACGATCGCCGCCAGCACCACCGAGATGCTGCCGGTCATCATGTAGCGCTGCAGGTCGTTGATACCCAGCGTGATGGGGAACCTCGACGTGGTGTTCATGAAGATCAGCGGCGTCAGGAAGTCGTTCCATTTGCCGTTGAAGGCCAGCACCGCCAGGATCGCCATGCCCGGCGCCACCATCGGCAGGTAGACGCGACGGAAAATCTGGAACTGGTTGGCCCCGTCCATCATCGCCGCTTCCTCGTATTCCCCCGGGATCTGCAGGAAGTACTGACGCAGCAGAAAGGTGCCGAAGGCCGTCGGCAGGGCCGGCAAAATCAGCGACCACAGGGTGTCCGCAAGGCCGAATACCCTGGAAATGATGATGAAGAGCGGGATCAACGTCGCCTGATAAGGGATCATCAGTGTCGCCAGCACCACCCAGAACAACACGTCACGCCCCGGGAAGTAGAGCCGGGCGAAGGTGTAACCCGCCAGGGTGGCCGTGGTCAATTGCCCGACGACCGTCGACAGGGTCACGAAGAAACTGTTGCCCATCTGATAAACGAAGGGGATCTCATCGAAGACCTGCAGATAGTTGCCAAAATACAGGTCCCTCGGAATCCATTCCGGCGGCACCGTGAAGGATTCCGCCGGCGTGCGCAACGACGTGGTAACAACCCAAACGATCGGCATGATCGTCAATATGCCGATGATCAGCATGAATACCATCGCCAGCCAGTCCGCGGCGCTGCGCGGCATCCAGTCCGGAATGCGCTCGACGACGTCCTCATCACCGCGGCGACGGGAAGAGAGCCGGTTGATGACCGTCATGATCGTCTCTCCTCCCCTACTGGTAGAAGACCCAGCGTTTGCTGAGCAGGAACTGGAAACCGGTCACCGCCAGAATGATCAGGAACAGGATCACGGAAATACTGGACGCGTAACCGAACTCAAGGTTGGCAAAGGCCGTGTCGTAGACCATCATCACGGTCGTGCGGCTCGAGTCGCCCGGTCCGCCGCGCGTCATTACGTAGGGCTCGTCGAAAAATTGCAGCAGGCGGATGACGTCGATTACCGTCGCAAACAGAATTGTCGGGCTCAACAGCGGCAGCGTGATCAGCCACAGCCGCTTTAGCCCGCGCGCCCCGTCCACCGTGGCAGCTTCCAGAATCTCCTGCGGCAGCGCGCTCACGCCGCCCAGATAAATGATGAAGGTGAAGCCCAGGTTGCGCCAGACCGTCGCCAGCGAGACGCTGAAACGCACGATGTCGCTGGAGACCAGCCAGGGCACCTTGTCGATACCCAGGACGCCAAGATAATAGTTGACGACGCCGAAGTCCGTGTGGAACAAATAGGACAGGGTGACGGCCACCGATACCCCCGACAGCAGCACCGGCAGGAACCAGACCGTGCGAAAGATGTACGCCAGGCGACTGCGCGCGAAGCGGTGCACCGACAGCGCCAGTGAGATGGCGAAGACCTCCAGCATACCCACCGTCATCGCCATCATGACGAAGGTGTTGCTGAAGCTGTTTCCTACCAGTTCATGTTGAAACAGACGTGCGAAATTTTTCAGGCCAATGAATTCCGGCGGCCGGAATACGTTCCATTTCATGAATCCCAACGCGACGGCCACCACGATCGGGGCCAGCACGAAAACAATCAGACCGATCAGCGTAGGCAGCAGGAACAGAACGCCCAGCACCATCCGCTGGCGTCGGATGCCCTGCACCGTATCACCGGCCAGCCAGGCGGGCAGCCAGTTGCGTCGACCGCTGCCCAGGGTCGTCTCGGAAGCCACGCCGGGCCCTCCCGTTGGTCGTTTATCTTGAGGAATGGCGACTGTGCAGCTGCAGCGCAGGCAACTGCACAGTCGCGTTCGCCTGCTTCAATGGACTACGCGTTGCGCGCGTAGAGGTCTTCCATCTCCGCCTGCATGTTGTCCAGCGCTTCCTGCGGCGTCTGCTCGCCGTTGGTCGCCAGACCGGTGTAACGCGTGAAGATGTTGGTCAGTTCCACCACAAATACCGGCTGCGCGATCGGACCCGTGTCCGGCCGCTCGTCGATTGTGTCGTAGAACACGCGCCAGTTCTCCACGCCCGTCTGGCCAAAGCGCTCTTCCGTGTTCAGCGAACGCCGTGTCGGCGTCGTCAGGGGCAGGGGCGTGAAGTGACCCAGGGCGTCCTGAATCTCACGCTTCTTGTAGTGCTTGAGGAAATCCCAGCACTGGTCTTCCTGGCCGCCGCCATCCAGAATCCACGGGCCGCAAACGCCCAGCTGATGCCGTTGCGACTTCCACTCCGGCCAGAACTGCGTGTCGAAGGAGCCCGGTTCCAGGCCGGAGTTGATCAGCCCGCCGGCCCAGAAGCCGCCCGCCGGCGTCATGCCCAGCTTGTTGCCGCTGAAGAAGCCCAGCAGGGTGGTGCCACCGCCGATTTCCACCGCCGGCGTCAGTCCCTCCTGCGTCAGCGAGACCACGAATTCCAGAGCCTCAACCATCTTCGGGTTGTTGGCCTGCGGCGCCGGCCAGCGCCAGCCACCACCGCGCCCCACGGCCCGCTCGTCACCCGCATAGAAGGTGTCCCAGAACCACTCGCCGCCGGGCGCCCGCTCTTCCTCCAGCACGTTGGTGTCATTGACGAAGATCCAGGGCATCCAGCTGCCCCAGAAACGGTTGATCCAGCCATAGCCGAAGGAACCGTCGATGCCGGTCATGGCCTGCGCCATGCTGTAGAAGTCGTCCTTCGTCCATTCCTTGCCCGGCATTTCCAGCCCGGCCTCTGCCAGCAGATTCTTGTTGAAGAACATGTTGGCCGCGTTGAAGTTGTCCATCAACTGGTAGACGTCGCCCTCGTAGAGCATGGTCTCCGACAGCGCCGCACTGGTGTCGGCGTAGTACTCCATGAACTCGTCCGCATCGTCCATCAAACGCGGGGTCAGCGGCTGCGCCAGACCCTCACCGGCGTAGAGGTGAGTCACCTCGGTGCAGGCGAAGCCGACGTCCACCGGGTTGCCGGCGGCCAGGGTCGCCAGAATCTTGGTGGCGACTTCCTGATGATCGACGCCGGTGACGGAAATGGCCTCAATGTTCACGTGCGGGTTCAACTCCATGTAGGTGTTGAGCATGTGTTGGACGGTATCCACGTTAAAAACCTGATACCGCATGTTAATCTGGTCCTGCGATGGCGCAGAGGCCAGCGACACGCTCCCCGGCAAGGCGGCGGCGGCGGCCCCGGCCACACCGGCCGCGCTCGCCTGTAGCATTTCTCTCCGACTTAAGTTGCCCATTTCCTATTCTCCCAATTCCCTCCAACAATATTGCGACCGTCTGTGGCCCGGAGCAGCAGAACGCCGGGCCCTTTGGCCAGCCCGTTGCGGGCAAGTCCGCGCAATTGCGCAGGCCAAATTCTAACCATCTGTTGTCCACGCCGCAACCAGGGTAAGACAATGAATACCTGCATTGGACTCAAGCGAAAACAAAAAGGGGCAACGACCACTGGCCCTTGCCCCGTAATGTGTCCCTGCAACCCTTACGCGTTGCGCGCGTAGAGGTCCTCCAGTTCCGCCTGCATGTTGTCCAGAGTCTCCTGCGGCGACTGCTCGAGGCTGACGGCCAGTTCCGTGTAGCGCGTGAAAATGTTCGTCAATTCGATTGAGAAGACCGGCGCCGGAATCGGCCCCGTGTCCGGCCGGGCGTCCACCGTATCGTAGAAAATGTTCCAGTTGTTCACGTTTGGAAAACGCTCTGCCGTGCACATTGAGCGCCGCGCCGGCGTCGTGCGCGTCACCCTGAAGAAGCCGATCATCTCCATCACGTCACGGCCTGTATGCCACTTGACGAAGTCCCAGGCCGCATCTTCATGACCGCCGATCAGGATCCACAGGGCGCCCACGCCCAGCTGGTGCCGCTGCGACTGCCAGTTCGGCCAGAACTGGGCATCGTAAGTGCCCGGTTCCATGCCCGCGTCCTGCAGAAAGCCGGTGAAGAAGCCCCCGCCCGGGTACATACCGATCTTGTCGCCGGCAAAAAAGCCCGACAGATTCTCGGCGAAGCCCCGCTCCACTGAAGGCGCGTAACCGTCCCGCGTCAGCGCGACGACGTGCTCCAGCGCCTCGACGTTCAATGGATTGTTGGCCTGCGGTTCCGGCCAGCGGAAGCCACCGCCACGCCCGGCGGCGTTGGGGTCATCGGCGTAGAAGGTGTCCCACAGCCACTCGCCGCCCGCCACACGCTCCTCGGTCAGCAGATTACTCTCGTTGACGAAAATCCAGGGCAGCCAGCCGCCCCAGAGCCCGTTGTTCCAGGCATAACCGAAAGAATCGCCTTCCGGCCCCAGTCCGGTCAGGGCTTTGGCATATTCGTTAAAGTCATCCTTCGTCCACTCCTCGCCAGGTACTTCCAGGCCGGCTTCCGCTATCAGTTTGGTGTTCAGCCACATGTTGGCGGCGTTAAAGTCGCGCGGCAACTGATACAGGTCGTCTTCATAGAGGTCGGTTTCGACCAGCACCGGACTGACATCCGAGAAATATTCCCTGAAGTCGTCGGCCTGGTCCAGCAGGCGCTCCTTCATGCCCAGCGCCAGGCCCTCGCCCGCATAGAGCTGGGTCGCTTCGGTGGCCGCGAAGCCGATGTCCACCGGCGTGCCGGCCGCCAGCGAGGCCAGAATCTTGGTCGCCACCTCCGCGTGATCGATGCCGGTCACGCTGACCACCTCGACCGTGACGTTGGGCGCGACGCCGGCGTAGGCGTCGATGACTTCCTGATAATCTTTCGGGTCGGCCTGCAGCCGAATGGTGACCGCATCCTGCGATGGCGCCGAGGCCAACGTCACGCCCCCCGGCAACGCGGTGGCGGCGACCCCGGCCACAGTGGCCGCGCTCGCCTGTAACATTTCCCGTCGACTTAAAGTGCCCATTTCTTATTCCTCCTGTCCCACCAACACTTTTCCGCCCGTGTACGGCCTGGAGCAGCAGCACCCCACTCCTGTCCGCGCCGGCGCAAATCATATTTTGACCGCCCGTTGTCCACTCCGCAACCAGGGTCAGGCAACAATTCCCTGCATTGGACTCAAGCGAAAAAAGGGGCAACGACCTCTGGCCGTTGCCCTGCAAATTGTCCCTGGAACCCTTACGCATTGCGCGCGTAGAGGCCCTCCAACTCACGCTGCAGGTAGTCCTGCGCGTCCCGCGGCGATTGCTCGAGGCTGACGACCAGTGCCGTGTAGCGCGTGAAGAAGCAGGTCAGTTCATCGAGAACCCCGGCTTCAGGAAGAGCCTC
The DNA here is from genome assembly GCA_963667305.2 of Aggregatilineales bacterium. Classification (GTDB taxonomy): domain Bacteria; phylum Chloroflexota; class Anaerolineae; order Aggregatilineales; family Phototrophicaceae; genus JAGWBD01. The sequence goes on along the minus strand of CAXXWG010000022.1, from coordinate 92,453 downwards.
GTGTCCGGCCGCGCCAACTCAGGGAAATACCGGCTGCATCTGCCACACGTCCAGCGAATTCAGCCGCGCGCCGGCGCCCGTCAGCGCCAGACCCGTACAATCGGCATCGGGCGGATAGATGCGACTGGTGATGCTGCTGCGGCCGTTGGCGATGATCTCCAGCACCGAGCCGTCCAGCAGGACCAGCAGGTCCAGGTTCTCGTCCGCCGCCAGTTCGTGCGGGGCAACACAGGGATCACTGTCGTTGAACAGGCTGTCGTCCCGCCGCGTCACGGTCAGTTCCTGCGTCGCCGCGTCCCAACTGATTTCCGCGCCATAGCTGCCGTCGGCCGCCTGGGCCAGCCTTAAACCGGCCTGGCCCTGCGCCGCGAAACTGGCGCGCAGTTCCAGCGACAGACTGCCGCAGTCCAGCGCGATTTCTCCGTTTATGTCCTGCGCGCCCTGTTGCGTGTGCGCGCCGCGAATGCCGGCCAACTCGGCGACGGGCTCCATCACCAGGCGTTGCTGACTGTCCAGGCTGAGCACGCGCGGGATGGCCTGTACGCCGGACCAGTTGGCGTTCACCTGTTCGGAGATACTGCGCCCCTCGCGCAGCCAGCCCCACATCAGCCGTCGCCCCCGGCTGTCCTCGATGCACAGCGGCGCGTAATAGTAGCCATGGTCCAGCACGCCGTCCGTCTCCGGGTGGAAACGACGGCCGTCAAAGTCGCCGCTGATCCAGTAGACCGTGTTGGTCCGGTCGTCATGAATGGACGAGAAGTACAACACCCACTTGTCGCCCAGTTTGAAAAAGTTCGGGCACTCCCACATCCGGCCATGTTTGTCCACGTCGCCGGTGATCATCGGCCCCAGGTACTCCCAGTCCACCAGGTCCGGCGAGCGATAGAGCGGGATCATGCCGCCGTTGCCCTCGATGCGGCAGCCCAGCACCATGTACCAGCCGTCGTCCTCGCGCCATACGAAGGGGTCGCGGAAGTCGCGCTGTTGGCCGGAAAGGGCCGGCACCTCGCTGAGTACAGGGTTGGCCGGGTGTCGCTCCCAGTGCACCAGGTCCTCGCCGCTGCCGGTCGCCAGGGCCTGCACCTGCACCTGGCTGCCCGGGCCGCTGGTGGCGGTGTAAATCACCGTGGGCACGCCGTCATTGTCGACCGCGCAGCCGGTAAACACGCCAGATTCGTCATAACTGCCCGGCACAGGCGCGAAGGCCACCGGCAAGTCGCGCCAGTGGATCAGGTCCTCGCTGACTGCGTGGCCCCAGTGCATGTCGCGATGCACAGCCTTCCACGGGTAATGCTGATAGAAAAGATGGTACTGATCGCCCCACTGGAGCAGGCCGTTGGGGTCGTTCATCCAGCAGGAGGGCGGCAGGAAGTGCCAGGTCGGCCTCTGCCAGTCGCCGGCCAGGGCCTCGCGCTGCTGCTGCATTTCCTCAAGCGTTAACAGTGACGGCATCAGTTCCTCTCCCCTGATCGCGTTTTACGCCAGTGCTACAGCGTGCCTGCCGAAAATATCCGGGCCCGCCAGGTTTCGCAAACCTGAGGGTCTGTGCCAGAATGGGAACCCGTCGCGCGTTCAATCGCTGCGCCGACGGCGATTCAATTTCAAGAGGAGTTAGCCATGTCCCTCGCCGACCGTGTCAGCGCCGCTTACCGGCAACGCTTCGGCGGGGCCCCTGCCCTGCTGGCGCGCGCGCCGGGCCGAGTCAACCTGATTGGCGAGCATACCGACTACAGCGACGGCTTTGTCCTGCCGATGGCCATCGACCGCGCCATCTGGATCGCCCTGGCGCCGCGCAGCGACCGGCGCGTGCTGGTCCATTCCCTCGATTTCGATAGCCAGGTGGACATCCACGTCGACCAACTCGAACACGCGGACGACGGCTGGCCCGAGTACTTGCGCGGCGTCGCCTGGGCCCTGCAACAGGCCGACCTGCCCCTGCGCGGCTGGCAGGGGGTCATGGCCGGCGACGTGCCCATCGGCTCCGGCCTGTCCTCATCAGCGGCGCTGGAACTGGCCGTCGCGCGCGCCTTCCAGGCCGTCTCCGGCTTCGCGTGGGAGCCGGCCGTCATCGCCCGTCATGCGCAGCGCGCTGAAAACGACTGGGTCGGCATGAACTGCGGCATCATGGACCAGATGATCGCGGCCGCCGGCGTTAGCGGCAGCGCCCTGCTGATCGACTGCCGCAGCCTCGCAACCCGCCTGGTGCCAATTCCATCGGAGAGCGTCGTGGTTGTGATGGACAGCATGACGCGACGCGGCCTGGTCGATTCCGCCTACAACCAGCGCCGCGCGCAGTGTGAGGCCGCCGCACAACACTTCGGCGTCAGCGCCCTGCGCGACGTCAGTGAAGCCACTCTTGCTGGTCAAGCGGCGCAACTGGACGAGCTTGTCTACCGCCGGGCGCGTCACGTCATCGGCGAAAACGCCCGCACCCTCAATGCCGCGGACGCCATGCTTCGGGGCGACGCGCAACAACTGGGTGACCTGATGAACGCCAGCCACGACAGCCTGCGCGACGATTTCGAAGTGTCCACGGACGCCCTGAACGCCCTGGTCGACAGTGCGCGCCGCCAGCCCGGTTGTTTCGGCGCCCGCCTGACCGGCGCGGGCTTCGGCGGCTGCGCCGTCGCCCTTGTGCAGGCGGCGGCCCATGAGAACTTCACGGCCAGTGTCGCCCGCGACTACGAGGAAGCCACGGGGCTGGCGGCGACGCTCTATGTCTGTCAGCCCGCCGCCGGCGCCAGCGTCACTTCACTGACCTGAGCGGCCAGTGCGCTGTGCCCTCACCCTAAATCCTTTCCCGCTCAGTCGCGGGAGCCCTTCCCTCAGGGAGAGGGACTCCCAAACTCGCCTACCGGTAACCGTTAACATTCTCGCCCGCACAGGACACCGTCGGCACTTCCGGCGGGATTTTTGCCCCCTCTCCCTGAAGGGCTCCCACTGAAAGTGGGAAGAGGCTCCCGTCCCCGGGGACGGAAAATGGGGCCGGGGGTGAGGACCGCTACGACGTCCAACGCGGAATAACCGGCAAGAAATTTAAAAACTCAGTGGTATTCCGGCAACCAGTACCCGTGCGCCTCGATCAGATCGTCCACCAGCGCGTATATCTGCTCCAGCGAAAGTTCGGCCGCCGTATGCGGGTCCAGCATGGCCGCATGGTAGATGTGTTCGCGCCTGCCCGTCAGCGCCGCTTCCACCGTCAACTCCTGTACGTTGACGTTGCTGCGGATCAGGGCCGCCAGTTGGGGCGGCAGCGCGCCGATGCGCGTCGGCTGCACGCCGTTGCAGTCCACCAGACAGGGCACTTCCACCGCGCAGCCTGCGGGCAGGTTGTCGATCAACCCGTCATTGCTGACATTGCCGTAAATCACCACCGGCTCGTCGGTCTCCATCGCGTTGATGATCTGCGAGCCGTACTCCATGCTGCGGCGAATCCCGGGCCGGTAATCGGGCGCTTCCATCTCCGCCCTCAGCTTCTGCCAGTGGTCAATTTGCTGCTCGCAGCGCCGCAGGTACTCGTCCAGCGGCACGTTGAACTCCTCAATCAGATCGCCGCGGTCGCGCTTGATGAACCAGGGGACGTATTCGCTGAAATGCTCGCTCGATTCCGTCACGTAGTAGCCCAGGCGCTGCAACATCTCATAACGCACCCGGTTGTGCTCCGGCGCACGCCCGTCGCGCTGCACCTGATGAATCAGCGGGTACAGGTCCTCGCCGTCACGTTCGAACTTCAGGTAGAAGGCCATGTGGTTGATGCCCGCCGCCAGATAGTTGATCTCCGCCAGCGGCACGTCAATATCGCGCGCCAGCTGCGCCGCCGTGCCCTGTACGCTGTGGCACAAACCGACGCTGCGAATCGCGCTGCCGCGGTTCAGCGCCAGACAGTTCATGGCCATTGGATTGACGTAGTTCAGATGCATCACGTCGGGGCAGAGTTCCTGCATGTCCCGCGCCATGTCGAGAAAGACGGGAATGGTGCGCAGGGCGCGCATGATGCCACCGATGCCCAGCGTGTCGCCGATTGTCTGTCTTAGCCCGTAGCGCTTCGGCACTTCAAAGTCGATCACTGTACCGGGCTTGTAGCCGGCGATCTGAAACATGCTGATGACGTAATCGGCCCCGTCCAGCGCCGCCCTGCGGTCGGTCGTGGTCTCGATCGTCGCTGCAACCCTCAACGTTTCGGCCACCTTCTGCGCCACGATGCCGGATGTCGAGAGACGTTCCTCATCGATGTCATGCAAACTGAGAGTCACGTCCTGCAGCGCGGGGTACTGCAGGATGTCGCCCATCAGGTTGCGGGCGAATACGGTGCTGCCGGCGCCAATGAAGGTGATTTTCGTCATGCCCTGCCCTTCCTGTTACGTAACCGCCGCGGTCAAAGCCGCCCAAGTGTACCCGTGCCTGCATCGATCCGCCCTGCTACAGGGTTTGCTCCACAACCACGCCGGCCCGCAGGCAGCCAGGTCAATTGGCAGTCCAATTAGTGAACAATTTCACATATCGGCAATGTTTCCTGCCTGGCGTCCGGAAACCGTAACAGCCGTTACGCTTGCCGGCACGGCAATGCCTTTTCGAGAGTGCGGGAGTGTTGCCTGCGGGCGCCACGCTGTGGCCGGGTCCTGACCGCGAGCAGCGTAACCGTAACCGATGTTACGCTAGCCGCGGCGGCGGAGGGCCTCCTGGAACTCCTGCAGCCATCGCCGGTCCAGATCGATCATTTCGAGGGCCTGCTGCCGTTCGCTTTGGCCCAAACCAGAATAACGCTGCGCGTATCGCCAAATGCGTTGGCGGCGACGAGCGATGGCAGGGTCCGTAAAGGGATTGCGCTCCGGCGCAGGCGGCCGGCGGCGCACGCCGTCCCCTTGCTTCCGACGCCGGACTTCGCCTTCGCCCAGGTTGCGCTCGTCGGCGTCCTGCCAGCTCGCGTCGTCCAGGCGCAACAGGGCGCGGTACTGGCGCAACTGCGTGGGACTGTGCAGGCCCATGGCGTTCAGCAGTCGCTCGCCCTCGCCGCGGGGGATGCGGAATTCCTGGCCGTCCGCCACCTGGGCGTAGTAGTCGCGTTCGCTGCCGCCCGACGCCAGCACCTCGTCAAAATCGCGAAAGCTGTGACCCCGCTCGCGCAGCAGGTCCATCAGCAATATCGCCAGTTGACGCGCGCGTCCGATGGCGTTCAGGTCGCGGCGCGCGCTGTTCTCGCCCGCCTGGCGCCAGACATCCACCTGTTCCACCAGATGCGCCGGGATGTGCGACCAGTTCTCATCGGGAAAGTGCAGGTGCAGCAAATGAAAGGCCAGCCAGCGCCGTTCACCGGTTTCCAGCTGGAATGCCCGCTCCGCGCGCGCCACCGTGACAGGGTTCGTCAACCCGATCTGGCGAATGTTGACCGCCAGCCGCACCAGGCCCGGCAGCGTGGCCGTCAGAGAGTCGGTCCGCTCCAGCCAGGTCTCCGCCTCGTCGCTCCCGTCCGGGCTGTCGTCCAGGCCTTCCGGCCAGTGCCTTTGCCGCAGCAGGGCCTCCAGGTCCAGCGCGACGCCATCCCGCTGCAATTCCTGTTGCCAGCCGTCGAAGAGTTGCGCCACGTGACGGGGATCGCCGTCCCAGTGCCGGCGCGCCCGTAAGGGCACGGCGCGACGGGGCTGGCTCCGGTCCGGCCAGATGTTGCCAATGTCCACCGGCCGCGCCGACTTGCGCTGCGCATCCAGGCCCGCAATGTCCGGCGGCAGGCCCGGATCGCGATAGATCGCGTCGGCGGTCTCCTGCGCGCTGCTGCGTTGCAGGTTCAGCAGCGTGCCTTCGCGGTCCCGCCGACGTCGTCGCTGCGCCACGTCACACCGCCGCCTGAACGCGCTGCACCAGGTCGAGGGCCTCCGCGGCCGCCTGGCTGCGGGGTTGCATCGCAAATACGGGCCGTCGATCGGACACCGCCTCGGTCCAGACCGTGCGCTGGGTTATCGGCGGCCAGACCTTGTCGCCAAACATGTTGCACAGGTCCTTAAGGTTCTCACGGTGCTCCAGGGTCTGGCGACGAAACATCGTCGGCACAATGCCCATGACCTCGATCGGTCCGAGGTTCCAACGCTCGCGATGTTGCTGCGCCGCCTCGCGGTGACGGATGCTCTCCACCAGACCATCAAAGGACAGGTACTCGCACTTCGTCGGGTAAATGATGTGGTCCGTCGCCAGATAAATGGACCCGTGCAGCAGCGAGGGCGTCGGCGAGGTATCGAAGATCACGAAGTCGATCAGCTCTTCCAGCTCGCGCACGCGGTCGCTGACCGCAAAGGCGTCCGAAATCGAGTTGGCGATGTTGCGCGTCTCGATGTTTGAGGGCACGAGAAACAACTCGCCCTTCAGTTCACGGCCTTCAATGCGATATTGCCCGGCCGGCACCTGCCGCATGGTGTCCTGCAGGCCGGCGTCGCGCACCAGCAGATTGTAAAGCCCGGGCTCCTTCGGCATGCCGCACATGACCGTCGCGTGGCCCTGCGGGTCTGCATCGATCAGCACCACCCGCTGACCCATCAGGGCCAAACCGGCGGCGATGTGCGTCGCCAGCGTGGTCTTGCCTACGCCGCCCTTTTCGTTGAGCAGCGTGATGACGTGCATCCCGTCCCTCCGCCCTGAATGCAATCCGCAGCGATGCTACCGCGCTCGCAGTATAGCGCAGGACAATACGCGTACCCGCGCCCGGTCCTGCATCGGGACCTTGTTTGTGACATGTTTCACATACACAGATTCGGCGGCAGGGGAGCGCTTCCTGCGCCCGCCAGCGCTGCCAGCAGCCAGCCCAGGGCCAGCGCGCCACCAAAGCGGCCGTGCAGACGCGCCGTGCCGCCCTGCACGCCATGCAGCAGGCCGACGTCCGTCGTGGCCATCGCCTGGCGCTGCAGTCGCAGCGCTTCCGGCAGGGTTAGCAAAGCGAGCAGTGCGGGCCAGGGGATGCCCCCGGTGGCGGTCAGCAGCAACAGCAACGCGTAACTGCCCGAGACCAGCAGCAGGTATTCGGCGCGCGCCGCGCGCCAGCCGAATCGCACCGCAAGGGTTCGTTTGCCCACCGCGCGGTCCGCCTCCATGTCACGCAGGTTGTTGGCATGCAGGATGGCCGCCACCATCAGCGCCAGCGGCAGGGAAGCCAGCAGCGCCTGCCCGGTGAGGCAACGCGCCTGCACGTACCAGGCGCCCAGCACCATCAGCGGGCCCATGAAGATTCCCGCCGCCAGTTCGCCAAGGCCGAGGCGCGACAGCGGCAAAGGGCCCGCCGTGTAGGTGATCGCGACCAGCACGCCGCCTGCACCGATCCACAGCAGGGGTGACGCCAGCAGGTCCGGCCCTTCCCGCAATAGCAGCAGAAGCCCCGCCAGCACGCCGGCTCCCAGACTCAGCAAGGCGCCGGCCCGGACCTGGCGGGCCGGCAACACGCCCTGCTTAATGGTCATGCCCTGGCCGGCCTGCTTGTAGCGGTCCGCGCCGCGCCGCCAGTCCGCATATTCATTGATGAGGTTGGTGGCCACCTGTAGCAGCAGCGCGCCTGCCAGCGCCAGCGCGAAAACCGGCGCGTCGAAGACTCCGTGATCGATTGCCATAACGGCGGCCAGCGCCAGCGGCGCCAGTGTCGCCGTCAGGGTGCGCGGCCGCGCCGCGCTGTACCACGCCCGCCAACTGCTCTCCCGGGACATTGCCGCCATGACGTCATTCCTGCAGTTTTGAAGCCGGCATTGTAGTCATCCCGGACGAAGCTGTGCCAGTCACCCGGGCCCGCCGCGCAAGCCGCCCTGTCAGACCTGGCGGCCATGAGCGCCCGGACTCACCCTCCAATTCTGTCGGCCCCTGTGGTATACTGGCCCCAAATCCAGTGATTTTCCGGCCCTCTGCAAGGGTCGAGGCTGCTGTTGCAGCGCCCGGGCGGGGCAGCCGGGAAGACAGGTATCCCTATGGTGGAAGTTGGCGACAAGGTCGTACACCTGCGCTACGGCGCCGGTACGGTGGACGGGCTTCGGATTCTTAAGCGCCAGGGCAAGCGCCGCCCCCACTTTTGCATCAAACTGGCTGACGAGACGGGCGAATTGCTGATCCCCGAAGACGCCATCGAAAGCGCGGAACTGCGGCAGGCGATGCAGGACACCACCCTCATCGAAGATGTCATGAGCGACACGCCCGATGAACTGCACGACAACCACCGCACCCGCCAGGGTTTCATCGAAAAGAAACTCAACAGCGGCAAACCGGCCCAGATCACCCAGGTGTTGCGCGACCTCAGCTGGCGCGAACGCACGGGTAAACTCACCGGGACGGACCGCCGCCTGCGCAAAAACGCGCTTGAGCGCCTCGTCGGCGAAGTCGCCCTCGGCACCTCCAGCACCGCCGAGGACATTCAGGTCCACATCGACGGCATCGTTGAAGACGCCATGCAGCAGCACCTCGCCAATCTGCCCGGCCTCGATGGCTGCGCCCTCAATTCATAGACCCTCGCCAGCCCCACCGCCCGCCACCCGCATCTTTGCCCTGCGTCCCGCGCCATGACCGTCTTGCCAGCGCTCCCTACGTTTTCCATTTAGAGATCCACCCCCTCTCCTTGAGGGAGAGGGGGCAGGGGGGTGAGGGCCGGTTCTAGGTCTTGATGATGTAGTTCACGGTCTGGTAGGGCGGCATGTTGTTGTGTGCCTGGCCGCCGCCGTAGTCAATGATGGGAGACCAGTTACTGTCTCCGCCTCTGCCTACGACACGATCGCTGTCCGGTCCAAACCACAAGTCATATTCAATAGACGGGCGCAACACGCCGTCTGAAGTCCGGAAAGCCCAACGTTGATTGTTCCTTCCCTGTATCTGATCAGTCCGAGCCACCGCGTGCGTGTGCACAGGCGTCTCGTTCTCGACCAGTGTATGGTCCTCCAATCCGCTCGCGCCCCCGATGGTGTCCGCCTCCGCCGCCGTCACCCGGTCCGCGCTCACTTCCCCCATGTCGTCCTTGCCCAGCGGAAAGCGACCGCGCAGGTCCGGCAGATTGAAGGTCGTGTTGGCGTTGCCGACACCGTAGCGTGTACCGATTACGTCAAAAAGATCGGCATAGGTCGCCCGGCTCACCGCCGCGCCATTGCAGAGCAGCCAGCCAGCCGGCGCTGCTGAGCCGGCGTAAATTTGAATCATGCCCGTCGTGTTGCCATTACTCACAGTCGTTTCCTCCCCGTCACTGTCCACCGTACTGATGCGAATGTTGTCCGGCAGGTTGATGGTCAGGTTCACCATGCCGGAGACGCCGCCCGCTTCTTCCACCGGGCTTTCCGTTGGGTTGCCTGCGCCCGGTGCCTGATCGCTCGTCATTGTCTTATCCCTTCTGTTGGTTAATGCTTTCTTGGCCACGCGACAATTCCCTGTTTATCATGCCTGGGCCCCCATGTGGGGAACATATGTTCGCATTTCAGAAGAAGCAACCTCATTCCCTGCCTGCAAGCCGGACGGTCGCCGCTGCAGCGGCCGGGAAGGCGGACAGTCCGTCGAAGTTTCATCCCTTTGCAAAAAATGAAACCCCCTCTCCTTGAGGGAGAGGGGGCAGGGGAGGGCTCCCGCGAATGAGCGGGATAAGGGCTCCCGCGCCCTCAGGTCTTGATGATGTAGTTCAGCGACAGGAAGGGCGGCAGGTTGTTGTGCGCCTGACCGCCACCCGCGCCGTCGATGATGACGCCGTTGGCTTCCCAATCCGAGTTGCTGCGCGTCTGGATGGCCCGCGCTTCCGCACCCGCGTTGCCACTGCCAACCCGCCGGAATTCGTGGTTGTGCGACGGCATCTCGTCGACCGTCAGCGTATGCGATTCCGATCCTCCTGTGCCGGCGAGTGCGTCGGCCGCTGTAGCCGTGACACTGTCCGCACTGCTGCCGCCCATGTTGTCCAGACCCAGCGGGAAGCGCCCGCGCAGGTCCGGCAGGTTGAAGGTCGTGCTGCCGTCGCCTGCGCCGTAAGTCTCGCCGATGAGGTTGAACAGGTCTTCGAAGTCCGTACGGCTGATCGCCGCGCCATCGCAGAGCGCCCAGCCAGCCGGCGCCGCCGCCGCGGCCCAGGCGATGAGCGCGCCGGTCTGAATCGCCAGCGCGGAGGGCGGCAGCAAGCCCTCTGGCACGGGCTGGTCGGATTGCAGGTAGTTGTCGTCCGGCGGCAGGGTGAAAGTCAGGTCAACCGAGCCGGAGATCGCATTGGAGAGCGTCGTTGACTCCTGATTCTGATCGGTCATCATTTCCTTTCCTTGTGTCAGATTTGTCCATGTCATGTCGCGTGACTATTCCTGTGTATCATGCTTGCCACTGCATTTGCAGGACATATGTTCTCAATATTTCGTTCCGCCAGGCCCACGCTTGCGCTGACAATCTGCCCCGTTAGAATCAGCGGCGCAGCGACAAGGAGTTCCTCATGACGGACGAGCAGTTCACCCCCGCCGCCAGTGAATGGGTTTACCCCGAAGCGGAAACTGCCGGCAGCGCCCGCATCCGCGATTACGAGTCGACCTACGGCCGCGCCATGGAAGACATCGAGGCCTTCTGGGCCGAACGCGCCGCGACCCTCGACTGGTACCAACCCTGGCAGCAGGTGCTCGACCGCAGCGACGCGCCCTTCTTCCGCTGGTTCAGCGGCGGCAAAACCAACATCGTGCTCAACGCCCTCGATCGCCACGTCGGCACGGCGCGTCAGAACAAGCTGGCCCTCATCTGGGAGGGCGAGCCCGGCGACCGCCAGACCTTCTCCTTTCGGGAGCTCTGGCAAGAGACCAACCGCTACGCCAACCTGCTGAAGGGCCTCGGCGTGGGGAAGGGCGACCGCGTCACCATCTACATGGGTCGCACGCCGGAACTGATGATCGCCATGCTGGCCTGCGTCAAGCTCGGCGCCGTCCACAGCGTGGTCTACGGCGGCTTCTCGGAGCAGGCCCTGGCCGACCGCATCGACGATGCACAAAGCCGCGTCCTCATCACCTCCGACGGCGCCTGGCTGCGCGGCAAGATCGTGCGCCTCAAGGACATCGCCGACGAAGCCGTCAGCAAGTCGCCGGTGGTCGAAACCGTCGTCGTCGCCCGCCGCACCGGCCATGAGGTGCACATGGAACCCGGCCGCGATTACTGGTTGCATGACCTGCTGGCCCAGCCGCACGTGAAGACGGTCTGCGAGACCGAGGTCATGGATGCCGAGGACCCGCTCTTCATCCTCTACACCAGCGGCACCACCGGCAAACCCAAGGGCGTCCTGCACACCCATGGCGGCTACCAGGTCTATACCTCCACCACCCTTGGCTGGGTCTTCGATATCCGCGACGAGGACGTCTGGTGGTGCGCCGCCGACCCCGGCTGGATCACCGGCCACAGTTACATCGTTTACGCCCCGTTGATCCTCGGCGCCACCAGCTTCATGTACGAGGGCGCGCCGACATATCCCTACCCGGACCGCTGGTGGAAACTGGTCGCCGACTACGGCATCACCATTCTCTATACCGCGCCCACCGCGATCCGTGGTCTCATGCGCTTTGGCGAGGCCTGGCCCGCCCGTCACGATCTCTCCAGCCTGCGCCTGCTCGGCTCGGTGGGCGAGCCCATCAACCCCGAGGCCTGGCGCTGGTACCATCGTCACATCGGTGGCGGTCGTTGCCCCGTTATGGACACCTGGTGGCAGACCGAGACCGGCGGCTTCATGATCGCTCCGTTCCCCTCCGTCGGGCTCAAGCCCGGCAGCGCCACCCGTCCCTTCCCGGGCATCGACGTCGACGTCGTTGACGAGGAGGGCCGCAGCTGCGCCGCAAACGAGGACGGCTACCTCGTCGTCAAACAGCCCTGGCCCGGCATGCTGCGCACGGTCTACGGCGATCCCGACCGTTACGTTGACCAGTACTGGAGCGCTTACCGTGAACAGGGCTGGTACCTCGCCGGGGACTCCGCCCGCCGTGACGAAGACGGCTACATCTGGGTCATCGGTCGCATCGACGACGTGATCAAGGTCAGCGGCTATCGTCTCGGCACCGCCGAGGTGGAATCCGGCCTTGTCAGCCATCCCGCCGTGGCCGAGGCCGCCGTCATTGGTCTGCCCGACGAACTGCGCGGCAGCACCATCCACGCCTCCTGCATCCTGGTCGATGGCGTATCCGGCGATTCGTCACTTGAGCAGGAACTGCGCAATCACGTGCGGCGCGAGGTCGGCCCCATTGCCGTGCCTTCGCAGATCGTCTTCGTCGAAGCCCTGCCCAAGACCCGCTCGGGCAAGATCATGCGCCGCGTCCTCAAGGCCCGCGTCCAGGGCCTGCCGGAAGGCGACCTAAGCACGCTTGAGGACTGATGAACCTTTTCTGTGATTTTGGACTGACCCTGATCCTGGCCCACAAGGCTGCAAGGGATTTCCATGCCAATTGGACCTGAATCTTTGGCGGCAATTGTCTCCGCCCCAGGCGCCCTTCGGACGCATTTGCGGCGTTGGTGGGAGCGAGTATATTCCGCGCCTCCGGTCCTGAGTCGACAGTTGTTTCTCCAGACCCTCAAAAACCAGCATCCTGCCATTACCAATGAGTTGCCTGTAGAGCCACCCCTCTTTGTGCTCGCAACCGGCCGTTGCGGCACCCACACCCTCGCCCATTTGCTGAAGTTGGCGCCGGGTGTCCAGGCCTGGCACGAGCCGATGCCCGACCTTTTCCGCCTTGCCCGGCAGGTCTACCATATGCCCGATGCCAACAGGGAAGTTGTCGCCGAGGCCCTGTTGCTGGCCCGCGGGTCGCTTTGGCAGTCGGCCAACATGGCGGACAAGCGCTACGCTGAAATGGCGAACCATGTCACAATGTTGGCGCCCTTCCTGCATTACATGATGCCAGCTGCCCGTTTCCTGCACGTCACCCGCGCTCCTCTGCCATTCGTGCGTTCGGCAACGGCCTTCGGATGGTATTCCGTCGCGCGTATTGGTGGGGGGCGTCTCACGCCGCGTCCCGGTGCGCGCGCCGCTGCAGACTGGGGCAGCATGGACTCCCTCGCCAAAAATGCCTGGCTCTGGCAGGAAATCAACCGCTTCGCCAGTGACTTTATCTCCACCCTGCCACCGGGTCAGGGCCTGCACCTGCGCTCCGAAGACATCTTTGCCGCTAACCTCGAAACCCTGCATCGGCTCTTTGCCTTCGTTGGCAGCGGGCCGCCTTCGCGCCGCCGAACTGATCGTGTGCTTGGCCAGCAACTGAACGCCGGCCGCTATCGCTCCGGTGCACGTCCCGTTCAGGACCTGACTGCCACACAGCGAGAAACGCTGCAGCAGGAATGCCGGCAACTGGCGCTCGAATTAGGCTATTCAGGCGTTGAAGGTTGAGTGCCGATCATAGGCAAAAAGGCGCGCCAGTGGCCCCTGTAACGCGGTTACCAGCACCCCGATAACCAACAGCCCCAGACCAACGCGTTGCCACAGGCCGCCCATTTCCGCCAGGGTCGGCGGCGCCTGCAGCAGCAGTGGCGACAGGAAATGGCCGAGGAAGATGACGGCGGAGAATCCGCCCAGCAAGCGACCGCGCAGGGCCGGCGGAGTCTCGTTTGCCAGCCACAGATTCAGGTTGGGCAATATCCACCCCAGCGCCACGCCGCACAGGAACAGACCGGCGTAAACAATGTGGCTGGTTGGCGCCAGCGCGATGAGCAGATAGGAAGCGCCGAGCAGGGCCAGCGCCAGACCCGCCAGCGGAATATGGGCCACGCGGGTGCCAATTCGCCCGTAGACCATCGCCGAAATCGCAAAACTGAAAGCGACCAGGCCGATGGCGAAGCCACTCTCCGTGCTGGTGGTGGCAAAGCGTTGCTGCAGCCAGAAAGGCATCTGCAGCGGCACCAGATAGAAGGCAATCTGGCTCAGGCCAACGAGCAGGTAGACGAAAAGGGTCAGTCGTAACAGGGGCCAGGAGAGCGAAGCTGGTGCGCCCTGTTCGTTTGTCATCCGGCTTTGCTTGACGTGTGGCGGCTCGTACAGGCTGAGGATGAACAGCGGCAGCAACACCGGCGCTGCCAGAAACATCAGGAAGGGTGGACGCCAGCCGCCTTCAGCCAGGATGCCGCCCAGCACCAGAAAAACGCTGTTGCCAACGCCCATGGCCGCCGCCTGCAGGCCTATGAAACGGGCCCGGGCGGGCCCGCTGAAATAGTCGCTCAGCAGCGCCGCCACGCTGGTCATGAGGCCGGCGACCGCGACGCCGAAGAGGGCCCTTCCGACCAGAATCGTGCCCATGTCCCCGGCGATGTAGCCGGAGCTCCCTACCAGGCCGTAGAGCAGGGCGGACACAACGAAAAGCGGCTTGCGCCCGTAGCGGTCCGCAATCCAGCCGACCAGCGGCGCCACCAGCACAATCACCAGCGCGGGGATCGTCAGCACCATGGGCGCAAGCGGACCGCCGGCGTCCGCAAAGGCCTCGCGCATCCGGGGCAAGGCCGGCGCCAGGGGCGTGCTGCAAATAACCACCAGCACGCTGCCGGCCAGCAGGGAAAGTTGCAGCGGCCATCGCTCGCTGCGCTGGTCCGCAATCCCGGACGTCAGCGTCTGACTGATTTGCGTCACAGCCCGGGGACTCCCTGAATCACCGGATCACCGGGGCAGCTCTGCAAGGCGCGAATAAAGAAGCGCTGCGCGAGCCGTTCATCGGATCAGCCGCCCAATCTGTGACCGCAGGAGCACCAGAAACGCACCGGCCAGCAGCGTTATGAATCCAAGATTCAGCCAGACGACTGCAGTTGCCGTGCCCGTGCCCATCGCCTCCAGTGCCAGTGGTGAGACAAACTGGCCCAGATACAGGCAGGCCGAGTAACCGCCCATCAGGCGGCCGCGCAACGCCTGGGGCGCACCGTTCGCCAGCATCAACTGGATGTTGGGCATGAACAACCCCAGGCTCAGCCCGCACAGCACCATCGCGGCGTAAACCGACGCGCTCTCCGTTGCCAGGGCGACCACTACGTAACTGCCGCCCATCAGCGCCAGCGACGCCCCCGCCAGCGGGATGTGGGCCACGCGCGTCCCGACATGCCCGTAGATCAGCGCCCCCAGTGAAAAAAACAGCGCCAGCACGCCAATCATCAGGCCGTTTTCCGTGCTGGTCGCGCCGAGGCGCGTTTGCAACAGAAAAGGCAACTGCAGGGGCACAAGATTGAACACGGCCTGGTTCAAGCCCACCATCACAAAGGTAAACAGCACCAGACGCCACAGGGGGGCCGTGATCCCCGGCAACTTTTCGGCCTTGCGCGTCGCTCCGCTCCGGCCGGGTTCAAACAGGCTGGTGACCAGAAAGGGCAGCAGCAGCAAGGCCACCAGGTACATCAAAAAAGTTTGTTGCCAGCCGGACTCGGCCAGCACGCCGGCCAGCACAAGGAAGAAGCCGCCTCCCAGCCCGCCGACCGCCGCCTGCAAGCCCATGAAACGCGCCCGCGACGCGCCACTGAAATAGTCAACCACCAGCGTCGACACACTGGTCATGAGCCCCGCCATGGCCATGCCCAGCAGCCCTCTGCCCGCGAGCATCATGCCGATGTCCGTCGCCAGATACCCCGAAGCGCCGGCCAGCCCGTATACCAGGGCCGACAAAATCAGCAATCGCTTGCGGCCGAAACGGTCGGCGGCCCAGCCGGCAAACGGCGAGGTCAACACGATGGCCAGCGCCGGCAATGTCAATATCATGCGCACCTGCAGGTCGCTGGCGTCGCTGAAGGCCGCCCGCAGTTCCGGCAGGGCGGGGGCAAGCGCGGCGTTCGCCATCACCACCAGCATGCCGGCGGACAACAGCGAGCCCTGCAGCATCCTGCCTTCCTGGCGCGCCCGGGGCAGGGCAGGCGCCGGACTTGCTCCGCTGTGCGGCAGGGCAGGACTTTCCTGCGGGCGGGAGAGACTCACCGCATGAAAGAACGCGGCGTCGCACGCAGAATGCTGACGACGACGCCATCGTGGTCTATGTACTCCCCCACGCGCGGTCTCATATCCTGGGTCCAGATGTCTTCGTCATAGACGGCGGCGTAAAGCCGGTCGCGTTCCGCCTCGTCCGCAAAGCGCCGGAACCACACATAACGATAATTTTCCTTATCGACAAAACTGCCGGGGATGCACATTCCCTTCGACATTTGCCAGGGAATGATTTCCTCGTCCATAAATTTGACCCAGTCGTCCATCTTGCCGGGCAATACCGGATATGAACGCAATTCGAAAAACATGCCGGCCTCCAGTTGCGCGCTGCGGCCAGTCTAGCGGCTCAACCGGCCAGCGGCCATGACCACCCTGCACCAATGTTCCGGCAGGCTGCGACGACGCGGGTCAGCGGAAAATGCCGCCAGGTCCTGTTGACCGCTTCGCAGCGGCCCTGCCCACGATTTTCATCCGGCGCTTTTCGCTATACTTCCGCGCACCTGCCCGGAGGACGCATGGCGAGCCTGCCCTTTACCATCGAGCCAGTTGAACTGCTCGGCGGCATCAACCCGGAAAGCGCTACGGCGCCCGTCTTCGATGCCACATGGTACAGCGCCGGCGCCGTCAATGACGGCCTTGAGTACCACGTCCCGCCCGGCGCGCTCGGCGAGGCCGCCTGGCTCACTGCCGACCTGCTGCTGGATGGCGATGAAAGCGTCGTGTTTCTGCTCGAACTCCAGGAAGAACGGGACGGCCCGCGCTTCCAGCTGCAGTTCGCGCTGCTGCCCCAGGCTTCCGCCCGCCTGCGTTTGCCGCTCAGGGCGCTCTCCCTGAGCCAGGCACAACTGCCGCGCGAAGGCGCCTGGCTCAAGCCCGGCGTCCATGGCGACCCCGTGCTGCCCGCGTCCGTAAACCGTCTGCGCCTGCTGGTGGCCACATGCGGCGAGCAGCCCGCGCGCTGGTGCATGACCCCCCTGGTCGCCAGCGCTATCGAGCCCCTTGTGCTTGATCAGCCCGTTCTGCCGCATGGCTCCCTGCTCGATGCCCTGGGCCAGACTGCCCTGCGTTCCTGGAGCGGGAAAAGTGAGCAGCAGGCAGAAGTCAGCCGGCGCCTGCAAGACCAGCTGCTTGCGGCCCCGGCGCAGGAATGGCCGCGCGATTTCAATGAACAGGGCGCATGGCGGCGTGGCGGTTTCGAGGCCAGTGGCTGGTTTCGCACGCACCATGACGGCCAGCGCTGGTGGCTGGTCGCGCCCGACGGCAACGCCTTTTGGTCGGCCGGTCTCAATGGCCTGCGCGCCTCGGTCGAGACCTGCATCACGCACATGCAGGACGCGCTCAACTGGACGCCGGACGCAAGCGATTTCGAATTTGCCGCCGTCCGCCGTCGCCGCGAGGACCAGGAACTGGTCGATTTTCTACAGGCCAACCTGATGCGCGCCTTTGGGCCCAACACATGGCATCGTCACTGGACGACCATCGCCCTCTCCTGGCTGCGCAGCAGCGGCTTCAACACCATCGGCCACGATTCCGAAGGTGGACCCGATCGCTTTCCCGATATTCCCTGGACACGCACCCTGCAGCCCGTCGCCTGGCCGCAGGCGGCCTTCATCTGGCGTGACCTGCCCGACGTCTTCGACCCGCAGTTCGTCGACGACGCCCGCCTGCTCGCTTCACAATTGCTCTCTTCCAGAGAAGACCGCAGCCTGCTTGGTTACTTCCTTATGGACGCGCCGGCATGGAGCCTGAGCGCCGAGCCGCCCGCTGCCGGCATGCTCTACACCACCGGGACCTGTCACAGCCGCCGCGCCCTGCTGGACTTCCTGCGCGAGCGCCACGGCGACGAAGCGACGCTCAGCAAGGCCTGGCACATGAGTGTCAGCTTCGACAGCATTCGCGCCGGTCGCTGGTCCGCTCCACTGGGCCCCACCGCCCGTCGCGATCTTGCGGACTTCAGCGTGCTGCTGCTCAACCACTACTTTCAGATTCTGACGACGACCTGCCGCACCATCGATCCCCACCACCTAAACCTGGGCCCGCGCTGGCAGGGCCTGCCGCCGGACTGGTGCCGCCAGGTGCGCCACGGCAGCGACGTTTTCAGCATGAGTTGCAACAACGCCCTCGTCTCCTCACTGGACGTCGAACGCGTCCAGGCGGAACAGGGCCTGCCCGTCCTGATCAGCGCCTGGAGCGTCGGCGCCCTCGATGCCGGTCTGCCCGCCAGCGGCCCTGGCGCGCGCGTGGCGCAACAGGACGCCCGTGGCCCGGCCCTGCGCGCCTGTCTCGAAAACGCCGTTGCCCTGCCCGGCTGTGTCGGCCTGCATTACGACGGACTCTACGATCGATCGGCGCTCGGTGACCTGCAGGGCGAGGCCTGGAACAGCGGCCTGCTTGACGTCTGCCACCGCCCCTGTGAGCCTCTGGTTGCCGCCGCGCGCCAGGCGCTCAACAACCTCTATGCTCTTGCATCCGGCGAAGTCCTGCCCACGCGCGAGTCGCCGCAGGTCTTCACTTCCTTGAGTTACTGAGTTTTACAGCGGAACAGGCGAAGCCATTTCCTGAAGTAGTCCTGTCCACGGCACAGAGGGGAAAGGTTGGGCAGAGGGCCCTCCAGGTGTAAAGTCTGGTTCGACATGCGCAAGCGGGAGATTCCCATGAAACGTCACGCCATCGTTGGCACCGGCGCCCGCGCCGGCATGTACGTCCAGGCCCTGTGCGATACCTGGCGCAAGGACAACTGCCTCGTCGCCCTTTGTGACCTTAGCCGCACCCGTATGGCCTGGCACAACCAGCGCCTGCAGGAGCTTTACGACCATCCTCCCCTGCCTGCCTACCACGCCGACGATTTCGAGACCATGGTCGCCGAGACCCGCCCGGACGTCGTCATTGTCGCCACCATGGATTCCACCCATCACCACTACATCATCCGCGCCATGCAGTTCGGTTGCGACGTGATCTGCGAAAAGCCCATGACCATCGACGATGGCAAGGCGCGCGCCATCTTTGAGACCATCGAAAGGACCGGCCGCCAGCTGCGCGTCACGTTCAATTATCGCTACGCCCCGGCCCACTCACGGCTGCGGGAATTCATCGCTGCCGGCACCATTGGCCGGCCCCTGCACGTCACCCTGACCTGGTTGCTCGATACCAGCCACGGCGCCGACTACTTTCGCCGCTGGCATCGCGAAAAACACAACTCCGGCGGCCTGCTGGTCCACAAGGCCACCCATCACTTCGACCTGGTCAACTGGTGGATTGACTCCTGGCCGCAGCAGGTCTTCGCCATCGCCGATCTCAAGTTCTACGGCGCGGCCAACGCCGCCGCCCGCGGCGAACACTACAGCTACGCCCGTTACACCGGTGCAGCCGCCGCCCGCGACGACCCCTTCGCCCTCTTCCTCGACCAGGACCCGGCCCTGACCAGCCTCTACCTCGACGCCGAGCGCGAGACCGGCTACCTGCGTGATCGCAACGTCTTCGGCGAGCCCGTCACCATCGAGGACAGCTGCTGCGTCACCGTACGCTACCGCAGCGGCGCCCTGCTGGCCTACAGCCTCGTCGCCTACGCCCCCTGGGAAGGCTACCGCGTCGCCATCAGCGGCACGCGCGGCCGCCTCGAACTCGATGTCGTGGAGAGCACCAAAACCGCCGCCAGCAAGACCTCGGCCGAAGCCGAAGAGCGACATATCGCCGCCAGCAAGGGCGCTTACCGCCATACCGAATTGCGTGTCTTCCCGCACTTCGCCGACTCATGGACCGCGGAAATCCCCACCGCCAAAGGCGGCCACGGCGGCGCCGACCCGCTCATGCTGGAGCAGCTCTTCTCGCCCGCTCCGCCCCAGGATCCGCTGGAGCGCGGCGCCAGCCACCTCGACGGCGCGGCCTCCATCCTCACGGGCATCGCCGCCAATCACTCCATCGCCACGGGCCAGTTTGTCAATGTTGACGACTTGTTGAAGCTGCCCTGAACCCACCCGCCTGGGACCTGCCTTTGGCACCCCGTACCAGGCCCTTTCCTCGCGGAGGCAACAGGCCGCGCTAAAATCCCTGCCGGCACAGCGAAAGGACCACAGCATGCTCCTGGAAGGGAAAGTCGCCCTGATCACCGGCGCGGCCTCCGGCATCGGACGCGCCACGGCGCTGCGTTTCGCGCAGGAAGGCGCACGCGTCGGCCTGCTGGACTTCAACCCCGACACGCTCGGCGAGGCCGCCGCTGAAGTCGACGCAGCCGGCCCGGGCGCAGTCCCGCTGCTCGCCGACGTGCGCGACCCCCGCCGCCCTGAACGCCGCCGTCGCTCAATTGACAGAGCGCTACGGCCAACTCGACATCCTGCACGCCAACGCCGGCATCCCCGGGGTCTGGGCTCCGGTCGAGGACATCACCCCGGAAGAGTTTGACCGCCTCATCAGCGTCAATGTCAAGGGCACCTTTCTCAGCGTACAGGCGGCCCTGCCTGCCCTGCGGGAACGCGGCGGTTCGATCGTCATCACCTCTTCCGTCACCGGCACGCACATGCACAGCGACAGCGGCGCCTCCGTCTACGCGACGACCAAGGCCGCCCAGCTGGCCTTCGGCAAAATGCTGGCCTTTGAGCTGGCGCAGGACCGCATCCGCGTCAACATCGTCTGTCCCGGCGGCGTCACCACCAACATCCTCGACCACATCACCTACCGCAACCTGGAGAAACTTCCCTCCAGGATCGAGCACACCGGCGGCGTCCCGCTCACCGATGGCGAAGCTGCCACGCCGGACCAGATCGCCAGCGTCGTGCTCTTCCTCGTCTCGGACGAGGCCAGCTACGTCACCGGCGAGGTCGTCGTCGTTGACGGCGCCGTCTCCATCCTGCGCGGCTGACCGGTAGCCCGTGCAAACAGCGAAAGGAACGCACCATGCTGCTTGATGGCCAGGTCGCCCTGATCACCGGCGCCGCCTCCGGCATCGGCCGGGCCACGGCGCTCCGCTTCGCGCGGGAAGGCGCGCGTGTCGGCCTGCTTGATTTCAACCCCGACACCCTGGACGGCGCCGTTGCCGAGGTCAACGACGCGGGCCCGGGCGCCCTGGGCCTGCTCGCCGACGTGCGCGACCCGGATTCCCAGAACGCCGCCGTCGCGCAACTTGTCGAGCGCTTCGGCCGTCTCGACGTCCTCTTCGCCAACGCCGGCATTCCCGGCATGTGGGCCCCTGTCGCGGACATCACGCCCGACGAGTTTGACCGGCTCATCAGCATCAACGTCAGGGGCACCTTTCTCAGCGTGCAGGCGGCCCTGCCGGCCCTGAGGCAGGGGGGCGGTTCGATCGTGATCACCTCCTCCGTCACGGGGAATCGCATGTTTAGCAGTGTAGGCGCCTCGGCCTACGCGACGACCAAGGCCGCCCAGCTGGCTTTCGGCAAGATGCTGGCCTTTGAGCTGGCGCAGGACCGCATCCGCGTCAATATCGTCTGCCCCGGCAACGTGTCGACCAATTTGCTGGACCACATCGGCTACCGCAACATGGAGAGCTTGCGTTATCCCGTGCGCCACAGCGGAGACGTCCCCCTCACTGACGGGGAGCCGGCGACTCCCGACCAGATCGCCAGCGTCGTGCTTTTTCTGGTCTCCGACCTGGCCAGCTACGTCACCGGCGAGGTCGTGGTCGTCGACGGGGCGCAGTCCTTCTTCCGCGGCTGATCCCGTCACCCGCAGCGCCCGGCCCCACCGCCCGGGGCCCGTCTAACTGGCGCACGCACTGCAAAATCCCTATCATTGACGCGCCAACATCTGTGCCATGAAAGGCTCAACCATGCAATTGCAAGGCAAGGTCGCGTTGGTCACCGGCGGCGCTTCGGGCATCGGCCGCGGCGCGGCCCTGAAGTTCGCGCAGGAGGGCGCGCGCGTCGGCCTGATTGACGTGACGCCCGACAGCCTCGAAGAGGCCGCCGCTGAAGTCGACGCCGCCGGTCCTGGCGCCATCCCGCTGCTCGCCGACGTGCGCGACCCCGCCGCGCTGGACGCCGCCGTGGCGCAACTCATCGACCATTATGGCCGTCTCGACATCCTGCTGGCCAACGCCGGCATCAACGGCGTCTGGGCCGCCGTCGACGACATCACGCCCGACGAGTACGACCGGACGATGGACATCAACCTCAAGGGCAGTTTCCTGAGTATCAACGCGGCGCTACCGCATTTGCGCAAGGAGGGCGGCGCCATCGTCATCACCTCCTCCGTCAACGGCACGCGCATGTTTAGCAATTGCGGCGCCTCGGTCTACGCGGCCTCCAAGGCGGCCCAGCTGGCCCTCGGCAAGATGCTGGCCATCGAACTGGCGCGCGACCGCATCCGCGTCAACGTCATCTGCCCGGGCAGCGTGAGGACCAACATTTCGCGCAACACGACTCATCGCGGGCGGGAAAATCTACGCTATCTCCGCCAGGCGCCGGCAGGCAACGTGCCGCTCACGGACGGTGAGCCCGCCACGCCGGAACAGGTGGCCCGCGTCCTGCTCTTCCTCGTCTCCGACATGGCCTCTCACGTCACCGGCGAGGTCATCTACATCGACGGCGCCCAGTCCCTGCTCTTCGGCTGATGCGGGCCCGTCCTGAAAGGAGCCACCTTGTTTAACATCTCTGTCTTCACCGTCATGTTGCCGGAACTCACGCCGGAGGAAGGCGCGGCTGCCCTGCAACAGCATGGCTACGCTGGCGTCGAGTGGCGCGTCACCGACGAAACCAGGCCCAGCGGCAGCGCCGGACGGCTCGCTTTCTGGGGCGTCAACCGCTGCACCCTGCCGCTCAGTGAGGAAGCGGCCGTGCAGGCCCGCGACCTCGCCGCCGCCCACGACCTGACCATCCCCGGCCTCGGTACCTATATCAACGTCGGCGACCTCGAACGCAGCGAACGCGCCATGCGTTTTGCGCGGACCTGCGGCGCGCGCAACATTCGCGTGAACCCCGGCCGCTGGCCCGACCCCGACGGCCTGTCCTACGCCGACAGCTTCGCCCGCGCCACGCGCTTCCTCGAAGGCTGCCAGGAACTTGCGCGCCAGTACGACGTGCGCGCCGTCGTTGAACTGCACCACGGCACCATCACCTGCAGCGCCTCGCTGGCGCAGCGCCTGGTCGCGCCCTTCGACCCGGACTTCATCGGCGTGCTGCACGACGCCGGCAACATGGCCCGCGAAGGCTTCGAAGACTACGACCTCGGCTTCCAGGTCCTCGGCCCCTGGCTGGCCCACGTTCACATCAAAAACGCCCGCTACGTCCAACCGGAGGGTGGCGGCGTCTGGCAGGCGGAGTGGTCGCCACTGGAGGACGGCGTGGTCGACTGGGACGCGCTGTTTTCCGCGATGAAGCGCGCAGGTTACGAGGGCTGGCTGGGCATCGAGGACTTCAGCGCCGCCCGTCCGGTCAACGAGGCGCTACCGCACAATATCAACTTTCTGAACGCCGCCATCGCCCGCGCTTTCGAAGGCGCATAAACCCAGGGAGGTCTTCATGAACCGAAAGGTCCAGTACGCGCTGATTGGCGCCGGCGCCGCCGTCCGACGAATGCACGACGTCGCCATCGAAAAGTCCGACAACGAGGTCATCGCCGTCTGTGACGTCCTTGAGGACCGGGCGCGGGCGGCCGGCGCAGACTTCAATTGCCCCTGGTTCACGGACTACCGGCAGTTGCTTGATGAAATTCGCCCCGAGGCTGTCGTCATCATCGCCCAGCACAGGTTCCACGCCGAAATCGCCGTCGCCGCCCTGCGCGCCGGCGCTCACGTCCTCTGCGAGAAGCCCATGGGCCTGCAGGTCGCCGAGGCCGACGCCATGAACCAGGCCGCCGCTGAAGCCGATCGTCTGCTGGCCATCAACTACCAGCAGCGCACCCGCCCGGAGACCGTCGCCGCCAAACGCATCATCGACTCCGGTCAGCTGGGCACGATCCAGCACGTTGACGTCAAGACCACCTGGACCCGCGCCGCCGCCTACTACCAGGCCAACGAATGGCGCGGCAGCTGGAACGGCGAGGGCGGCGCCCTGCTGATGAACCAGACGCCACACGACATGGACCTCATCTGCTGGCTGGCCGGCATGCCCGCCCGCGTCTACGCCTGGGCCCCCACCATCTTCCACGACATCACCCCCGCCGACACCGTCCAGGCCATGATGCAGTGGCCCGGCGGCGCCATGGGCGCCTTTCACGCCAGCACCGCCGAGGGCGGCAAGATCAACCGCTTCGAAATCATCGGCACCGGTGGCGTCATCCAGGTCAACAAGGGCGAACTGCGCTTCGCCCGCTTTGATCAGGACCTCTACGACTTCCTCCCCACCTCGCCCGAGCCCTTCAGTCACCCCGGCATGCAGGAAATCGAGACCGAGCTCGGCCCCGAGACCGGCAGCCACGTCGACGTCCACCGCAACTTCTGCAACGCCATCCTGCATGGCGAGGCCCTCGTCGCCGATGGCCCGAGTTCCCTGCACGGCCTCGAACTCGCCAACGGCATGATCGCCTCGCACTACAGCGGCCAGCCCGTCGAATTCCCCCTCGACCGCCAGGTCTATGCCGACCTGCTGCAACGCCTGCAGCGCGAGGAAGCGGCAAGGGAGCGCCAGGCATGAGCGTGACACTCAGCGCCTTCGGCGACGAAATCGCGGCTGACCTCGACGAGCAACTGGCCGTCCTCAAGGAGTTGCGCGTCCCCGGCCTCGACCTGCGGGCCGCCTGGGGCATCAACGTCCTCCAGCTGAGGGATGGCCAGGCCCGCCAGGCGCGCAAGGCCTGCGACAATGCCGGCATCCGCGTCAGCGCGCTGGGCAGTCCGGTCGGCAAGTCAATGCTCGCCGACCCGATCGTCCTCGACGAGCAGCGCATCCGCCGCCTCATCGAGATCGGCGACATTCTCGCTTGCAGACACATCCGCATTTTTTCCTGGTATCCCGACGATACGTCAAGTAACGATCACTACGACCAGTTCGTCCCCGAGGTCATTGAGCGCCTTGGGGCCCTGACCGCCATTGCCGCAGACGCCGGTTTCACGTTGCTGCACGAGAACGAACGCCACATCGTCGGCGACCGTCCCGAGCGCGTCCTGGCCTTCGCGGACGCCATCGACAGCCCGCACTTCCGCCTCATTTGGGACCCGGCCAACTACGTCCAGGTCGGCGTCCTGAACTGCATGCAATATTTTGACGCCCAGGCCGATCGCATTGATTGCGTCCACGTCAAGGACTCGCTGGCGGACAAGCGCGTCGTCCCGGCAGGGCAGGGGGAGGGCCAGTTTCCTGAACTCATGGCCGCCCTGCGCGAACGCGGTTTCAGCAAAGTCCTCGCGCTGGAGCCGCACCTCAAGCGCGCCGAACACAGCATCGGCTACAGCGGTCCCGACGGCATGACGGTCGCCGTCAAGGCCCTGCGCGAGGTGATGGCCGCGGCCGGACTGGAGGAGAATTGACAAATCTGTATTCGGTGACAGAAAATGAAGTTCGTGATCATCAGGGGAGAGTCTGATGCCAGTTAATGACGAGCGCCGAATATACGTGCTTGAGCAACGACTAAATGAAGTCGAGCGCCGCAACAGGATGCTTGAAGAAATCCTTGTAAACTTGCTGAGACGGTCTTCCAAGGTGTCAGAAGAAGCATACAGTATCGCTAGACACGGCTTGGGTGACCCATCTGACACAACGCGACGCTTTCGGCAGATAGAGCGTGTCTTGATTGATTATCTGGAAAAGGAGTATTTGGAGGTCGATGATGTTTACATGGATGCGAAGCAAATGCTGAACATCCATGATCTTTGAAACAGTTCCTTAACTCTCAGCCAAACAGTATTGAAATGATTTGACCGACTGTTTTTCAAACCAGAAACCTCTGCAAAAAGAACAGGCCGATCTGCACCAGGGCCACCACCAGCCCAACCTTGAGCCCGAACACCAGCCCGTGGAACCAGCCATCCGTCCCCAGGCTGGTCCGCGGCCCTCCAGACCCGGCCCGTAAGCCGGGAAACTCCCCGCGCAGTTCGGCCAGGTCTTCCCTTGTCGCCATGTACTCCAGCCTGGTGCGCAATTCCGCCAGGTCGGCCTTCGTGGCCATGAACGCCATTCTGCTGCGCAATTCCGCCATGTCGGCTTTCGTGGCCAGATTTTGCCACTCCGGCGTCGATGTCTCAGTTGGGCGCTGTTGTGCCTGTGTCATGAGGAAGGTCATCTTTCTGCGCCATCATGCGTGCGAAACGCTGCGGCGCCTGCCATGGACATTCATATTGTGGCATGCCGCCGCCCCCTTGTCGACTCCTTCACCCACCTGACTCCATCGCGATCCGCCTTCGCGTACAATAGACTCAACCCGACCATCAGCGAGGAATACCCATGCAATTGCGACGACTGGGCAGCAGCGGCGTGCGCGTCTCCGCCATCGGCATCGGTAGCAACCAGTTTGGCGGAAAAGTCGACCAGAATGGCGTTCACAACATCCTGGCGCTCGCGCGCGAACTGGAGGTCAACTTTCTCGATACTGCCAACACCTATACTCGCGGCGAATCCGAACGTCTGCTCGGGCGCGCCCTGCGCGGCCAACGGGAGCATTTCCTCGTCGCCACCAAGGCCTTCTTCCCCGTCGGACCCGGCCCCAACGAGCGCGGCGCTTCGCGCCACCACCTGCTGCGCGCTGTGGAGGACAGCCTGCGCCGCCTGCAGACCGACCACGTCGACCTTTACCAGATGCACCGCTGGGACTGGCGCACGCCGCTCGAACAGACCATGCGTGCGCTGGATGACCTCGTCACTTCTGGCAAGGTGCGCTACATCGGCGCCTCGAATTACATGTCCTGGCAACTGGCGCAGGCCAACATGCTGGCGCGCTTCAACGCCTGGGAGCCGCTCGTCAGCGTGCAGTCGCACTATCACATGCTGGAACGCCAGGTCGAGGACGAGGTGCTGCCCTTCTGCGCCCACAGCGGCCTCGCCTTCATCCCTTATTTCCCGCTCGCCGGCGGCTTCCTGACCGGCAAGTACACGCGCGGAGCGGGCGCGCCGCCCGGCTCCCGCGGCGAGGACAGCGCTTACGTCCAGCGCTACATGACAGAAAGAAACTACGCGCTTGTCGAACGTCTTGAGAGTTGGGCACGCGAGCGCGGGCATACGATGGCCGAACTGGCCCAGGCCTGGTTGCTGGCCCGCCCCGAGGTCTCTTCGGTCATTTCGGGAGTCACCCGCCCCGACCAGTTGCGCGCCAACGCGCTGGCCGCCGACTGGCAACTCACAGCTGAAGAGATCGACGAGGTCAACGCCATCCTGGCTGGTGAGTGACAATACAAGTTTCTGTCTAATGCGAATTCAGGGATGAGAACTATGGAAATGCAGTTCCAAAGTGGTTGACTTTATGTTTCAGTAATGTTGTGAAGATTGCCTGGCAACCCGGAAATCGGCCGCATGGCGTCAAGCTTCTTCGTGATTTTGCAGGTAACTGCCTGACCTTCTGCCATCCGTACCAGACGGCCCGCCCGATTTTCTGCAACCTCGCCCTTACGCCACATGTTAAACATGATTGCATGAGGGCAAATGCCAAGGAAAAGAAGATAATCGTAGTTTCTGTCAAGACGAACATGATTGAACTGGAACGTTCCGTTTGCACCGAGTGAAGCCGTCTTGACCTCAAATCGAATACCCGCAATACGCAGGTCTGTCTCAGAAGTTCGCTTGCTCTTGTCTACTTCAATGCCTGCCAGTGTGAGATACCGTCGAATGAATTCCTCGCCGATCTCGCCCCTGTTGGTATTTCCGAGGCTTCGGTAGCCAATCAATGGGGATCCTTGCCAGATATCCTCAGGAGCATGCTCCCGGATAACTTCCACCATCAGCGAAATCGCATTCACGACGGTGGTTCCCAAAGACCTCGACCGTTGCCTCTTTTCCAGAAAACAAGGAAGTAGGAATGGTTTTTCCTGGCATGCACCTGTCGTATTGCCCGACTTACACCTGGCCGGTTGTTTCTCACCACAACGAACAGGTCCTCAACGACAAAACCCAAATTATCGTAAGTCTGCATAATCTCAACGTGGGTGAATCGCTGGCGATTTGAACACACTTCGTCCTGGCATTTCACGATCAGAACACCCCGTTCCCGCAGGACGCGCCACGCTTCACGACCGGCATCCCGGTACAGTTCCAGCACAGCCTCGTGGTACTTGCTGCCAGTCTGGTTGCCCGAGCCGTTATTTCGATAGTGGTTCTCAAACGGAGTATGAGTGCTGTGAGCGGTGCCGCCAGGTGAATGCATGTAGGGTGGATCCAGGACTACACAGTCAATCTCGCCATCAGCATAAGGAAGTGACCGGCAATCAACACCATTCTGAATATCGGTGGCCCGCAACTCGTATCGGCCTGGTGGTATGTGACGCCAGAAGACTCCCTTGCCAAAGGTCACATCCGCCACGACACTTCCCGGCTTAACGTACAGGTCGAGAATGCGCGGAAAGGCGCGGTCGTTACCGTCTGTGAACGCACTAAACACCAGATCATTTGTGGGAATGCCCTTGTTGACTTTGCGATTACCTGACGCTGGCAAGGAATTCCCTAGCTGAACTTCAGGTGCGATTTCGAGTTGGAGACGAGTCTGCATGTCTTCGCTCCCTGTTGAACAATTTGAATTATATCGTCTTCCTGTTGACCGGTCTCTCATTCAGAGTGTCGCCCTGGAGAATTACCCTGCCTCCACGTCCCGCAACCTTTGCGCCGCCTGCTCCGGCGTCAGATCGCGCTGCGCTTCCGCCAGCAATTCATAGCCGACCATGAACTTGCGCACCGTCGCCGAGCGCAGCAGCGGCGGCAGAAAGTGCGCGTGCAGTTGCCAGTGGGCTTCCCCGCCCGCCGGCGCCATGTGCCAGCCCATGGAGTAGGGGAAGGGCGCGTTGAACAGTCCATCGTAACGCCGCAGTAACCCACGCATTACTGCGGCCAGCGCGTCGCGTTCATCGTCTTCCAGGTCCTGCAAGCGGCCGACGTGCCGCCGCGGCAGCAACAGCGTCTCGAAGGGCCACAGCGCCCAGTAAGGCACCAGCGCCAGCCAGTGCGCATTCATGGCGACGATGCGCTCGCCGCAGCGCAATTCAGTATCTGCGTAGTCCAGCAGCAGCGGCCGACCGTCATGCGCTTGCGCGTAGGCATTTTGCCGCTCGTCCTCGCGCGCCACCAGCGTGGGCAGTGCATCACAGGACCAGACCTGGGCGTGGGGATGCGGGCTGGAGGCGCCCATGGCGTCGCCGCGGTTCTCGAATAACTGGACGTGCCGCCAGCGTTGCCCCAGTTCGGCCAGCAATTGCGCCTGCACGTCGATCACCTGACGCAATGCCGTCAAGGCCATCCCTGCCAGCGTCACGTCGTGCCGCGGCGAGAAACACAGCACGTGACAATCGCCGCGCACTGCCTCCAGCTGCAGCAGGGGCTCGTCCGGCGCCGCTACCGACCGCGTTCCCGGCAGCAGGGCAGGGAAGTCATTGCGGAACACCAGGGTCCGCTCGTAGTGTGGATTGCGAACCCCGCCCGAACGTGCATTTCCCGGACACAGATAGCAGTCCGGATCGAAGGCGGGCAAACGCTCAGGCTGCGGCGTTTCCAGCGCGCCCTGCCAGGGCCGTCTGCTGCGTTGCGGCGAGACCAGCACGTATTCGCCCGTCAGCAGATTCTTGCGCCGGTGCGGGAACTCAGGCGGGTCCAGTCGCATTCTCCAACTCCTGCCCATTTCTTCCCGCCATTGTACTTCTCCCCCTCTCCCTGAGGGAGAGGGGGCGGGGGGTGAGGGCGCGGAAAGGCTGTTCTTCATGATGGACGGCACGCCGGCCCTCAGGGAGAGGGCGCAGGAGGTGAAGGCGCGCTTCCCGCCTGGCCATCCCTGCCTGGCGTTGCTACACTTCCTCCAACCCGAACAAGGAGCCCGCCATGACCCGCATGCACGTCGGCGTCCAGTTGCAACCGCAACACTGCTCCTGGCCCGAATACCTTGAGGCCGCGCGTACCGTCGAGGCCATGGGCGTCGACAGCATCTGGACCTGGGACCATTTCTTTCCACTCACCGGCGACCCCGAAGGCAGGCATTACGAAGGCTGGACCGCGCTCAGCGCCATCGCCGCCGCAACCAGCCGCGCGCAGGTCGGTTGCTTCGTCACCTGCAACAGCTATCGCAATCCTGCCCTGCTGGCCCAGATGGCCAAGACCGTCGACCACATCAGCAACGGCCGTCTGCTCTTCGCCATAGGCGCCGGCTGGTTCCAGCGTGACTACGACGAATTTGGTTATGAATTCGGCACGGCCGGCAGCCGTCTGCGTCAACTGGAAGCCGATTTGCCCGTCTTCAGGGCCCGACTGCTGGCGGAGGTCCCGCCGCCCGTCCAGGACCCCCTGCCCGTCATGATCGGCGGCGGCGGCGAAAAGGTCACCTTGCGCATCGTGGCCGAGCAGGCCGACCTGTGGAATACTTTCGGCCCGCCCGCATCCTGGATCCACAAGAACCGCGTTCTTGATGACTGGTGTGCGAAGGTCGGTCGTGACCCCGGCGCCATCATCCGTACCGTCGGCGTGGGCGAAGAGGACCTGACGGCCAACCTCGACGAGTACAAGGCCGCCGGAGCCACCTGGTTCATCTTCAGCCGCACTGTGCCCTGGGACTACGGGCCGCTTGAGCGCCTCATCCGCTGGCGCGACGGCTGACCCGCAACAGGGCGCATTCAGTCGCCTCTGCCGCAACGTCAGGGGATGGGACGGGGGTTCGGCTCCACCGGATTCCCTCAGGTCAGGCCCTAATAGCCCCGCATCGGGTCGTCCAGCTCCGCCAGTTCCTCTTCCGAGGCGCGCAACCGGATCACCCGCCACGAGCCCCAGCCGATCGCCAGCGAGGACAGCGAGACGATCCCCACAAACATAAGCCACTGCGGCAGCACAAACAGACCCAGCAGCAGGGGCGTCAGCCCCAGGACCAGCGTCAACATGGTCTGCAGCGGATGCGCCAGCGCAAGCAACAGTGAGACCTTGACCAGTCGCTTCAGCGGCAGGTCAAAAAGCACCAGCAGCGGCCAGGCGTAGAGGTTCGCCAGCAGAAGTATCAGGCCGATCAGCAGGGTCAGGCTGCGCATAAACCACAACAGGAAATCGGGCAGCGGGAGCGTCTCCAGCGCCTGCAGATTGACCAGCACCAGCGCGCCCAGCGCCACGTCTAGCAGCACCAGCAGGGTGGCCTTCAGCCACTGGCGCCGCATGGTGCCGAAAAAGGTCGCGAAAAACTCGCGGTCCCTGCCGCGCGCCAGCGGCACCGTCACCGCAAACAGCCCCGCCGTCGCCGCCGGCAGCGGAATGATCATCACCGACAGAAAGACCCACATGATGTTGGTGATCACCAGGGTTGCCGCTCGATCCAGCGGCGAGCCCGGCTCGGGCATGAGACCGGCAAGGCGCATCAGGTCAACCCTCCACGTATCCGGATCAAACGCCTGTCGTCCGCCGAATCCATGCGCAGCGAGTTACGAAACCGGAATAGGCAGGCGGAAACCATCACTCCGCCAGGAAACCAAAGATCGCATCCTGGTGACCCGGCAGGGTCTCGTGCCCGTAGTCCGGATAGTGGCGCGCAGACTTTGGCGACGAAATCCTGTTGAAGGCCGCGTACTGCGTGGAAGGCGGGCAGATTTTGTCCATCAGACCAACGCCCATCAGCACCTCGGCCTCGATGCGGGGCGCCAGGTGCTGGATGTCGATGTAGCCGAGTTGCGTAAAGACCTCCCGCTCGCGCTCGTGCAGCGGGTCGAAATGGCGGAACCAGGTGCGCAACTCACCATAGGCGTTCTCGTCCAGGTCGAGTTCCCAGACCCGCAGATAGTCGCTCAGGAAGGGGAAGATCGGCGCGGCGCGGAAGATACGCGGCTCCAGCGCGGCGCAGGCGATCGTCAAGGCGCCGCCCTGACTGCCTCCGGTCGCGCCGACGCGGTCCGCGTCGACCTGCGGCATGTCCATCACGATGCGCGCCAGTTGCGCCGTGTCAAGAAATATCTGCCGGTAGAGCATGTCGTCGGGCGGGCCCGCCAGGCCGCGGATGATGTGTCCCTGGCGCGTGGTGCCCAAATGACCGCCGCAGTCCTCGGAGAGGCCGCCCTGACCGCGACAGTCCAGCGCGGCGACGGTGAAACCCTGCGCCACGTAGCCCAGCTTGTCGACCCAGTCGCCGGCGTTGCCCGAGTAACCATGGAACATCAACACGGCCGGTCCCTGGCCAACCGCGGACTTCGGCCGCAGCAACTTCGCGTGTACCCGCGCGCCGCGTACGCCACTGAACCACAGGTGATGGCATTCGGCGAAATCAGCGTGGAAGTCGGCTGGCTGCAGCTCCACTTCATCGTCCTGCGCCGCCAGCTCCGCCAGGGCGCGGGCCCAGTAGTCGTCGTGGTCCGCCGGCCGCGGGTTGCGGCCCGTATACGACGGCAATTGCTCCACGGGCATGTCAAAAAGCAGGGGCATGGCATGGCTCCCGGGCCTCGCTGACGCGGGCAGTGTAGCGTTTTATGCGTCACGCGGGCAACAGGACGGATTTTCCAACGGGGTTGTGGCGTATGATACGTGATGGGCGATTTGTTAAATCGCCCCTGCCCGTGGGCGCGTGTGACGGGCGAATTGATAAATCGCCCCTGCCCGTGGGGGCGCGTGACGGGCAATTTGATGAATCGCCCCTACCTGGACGGGGGTTAAGGCCGGGATTCGCGGCCCTGTTGACCGAAGGCAGCAAATGGCGCCCGTCATCCGCCCGCGCTACACTGCGCCGGCTTTCAGCCTCAGGAGTGTCCGCCCGTGCCCACGACTTACCAGGCCCTGCCCGCCACGATGCGCGCTGTTCAGGTCATGGCCCCTGGCCGCGCCGGGTTCATCGAGACAGCGCTGCCCGAGTTGCAGCCCGGCCATGCCCTTGTGCGCACGCGCCTGCTCTCGCTCTGCGGCAGCGACGTCCAGTGGCTGCATTGCTTCGACCCCGAAGACTATCCCATGGCGCCCGGAACGACCGGCCATGAAGTGCTCGGCGAGGTCGTCGCGCACGACGCGCCGGGCCACGATCTGCCGCCGGAGCGTCTGGCGCTGACCCTGATTCCCGACCACAGCGGCATGGCCGAGTACTGCCTCGTCAAGGCCAGGGACGTGCTTTACCTGCCGCCAGGGGCGCCGCCGGCGCAGTTGCTGCAGGCCCAGCAATTCGGCACCGTCATCTACGCCTGCAAGCAACTGCCCAACGTGATCGGCAAGGACGTGGTCGTCATCGGCCAGGGCTCGGCCGGCCTGTGGTTCGACCTCATGTTACGCCGCATGGGCGCGGGACGCGTCATCGCCATCGATCTGCAGGCCCATCGCCTGCAGGCCGGAAAGCTCTACGGCGCGACCGACACCATCCACAACGCGGTTGACGACCCCGTGGCCGCCGTCGCCGACCTGACCGACGGTCGCATGGCCGATATCGTCATAGAGGCCGCCGGTGAAATCGACAGCGTCAACCTCGCCGTGGCCCTGACGCGGGACGAGGGCTTCCTGCTCAACTTCGGCGCGCCGCGGGCCAGCAGCATGCCATTCCCCATGAAGGTCTATTTCTACAAGAACCTCACGATGCGCGCCGCCGTTGGCGCGTCGCGCGACCCCGGCAACGCCTCCACCCGCCAGGCGCTGCACATGATCGCCTCGGGCGAGGTCGACGCCGCGCCGCTCATCACCCACAGCTTCCCCTTCGACCAGGTGCTGGAGGCCTACGAGCTGCAGGGCGCCCGCGACGAAGGCGCGATCAAGATTCTGATTGAAATGTAGCCTGTGGACGACAGAGTGTTTTGCACATTTGAAACGAGAATCTGATTGTTGCGTGTGTCTCTTTTTGGTTTCAACAAGACATTTGACGCTCCACGAGACTTACGAGTATTATCTGATCAAATTATCGGGAGACGATGCTGATGCCGAACCCTACTCCCGGCGCGTGTTTCAAGTTGATGATTTTGGTGGCGTAGAATGACACTCGGACTTTTCCGGGAAGGATGCCCGCCAAAGGACGAACTGGCCCATGCCGATTTGACCATGCACACTCGTGACAAAGTTTCGATATACCATGCGCCAGTGGAGACGCTCTACTCTAATTGGCCGGAACCGGTTTGCATTGTTGCGGATGGCCCATACGGACTAAACGGATTTCCCGGCGATTTACCAACCGCATCGGGACTAGCTGAATGGTACCGACCTCATGTTGCCGCTTGGAGTCAAAGAGCAACACCGGAAACTACTTTATGGTTTTGGAACACTGAGTTGGGTTGGGCGACAGTTCATCCCGTATTAGAAGCCCATGGATGGACTTACCGCAGTTGCCACATTTGGGACAAGGGCCTAAGCCATGTTGCTGGAAACGCTAACTCCAAAACTTTGCGTAAATTTCCTGTCACGACCGAGGTATGTGTTCAGTACGTAAAGCAGGCTCGTTTTGGAACGTTTACGGCGCAAGAGTGGTTGCGACACGAATGGCTACGGACCGGTCTGCCTTTAAGGGAAGCAAACGACGCTTGCGGTGTGGCCAATGCTGCAACACGCAAATATTTGACGGCGGATCACCTTTGGTATTTCCCTCCACCGGAAGCGTTTGAGGACTTAGTTTCTTACGCCAACGTGTTTGGCAATCCTTCCGGTCGACCGTACTTTAGCTTGAACGGTCGTGAACCACTGACAAAAGAAGAGTGGTCAAAGAAACGAGCAAAGTTCAAATGCGCAGTTGGAGTTACAAACGTTTGGAGGCAGCCTCATGTTAGCGGTTCCGAACGGGTGAACGGTGAACGCCGTTCGATGCAGTGGAAATTCAGCAGTTTGCATGGAAGCCAAAAGCCACTAGCTTTAGTTGACATAACAATTCAAGCAAGCACTGACCCTGGCGACGTTGTTTGGGAGCCATTTGGTGGCCTGTGTCCAGCCGCAGTGTGTTCAGTTCAATCAGATCGGGTTTGCCGAAGCGCGGAGATTGTTAGCGAATTTTACGAAGCAGCGGTAAACAGACTTGAACATGCCTGATCCGCCATTTGCCGTTGAGCCACAATATTGGGAACACTTTGAATTGTGGAAAGGTGTCAGAAGGGCTTTGTACGCTTGTCCGGACCATTTTTCTATTTCGACAAGCATAGAAGGACTTTTGGCAACTGACATTTTTACGCTTAATGCGCCACTTGCCGCAACAATCGAAGAGGCTGTTGTCAACACACTGAATTCATTGAGGCCCGTGTGGGATCCTGAATCTCGCTATCAAACTTACTCTTTTGTGCGCCAGTCGCAAACTTTTCCTGACGTCGTGCTAAGAACAATAGACAATGGTGCGATCCCCTTGCTAGGGATCGAATTGAAAGGGTGGTATCTGCTTGCGCGTGAACGCCAACCTACTTATCGATTTACTGTTTCTGCCAAAGCTTGCAACCCTTGGGATTTACTCGTTGTGATGCCTTGGGTACTTTCCAATGTCTTGGCTGGATCGCCAGTCCTGTCTAAGCCTTTCGTTCAACCTGCCCTGTACTGCGCCCAAAAGAGGAATTTTTACTGGCAATATGAACGTCGCTCAAGAAGCGATACAGAAATAAAGAAACCTCAAGGAATTCATCCTTATCCGGTAAAAAGTGACCGGATTTCTGACAAGCCAGTAAGTGATTCGGGCGGCAATTTCGGTCGGTTGGCTCGCTATGGAATTATGGATGACTATGTAAATGAAATGCTGGAAGAAAAAGTGCGAGGTATTGCAGTGAAAAGTTGGTTGAACTTTTTTACGAAAGAGGCGTCCTAGTTTTTGTTCATTCATTTGCTATGCGGCTTCATTTCACAACAGACTCCTGTTTCCCATTTTATGAAGTTTAGGCGCGATAGGTCGTAAAAGACCACATCAAACCCGCTACACTCCCCACAACTTACCACCCAAAGAACGTCCGCCTCATGCCCCTCATCTTAGACACGCCGCTTGACCAGTTTCCGCAGATCCAGGGCATCAACCCGCGCAGCGCAAACTGACCTGGCGCGCGCCTGCGAAAACACGGCACTCACGTCAGCACGTCAATCTCCCTCCTCGCCTAGACTGGAATCCCCTTTCTCGTCACAGGTGCCAAGTGAAAGAAAACACAGAACTTCAGGAACGGCTGGCCGTCAATGCCATGGCCCGCCTGCCCAGGGTTACGCGCCACATGTGGCTTCACCTGGACCACTACATGGATTCCCGGGGCATCGCGCCTTCCTACCGGTACCTTGCCGGTCGCAGCGGCTGTTCCCTGGGCTGGGTCAGCGTCCATCTGCAGCGCCTCGAAGAGGAAGGGATCGTCAAGCGCTTCGCCGGCAACCGCCGCGCCATTCGTCTGCTGTTGCGCTATCCCCTGCCGGACAGCGCCCCTGCGAGCGGCATGCTGCCGATGGACCTGCCAACGCAATCCTTTTTGCCGGAGAATTCTCCCATGGGCCATGCACGGGCCTTGCTCACGCACGCGTCCCTGCCCGTGCCAACGCAGCGCGTCTGGTACCATCTGGACGGCTTCATGGAACAATATGGAATCGCGCCTACCTACAGGGAACTGGGCGAGCTTTGCGAGCGCGCGCCCTGCTCCGTCCGCCTGCCCATCAAGTACCTGCAAATCGTCCGCGTCATCCAGCGCGCCTACAACAGGCCCCGCGCCATTCGCTTGCTGCTGCGCTATCCGGAGCATCTGCGGGACCTGCCCTTTCCATCCCGTGAAGACGGCGACTCCGGGCCGGGCAATTCGATCTCGTTCGCGTGAAGGCACCCAGATTACTCGCTAAAATCCCCAGTCTTGCCAACAGTCGGAGAACATGCCATGCCGCTCCTCTTTGACACAGCGCTGGAAGAATTACCGCAGGTGCAGGGCATCAATCCGCGGCCGGAGGACCACGACGACTACTGGCAGCGCGCCCTCGCCGAGCAGCGCGGTACCGACCCGGCGGTGGAACTGGTCCCCGCCGACTTCCAGAGTTCCATCGCCGACTGCCATCACCTCTGGTTTTCCGGCACGCGCGGCGCCCGCATCCACGCCAAGCTGCTGCGCCCCAAAGGGCAGAGCGAGCCCGGCCCGGCCGTGCTGATGTTCCACGGCTACACGCTGGATTCCGGCGCCTGGCTGGACAAGCTGGGCTACGTCGCCGAGGGCTACACGGTCGCGTCGATGGACGTGCGCGGCCAGGGCGGCCGCTCGCAGGAGACCGGCGGTCACGAAGGCCCGACGCTCCATGGCCACGTCATTCGCGGTCTGGAAGGCCCGCCCGACGACCTGCTCTACCGCCAGGTCTTTCTCGATACGGTGCAACTGGCCCGCGTCGTCATGGACCTGCCCGGCGTCGACGCCCATCGCGTCAGCGCCACCGGCGCCAGCCAGGGCGGCGCCCTGACGCTGGCCTGCGCCGCGCTGGAGCCGCGCATCTGCCGCGCCGCGCCGGTTTATCCCTGGCTGACGGACATCAAACGCGTCTTCGACCTGCGCGGTTTCAGCGGCGTCAGCGCCTATGACGAACTGGCCGACTGGTTCCGCCGCCACGACCCGCTCCACACCTGTGAGGAGGAGATGTTCACGCGCCTGGGTTACATCGACGTGCAGTTCCTCGCGCCGCGCATCAAGGCCGAAACCCTGCTGGTCGTCGGCCTGATGGACGACATTTGCCTGCCCTCTTCGCAGTACGTGTCGTTCAACCGGATCAGCGCGCCGAAGTCCGTCCTGCTCTACCCGGACTTCGCCCACGAGCAGCTGCTGCCCGGCTGCGAGGACGCCATTTTCCAGTTCCTGACGGCGTAGACTGCTTCGATTCGATCAGTCCCCGGGACTGTACAACGTCGCAGCGATCCCCTGCAGAAAGTGGATCGCCGCGCTGACGCCACGCTCCAGCGAATCGACGTGGACGTTTTCGTTGGGGCCGTGCGCGCGCCCGTCGCGATAGCCGAAGCCCATGATCACCAGCTCCTCACAGACTTCCTGCAACGCGTAAGTGACGGGGATGCTGCCGCCGGCGCGCTCGAGGAGCGGCGCGACGCCCCAGGCGTGTTCGTAGGCCGCCGCTGCCGCGCGCATCGCCCGGGTATCATGGCCCAGCAGCGCCGCGGGCGAGCCCATCTCCAGTTGACGCAGTTCGCTGCGCACCGTCGGCGGCGTGATGGCGGCGACGTGCCGCTGCAGCAGGGCGAAGATGCGTTGCGGGTCCTGCTGCGGCACCAGGCGGCAGCTGATCTTCGCCATGGCGCGCTGCGGCAGCACGGTCTTGAAACCCGGCCCGCTGTAGCCGCCGCTCAACCCGTTGATCTCCAGCGTAGGGCGCAGGCCGATGCGTTCCTGCGTGTTGTAGCCCGGCTCACCATGGCGCAGTGGCGCGGCCGCCACCGCCTCCCACTCACGCTCGCTCCAGACATTGCTGCGCGCCAGTTGCGCGCGCTCGGCTGCGTCGGCCTCGACCACGTCGTCATAAAAACCGGGCACGCTGACCCGGCCGTCAGAGTCATGCAACTGCGCGATGATTTCGGCCAGGGCCTGCAGCGGATTGTGCAGGGTGCCGCCGAAATGCCCGCTGTGCAGGTCCTGCCCCGGCCCCTCCACGTGCAGCTCCATGGTGACGATGCCGCGCAGCGCGTAGACCAGGCTGGGCTGCTCTGGCGCCAGCACCACGCCGTCGGAGATGACTGCCACGTCATTGCGGACGCGTTCGGGCTGCTGCGCCACGAAAGCGCTGATGCTCTCCGAGCCCGATTCCTCTTCGCCTTCAAGCAGCAGTTTGATGTTGACCGGCGCGCCGCCGGGCGAGGCCAGCAAGGACTCAACGGCCTTCAACTGTGACATGACGTGCAGTTTGCTGTCGACGCTGCCGCGGCAGTAAAGGCGTCCGTCGCGCTCGACCGGCTCAAAGGGATCGCTGTCCCAGCCGTCCTCCATGGCCGCCGGTTGCACGTCATAGTGAGCGTAGAGCAGGACCGTCGGCGCCGACTCGCCGGCGCCATGCCATTCGCCCAGCACCAGAGGATGGCGCCCGCCTGCCAGGTGCAGGACTTCCGCGCTGTCCATGCCGATTGCACGCATGTCGCGGGCCAACCACTGCGCCGCGCGTTCGACGTCGCCGCTGTGCTGCGGCAGGGTGCTAACGGTCGGGATGCGCAACAGCGTTTCGTACTGCTGGCGAAAGCGTGGCGCGTGCTCGCGGGCGTAAGACCGGGCGTCTTTCATCCTGAACTCCCTGAGAGCGGGTAGAGGCCGAGTATAGCCGGGGGCGGCACGCCCTGGTGTACACTGGAGGTGACCGACAAAGGGGAGCAGGAAATGATCATCACCACGACGCCCGGCATTGAGGGCAGCCAGATTGCGGAGTATCGCGGCATCGTCACCGGCGAGGCCGTGATGGGCGCCAACATCTTTGTGGATATCGGCGCCAGCATCCGCGACATTATCGGCGGCCGCGCCGGCGGCTACGAAAAGAAGCTGATGGAGGGCCGTCAGGAAGCCGTCCGCGAGATGGAAGACCGCGCCCGTGAGATGGGCTGCGACGCCGTGGTGGGCGTCAAGATCGATCACGAGGCTTTCTCGCCTGGTGGCAGCGGCGGCATGCTGATGGTCATCGCCAGCGGCACGGCCGTGCGTCTCAAGCGCGGCGACTGAGCGCCGCAGCCTGCCATCGTCCAGCAACAGGGGGCAATGAAAAGCCATGTCCTTTAGCGCAGAAGTCGACCGCATGGCCGCAAGGGCCCTGCACCGGTTGTCGCTGCCGCCCGGCCTGCGCGAGCAGATTCTGGCCTGCAACAGCGTTGTGCGGGTGCAGTTTCCGGTGCAGCTCGACGACGGCAGCTGGCGCGTCTTTCTCGGCTGGCGCGCCATCCACAGCGAGCATCTGCAACCGGCCAAGGGCGGCATCCGCTACAACCAACTGGTGTCACTGGACGAGGTGACGGCCCTGGCTGCCCTGATGACCTGCAAGTGCGCCATCGTCAACGTGCCCTTCGGCGGCGCCAAGGGCGGTGTGCGTCTGGACCCGCGCGACCACAGCGAGGGCGAGCTGGAGCGCATCACGCGCCGCTATGCCCGCGAAATGATCAACCGCGGCTACATCATCCCAGGCACCGACGTGCCCGCGCCGGACATGGGCACCGGCCCGCGTGAGATGGCCTGGATCGCCGATACCTACCGGCGCGTCTACCCGCAGGACGTCAATTATTTCGCCTGCGTCACCGGCAAGCCGGTCGGCGGCGGCGGCATCCCCGGCCGCGTGGAGGCCACCGGCCGCGGTGTGCAGGTCGTCATCCGCGAATTTCTGAACGAGGCGGAGGACGCGCGACGGGTCGGCCTGCAGGGACTGGCCGGCGCGCGCGTCGCCGTGCAGGGCCTGGGCAACGTCGGTTACCACGCTGCGAAATTCCTGGAGGAAGAGGACGGGGCGCGCATCACCGTCATCATTGAACGCGACGGCGCCCTGCTCAACGAGGAGGGTCTGTCGGTGGAGTCCGTGCGGGCCTGGAAGGACGAACACGGCGGCGTGCGCGGTTACCCGCAGGCGCAGTACGTCGAGGACGGCCAGGCCTGCCTCGGCCAGGACTGCGACATCCTCCTGCTGGCCGCCACCGAGGGGCAGGTCACGCAACACAATGCCAAAGACATCCGCGCCCGCCTGATCGTTGAGGCGGCCAACGGGCCGGTGACCACCGCGGCGGACGAAGCCTTGCGCGCCCGCAATGTCCTGATTTTGCCGGACGCCTTTGTGAATGCCGGCGGCGTCACCGTCTCCTATTTCGAATGGATCAAGAACCTGGCCCACATTCGCTTCGGTCGCCTTGAACGGCGCCTCGACGAAATGCGCATGCAACGTGTGATTGAAGCGCTGGAGGCCCTGACCGGCAAAACGCTGCCGCCGCAGTTGCGACGGGACCTCTCGACGGAGAGTGACGAATTGACCCTGGTGCGCTCCGGCCTGGAAGACACCATGCGCATGGCCTGGCAAGAGGTGCGCGAGACCTGGCTGGGCGAGGGACTGGAAGACCCGCGCTCGGCAGCGTGGCTGGTCGCCATGCGCAAGGTCGCGCAGAGTTACGAGACCACCGGCCTGTGAGCCAGTCTGGCGACGACGTCCCGCTGGCGGAGCGCCTGCGGCCGGAGAGTCTGGAGGACTTCGTCGGCCAGCGCCACCTGACCGACCCGGGCAAGCCGCTGCAACTGGCCATCGCGCACGACGAATTGCACTCGATGGTCTTCTGGGGGCCGCCGGGCGTCGGCAAGACCACCCTGGCGCGCATCCTCGCCGGCAACACCGGGCGTCGCTTCTTTCCGCTCTCGGCCGTCGCCGCGGGCAAGGACGACGTGCGCGCCATCATCCATGAATTGCAGGGACGCAGCAGCGCCCCACCAGGCCTGTTCGACGAGAAAGGGCAGCAGGAGCCGGCCCGCAGCCCGATTCTGTTTCTCGACGAGATCCACCGTTTCAACAAGGCGCAACAGGACTATCTGCTGCCCTACGTCGAGGACGGCACCATCATCCTCATCGGCGCCACCACCGAGAATCCCTCCTTCGAGGTCATCCCGGCGCTGCTGTCGCGCTGCCAGGTTTTCGTGCTGGAAGCACTGGGCGAAGCGCAGCTGGTCAACATCCTGACGCGCGGCGCGGCTGCGCTCGACGTGACGCTGGAAGACGAGGCGCGGGACTTTCTGGCCGCCTACGCCAACGGCGATGCGCGGCGCGCCCTGAACCTGCTGGAGGTCGCGGCCCGCCTGCACCAGGCGACGACGGTCACGGCGACGCATCTGCGCGACGCCCTGCAGTCGGCGCATCTGCGTTACGACAAACAGGGCGAGGAGCACTACAACACCATCAGCGCCTACATCAAGTCAATGCGCGCCAGCGACGTGGACGCCGCGCTTTACTATCTGGCGCGTATGGTGCAGGCCGGCGAGGACCCGCTCTTCATCGCGCGGCGCATGGTGATTTTCGCCAGCGAGGACATCGGCATGGCGCAACCGACGGCGCTGGTGGTGGCCAACGAGGTCTTCCGCGCCTGCGAGACCATCGGCTATCCGGAGTGCCAGATCAACCTGGCGCACGGCACGGCCTACATGGCCCAGGCGCCCAAAAGCCGCGCCTCCTGCGATGCCTTCTTCGCCGCGCTGGAAGACGTGCAGCGCACCGGCAATCTTGAGGTGCCCATGAAGCTGCGCAACGCGCCCACCGGTCTGATGAAGTCCCTGGGCTATGGCGAGGACGACGGCAACGAGTCGCGCCTGCCCGCGCGTCTGGCCGGCCGCCGCTACTATTCGCCGCCGGAATCCGACGGGAAGCGATCGTAATAAACAGCCCTCAACCTGAATCCAGCACTCCGCCTGTTCCCCTTCTCCCTGAGGGAAGGGCTCCCGCGGCTGAGCGGGAAAGGGCCAGGGGGTGAGGGCCCCGTCTGGCCGGCCGTCGTTACTATCCGCCGCCGGAATCCGACGGGAAGCGATCGTAATATGTCAGGTCGCGCCAGGTGATGCGCTGCCAGGGCCGTACATTGAACTGCGACACCTCTGCGGCATGCCCCAGACAGATAAACATGTGCGGCACAAATGACTCTGGCAGGTTCAGGATGCGGCTGACGGCCGATTGACTGAAGGAGGTCACCGGACCTGTGGCGAGGCCGAGTGAATGCGCGGCCAGCGCCATGTTCTGCGCGGCCTTGCCGACGTCCATGGGGAAGGTCAGGCTGTCATCACTGATCTGATGCGCCCGCGCCACGCCCAGGTCGGTGCAGATCAGGATGATCACCGGCGGACGTTGAAACATGCCGGGCGCCACCTGATAGATCAGCCCCTTGATCTTTTCGTCCTGCACGACCACAAAGCGATTCTGGCGCATGTTGCCGCCGGTCGGCGCCCAGCGCCCGGCCTCCAGAATCTGTTCCAGTTGCGCCTGCGTGACCGGCTCGTCGGTCATTTCGCGGACAACCCGGCGCTTGCGGATGGCGTCCAAAACGGCGTTGCTCATTGTGACGCCCCTTCCTCCAGCCCGGCGCGACGCACCAGACAGTCCCCGATGGCCGCGTTGAGTTCCTCCAGACCCGCCTTGTAGGCCGGGACATCCGACATTTGCACGTGCATCTGCGGGATGCGTTCGATGGCCAGTTCCAGAAAGGGCCGGGTCTCCTCTGTGGCCTTTTCCAGCATCATCGCGCTCAGACGCTCGGTGGCCGTCAGCAAGCGCAGCGGCCCGTAGTGCGCCGGCTCATGCATCAGCAACTGCGCCGAGCTGACGAAGAGCGCCAGCAACTCGACCGCCTGGTCCTCGCTGATAATCCCGTTGCTCGTTTCTTCAGACACGGGGCCTGTCTCCTTTCTGTCGCGACATGTGGATGGCGTTCAGCACTTCGTTGCTCATAAGGCCCTCACCCTAAATCCATTCCCGCCCAGTCGCGGGAGCCCTTCCTCAGGGAGAGGGACTTTAACGCAAATTGTAATTCTTTATTCGGCAAAGTTGTTTTGGTCCTTGAAATGAACACTACATTCCCCTCTCTTTGACGGAAGGGCTCCCGTCACCCGGGACGGGAAAGAGGCCAGGCGCGTGACGGGCGATTTGATCAATCGCCCATGCCTGCAGGGGCGCCGGACAGTCACCGAGCGCCGGCGGGGGAGGCGCCGCCCGTGCCGCGCAGGGCCATGAAACGGCGTACGCTGCGTTCACCGCGCGCGGTCAGCTGCAGAATGCCGTTTTCAATGCGCAGCATGTCCCGCAGGCGCAGGCGCGCCAGCACGCGCTGCGTCTTGCGCGGCGTCCAGCCCATGTGCTGGTGCAATCCCGCGTGGGCCAGTTCGCTGGCGGCCTCGGCCGTTCCCTGGTGATGGTGGACGTGACCCAGCAGCAGTTGCTCCGCAAAGTGTTGGCGACGGGCGCGATGCCGCAGCAGGGACAGCAACAGGCCCTGCGTTGGCGAGAACAACCAGGCCAGCAGGAAAAACAGAAACATCATCAGCACGATGGCGGCCGAGATGGAAGTGTTCCATTCGGTGAAGCCATCCAGACCGACGATCTCGTCAAGAATCAACAGCAGGTCGCGCATTTGCGCGATGCCGAGGAAGTTACCGCGCGAAAACTCGTAGCCGGTCAGCGATGCCAGCACGCCGCCCGCCGGCGCCAGCAGCAGGATGTGGGCCAGGCGGTCGCTGAGCAGCCAGGCCGTCGCCGGCGGGATGATGAAGAAGGCCACCACCAGCACCGACCCGACCGCGTCGAAGGCGGCCACGGCGGTGATGCTCACCAGCACCATCAGCGCTGTGTTGAGCAGCGCGGGCCGCAGCCCCAGCGCGGCCGCCAGCGCCGGGTCGAAAGTGCCCAGCTTGAGTTCCTTGTAGAAGAGGATGATGAACGCCAGGTTGAGCAGGGCCACCAGCAGCATGGAGGTGATGGCGCGGGGCCAGAAGACCAGCGTCGGCGCCTGCGGCACCAACCGGGCGCGCCAGGCTGCGGCCGCCGTGTAGCTGCCGCAATTCAGGCAGTATTCCTCAAATTCCGCCGCCGGGTCGCGCGGACCGATGTCCAGTTCGGCGCAGTTCGTGCAACGTCGACCGGTTTCGGCGCGCGGGTCGTCCGGCGTGATCTCTACCGGCTCGCAGTCCTGCAGGCAGTGGCTGCGGGCGTCCGCCCAGACCACGCCGATTTCGCCGAGGATTACCGCGTCGCTGTCCAGATGCACGTCATCGGCCAGGCGCGAGATCAAAATGATGGTGATGGCGAAGAGCAGCGGGAAGACCAGGCCAAGGGCGGCATCCTCCCTGACCAGACCGGAGCGCTGGATGGCGCCGGTCAACAGCACGGTGGCCAGGCCGGCCAGTGCAGCGC
This sequence comes from Aggregatilineales bacterium, assembly GCA_963667305.2. Classification (GTDB taxonomy): domain Bacteria; phylum Chloroflexota; class Anaerolineae; order Aggregatilineales; family Phototrophicaceae; genus JAGWBD01. The sequence goes on along the minus strand of CAXXWG010000022.1, from coordinate 47,762 downwards.
CCAGAATCAGCCATGGCGAGTTGAGGTCGGCCTCCAGGCCGGGCAGGGCGGCCAACAGCAGAAAAGCCAGCACAATGCCCAGCAACACCGTATGACTGATGGCGTCGGTGGTCATGGCCAGCTTGCGCAGCAGCAGGAACGTACCGGGCAGGGCGGCGGCGAAGGCCACCAGCCCGCCCGTGATCAGGGCCGTCGCCTGCGGGTCGCCCAGGATGGCGTTCAGTTGCTGCAGGTCCGTGACGCGCAGCAGCAGGTCGATCAGCAAGGCTTCCAGCGTCGCCACGGGCTAGTCCAGGGCCTCCAGGCGGGCTATGGCATCGGCGGGCAAAAACCTGTCGATGGGCTGCTGCGGGTCCACGGCGAGGGAGGGAAGCCCCAGGTCCTCGCCAAACTGACGGTAGCGTTCCCATAGAAGCTGGTTGCGCGCCGCCACCTGCGCCCGCTCCCGTCCACGCCCGCTCAGCCGCCAGTCGTCGTCGGCGCCTGCGTTCAACAGGCCTTCACGCTGCAGTTGACGCAGGGCCGGCCGGGCCAGCGGACCGCGCAGCGCCACCAGCATGCCGCCCGGCGCCGGGTACTGCGGGTCCCCGTGCTGCAAGGCATGGCGATGGATGTCCTGCAACACCTGTTGCGCGGCAAAGCGTTGCCGGTCGCGGCGCTGGCGCCAGTGCCGCCACAGCAGGCCGCGTTCCGGCGCCAGGGCGATCGACAGGGCCACAATGGCCGTGGCCACCACGATGATCAGCGGGCCGGTGGGCAGGCCCTGTTGCATGCCGCTGAGGATGGCGCCGCCCGCCCCGGCCAGGCCGCCGAAGATGCCGGCCAGCACCAGCATCTGGTCCAGTTGTTGCGTCCACTGCCGCGCCGCCACCGCCGGGGCGATCAGCAGCCCGACCATCAGCACCACGCCCGCCAGCTGCAAGCCCAGCACGATCGCTACCACAATCAGCGTGGAGAGCAAGACGTCCAGCAAACGCAGGGGAAGGCCGTTGGCCTGGGCGAAGGCCGGATCAAAGGTGATGAGCTTGAATTCCTTCCACAAGGCAATCAGGACGAGGAAGGCGGCAAGCCCGACCACGCTGATCAGCAGGACGTCCTGGCGGCGAATGGAAGCGGCCTGACCGAAAATGAACTGGTCCAGCCCCGCCTGGCTGGCGTCATTGCGCGACTGAATGTAGGTCAGCAGGGTGATGCCGAGGGCGAAGAAGGCCGCCAGCACGATGCCCATGGCGGCGTCCCGTTTGAGTCTGGTACGACGCACCAGGGTGTTGATCAGCAGCACGCCCAGCCAGCTGGCGATGCCCGCGCCAGCCAGCAGCCAACCCAGTTCCCGGCCGGCCAGCAAAAAGGCCAGCGCAACGCCCGGCAGGGCCGCGTGCGACAGGGCGTCGCCCAGCAGGCTCTGCTGGCGCAAAACGGCGAAGCTGCCCAGCACGCCGCAGACGATGCCCAGCACCGCGCCGCCGGCCGCCACGGTCCCCAGGGTGTAGTCCACGCGAACGTTGCCCAGACCGAGACCGAGCGGGATCGCCAGCAGGGACAGCGCCAGCAGGGCCACAACCGTCCTCCAGCTTCGGCCGCCGGCGTGGCTCATGGCGGCGCTTCCTCCGTCAGCCGGGCGATGCCGGCCACGCGCCCGCCGAAAGTGCGGCGCAGGTTATCCTCGCTGTAGACTTCGGCGGTGGGCCCGCTGGCGATGACCTCGACGTTCAGCAAAGTCACCTGGTCGAAATAGTCGGGCACGCTCTGCAGGTCATGGTGTACGACGACCACTGTACGGCCGCGGGCGCGCAGCTCCTGCAGCAGGGTGACGATGGCGCGTTCCGTGATGGCGTCCACGGCCGCGAATGGCTCGTCCATAAAATACAGGCGGGCGTCCTGCACCAGCGCGCGGGCGAGGAAAGTTCGTTGTTGCTGACCGCCGCTGAGCTGGCTGATCTGCCGCGTCGCCAGGTCGGCGATGCCGATCTGCTCCAGGGCCTGCAGCGTGCGTTGGCGCTCGTAGGCGCCGGGCCGACGCAGCCAGCCAAGACGACCGTAAAGCCCCATCATGACCACGTCCTGCACGGTGGTCGGGAAGTCCCAGTCGACGCTGCCGCGTTGCGGCACATAGCCGGTCAGGCCGCGCGCCCTGTCGACGGGCTGGCCGAAGATGCGCACGGTGCCGGCCGCGCGCGGGATGAGGTCCAACGCGGCCTGGATGAGCGTGGTCTTGCCGGCGCCGTTGGGGCCGACAATTGCCATCAGAACGCCTTCAGGCACTGCCAGATCGACGTCCCACAACGCCGGCCGGCTGTCAAAGGCGACCGTCAGGTCCTCAATGTGCAGCGCGGGGGTCTGGTTCACGGCGCCTGGACATCCGCCCCGGCCGGCTCGTCCGGCAAGGGCGGCTGCAGGTCATCGGGCCAGGCGGGCAGCGGCAATCGCCAGGACTGCAGAATGGTGCTGACGTTTCCGGCCAGCATGCCAACGTAGGTGCCGCCAAAGTCGCCCGGCGCGCCCATGGCGTCCGAATACAGTTCGCGCAGGCCGACGTCAATGTCGTGCCCCTGGGCCGCGGCTCCCTCGCGCACGGACTCGATGGCGTTGGGCGGCACGCTGCTTTCAACGAAGAGCACGGGAATGTCGCGTTCAATGACGAAATCCACCAGGGCCTGCACGTCGGCAACGCCGGCCTCGTCCTCGGTACTCAACCCCTGCAGGCCGCGCACTTCCCAGCCGAAGGCCTCGCCGAAATACTGAAAGGCATCGTGGGAGGTCACCAGCACCCGCTGGTCTTGCGGCACGGCGGCCATGGCCTCGCTGGCCCAGTCGAAGAGCAGGTCGAGCTGGACGTTGTAGGCAGCGGCCCGCTCCGCATAATCGTCTGCGCCGGCCGGGTCAAGCAGGGCCAGCTGTTCCGCAACATGGTCGATGCTCAGTTGCCAGTTGCGCGGATCGAACCAGAAATGGGGATCATCGACGTTGCTGTACGAGTCCGACAATGTGAAACCGCCGATGGTGAAGCCGGCCTTTTTCACCGGATCGGAAAGGGCGACCACGAGAATGTCGCGTTCGCCCAGGGCGCCCAGCACGTCACCGAACTGGCCCTCCAGGTGCAGACCGCTGTAGAAGATGGCGTCGGCGCGGTTCATGGCGCGCACGTCGGCTTCGGTCGGGCGATAGAGATGCGGGTCCACGCCGGGGCCCATCAGGCCGACGAGTTCGATACGCTCACCGGCGACGATCTCAAGGGCGTCCCGCGCCTGGGTGGTGGTGGCAACGACCAGTGGCAGATTGTCGTCCTGCGCGACGAGGCGGCCGCTGACCGCAAGCAGGCCCGTCAGTAGCAGGGCCACCAGGATGTTGCGTTTCATTGGGGTCTCCGTCCGAGTTTTAGACTTGTCTAAATCTAGCGCGCTGTCCCCCTTTTGTCAAGGACTGGTATGCGACGCCTGCAGGATTCCATTGCTTCGAAACGCTTGCTTCCCTCCTGTGTGAAGGGCAAGTGAGGGCCCTTCTTTCAGGTATACTGGCGCAGCGACCGCGAAGCAGGACAGGGCCCATGAACATTCTCGTTACCGGCGCCGGCGGTTTTATCGGCCATCATCTGGTCAACGCGCTGGTGGCGCGCGGCGAGCGGGTGCGCGGGGTGGACGTCAAGCATCCCGAATACGCGCCCGGCCAGGCCCATGAGTTTCTGTTGCTGGACCTGCGCCGACGCGAGGCCGCGCAGGAGGCCGTGGCCGACGTGGACGAGGTCTACATGCTGGCGGCCAACATGGGCGGCATCGGTTTCATCGAGCGGCGCCGCGGTGCAGGCATGGCCGCCGACATCGTGCACGACAACACGCTCATCAACCTGCTCACGCTGGAGGCCGCGCGTGAGGCCGGCGTTCAGCGCATTTTCTTCGCTTCCAGCGCCTGCATCTATCCGCAACACCTGCAGCAGGAAGCCGACGTCACGCCGCTGAAGGAGGAAGACGCCTGGCCATCGGACCCCGAGGACGGCTACGGACACGAGAAACTGTATGCGGAGTGTCTCTGCCGCTTCTATCGCGAGGACTACGGCCTCGAGACTCGCGTGGCCCGCTTCCACAACATTTATGGCCCGCTGGGCACCTGGGACGGCGGGCGGGAGAAATCACCGGCGGCTATCGCGCGCAAGGTGGCGCTGGCGCCCGACGGCGGCGAGGTCGAGGTCTGGGGCGACGGCCTGCAAACGCGCTCCTACTGCTACGTCAGCGATTGCGTCGAGGGCATTCTGCGCCTGATGCGCTCGAATCACGCGCAGCCGCTCAACATCGGTGACGACCGCCTGGTGACCATCAACGAACTGGTCGACATCGTCGCCAGAGTGGCGGGCAAGCGCATTCGCCGCCGTCATGACCTGACGAAAGCCCAGGGCGTGCGCGGCCGCAACAGCGACAACACGCGCTGCGAAGAGCTGCTGGGCTGGCGCCCCCAGGTCAGCCTCGAACAGGGCATGGAACAAACCTACATCTGGATTGAAGAGCAACTGCGTCAGGCCGGCCGCCTGGCGTAGCTACCCGAGCGGAAAGGCTATTCATGACAAACGATCTGAACATCGCCGTCCTGCCGGGCGACGGCATCGGCCCGGAAATCATGCCGCAGGCCCTGGCTGTGCTGCAGGCGGCGGCGCGACACGCGGGCCTCGCGCTGCGTTGCGAGTCCTTCCCCTGGGGCGCGGAACATTTCCTGCGCGAGGGCGAGTTCATGCCGGCCGACGGCCTGGCGATTCTGCGCGATTTCGACGCGATCCTCTTCGCCGCCGCCGGTCATCCGGCCGTCAGCGATGAACGCTCCTCCTGGGAATTCGTCTTTCAGATTCGCAAGCAATTCCGCCAGTTCGCCAACCTGCGCCCGGTGCGCAGTTTCCCGGGCGTCGCCACGCCGCTGCATGGCGACCCGGCCTTCGACATGCTCATCGTGCGCGAAAACAGCGAGGGCGAATACGCCGGGCCGGGCGGCGTGCTGCATGGCGGCTGGGACAATGGCGTCGCCATCCAGACCACCGTGCTGACGCAATCCGGCGTCGAGCGCATCGCGCGCTACGCCTTCGACCTGGCGCGACAGCGGCGGCGCCACGTGACAAACGTCACCAAGTCCAACGCCATCCTGCACACCATGAAATTCTGGGACGCGATCGTCGCCGACGTCGCGCGCGACTACCCCGACGTGACCCTCGACCTGTTGCTGGTGGACGCCGCCAGCATGAAATTCGTGCAGGCGCCGGGCGTTTTCGACGTGATCGTCACCACCAACATGTACGGCGACATCCTCAGCGACCTGGGCGGCGCGCTGGCCGGCAGCGTGGGCCTCAGCAGCAGCGCCAACCTCGACCCGACCGGGGAGTTCCCATCCATGTTCGAGCCCGTACACGGCAGCGCGCCTGACATCGCCGGCCAGGGCATCGCCAACCCCTGCGGCCTGATCCTCTCTTCCGCGCTGATGCTGCGCGAACTGGGGCAGGGGGAGGCGGCGGGCCGCATCGAGCGGGCCGTGGCGGCGGCCTTGTCGGCGGGCGTCCACACCCGTGACCTGGGCGGCCGCGCCTCCACCGCGGAGATGGGCGCGGCGGTGCTGCAGCGCCTGGAGGGGTAAGCAAGGGCTGAGGGGAAGCGGGCGCCATGATACGGCGCCCTGCTGTAGGGGCGATTTATCAAATCGCCCGTTTCGCGCCGCCCGCTGCCTGACGCCCTCCCCTGGTCCCTTTACCATCCCTCCAGGAAGCGAGCGCCATGGTATGGCGCCCCTACAACAGGGACGATTTATCAAATCGCCCGTTTCGCGCCGCCCGCTGCCTGACGCCTCCCCCTGACCCTTTACCATCCTTCCAGGTAGCGGGCGCCATGGTATGGCGCCCCTACAGTAGGGGCGATTTATCAAATCGCCCGTTTCGTGCCGCCCGAAGGCAGGGATCAGTGCGGGCGCCCTCACCCCAACCAAAAGCCCCTCTCCCGGCGGGAGAGGGGCTCGCGTAAGGGCCTTTCGGAGCGCCTCTACCGGTCTACTGTCACCGCGCTGAAGGAGGTCAGCTTGTCGCCCGGATGCGGCACGAAGCCACTGACCCAGGCCTGCTGCGCCGAATACTCATAGCCGGTGTAGAGCCAGATCCAGGGCGCCATCTCGACCAGGTGCTTCTGGAATTCGGCGAAGATTGCATAGCGCGCGGCCGGGTCGGTCTCGACCTTGCCGGCGGCCATCAGTTCGTCCAGCGTGTCATCGATGTAGTTGGCGACCTTCTGCAGGTTGCCGTCCTTCGTCCAGTAACGCGAGTACATCGTGTAGGGGTCGGGGCGGCCGCCGTTGAGCGCCACCGCGCCGTCGAAGTCGGCCGCCAGCCAGCGGTCGATGTAGGTGCCCAGTTCCATGGACTCGATGACGACTTCCACGCCAATCTCGGCCAGTTGGGCCTGTATGGTCTGCGCCTCGGAGAGGGCCGTGGGCGGCTCGGCGTTGGCGGCGATGACGCTGATGCTGAAGCCGTCGGCAAGGCCGGCGTCGGCCAGCAGGCTGCGGGCCATGTCGACGTCACGCTCGTAGCAGAAGTATTCGTCCAGGGGCACGAAGTAGGCCGCACTGGTCAGGGGGCCGGTGACGCTGCCCTCACCCAGCGAGGCGGTGTCCAGAATCTGCTGCCGGTCGATGGCGCAGGAAAGCGCCTGACGCACGGCCAACTGGTCCAGCGGTTCGCGGCTGGCGTTCAGCTGCAACACGTGATAGGCCATGGCCGGCACGCGGTTGAGTTGCACGTTCTCATCGCCGACCAGCAGGGTGGCGATCAGCGGGTCGTTCAGCAGCGCGAAGTCGATCTCGCCCACGCGCAGGGCGGCGAGGATGGAGGCCTCGTCCGGAATGATGCGGATTTCGACGCCATCCACGTTTGGCCCCTCGCCCCACCAGCTGGCGTTGGCGCTCAGGTTCGTCACTTCCTCGGGCGTCCACTCGTCCAGCACGAAAGCGCCGGTGCCATTGGCGCCGGAGAAGTCCCCGCTGGCGGCGGCTTCTTCAGAGATGACCGCGGCGTTGATGCTGGCCAGCGCGCCCAGCAGGGGCACGTTCGGCTCGGACAGCACGAAGGTGACGGTCAACGCGTCGGGCGTCTCAATGCTGCTGATGCCGGTGTAGCGGCTGCGCGCGGCAGCGCCGGTCTCCTCATCGAGGATACGCTCGAAACTGGCGCGCACGTCGGCGGAATCCATGGCCGAGCCGTCGTGGAAGCTCACGCCATCCCGCAGATTGAGCGTCAGGCTGGTGGCGTCGTCGTTGAAGGCCCAGCTCTCGGCCAGCGCCGGGATGATGTTCAACTCCGCATCCAGTTCCACCAGGGGCTCATAAATGAGTTCCAGCAGGCGATGCGAGGCAAAGGCAGTTTGGGTATGGGGGTCCAGGCCGGTGGTATCGGCGGAACGCGCCATCACCAGCACGTTGTCCTGCGCCAGCGCCGGCCCCATGCCGCTCAGGGCAAACAGGGTGACGAGCAGCAGCAGGACGGAAAAAAGTCGTTTGCTCATTGTGGTCTCCAATAGCGTAACGGTCGAATTGCCGCGACGATTATACAGGCCTGTCAGAGGCCCTGCGAGTGGCGGTTTCCTCTCACAGGCGCTTCCAGAAGAGCAGTTCGTCGACGCCGGGCAACACGTATTCCGCCAGCGCGCCGGCCTGGACATAGCCACAGCGACGGTAGAAGGCCTGCGCGCGAAGGTTGTAGTCGGAGACCAGCAGCATCAGATGCTCCTGTCCGCGCGCGCGCGCCGCCGTTTCGCAGGCCTGCAGCAGCGCCAGGCCCAGACCCTGCCCCTGCCAGTCCGGGTGGACGCAGATCAGGCGCAGGTAGGCGCCGCGCCCGAGGCCGGCGCGCGGCTGCGTCCATGCCAGCGCGCAGCAGGGCGCGTCCGGCGCGTCCGCCGTGCGCAGAATGTCCCCGGTGGGGAGGGCGGTGCGCAGCGCCAGTTCAAGGACGTCATCATCCAGCTGATAACGCCGCATCAATGGCTCCTGCGGCAACCACTGCATCAACTGCGGCAGGTCATCGGGGCGCAGCGGGCGTGGCTTCACGGTCGACTCCACATCTCAATCGCCATCAGTTTAGCGAAAGCCCTTGTCTCTGACAGAGCCAGACCGTGCGTGTTATGCTGGCGTCGATGACCGCCATGATCGCCATCGACGCGAGCCTGTTTCGCCGCTACGACATCCGCGGCCTGGCGGAGGGCCCGCAGGCCACGCTGAACGACGAGGTCGCGCGCCTTGTCGGGCGGGCAGCAGGCACATTTTTGCGCCGCCATCACGATGTCGTCCGCGTCGTGCTCGGCCACGACAACCGCCTGTCCTCGCCCGCGCTGCACGCTGCGGCGCGCGACGGCCTGCTGGCCAGCGGCTGCCAGGTGCTGGATATCGGCCTGACGCCCACGCCCCTGCTTTATCACCGCGTCGTACATGAGGGCGACAGCGCCGGCCTGATGGTCACCGGCAGTCATCTGCCAGCGGCATACAACGGCTTCAAGCTGGCCCTGGGCGCGCAAAGTCTCTACGGCGAGCAGCTGCAGGCCCTGCGCCATTTCATTGAGGCCAGTGACCTTGATGAGGGCGGCGGCGTGTTGCGGCACTGCCAGGGGGAAATGCTCTACGCGCCCTACGTCGCGGACCAGGCGCGGCGCATTGCGTCAGCCCGGCCGCTGCGCGTGGTCGTCGACGCCGGCAACGGCACGGCAGGTCTGATCGCGTCTGACCTGCTGCGCGCCCTTGGCCACGAACTGGTCGAGTGCCTTTACTGCGAACCTGACGGCCGTTACCCCAACCATCAGCCGGATCCTGGCGACAGCCGCACACTGGCGACGCTCTGCGCCGCCGTGCCGCGTCTGGGCGCGGACCTCGGCCTGGCCTTTGACGGCGACGCCGACCGCCTCGGCGTGGTCGACGACCGCGGCCAAATCGTCGCCGCAGACCGTGTGCTGACCCTGCTGGGCCTGGACCTGTTGCGGCGCCATCCTGGCGCGCGCGTGCTGGCCGACGTCTCCTGCAGCCAGGTCTTTCTCGATAGCCTGCGCGACGCCGGCGGCCAGCCCATGCTCTGCGCCACCGGACACGCGCTGGTCAAGCGGCAAATGGCCGAAAGCAATGCCCTGCTGGGCGGCGAAATCAGCGGCCACTTCTTCTGCGCAGAAGACTATTTCGGCTTCGACGACGCCTTTCACGCCGCCGGTCGATTGCTGCAATTGCTGGCCGCCCGGGACGAATCGCTTGCCACGCTGGATGACGCCATCCCGCGCCCGGTCGTCAGCCCGCTCTACCGGCCGCAGTGTCCACCGGATAAGGGCGCCCGCCTTCTGGCCGCGTTGCGCGAACGCCTGGCGGGGGAGGGCGAACTGCTGGAGATTGACGGCCTGCGCCTGCAACTGGACGATGCCTGGGGCCTGGCGCGCCTGAGCAACACCGAGCCGGTTATCAGCCTGCGATTTGAAGGGCGCACAGAGCAAGCCATGGCGAATTGCCGCGCGCGCTTCGCGGCCGTGCTGCACGAGGTGGCCGGGATTCGCCTGGAAGCGCCCGCCTGATGGAAGGGATCATTCTGGCGGCGGGCCGCGGCACGCGCATGCGCGAACTGACACACAACACGCCCAAACCCCTGCTGCCGGTCCAGGGCCGACCCATCCTGGAATGGTCGCTGCGGGCCCTGCGCCCGTCCGTCGAGCGCGTGCTGGTGGTGACCGGCTACCTCCGCGAACAAATATCTGACTATATGGCGCAACAAGGCGTATTCGGCGACTACATTCTGGTTGAGCAGCGGGAACAACTGGGCACCGGACATGCCCTGCGCGCCTGTCGCGAGGTATTGCAGTGCCCGGACTTCCTCGTCATCAACGGCGACGATCTCTTTCATGCGCCCTCTCTGCAAGCTCTGGCGGCGACGCCGGCGGGCGTACTGGCCGTCCAGCGGGACGAAGGCTCGCAATACGGCGTGCTGCGGAGCAATGCGGCGGGCCAACTGCAGAGACTGCACGAAAAGCCGCCGCCCGGCCTCTACCGGCCACCGGTTCAAGTCTACGTGGGCGCCTGCCGCCTGAGCCGCGACATCCTGGATCTGCCGCTGCAGCTGCATCCGGAGCGCCGCGAATACGAATTGACGCAACTGGTCACGGACTACGCGCAGCGGCGGCCCGTCGCCATCGTCGAGGCGGACTTCTGGTTCCCGCTGGGCACGCCGGAGGACCTGGCCGCAGCGCAGTCGCTGGACCTCGAAAGGCTGATGTTCACGTGAACGTGGCGGAGGCCATCGCCCAGGCCCTGTGTGAGGCGGGCATCCGGCGGGTTTACGGCCTGCCCGGCGGCGAAAACGTCGAGCTGCTGGAGGCCCTGCGCCGCAGCGGCATGGAATTTGTGCTGGTGCACAACGAAAGCTCCGCGCTTTACCTTGCCGCCGCCGCCGCGCGTCTGGAGGGCCGCCCTGGGGTCTGCCTGACCACTTTGGGCCCCGGCCTGGCCAACGCCATGGCCGGCCTGGGTCATGCCTGGCTGGACCGCGCGCCGCTGCTGCTGCTGACGGCCCAGGTGCCCGCCGCCCTGAGAGGACGCCACACGCACCAATTGATCGATCAGCAGGCCTTGACACGCCCGCTCACGAAGGACACGCGCGCCCTGCAGCCGGGCGATGATGCCCGCGCCATCGTGCAGGACCTGCTGCGCCTGGCCCTGGGTGGCAGACCGGGCCCGGTGCATCTTCAGCTCAGCCGCGACCTGGCCGCCAGCCCCGCTGCGCCGCTTACTGCCGCAGCGCCATTCCCTGCACCCGCTCCCGCGTCGCCGGACCTGGCCGACCTCGAAGGGGCGCGAGCCCTGTGGCAGAATGCCCGCCGCCCCCTGCTGCTGGTCGGCCTGGGGCTGGACCTGCAGGGCTACCATACCGAATTGCCGGCCCTGGCCGAAGCCAGTCAGGCGCCGGTCGTCGTCACGCCCAAAGCGAAGGGCGCCATCCGCAGCAACCATCCCCTGGCGGCCGGGACCATCGGCCTGACCCGCAATGACCCCGTTTACGAACTGCTGGATGAGGCCGACTGCCTGCTGGCCGTCGGCTTCGACGCCGTCGAGCTGGTGCGGCCCTGGGAAGTGAGCGCCCCCCTGATCTGGCTGGCGCCCTGGGAAAATAAAGACCCACAGCTCCCGGCAGATGCCGCGTTTGTCGGTGAGATGGCGCCCGTGTTACGGCGATTGGCTTCTGTCCCTGGCAAGAAAGACGCGGCCTGGGGTGCGACGCGGGTAGCACAGTTTCGCGAGGCCCTGGCGCAGCGACGTTTCCCCGCGCCTGAGTCGGGTCGCATGGCGCCGCGCGAGCTGCTGGCCGCCCTGCGCCGCGCCGCGCCAGGCGATACGCCGCTGGCCGTGGACGTCGGCTCGCACAAGATTCTGGCCTCTCTCGAATGGCCGGACCTGCAGGCGCGGCGCTTCCTGCTCTCCAACGGCCTGTCCTGCATGGGCTACGGCCTGGCGGCGGCCATCGGCGCCAGTCTGGCCCTGGAGCGCGCCCCGGCGCTCTGCCTCAGCGGCGACGCCGGCATGGCGATGGTTTTGGGCGAACTGGAACTGGTCACCCGCCTGGACCTGCCTGTCGTCACCGTCGTCCTCAACGACGGCGCGCTGGACCTCATCCGTCTGGCGCAGTTGCGCGCCGGCGCGGCGGCCTGGGGCACGGAATTCGGCAACCCGGACTTCGCGCAGATCGCCAGGGCCTTTGGCATTCCCGCGCTGCGCAGCGGCAACCTGGCGGCATGCGAAACTGCCGTGCGGGACGCCCTGCGCGCGCGGCAGCCGCTACTGGTCGACGCCCTGATCGACCCCGCCGGCTACTGCCTGCCTGGATGAAGGGGCTTGCCGCTTAGCGACGGCGTACGATGCGTCTCTGTGTCTGGCGCAACTTGATGATATGGTCCGCCGGATAGCAGCCCGGCGCCAGCGACGTTAGCGCATAGACCAGGCTGCGCGGCCCGATGAGCACGCCCGGGTTGGTGACGCAGTTGCAGCCCGTTTCCACGTCATCGCCCAGAATGGCGCCCAGCTTGGTCAGGCCGCTGTCGTGGCTTGCGCCATCGCAGTGCAGCAAGATGTTGCGCCGCGGCGCGTCCGGCTGCGCGCGTGAGGTGATGCCCACGTTGGAAAGCTTTGTACCGGCGCCGAGGTTGACGCGTTGGCCGAGAATGCTGTCGCCGACGTAGGCGAAGTGCGGCGTGGCGGCCTGCTCCAGCAGCAGGGCGTTCTTGGTCTCGCTGGCGTGGCCCACGATGGCGCCGTCGCCCAGAATGGTGTTGGCGCGCAACAGCGCGCCGTGACGAATCTCGCAGTCCGCGCCGACGATGGCCGGGCCCTCAATGCAAGCGCCAGGGCCGACGACCGTGCCCGGCCCGATGTACACCGGCCCCGGGCCGATGACCGCCGTCGCTGCAACTTGCGCGCCTTTGTGACCGGGCTGCAAACCCTCCGCAAAGCAATGCGCGATCCATGGCCCGATGCGCGCCACGGCCTCCCAGACGAAGTCCGTGCCGTCGAAGAGTTCGGCCAGCGCCGTGGTATCCAGATCGAAATAGTCCGCGGCAGTGAGCATGCAGGGTCATCCCGCCCTTGCGTTTGCGTCTTGTTCCCGCGAATGTAGTCTATGATGCGGTACCCTGCAATTCTGTGAGGGCGAAGCTCCCCGTGATTTCCCAACCAATGCATCCTCCAATGCCGCAGCATCCCTCCGTGCATTGCGCCACACTCGGCGAGTTGCCGGGCGGCACTCTGCTGGCCGCCTGGTTCGGCGGCACGCGTGAACTGGCCGGCGACGTCGTCATCCTGGGCGCCCGTCTGGAAAACGGCCAGGCGGAATGGAGCGCGCCGCAAGTGCTGGTCGCCGTGCCGGGCCACGCCCTCGGTCAGCCGGTCTTCCTGCCGCTGGCGGACGGACGCTTGCGCCTCTTCTGCAACGTGGTGCCGCCCGGCGAAGGCTGGACCAGCGCGCAGCCGCATTTCCAGGACTCAAGCGATGGCGGTCGCAGTTGGGGGCCCTTGCAGTCCCTGCTGGACTATCCTGGCCTGATGTTCCGCAGCAAGGCCCTGCGCCTGCCCGGACGCATCCTGCTGGCGGCCTATGACGAGCGCCAGTGGTGTTCGCGCATACTGATCTCCGAAGACGGCGGCGACACCTGGCGCCTGGGCGAGCCGATCCTGTCGCCGCCGGGCAACATCCACGCCTGCCTTGTTGAGCTGGATGGTGGAAGACTGCTGGCTTACCTGCGCAGCGGGGGGCAGGGCGGTGTCATCTGGCGCACGGAGTCGCGCGACGGCGGCGAGAACTGGACGATGCCGCAAGCGACGTCGATTCCCAATCCCAACGCCGGTCTCGATTTGATTCGCCTGCACAACGGCGACCTGCTGCTGGCCTGCAACCCGGTCGCGCGCGGTCGCACGCCCCTGGCCCTGCTGCGGGCATCAGACCAGGAAGACTGGGGTCAACCCTTCCCGCTCGAAGCGGGGCCGGGCGAATACTCCTACCCCACGCTGCTGCAGTCTCGCGACGGCATGGTCCACCTGGTCTACACCTGGCGCCGCGAGCGCATTCAGTACGCGCGTTTTGACGAAGGCTGGTTACAGCGGAATGTGGCGACTGCAACCTGACCTGCCGGCGAATCAGCCCGCCAACCGTTCCAGACGCGCTGCGTCGAGAATCTCCACCTGCTCGTCGCTCAGGCGGATCAGGCCCTCCTTTTGCCAGTCGGCCAGCAGATGCTCAATGACGTCCACGTCGGTGGCGGTGGCCCGCGCCATGCGGTTGACGCGATAGGGTTGCAGCAGCGGGCTGTCGGGCATGTCGTCGGCCATCAACAGCAGCAGGCTGGCCACACGCGCCGCCGCGTCGCCGATGGCGTTCTCGCGCACCAGCAGGTTCATGCGATACAGGCGCAGGGCGAGCCGCTCCTGCACGGCGCGCAGCAGGCTGTGATGCCGGTCACAGAGCGCCAGCCAGGTCGAGCGTTTCAGCACGATCAGGGTGCAGTCGGACACGGCCACGACCGTGCCGGTGCGCGGCTGGGCAGCCAGCATGGAAAGATTGCCGATCGGATAGAAGGGGATCTCCGTCGCCAGAATGACCTGCTCGCCGTCCTCGTACTCGCGCAGGATATGGATCTGTCCGTACTCCAGCACGTAGAGCGCATCACCGGGCGCGTTCTGCTCGAAGAGCGTCGCGCCGGCCAGCAATTCGATACGCGAGCAATGCTGCGCCATGTCGATCAGCGCGTCCTCGTCAGCAGCGCGAAAGAGGTCGACGTCACGCAGATGTTCTGCCTCAACAACCATCATGTCCCTCGCTTTCCGGCGCGCGGCCCGAAATCCTGTGTTGCCCGAGTCTACAATGACCGGTAACGCGCCGCAAAGCCCCGGGCGTTTGTGGCAGCCGCCAAAGACGATACACTTCGCCGCGGGAGGGAGGACGCATGTCTTTTGGTGATCAGCAATTGCGGACCCTGCACGCCGCCATCGACCGCGCGATCCCGCCGGACGATTTCCCCGGCGGTGTCGAGGCCGGCGTGGCCGACTATCTGCTGCGGCAACTGGGCCGGGACCTGGCGCATCTGGCGCAGGACTACCCGCGCTTCACGGACGCGTTGGAGGCGGAAGCGCAGGCCGCCCATGGCAAGGCTTTCGCCGCCCTCGGCGACGGGCAACAGGACGCTCTGTTGACGCGTGTCGAGCGTGGGGACGTGCAGGCGGACTGGCCGCTGGACCCGGCCGCCTTTTTCGCGCAGTTCATTGAACATTGTGCGGAGGGCTATTACAGCGACCCGGGCAACGGCGGCAACCGTGACGGCGTCGCCTGGCGCATGATCGGCTACGAGGTGAATGGATGAGCCACTACGACGCCATCATCATTGGCGCCGGCGCGGGCGGCGGGGTGGCCGCCGGCGTACTGGCCAGAGAGGGTAAACGCGTCCTGTTGCTGGAGCGCGGCCCGCATTCGGAATTCGCGCAGGTGCCGCGCGATCACCTGCGCAACCAGCGCATGTCCTTCTACGGCCACAACGCCGGCCCCGACGTCGACGGCAATCCACGCACCCTGGAGGACGGCAGCATCGTGCTGCCGCACGAGCGGGGCTACCAGAACAACGCCGCCATGGTGGGCGGCGGTACGCGCGTCTTTGGCGCCCAGGCCTGGCGCTTCATGCCGCAGGACTTCCGCATGGCCAGCACCTACGGCGTGCCCCAGGGCAGTTCGCTGGCGGACTGGCCCATCGATTACGAAGAACTGGAACCCTGGTACGAGCGGGTGGAGTGGGAGATCGGCGTCTCCGGCAGGGACTCGGCCATGACCCATCTGCCGCCCTACAAACGTCCCTATCCCATGCCCTCGCTGGAGCCAAACACTTCCATGCGTACGCACTGGAAGGGGCTGGAAAACCTTGGCTGGCAGGCCCTGCCGATGCCCCAGTTCATCAACAGTGAGGACTACAACGGCCGCCAGGCCTGTATCCGCTGCCAGCATTGCGTCGGCTTCGCCTGCCCGGTAGAGGCCAAGAACGGCACGCACAACACGACCATTGCCGCCGCCTTGCGAAGCGGCAATTGCGAACTCAAGTCCGGCGTGATGGTTGAGCGCATCGACTGCGACGACGGCGGCCGCGTGCGCGGCGTGAACTGGATCGACAACGCGGGCCGGCGGGGCAGCGCGACGGCTGAAATCGTGATCGTCAGCGCCGGCGCCGTGGAGAGCGCGCGCCTGCTGCTCAATTCCGCCACGAAGCGCGAGCCGCAGGGACTCGGCAACCACAGCGATCAGGTCGGCCGACACCTGCAGGGCCACTACTACCCGATGGTCATCGGCCTGTTCCCCGGGCGCATGATGGACAACAAGGGGCCGGGCGGTGGCGTGGCCACCTGTCAGTTTAACCACGGCAACCCGGACGTCATCGGCGGCGGCATGCTGGCGGATGACTTTATCGTGCTGCCGATCATCTCCTGGAAGATGTACGCGCCGCGCGACATTCCGCGCTGGGGCCACGCGGCCAAGCAGTTCATGCGCGAGAAGTACCGCTGCCTGGGCGACATCAAGGGCCCGGTGCACGAGATTCCCTGCCCCGATGGCCGCGTCACGCTCGACCCGAAGGTGCGCGACAAATTCGATATCCCGGTCGCCCACCTTTCCGGCACGACACATCCGGAAACCGTACGTACGGCGAGCTTCATGTATGAAAGGGCCGAGGAGTGGATGCGGGCATCGGGCGCGCAGAAGGTCTGGGGTTACCGCCCCGACCTGCGCCTCAGCGGCGGCCAGCACCAGGCGGGCACCTGCCGCATGGGCGAGGACCCGGCGCAGTCGGTGGTCGACCCCTGGCAGCGCGTCCACGGCCATGACAATCTCTTCGTGCTGGACGGTTCGGTACACGTGACCAATGGCGGCTTCAACCCGGTCTTGACCATTATGGCCACGTCCTGGCGCGCCGCCGAACACATCGTCGAGCAGTGGTGAGCGGCCCTCACCCCAAACCCTTTCCCGCTCAGTCGCGGGAGCCCTTCCCTCAGGGAGAGGGGCTATAAAGGCGCCCGCATGAGCCGCTACGACGCCATTATCGTCGGCGCCGGCGCGGGCGGTGGCGTGGCCGCCGGCCTGCTGGCCGAGGCGGGCAAGCGCGTCCTGCTGCTGGAACGCGGCCCGGACCTGAGTTACGAAGAACTCGGACGCGACCACCTGCGCAACCAGCGTCTCTCGCAATACGGCCACAACGCCGGCCCCGAGGTCGAAGGCAACCCGCGCACGCTGGAGGACGGCCGCATCGTGCGGCCGCACGAGGGCGGCTACCAGAACAACGCCGCCATGGTCGGCAGCGGCACCCGCGTCTACGGGGCCCGCGCCTGGCGTTTCATGCCACAGGACTTCCGCATGGCCGGCAACTATGGCGTCCCCGAAGGCAGTTCCCTGGCGGACTGGCCCATCAGCTACGAGGATCTCGAGCCCTGGTACGAACGGGTGGAGTGGGAGATCGGCGTCAGCGGCGACCACTGCGCCATGCTGCATCTGCCGCCCTACAAACGTCCCTATCCCATGCCGCCGCTGCCCGACAACGCCCAGGCGCGCGCCGGCCGGGCCGGGCTTAAGGCACTCGGCTGGAACGCGCTGCCCCTTCCGCAATTCATCAACAGCGTGCCCTACCTCGGCCGGCCGGCCTGCATCCGCTGCCAACACTGCGTCGGCTTCGCCTGCCCGGTGGACGCCAAGAACGGCACCCGCAACACCCTGATCGAACGCGCCCTTTACTCCGGCAACTGCGAACTCAAGCCAGGCGTGATGGTGGAACGCATCGACTGCGACGAAGGCGGTCGCGCGCGCGGCGTGCGCTGGTTTGAGGCCGACGGGACGCCAGGTTCAGCGCAGGGGGAGATCGTCATCGTCAGCGCCGGCGCGGTGGAAAGCGCGCGCCTGCTGCTCAACTCGGCGACTGCACAGGAACCCGCCGGCCTCGGCAACCGGAGCGACCAGGTCGGACGACATCTGCAGGGACATACGGTAGCCTCGGCCAGGGGCATTTTCCCACAACCCGTCATGGACAACCTGGGTCCAGGCGGCGGCATCGGCACCTGCGACTTCAACCACGGCAACCCGGACGTCATCGGCGGCGGGATCATCATCGACAACCTGATCGTGCTGCCGATCATCTTCTGGAAACGCTTCACGCCGCCGGACCTGCCGCGCTGGGGCCTGGCCGCCAAACAATTCATGCGCGACAGCTACCGCAGCGTCGGCGAGGCCAAGGCCACCATTCAGGAAATTCCCAACCCCGACGCCCGCGTCAGACTCGACGCGAAAGTACGTGACCGCCATGGCATCCCGGTGGCGAGTCTGTCCGGCGCCATTCACCCGGAGACGCTGCGCACGGCGGATTTCATGGCAGAGCGCGCTGAAGAGTGGTTTATGGCTGCGGGCGCGAAAAAGATCTGGACCGCCAGACCCAGGCCGGGCCTCAGTGGCGGCCAGCACCAGGCGGGTACCTGCCGCATGGGTGACGACCCGGAGACCTCGGTCGTCGACCGCTGGCAGCGCGTCCATGGCCACGACAACCTCTTCGTGCTGGACGGCTCGGTCCACGTGACCAACGGCGGCTTCAACCCGGTACTGACGATCATGGCCCTGGCCTGGCGCGCCGCGGATGGCATCCTCGCGCGGTGGTAGGTTGCCCTCACCTCAACCCCTTTTCCCGTCCTGGTAGACGGGAGCCCTTTCCCATCCTGGGGGATGGGAGCCCTTCAGGGAGAGGGCGCCATGGTATGGCGCCCCTACAGGCAGGGGTGAATTATCAAATTGCCTGGCGCGCGGCGGACCGCATCCTCGCGCGGTGGTGAGCCTTCAGTCGACCGGCGCGGCCGCCAACGCCGACAGCAGCGATTCAAGCGACTCGCAGCGTCGCCGTGAACTGCCCAGGCGCAGTTCCCAGCCCTGCTGCAAGACCTTCACCGCCGCCCTGGCAGCGCGTTCGTTTCCCGGCTCACAGACGCGGTAGCCGCCGCGCTCCAGCGCCCGCCGCGTCCAGCTGGCGGCCATCCCGGAGCCATGCAACGCCACAGCCGGCCCGCCCGATTGCGGCTGCAGGGAAACGAATTTGCCCTCGAGCGCGTCGTAGTGCAGGCCGGCGCTGCGGAAGGCGGTGGACAGCGCCCCGCCGAGCGCCAGGTCTTCGGGCGCGCCGGCCCGCAGCGTCCCGTCACCACTCATCAGCCACAACCGGTCGGCGTGACGCAGCGCCAACTCAAGATCGTGCGAACTAAGCAGAACGGCACAGCCCTGTTGCCGCGCCAGACGCTGCAAGAGGGCCATGATTTCGGCCCGTCGCGCCAGGTCCAGCCAGGCGGCAGGTTCGTCCAGCAGCAGCAGCTGAGGTTCCTGCGCCAGCGCCCGCGCGATATTGATTTTTTGCCGCTGACCGTCACTGAGTTGGTCCACCGGCTGCCAGGCGAGTTCCGCCGCATCTACCGCTGCCAGCGCCGCGTCGATCATCGCCTCGTCCGCTGCCCGCAAGCGCCCGCTCCAGCCGGAATGCGGGTGCCGCCCCAGAGCGACCAGTTCACGGGCGGCCATCAACCCCACTTCGACCGGGCCGGTCCAGACCGTCGCCAGGCGTTGCGCCCGCGCGCGCGCGTCCATCGCGTGCAGGTCAGCGCCCGCCAGGGTCACCCTGCCGGCCAGGGGCCTTTGCAGACCGGCCAGGGTGCGCAGCAGGGTGGACTTGCCGGCGCCGTTGGGCCCGACCAGACAGACCAACTCGCCCGCCGCCAGCGACAGGTCCACGTCCGCCGCCAGCGTCAGGGGCGCGCGCCGCCCGCGCCGGTAGCCGACGGCCAGAGCGCTGGCTGCCAGCAGGCTCACGACGCAAAGACCCGCCGCAGGTTGCGGCGTCGCAGCAGCACGTGCATGACCACGGGCGCGCCCAGCAGCGCCATCACGGCGTTGAGTGGCAGCACGAGATTGTTGCCCGGCAGTTCGGCGACCAGGGCGGCCACCAGCGCCAGCGCCGCGCCGCAGAGCATGCAGGCGGGCAAGAGCGTGCGGTGGCAGGACGTGCCCGCCAGGCTGCGGCAGAGATGCGGCACGGCGATGCCGAGGAAGCCGACCGGCCCGCAGAAGGCCGTCACCGTGCCGGCCAGCACGGCCGTGGCCAGCATGATTTGCAGCCGCGCCCGTCGCACGTTCAGCCCCAGGCCCTGCGCCACCTGCTCACCGGGCAGCAGGGCGTCCAGCGGCTTGGCCAGCAGCGCCGCCAGCGTCAGGCCGGCCAGCAGCAGCGGCGCCATCACGCGCAGTTCACGCCAGCTGACCGTGCCAAAACTGCCAAAGCTCCAGTTGACGTAGGCCTGGATCTGTTCCGGTACGCTGAAGTAGAGCAACATGCTGACCAGCGCGCTGGTCAGAAAGCCCAGCATGACGCCCAGCACCAGCAGGGTCATGTTGCTGCCGACGGCCCGCGCCACCAGCAAAACGAGCAATAGCACCAGCGCCGCGCCAGTCATTGCCGCGCCAGTCATTGCCGCGCCGGCCAGCGCCAGGCTGCCCCCCAGGCCAAGGCCGGCCATCAGGGTCACACCCAGGGTGCCGCCGGCGCCGAGCAGCACCAGCGCCACGCCCAGACTGGCGCCGGAACTGATTCCCAGCACGTAGGGGCCGGCCAGGGGGTTGCGAAAGAGCGTTTGCATCAGCAGGCCGCTGACACCCAGCGCCGCCCCGGCCAGCAGCGCCGTCAGGGCCTTCGGCAGGCGGATCAGCAACACAATGCGCTCCCACGCGCTTTCGCTGGCGCCCGCGCCCGACAGCGAACGCAGCACCTCGTCGGGCGGGATGCTGACCGAGCCCAGCATCAGGGACAGCAGGAAGAGCGCCAGCACAAGGCAAGGCAGACCGCCCTGCTGCAGGGCGCGTCGCAGGCGCTGCCGCTGCAGGGGGTCGCTGTGTTGCCGGCCGGACAGCAGGGTCGCGCCCGGCCAGCGCCATTGAGCGCGAATCACGAGAGCCTCCGGTGGAACATCAACTCATGTTCCGGCAGCAATTCCGGATAGAAGATTTTCACCAGATCGCGCAGCAGAAGGTGCGGCCGCGCCAGACCCGTCTCCCAGTAGTCGTTGCCGCCTTGTTCGTTGGTGCGCGCATCCGTGTTGTAGACCGCGTCGTTGCTGTAGGCGGCGAACTCGGCGTAGCGCTCGTCATCGGCCAGCAAGGCCTCCAGCGAGCCCATCAGGAAGCGGTTGAGAATCCAGACGGGCGCTTCCAGACCGGCCTCGAAGACGGTCTCGAAGTCGAAAGGCTGGTTGACCGCGCCGGTCACTGCGTCCATCAACACGTAGTCGACGCCGGCGTCAAGCATCAACTGGCCCACCCAGCTCTCCTGCCCCGGGATGATCCAGGCGTCGCTGTAGGGCGAGAAGGTGTTCAGCAACACGGTGAGGCGCTCCTCTTGCGGCACGGTCGCGGCAAGGGCGGCGGCGTCATAGTCGGCCATCAGTTGCGCATAGAGCGCTTCGGCGGCCGCTTCCTCGTTGAAGAAGGCGGCGATGAACTTGAGCCACTCGGCGCGCGCCGGCAGGCTAGGCTCCAGCCAGTCGGCGTTGATGGCGGTGAAGATGCCGGCTTCCAGCAGCACCGGATGGGCATCCGTCTCCGGGTTGAAGCCGTTGGCCAGCACGACGTCCGGCGCCAGTTCCAGCACACGCTCAAGGTTGATCGAGGCGCCGTTGCCGACTTCCGCCAGTTCGCCTGCCTGCAGCATGGCCAGCACCTCGACCGTGTTTATGTAGTTGCCGCTGTCCACGGCGACCAGCTTGTCCAGTTGACCCAGGTCCAGCAGATTGGGCAGTTGCGTCGTCGATAGCGAAATGACGCTGCTCACCGGCACCTCGACCCGCAGCGTGTCTTCATGGCCTTCCGGCACGGGTGTGCCGCACTGCAGCAAGAGGTACTCAACCGCGGCCTCCGCGCCGGGCCAGGGTTGCAGGGTGCGAATCAGCTTGTAGTGACCGTGATATTCGATCTCGAGGCCGACGGCGTTGACCAGCGTCGCCTTGTCCGGGAAATAGTCGACGGCGGGGTCGAATTCCTCGACGCAGCCCTGGGTGATGTTGCCGTCCTGACCGGCCAGCGGCGCGGTCAGGCTGAACAGCAAGGTCAGCATGAGGAGGGGCCAAAGGGCACCCCGGAAACGAAAACCCGCCGGGTGGCGGGTCGCAGGTCGTGAAAAGTCTCTCACAGCGCTCCCCTTTCTCCACGAAGGTTCATCACTCCGGCGCGGACGGGCATTCGGACTTTCCCGATCGCTGTCGGGATTACCGCTGCGGGACAGTGCCGGCCTTTCACCGGCTTCCCCCGTGTGACGTCGGGCCTTGGGCCTCGACGACTCCGCGCTGGCGTATGCGGTTGTTGGCAGCAGTTTATCCCCTCCCGACGACAATGCAAGGGGATGCCGTCAGATTGGGTAAACTCTTGACGGCCGCCGGCGCCACGACCAGAATGCGCCAGCGGCAACTCTGCCGCGAACAACCGGGAGCAACAGTCCGCCCATGCTCATCATTGGCCTCATCTCCGGCACTTCCGCAGACGGCATCGATTCGGTGCTTTGCGAAATCAACGGCGCGCCGCCCGCGCTTGCGCTGGAGGTCCGCGCATCCCGCACCCATCCCTTCCCGCCGGACATGCAGCCCCGCATCCTTGAGGCCGGCACACGCAAGGGCAGCACCGACGAACTGGCTGCGTTGCACTTCGAACTGGGCGAACTCTTTGCCGCGGCCGCCCTCGCGCTCGTCGAGCAAGCGGGCCTGCAACCCGCCGACGTGGACCTGATTGCTTCGCACGGACAGAACTTCTGGCACAACGTCAACGTGCGCGGCGAGGTCACCGCCACGCTGCAACTGACCGAGGCCGCGCTCATCGCCGAGCGCAGCGGCATCACAACCATCAGCAACTTTCGTCCGCGCGACATCGCCGCCGGCGGCCAGGGCGCGCCCCTCGCCGCCACGCTGGACTGGCTGTTGCTGCGTCATCCGGAACACTGGCGGGCCGTGCAGAACATTGGCGGCATCGCCAACGTCACCTTTCTGCCGCCGCTCAACGACGGGGAAAGCGAGCCTCTGGCCTTCGATACCGGCCCCGGCAATTCCCTGCTGGATTGCGCCGTCAACATTCTGTCAGACGGCCGCCGCCACTACGATCGCCACGGCCTGCTGGCGCGCGCCGGCACAGTCGAGGAAGCCTGGCTGAAAATGCGGCTGGCGCATCCCTACTTCAATCGCAAGCCCCCCAAGTCCACCGGCCGCGAGACCTTCGGCATGAGCATGACCATCAGCCTGGTCACCAGCGCGCAACGCCGCGGCATGAGCGCGCCCGACATCCTTGCCTCGCTTACGGCGATGACGGCGCGTTCCATCGCCCGCTCCTACGAACGTTACGCGCCGCAGCCGGTGCAGGAGGTCATCCTCGGCGGCGGCGGGCGCCACAACCCGGCCATCGTCAGCATGCTGCGCGAAGCCCTCGCGCCGGCGCAACTGCTCACGCATGAGGACCTCGGCTATTCGAGCGACCACAAGGAAGCCCTGGTCTTCGCCCTGCTGGCCCACGAGACCTGGCACAACCGGCCCGGCAGCCTGCCGGCGCTCAGCGGCGCCAGTCACCCCTGCGTGCTGGGGCAGATCACGCCCGGCGCCAACTACGAGGCCCTGGCGCGCGCGACCTGGAATGCGGCCGGGGCTACAAATGGAGGAGACGACACATGAGCGAAGGCGGCAAAATCGCATTGATCACCGGCGGGGGCAGCGGCATCGGCCGGCGCACGGCCTTCGCCCTCTGGAAGGCGGGCTGGTCGGTCGCGCTGGCCGGCCGGCGCGAGCACATGTTGCGCGAGACCCTGGCCGAGGGCGGCGTGGCAGCGGATCGCGCCCTGGTGCATGCCTGCGACGTCAGCGACGAGGAGTCCGTGACCGCACTTTTCGCCCGCGTGGAAGAGACCTTTGGCCGACTCGATCTGCTCTTCAACAACGCCGGCATCAGCGCCCTCGGCGTGCCTCTGGACGAACTCGACGCGGACGCCTGGCGCCGTGTGCTGGACGTCAACGTGACCGGCGTCTTCCTGTGTACCCGGGCCGCCTTCCGCCTGATGAAACGGCAACGGCCCCGCGGCGGCCGCATCATCAACAACGGTTCGCTTTCGGCCCAGCGGCCGCGCCCCATGAGCGCGCCCTACACGACCAGCAAGCACGCCCTCAGCGGCCTGACGCGCTCCACCTCGCTTGACGGCCGCGAATGGGACATCGTCTGCGGCCAGATCGACATCGGCAACGCGGCCACCGAAATGACCAGCCGCATGGCGCAGGGCGTCATCCAGGCGGATGGCGAGATGCGCGTCGAGCCCACGATGGACGCCGATCACGTGGCCGATGCCGTGTGCCACATGGCGGAGTTGCCGCTGGACGTGAACGTGCCCTTCATCACCGTGATGGCCAACCGCATGCCCTTCACGGGGCGAGGGTAGGCCCGGTGCTCCCTGCCCTCAGCGCGAAAGTCCAGGCCCTGCAACCCAGTCTGATTCGCGAATTGTCCAACGAAGCCAGCGGGTCAGCGAAGTTCAGCGATCTGATCCAGCTCTGGTACGGCGAACCGGACCTGCCGACGCCGGAAGTCGTGCGCCGCGCCTGCCAACAGGCTCTGGACGACGGAGAGACCTTTTACACGCCGAACGCCGGTATCCTGCCCTTGCGCCAGGCGCTGGCGGACTACATGAACAGTCTCTACGGAACGGCCTTCGGGGTGGAGCGCATCCTCGTCACCGGCTCCGGCACCCTGGCCCTGACCATCGCCTCCCAGGCCCTGCTTGCGCCGGGTGACGTTCTGGTCACGCACGCGCCCCACTGGCCCAACCTCAGCGCCATCCAGCAGTTGCGCGGCGCCCGCGTGCTGCGCGTGCCCCTGGAACTGCACGACGGTCGCTGGCAACTGGACCTGCAACGCCTTTTCGACGCCTGCGGACCCGATACCCGGGCCATGCTGATCAATTCACCGGCCAACCCCACCGGCTGGATGCTCGACGACGACGGCCAGCGCGAAATCCTGGACTTCTGCCGCCAGCGCGGCATCTGGCTCATCGCCGACGAGGTCTACAACCGCATCATCTACGATCGCACGCACGCGCCAACCTTCGCCGACAAGATCGGGCCAGACGACCCGGTACTAATCGTCAACAGCTTCTCCAAGACCTGGGCCATGACCGGCTGGCGCCTCGGCTGGTTGACGATTCCCGCCGGGCTGCTGGGCCGTTTCGAGATGTTGACCGAATACACCAACTCCTGCACCCCGGCGGCGACACAGTTGGCGGGCGTCTGCGCCATCAGGGAGGGCGAACCCTACCTGCGCGCTTCACTGGCGCGCTGGGACCAGTCGCGTCGCCTGCTGCGCGACGCCTTCGCGCAACTGCCGCGCATACACTGTCCGCCTGCCGCAGCGGCCTTCTACGCCTGGTTCGCCTGCGAGGGCGTTGCGGACAGTTACAGCCTGGCCAGCGACATCCTGCACGAGGCGCGCGTGGGTCTGGCGCCGGGCGTGGCCTTCGGCCCGGAAGGGGAGGGCTGGCTGCGCCTCTGCCACGCGGTCGCGCCGGAAACCATGGCGCGGGCGCTGGAGCGACTCAGCCCGGTGCTTAAGTAGCGACGGGCTGCCAAGCCTTGAATCCTGGGGCCCCTGTGCCTCATGATTCTGTTAAGCGGGGGTTTTGCCTGGGCGTTTCGCTATCCGCTACTGCGCAGGGCAATACTGACCAGTGCGCCGATTCCGGCGCTGATCACAGCCTGGATGATGGCGGCAAAAATTATCCAGACTTTCGTTGACTGGATGTCCGCTTTCGTGGCGAGATGTTCATAAGCGCCTTCAAGTCGGGCTACGCGTTCCATGTTGTTGGCTTCAGTGTTCACGTCAGTCCACCTTGCGCTGCTGCGCTGTGCCAGGCGCCAAAGCGCCTCCGGTTTCTCACATATTATTACACAAAATCGCAGGGAAATGCCAACAGCAGCAGATGTCCGGATGTCTCAACCAGTCGTTCAGCGTCCGCCCAGTGCCATGCTCAGGCAATAGTGAAAGAACCAGCGGCCCTGCAACCATGCTTCGCCGCCGGCCTGCCAGTTGAGCAGACCGACCTCCAGGTAACGCAGGCCCATGAACAACCCCGCCTCACGGTAACGCTGCATGAAGGCCGCCGTCGCGACCGGGTAACCGGCCCCGGCCAGGGCGTCGCGATAGAGCATGGCCGTCTCCAGCGTGAAGTAGTTCACCAGGTCGAGGTAGAGCGGGCCGTAGCAGGCCTGTTCCCAGTCGATGAAGACCGGCCGGCCGCCGTAGAGCCGGATGTGGTCCGGATGCAGGTCCGTGTTGAGCAGGGTACAGCAGTCGCCTTCCTCGTCCAGCGCCGCCAGAAAGTCCAGCAGGCGCTTCAGCGACTCCCGCAGCGGCCGCTCGTACTGCCCGTAGTCACGGCGAAAACGGACATCGTCCATGCAACGCGCCCATTCGTCCTGCGTGGCCTGCAGGTAGAGCCGGGTCATGGTGTCATCAGCCGCGCGCGGCAACCAGTCCGGACATTGCTCCCGGTTGGCGGCGTGGAGGCGCGCCAGTCCCTGCGCCACCTGCTGCGTCATGGGGGCGTAGGGGTCGCCCAATACGCGGTCCATGGGCCGGCTGCGCGCGAAAGGCATGAGCAGGGGCGCGCGATCCGCAGAGTCGGCGGCGGATGGCGGCGACAGCGCCGGCGGCACGGCCTGACCCTGTTGGTTCAGCAGTTGCAGGATGCGCCGCTCTTTCAGGCTGGCTTGCTTGATCGCCAGGCGTTCCTCGCCCTGCGCGCCCGTGTCGCTGCGCCAGCGCACCAGCACCAGGCGCACTTCAGCGCCGGACGCGCCCTGGTGCGGCAGCGGCAGGGGGCGAATGCTTTCGACCTGCAATTCCGCAAGATTGTGGATGCGGGCCAGCAATTGCCGGCAAGTGTCGGCGATGCCAGGATCGCAGATGTCGCCGCTCACCGCAGGGAGCGAATGTATTCGGCGCTGTCCGGAATATGCACCGGCAGATGGCGGTAGAAGGGGCGCGGCGGCGTGACGATGATCTCCTCCACCATGCCGCCCAGGTCCAGCGGCTCGCGCCCGGACCAGGGCGCAGGGCGACGCCACTCGTCCTCGTCCAGCGCGGCGATGGCGGCCTCAAGACCCGCGTGGCAACGTTTCCATTCATCCAGCACCTGCGCCAGACTGTGGTCGCTGCGCTCTTCGATGCCACTGTAATGCAGTTGGTGGCTGCGCGCCGGGCTGCGCATGATGTCGATCGCCTGGTGGCGTTCGCCGCGCTGCCAGGCTGCCATGGCCGCCAGGGCCAGTGCCTCGTAACAGATCAGATGCGCCAGCAGGTCCTTGAAGGAGAGTTGCTGGTCGGCATACATGCCGTAACGGATGGTGTCCGGGCGCGTCATTTCCTCTTCGCTCAATTCGTCAATCAACTCACGAATGGCGCTGTGTTCCACGCGCAGCAGTTCCACGGCCCCTTGCGGGCCGACTGTGGCCTTCATTGTCGGGTCTCCCCCTCATCATCTTCTTCGCGCTCAAGCACGTCCCGCAAAATGTAGACCGGCCGGTCGCGCATTTCGTGCCAGCTGCGCACCAGGATCTCGGCCACCAGCCCGATGCTGATGAGTTGCACGCCGGCGATGACCAGCAGCACGGCCAGAGTCAGCAGGGGCCGGTTGCCAATGTCCACGTCAAATGCCAGCTTCTCAATACTCAGAATCAGCCCGATCAACACCCCCAGGCCGCCGGTCAACAGTCCGAGACCGCCGAAGACCTGCAGCGGTCGGGTGCTGTAGCCCAGGATGAAGCGCACTGTGATCAGGTCCAGCAGCACACGGATGGTGCGGCTGATGCCATATTTGCTGCTTCCGTAGCGGCGCGGTCGGTCGTTGACGGCGATTTCAGTCACCTGTACGCCAATTTGCGAGGCGACCGCCGGGATGAAACGGTGCAGTTCGCCGTAGAGATGGATGTTTTTGACCACCACGCTGCGGTAGGCCTTGAGTGTGCAACCGTAGTCGTGCAAATGCACACCGGTCACGCGCGAGATCAGACTGTTGGCCAGCATGGAGGGCAAACGCCGCGTCAGAAAAGGTTCCTTGCGGTCGCGGCGCCAGCCACTGACGATATCGTGGCCTTCGTCCAGCGTCGCCAACAGGCGCGGGATGTCCTGCGGGTCGTTCTGCAGGTCGGCATCCAGGGTGATGACGACCTCGCCGCGGGCCCGTTCGAAGCCGGCGCTGAGCGCCGTGGTCTGGCCAAGGTTGCGGCGGAAACGCAGGACAGTCCAGCGCGGGTCACGCTCATGGACGGCCTGCAGGGCGGCGAAGCTGCTGTCGCGGCTGCCGTCGTCGACCACGATGACTTCGCTTTCGACCTCCAGCGCGTCCAGCACGGCTGCCAGTTCCTCATGCAGCTTCGGAATGGATTCCGCCTCGTTGAAAAGCGGGATGACGATCGACAGATACGGCTTGCTCACAGGGCCGGCTCCGCGCCCGGGGGCCGTCGCAGCCACAACCAGCCGACCAGGCCGCAGATCGCCGCCGCCAGCAACTGACAGGCATGCAGAAAAAAGCCGGTCGCCACGGCCGCGCCGGGTTCGAGGCCGGCCAGACTGACCAGGCCGAAGGTCCAGCCGCCTTCGATCACGCCCAGACCGCTGATGCTGGCCACCGGCAGCGCCTCCACCAGCATGGTGATGCTGATCACGCCCACCAGCAAGGGCAGGCCATGGATGCCGAGGGCGGCCAGCAACACCAGGTTGAAACAAACGCTCGAGCCCCAGGTGAGACAGGAGAGCAGCAGGGTAAAGAGAAAGATGCGGGGCTGCCGGAGACGCGCCAGATTGCCTTCCAGCGCGGGCAGGGCCGCGGCCAGGCGTCGGCTGAAATTGCCCCGCTCCGGCAAGCGCAGACGCAATTGACGCAGCAACCAGCCGGCGCTGACCAGTCCGGCCAGGCTGAGCAGAAATACGCCAGCCAACAAAAGAGTCAATGCGCCGCGGTTTTCGTCGAAGCGGCCACTGCCCTGCACCAGGGCTGCACCGCCGACCAGCAACACGATCAGCAACTCAAAGAGGCGCGCGCCCAGCAAACTGCCCAGGCCGGCGCCGACGCTCTGGCCGAAGTGACGGCGCAACAGCAGCAGCCAGGCGAACTCGCCGGTCTTGAAGGGCATCAGGCGTACCATCAGGTTGTGGACCAGCACGACCGGCCACAGGGCGGTCAGCGCCGGCGCTCCGGCATCCAGCAGGACCTGAAAGCGCAGGGTGCGAAAAAAGTTCAGCAACAGGTAAACCAGCAGCGCCAGCAGCAGACTTGCGGGAGGGACACCGGCCGCCATCCGCCGCAAGGCCTCCAGGTCCAGCGCATTGAGCAGCAGGGCCAGCAGCCCCAGAGAAAAGAGCAGCCCGGCCAGGCGCCAGAGCCGGCTGGTGAAAGATGCAGAAGACTCGCTGCCTGGGCGCTGCATGAGTCGCAGTGTAGCCTTAAGGATGGCGGCAGTCTACACTCCGCGGGACAGCACACGACGGGAAAGACGGCTGGAAATGCAGATTTTGCCCGACAGGGTTCACTGGTCCTGGATTGTGCCCCTGCTGCTGCTGGCCGCGGCGTTGTCCGGCAGTTTGCTGGATGCGATGGCTTATGAAGACGACGAAGCGGCAACGGTCATCATCAGCGGACTTCACATGGACCAGGATTTGCCATTGACGGAGGTTGTTTCCAGAATCCTGGAGAGAAGCCCCGACCAGGCATATGGTCATCCCTTACTGGTTGCCATCTGGGGTCGTTTCGCAGGTAGCAGCGAAGTTGCGTTACGTGCCTTGTCATGGTTCGGTGGCATGCTTGCTCTGGCCTGGACCTGGCGGGCGGGCCGGGACATGTTGGGGCCAACGGCAGGACTGGTCGCTGTGTCGCTAATGGCCACGTCCGTGCTTTTCGTCACTTTTATGGCAATCGCGCGCGCTTTCACGCTGGTCACAATGTTCAGTATCCTGGCCGTGTACGGTTACTGGCGCGTGGCCCTGCGAGACAGGCCCGTAAATCGTCCAGATCAGGCAATCCTGCTGGCGGGGACCGTCGGCTTGCTTTACACCCATTATTATGGCGCCTTGCTGGTGCCTGCACTGGGAATATTTCATTTGTTCCTGAACCCGCGCGGCCGGCGCCGGCTTTCAACGCTGGCCATTTTCCTGCTGGCGGGATTACTGTCTCTGCCCCAGGCACCCACGTTGTTTCAGGGGCTGGATTTCGTTCGTGACATGGGGTGGTGGTCAGAATTTGCCCTGGGCCCGCATGAGGTGGTGGCCCTTGTCCTTGAGGTTTACAGCAACGGCCTCCTGGGTTTACTGCCCAAGGTAGCTGGAGCCCTTTTCGGGCTTGCCTTTATGCTGTTTCTCTACTCGGCGTGGCGGCGGCGTCTTAACAGGCAACAGCCAGAAGCGGTCTGGTTACTCGTTAGCGTGGTCCTGCTGCTGATGGCCTTGTTTCTTGCTGCCAACGAAATTGCCGACGTGTTTCTTCCACGTAGAACCCGTTATGCCCTGGGGCTGTGGCCCTTGCTTTCAATCCTGGTTGGCTGGTGGGTCTGCAGAAACATACAGTTGCACAGGCGTTGGCTTTCAACGCCAACGATTTTGCTTGCGCTGTTTCTTGTGACGGGTCTGGTGGGCAATATCCGGTCCAGCCTGCGTGTTCGTTTTGTCTACCACTATCCTACGCCTCCCATGCACCTTGCCGCTCGAGACGTGAATGACCGCATTCAGGAGACCGACAAACTCCTGGTGGACCATGAATTTCATGCCACGCCCCTTCCGGCAATCGTTTACCTGGAGCGGTTCCGGGACAAACTTGTTGAATTTCCTTCCGGCGAGCCAGGCAACTGCGACAGCGATTGCCTCACTGCTTTCGTGCAGGACTTGCCACCACAGGCAAACCTTTGGCTTATGTTTGCCAACCCGGCCGGCGATCTGCAGAACCGTTTGCAGGAGGCATTGCTGAATGCAGGTTATGACCACTGTCGGAGCACGGAATACGTTTCCTTCAGGTCGCTTTCGTTAATTCACCTGGTGTCAAATGCTCCTGCCTGCGCCTGAAAGGGAGATTGACTTCGAATTTTCTCCCTCGCAACGTGAAAAAGCCTTCCGCGCAGCCATGAAGCCCTTGTGCGGGGCCCGGTAAGTCTTGAAGGCTCTGCGGATTTCCCTTAACTGGTCCTGGATTGTGCCCCTGCTGCTGCTGACCGCGGCATTGTCCGGCAGCTTGCTGGGTTCGCGCGGCTTCGATCTCGACGAGGCAGCGACCCTGCTGCGCAGCGGCGGATACAGGCCCATCCCTTACAACCTGGCCGAGATAAAGGAGGCGATTCTTGACAAGTCTCCCGATCAGGCCATGGGCTGGTCGCTGCTGGTCGCGGGATGGGGGCGCGTGGCCGGCTGGAGCGAGGTGGCGCTGCGTTCGCTGTCATGGTTTGCCGGGTTGCTGGCGCTGGCCCTGACCTGGCGCGCCGGACGGGATATGTTGGGCGCCGATGCAGGTCTGGTCGCTGCGGCGCTGCTGGCGACCCCGGTCCTGTTCGTGACCTACATGGCCATCGCGCGCACCTATACCCTGGTCGTGCTTTTCTCGGTCATGGCCCTGTATGGCTACTGGCGCGCAGCGTTGCGTGAAGGGCAAGTGGGCCGGGCCGGGCCCACGCTATTGCTTGCGGGAGCCGCGGGTCTCCTTTACACCCATTATTTTGGCGCGCTGCTGCTGCCATCGCTGGGGCTGTTTCATCTGTTGCTGGTGCGGCGTGACCGTCGCTGGCTGCGGACCCTGGCCGTGTTTCTGCTGGCCGGGCTGGCATTCCTGCCGCAACTGGATCTTTTGCTGGCCGGCATCGCATACAACAGGGACGCACTGGGGTCTCGCCAGGCCCTGGCGCCTCACGTTGCCCTGAGCCGCATTGTCGAGGTCTACAGCAACGGCCTGATTCATTTGCTGCCCAAGGTGGCCGGAGCGCTTTTCGGCCTTGCCCTGCTGCTGCTGCTGTTTGCAGCGCGCCGTCGTCGACAGCGTCCGCCGGATGCCGGGTGGCTGCTGGTGACAGTAACGCTTGTGTTGCTGGCCCTGTTTCTGGTGGCAAACGAAATCTCCGGCGTGTTGTGGCCGGGACGAATCCGCTATACCCTGGGTTTGTGGCCCCTGCTGGCATTGCTGACCAGCATGTACCTGCTACGCAATGCCTCGCCGCGTCCGCCACGGACGTCGCTCCGGTTTCTGTTGCTGGCCCTGTTGCTCGTCACCGGTCTGGTGGGCAACGTGCGCTCCAGTCTGCGCATTCGCTACGTCAATCCCTACGCCGCGGCGCCCCTGCACTTCGCCATGCGGGACCTTGAGCCGCTCTGGCAAGTCGGTGACCGCCTTGTGGTCGACCAGACGGACACCACGCACCAGCGCCAGATCTGGATCTACACCTACGCCCTCGCCGACAGCCGCCTGATTCTGGAACTGGAAACGGAAGCACCCTGCGACCCGGCCTGTCTCGCCGCCATACTGCAGGACCTGCAGCCCCACGCAAGCGTCTGGTTGCTGTTTTCCAACCCGCAAGGGGATTTGCAGACCCGTTTGCAGCAGGCGCTGCTTGCTTCCGGCATGTCGCTCTGCCGCCGCATCGATTATCAGCAGCGGCAAACGCTGGTACTCACACATCTTGCCCGCAGCGAGGCCGACTGCGCCTGAGCCTGAGGACCGGTACCGGTCTGGCTCAACTGCCAAAACGACTTGGCAATTTGATCACCGCAAGAGCACAATGTTTCCCATTGTCGCTCCAGAGACCGGCATCAATGAACTTGGTGAAGACGATACGACATAAATGCAGAAACGCGCGAAACCGGCCGGCTATTGTATTGATTGTATCTGCTGATACATTGCCTGACAATTGCAGTATATGTGATTGTATACGCCATTTTTTGAGCATACCATTCCAAAGTCTTTCAGGGAGAGTGTAGAGCATGAGCAGCTATGGCGTCGACCCTTTGGTAGCCATAAGTGAACAGAATCATCCGGTTGCAGATCTGGCCCGAGATTTTCTGGCGGGTGGAACTGAATGGAGTATCGATGACTGGTTCTTGAAGCGTACGAAGACACACTATCAGGGCCAGGACATGAATGATAATGAGGCTTTCTCTCTTGAGAATCTCACATATTCATTCGGCTCCTCAGAGACTAGGAACGTACGGCTAGTCTCAATCCGGCCATTTTACTTTAGGGGATTTCGGGATTTGGAGAGCCCAATCAACCTCGATGCTGATCTTGTAACAGTGGACGGCAAGAACAGTTCTGGAAAGACAAGTCTGGCTGAAGCAATAGAGTGGCTATTGAGTGGAAACATTCAACGGCGAGATCAGGGAGATCCGACTGAATTAGCAGATTTTGTCGCAAACTGTTTTCGGCCCAAGGGACAAAAGACTTGGGTTGAGTGCAATCTTGCAGTTGATGGCGAGACCACAACCATTAAGAGAATACTCATTAGTGACTACGATTCAAAAAAGAACTCGCGCTGCTCAAGTCAACTCTTTGTTGACGGAAAAGAGATAGAAGGCCCATTGGATGTACTTGATGAATTCTTTGCCAGCGTGGCTCCTCTTCTACTGCAACATACACTCCGCGAATTCGTTTTGAAGTATTCAAATGAAAGACCAAAGTACTTCGAAAAGCTATTAAACATCAGCGAGATTTCAGATCTCATAGCAGACGCGCAAGTTAGCAACCAGCGTCATTTTGATTTTCCCAGGCCTGGAGGAGGGAAAGCGCTCTCAGACTGGGGAAAGCTCACTGAGGCAATCAGCGTGGGCCACTTTCGATCTGTACGACAATTCTCTAAATTGGATGGTGACTCTCTACGTGAGGCGATTTGTGGATCTCTTATCCAGATTGCAGCCGACAAATTTGCCACCAAGTGCAAATCTGATATCGAATCGTGCATATCAGTCATAATTTCATTGCAGGAACAGGAATTGCGGCGCAGGTTTCCGGCGCTCCAAGACTTCCAACCGAAGGAAAACTTTAGCGAAGCCACTTTCATCAAGCTTTCTGATGATTCACAAAATGATCGCTTACAACTTCTAGAGAAAGCAAGAACAGATTACCTGACTGCCCTCGAGTCGCAGGAAACCATTTCAAAGGCAAAAGTTAGCATAGCCAAAGCACTGGAACCGCTTCGTGAAGCACAACTTATCAAAGATGAAGAGCAGCAGATTTGCCCAATATGCGTTTACCAGCCAGTCCCAACTCTTACCAAGGAAAGATTGGATGACATCGACTTGTGGACCGAATCGTGGAACCCAACAAAAATGCTGTTAGAGCAAACTTGGGGGGAATTCGAAAAGGCGGTGACAGAATGTCTCAAAGTCTTTGAGGATTTAGGTTCCCTTCGAAACAGACTGGTACCTGCGACACTTCCGGTAGACAGTGTCCAAGCTATTGGTGAAATTGCAAATGATGATATTTTTGAAGCCTTAGTGACGGCTCACTCCGACGCCAATCGGGAACTGAAGACATTTGATAGCAAAACGTCTCTCGCCCTTACCGAACTGAAAAAGTGTGATCCTGAGCTGGACATTCGTGACACCTTGCATGATGCGCTTTCGCTCGTCCCAACCCTGCAACACTGTGCCGAAGAATATGCGCGAAAGTACGCAGAGTTTCAGCAATATCTGAATAAACTCGCAACGAGTGACGAAGAATACAGAACTAGAAAAGACTGGCTCAACATTGCGCACAATCGTGACCAACTCATTCTCGATATTCAATGGGAAGCTGCGAAGGACAGGGCTGGGAATGAGCTCAGCAATTGCCGCGAATTGCTCATTGCGGCTCGCCAGCAATATCTGGGACGCAGGCAGAAAGAATTTAATGATGGAATCACCGACATTTGGTCGAAATTGCGTAAAGACAAATATTCAACATTTGGCGGGTTGGTCATTCCAGAACCAAGGGGTAGAGGGCAGAAGGCGAGAATCGAAGTAAAAGCAAAGTTGAGCAGCAATTCCAGGACGCAAGAGGTTCATGCGTTAAACGTTCTGAGTGAGTCCCAGATAAATGCCATCGGAATCGCTGCTTTTGTGACGCGATCCAGGTTGCTTGGACATAAGATTCTTGTTTTTGACGACCCGGTGCAATCGATGGATGACGATCATTTCAAGTCATTTGCGGGCAGTGTGCTTTCGTATCTCTGTGACAACGGATTCCAGGTGATCGTATTGACACACAATGACGACTTTGCCCGGGACGTGACTCTCTCGCATTCGGACCGTGAGAGTCGCATCTCAATGGAGATTCAGCATACGCGCAAAAGGGGAATCAGCGTTAACGAAGGAAACAGGAGCGTATCGGGACGCTTGAATAAGAGTCTTGCATACTGGGACGATGGCGAATATGACGCTGCATGGGTTCGCCTGAGAATTGCAATTGAACGGCTGTATTTGCTTATTCGCATGAAGCGCGGAACGCAGCCGTTTGAGTGGCGGAAGTGGAAGAAAATGTCTGCCGAAAAGATGTGGAAGAGATGTGTCAAGGACTTGGTATTTCGACTTTTCCCCGAAATTGCTCCACGGCTATGTGACATCGTATTCATGACGGGTGGCGGCGCGCATAGTAGACAGGCTGACGGTGAAACAGACTTTCGATCGGCTGTCGGCATTGTCAGAGAACTGCAATCTAAAATGCAGGTAGGGGATTGATGACTAACGCGACACATTATGATCTTGGTGGTGTCTAGGATATAGTCCACTCGAAATATGCGGCCTCGTTCCAAGTTTCGGTGTATTCTTCCGGCATCTCCGCGCTCAGAACAGCTGCACCTCTACGACAGTCCCCGCTCGCAGACCGCCGCTGTCCAGCGGGACCTGCAGCAGACCGTCCGCGCCCACCAGGGTGAAAATCAGCCCCGACTTGCCGAAGACCGGCTCCGCCAGCAACTGGCCGTCGCGCTCGAGCAGGCGCACCGGCACGGTATCCTCCCTGCCGCTGGCCGAGGCCAGGTTGCTGCCCAGGACAGCCCGCACAGTGGCGACCGAAGTCGGGGCAGCGCCGGACCAGTGGCGCAGCAGCGGCAGCAGGACCTGGCGCGCCACCAGCAGCGCCGAGACCGGGTTGCCCGGCAGGCCGATGACCGCCTTTTCCTCGCAGACCGCCAGCAGCGTCGGCTTGCCCGGGCGCA
This sequence comes from Aggregatilineales bacterium, assembly GCA_963667305.2. GTDB lineage: Bacteria > Chloroflexota > Anaerolineae > Aggregatilineales > Phototrophicaceae > JAGWBD01. The sequence continues at coordinate 11,963 of CAXXWG010000022.1, read as the reverse complement.
GGGCCAGGCCGTGCTGCAGCACGCCCGGCGCGCCCAGGCGCTCAATGACCGCGCGCGTCAGGTCCCGCGCCGAGACCGAACTGCCGGCCGTCAGGAGCAGCAGGTCGGATTCCGCGTGGCCGCGCTGCGCCCGATCGAAATAGTCGTCGAACTCATCGCGGGCGATGCCACAATGCAGGGGCGCGCCGCCCGCCTCACTCACCAGGGCCGCCAGGGTATGGGCGTTGATATCGCGGATTTGCCCGGGCGCCGGCGTCGCCTCCGGCGGCACGAGTTCATCGCCGCTGCTCAGAATGGCGACCCGCGGCCGGACGCGCACGCTCACCTGCGTGACGCCCGCTGCCAGCAAGCCGCCGATCTCCTGCGCCCGCAGCGTCTGACCGGCGCCCAGCAGCAGCGCGCCGCGGGTGACGTCCTCGCCCGGCTGCAGCACGTTTTCGCCCGGCGCGACTGGCGCCAGCAACTCAATGTCGTCACCCAGCGCCTGCGTCCGCTCCAGCATGATGACGGCGTCCGCGCCCGGCGGCAGCATGCCGCCCGTGTGTATCAGCAGCGCGTTGCCAGGAGTCAATGCCTCCCCGGCGGCTTCTCCCATGCGCAACTCGCCGGCCACGCGTAGCAGCGCCGGCAGGGCGGGGGAGGCGCCGAAGCTCTCGGCCGCGCGCAAGGCATAGCCATCCACCGTGCTGCGCGCGAAGGCCGGCAGTTCCTCCGGGGCATGAACGTCCTGCGCCAACACCCGTGCGCGGGCGTCGCGCGGGTCAAGCAATTCGACATCCGGCGTGGGCTGCCAGTGCGCCAGCAGCATCTGCAGGGCCTGCGCCACCGGCTGCACGTTGAAGAATTCGGCGCTTTCCATGGTTTGAGTATAGCGGGAGGGCGGACGGCCATTCACCTGGGCCCTCACCCGGTGGGCTGTTCCTCCCCCAGGCCGAGGCGCCAGGCGTGGGTATAGGCGCGCAGGCCGCCGCGACGCACGTAGCCGACGATGCAGAGTTGCCAGGCTTCGGCCAGGCGTATCGCCGTGCTGGTCGGCGCCGTGCGGCTGGCCACCAGCGGAATCTCCATGCGCCGCGCCTTGGAGAGCATCTCCGAGCTGATGCGTCCGCTGCTGAGCATCAACCGGTCACGCGTGGCGATGCCATTCTGCAGCGCCAGCCCGGCGATCTTGTCCACGGCGTTGTGGCGCCCCACGTCCTCCGCGCCGAGCAGCAGCTTCTCTTCGTCGGCCAGCACGGCGGTGTGGACGCCGCGCACGGCATTGTAGAGCCGCGCCGCGCCCTGCAGGTCGCGCATGCGCTGCTGGACGATGACCGGCTCTGTGCGAAAGTCGCTGCACAGCGGCGGGTATGACTCGGTGATGTGCTGCATCGTCACGCCGCCGCCGCAACCGCTGGTCAGCACCATACGGCGCGGCGGCTCGAAATCATTGCGCGTCAGCAGCACGTCGACCACCGTGCGCGGCAGGTTGGCCTGCACCAGCGCCACCTCGTCCAGCGCATCGATCACGCCTTCGGTATAGAGAAAGCCGAGCGCCAGCGCCTCCTGGTCGAGCGGGCTGCACATCAGCGTCGCCAGCTCCTGGCCGTTGACGTAGATGTCCAGCAGCGCCTCCTCAATGACGCCGCCTTCAATCAGTTGGGCGCGGTCCTGTTCAACCTGCCAGTAGTTCTGCGGCAGCGCGCCGGGGGTGGCCCTCACCCCAAACCCCTCTCCCTTGATGGCTTCATTGGTCAATACTTTTCATTTCGTTTTGCATGGCTTGAAGTACAAAACTGACTCCCCCTCTCCCTGAGAAGGGCTCCCGTCCGCCGGGACGGGAAAAGGGGGCGGGGGGTGAGGGCCCGCGCTTCTCGGCCAGCCGAACGGTTCATTCCTCGCGCCGACGCCGCGGGGCCCGCGTCAGCGAGCGGATTTCGTCAGGCGCCAGGCCCTGCTCCAGACCCCACTCGACCTTGGGCTTGAGCGCGCCGGTCGGGCAGACGCCGACGCACTGGCCGCAGAAGACGCAGGGCGACTCGGTCATGGAGATGTCGAAGGCCGTTGATACCTGCGTGTCGTGGCCGCGGCCGTCGAGCGTCAGGGCGAAGGTGTACTGCGCGTCCTCGGCGCAGACCTGTACGCAGCGCCAGCAGAGCACGCACTGGCTGTAGTCGCGCAGATAGAAGGGGTTGTCGTCGATCAGTTCGTGTTCGCGCGCCTGGGCCTCCGGGAAGCGCTGCGAGTCGGCCTCGCAATCGGCCATGGCCGCCTCGATTTCCGGCGCTTCGCTCAGGTCGACCGAGGCCGCCAGCATCTCGAGGATGGTGCGGCGGCTGCGCAGCGCGCGCTCGTTGCGCGTTTCGATGTTCGCGTCGGCCCGGCATTCGGCGATGCAGGCCGGCTGCAGCAGACGGCCGCCGTCCTCATCGACCACGCAGACGCGGCAGAGGCCGTTGGCGGTGGTCGCCTCGTGCCAGCAAATGACGGGGATCTCGATGCCCAGTTGCGCCGCGGCCTCGAGAATCGTCGTGCCGGCGGGCACCGTCAGCTCCACGCCGTCGATGGTGAGGGTGACAGAGTCTTCAGGCATGCTGGCGTTCCGCCTCCCCAAACATTCCCGGCCACTGCTCCAGCGCGCTGAGGACCGCCGAGCCGGCCGTCTGGCCCAGGCCGCAGAGCGAGGCCTCGGTCATCGTCCAGCCCACGTCGTGCAGGCGCTGCGCGTCGCCCGGTTGCGGCGCGCGCTGCAGCAACTCCAGTTGCCGCTGCGTCCCCAGCTGACAGGGGAAGCACTTGCCGCAGCTTTCGTGCTGAAAAAAGCGCGCCAGGCGCAGCAGCACGTCGCGCAAATCGACCGTGTCATTGAAGACCATGATAGCGCCGGAGCCGAAGGTGCTGCCAGCCGCGCGCAGGTCCTCGAAGCTTAGTCGCACGTCGATCTGCTCCGGTCGCAGGAAGGTACCCGCCGCGCCGCCCATCAGCACGGCCTGCAATTCGCCCTCCACGCCGCCGCAGAGCCCATCCAGCAGCGCCCGCAATGTGATGCCCGGCTCGATTTCGTAGACGCCCGGCTTGCGCACGTGGCCACTGACGGAGACCAGCTTGCTGCCGCTGCTGCCCTCCGTGCCCATGCTGCGGAACCAGGCCGCGCCATGCACCAGGATGCCCGGCACGGCCGCAAGCGTCTCGACGTTGTTGACCGTCGTCGGTTCGCCGAAGAGACCCACGTCAGTGGGGTAGGGCGGTTTGATGCGCGGGAAGCCGCGTTTGCCCTCGATGGCCTCGAAGAGCGCCGACTCCTCGCCGCAGATGTAGGCGCCGGCGCCGCGGCGGATCTCGATGTGAAAGTCGAAATCGCTGCCGCCGATGCCTTTACCCAGCAGGTTGGCCGCTTCCGCTTCCTCAATGGCCGCCGCCAGACGCTGTGTCGCCAGCGGGTACTCGCCGCGGATGAAGAGGTAGCCGTGGTTGGCGCCGATGCAAAGCGCCGCAATGACCATGCCCTCCAGCAGACGGTGCGGACAGGCCTCCATCAGCGCGCGGTCCTTGAAGGTGCCCGGCTCGCTTTCATCAGCGTTGCAGACCAGCCAGCGCCGCGCCTGCGGGTCGCCGCGTGTGAAATGCCACTTGCGGCCGGTCGGGAAGGCCGCGCCGCCGCGCCCGATCAGGCCGGACTCGTCCAGCAGCGCGACGATCTCGTCGGGCGTCAGTTCCAGCGCGCGCCGCAGACCCGCGTAGTCGCCATAGTCAGCGAGGGTCTGGGCGCGGTCCGGCTGCGCTCCCTCCAGCAGCACGGCCGGTTCAGCGGCATGGACGACCGGGTAGTCCGGCAGCGTGTCCGGCGCCAGCAACTGCGCGACGTCCGTCACGGGCGCCAGACTGCGCTCGCCTTCACCGCGTACACTGATCAGCGCCGCCGGTGCGTGCTCGCAGAGGCCGAGGCAGGGCGAATGTTCGATTGTGACTTCAGGGTCGTCGGGCAGAGCATCCAGCAGGGCGTCGCCGCCGCGCAGGCCGCAGACCGGGTCGGCGCAGACGCGCAGAATGCGTTCGCCGGTGGGCTTTGCGTGAAAGAGGCTGTAAAAGCCGATGACGCCGTAGATGTCGGCTTCCGGCACGCGCAGGCAGTGCGAGATAATGTGCACGGCCTCCGGGCTGATGTGGCCGGCGGCGGTCTGTACGTCCCACAGGACGGGCAGCAGCGCCTCGCGTCCGCGCCCTGCGTAGGGAGCGAGGAGGGTGTCCAGCGCGGGACTGTCCAATGGCTCATTCATCCTCGGTGCTTTCCGGCTCTTCCTGCGTGGTGACGACGTTTTCTATCGGCAGGATGTTCAGCAGGAAATGCGGATAGCGGGACTCGACGGTCCACTCGACGAGTGCCGGGCAGTCCAGCGCCAGCGCGCCAGGCCAATCACCCTCAAGCTCCCGTACACAACTGGAGGGAACGACGGTATGTTCGACGATTGCTTCGCCAGCCCGTGTTGGGTCCTGCCCGCCGATGTCGCCAGCGACAAAGGCCCACACACCCTCCTCCAGTTGGAGAGTGCCACTTTCGCGGTAGACAGGTGCTCTTGGGAAACTGCGTTCCTGCAGGTCACCCTGCATGACAAGCGGATTATGGATTTCGGCCAGTTGCTCCCAGGCTGAGTTCAGGTCTTCCAGCGCCTTGTCAAGTTGCGCCTGCACGGCATCCAGTTTACTGGAGCGTTCGGCCAGCGTTTCGTTTGCCGATTTAAGTGAAACCTGCAATTCATCCCGTTCGCCGGTCATATTTGCAAGGGCATCACGCACATTTCCCAGTTCCTCGTTGGCTTTTTCCAGTTGTGCCTGAATGTCGGCCAGTTGATTTTCAAGTTCCTTTAGCTTTTCGCTGGCAGCGTTGAATTCCTCGCGCGCGGTGTCCCTCTCCTCAGCGGCACTGTCACGTTGGACCGTAACGTCTTCCAGTTTCGCCTGGACATCGGCCAGTTGGTCTTCACGTTGCTTCAGCGTTTCCTTGACTGCGGTGAGTTCCTGTCGCAATTTCGCACACTCAGATGGATCCAGGCACTCCTTCAATGCTTCAATCGCCTTGTCCCTATCCTCAATTGCACTGTCCAGCTCCGTACGCGCAGTGTCCCGCTCCTCTATGGCAGCATCACGATCTGCCTGGGCCGTGTCCCTTTCCGCAGTGACTTTCTCCAATTGCGCCTGAGCATCAGCAAGTTGCTTGTCGCGTTCGGCAAGATCGTCCAAGGCAGCATCCCGCTCCTCAACCGCAGTGTCACGCTCCGTTCGGGCCTCGTCCCTTTCCGCAGTGACGTTCTCCAATTGCGCCCGCGCTTCTTCCAGCTGCATGTCGCGTTCGGCAAGGTCGGCCAGGGCAACATCCCGCTCCTCTATCGCAGCGTCACGCTGGGCAATGGCATCATTCGCCTGTTGATCGAGTTGAATGTACAGGGCGACACTGACAATCAGCGCAACAGCAAGAATCAAAGATGCAGCCGCAATTATTCCGTTCACCTGTCTCATCTGTCATGCATCTCCCGAGTGTGAATTACATCGGTAGCAGCAACTGCCAGTTCTTCCGGCGTGTTGATGTTGTTGAGCGCCTGACCCGTCGGGTCCAGCGGCTTCCACTCGTCCTCATCAAGGTAGCGTACGCGCACCTGATCGTAAAAGCCGATGACCTTCAGCCGCCCGGCTTCGATCTGCGCGCGAATCGGCGCGATGCAGACCTGGCCGTAGACGGCGTGCAGGCCCTGCGGATAGCCCTTCACGCGCGGCACGATGACGTCGTAATCGCCCTCCTCGCGCAGGGCCAGCATATGGCGCAGCAGCGCCACACTCAGGAAAGGCATGTCGCAGGCCACGACCAGGGTGTGGCCGTTTTGACTGTGCATCAAGGCCGTGTAGATGCCGCCCAGCGAGCCGCCGTCCGGCAGCGAGTCGCGCAGCATGGGCAGGCCAAAGCGGGCGTGCAATGCATGGTCGTTGCTGACCAGCAGGGTCTGCGCCTGGCCGAGTCCACTGACGCGCTCGATGACGTGTTCCAGCATCGGCCGGCCAGCCAACTGGACCAGCGCCTTGTCGCGGCCCATGCGTCGGCTGCGTCCACCGGCGTTGATGGCGAGGGTGAAGGGCATTGGGCCGGCGGAGCGATGCCTTGCGCTCATCTCTTTCACCGCTCGTCTTCCAGTTCGAGGAGTCGCTGAAGCCGGGCGATGAGAGGGGGAATGTCCGCCTGCGTCGTTTCCCAAACGACGTCCAGTTCAACCCGCCAATAGTTGTGTACCAATATGTGCCGCATCCCAATGATTTTTTTCCAGGGTATCTGAGTTTGCTGCGCCCGTAATTCGTCTGAGATATGGCTGGCGGACTCACCGACAAGCTCCAGGGCCTTTGCCAACGCGAACTGGAAGATGCGGTCATTGTCCAGGTCTTCACGCTTGCGATTGTCGACGAACTGCTGCGCCAGTTGCGCTGCGTCGCGCATGGTGGTCAGATGCAGGCGGTCGCGCTCAGGACTCCTTCGCATAGATGAGCTTCGCGCTCTCTATAATTTCGTCGCGGACATACGGGCTCAGCCCACCTGGCGTACACAGGTCCACCCGGCGCCCAATGATCTCGCTCAAATCCGTCAAATGCCCGCCCATGTCAAACAGGCTGATGGCCGCATCCGGCAGGTACTCGACCAACAAGTCGATATCGCTCTCCGGCGTCAGTTCATTTCGCGCGGCGGAGCCAAACACTGACAAACGCCGTATCGGCTGCCGGGCGCAGTATTCGCGGATTCTGTCTTCGGGAAGATGAGTCCGTATCAACCTGCTCATGACGGGACGCCTCCTGCCCCCAGCATAACGCGTATATGCGCCCTGTGGAAGTTACCGGGATGAGGCCGGGGGTCGGCCTAATGCACATACTTCGTCGGTTCGCGGATCGCGCCGCGCTCTTCCAGCGGCGTTTCCGTGCCTTCGCGATCCTGCGGCGCCGCGCAGGATACGATGCGCACCGCCGCCATCTTGAAGTCCGGGATTTTGGCGCGCGGGTCGACCTTGTCCAGCGTCAGCAGATTGGCCGCCGCCTCCACGAAGTGGAAGGGCAGGAAGACCGTCCCGACCGGCGAGCGGCCGGTAACCAGCACGCGGCAGACCACGCTGCCGCGCCGCGAGGTCAGCTCGGCCCAGTCGCCGGAGACCAGCGCCAGACTGCGCGCGTCCTCCGGGTGCATCTCGATCAGCGGCTCGGGGAAGGCCTCCTCCAGCCTCGAGTTGCGCGTCATCGTGCCGCCGTGCCAGTGGAAGAGCACGCGCCCGGTCGTCAGGTTGTAGGGATAGTCCTCGTCCGGCAGTTCGCTCTCGGTGCCGTATTCCAGCGCCCAGAACTTGCCTTTTCCACGCGGGAACTCGTCTTCAAACAGGTAGGGCGTGCCGGGGTGATCCGCGGCGGGGCAGGGCCAGTGAACGCCGCCCTCGCGCTCCAGACGTTCCCAGGTGATGCCGGCGAAATCGGGCGTCAGCGCGCGCATCTCCTCCCAGATTTCCTCGGGATGCGCATAGCGGAAACCCTTCGACTCCCGCCCCTGCAGGCGTTGCATGCGCTGCGCCAGCTCGCAGACGATCTGCCAGTCCGCGCGCGACTCGCCGACGGGGGGCAACGCCTGACGCACGCGCTGGACGCGCCGGTCGCTGTTGGTGAAGGTGCCGTCTTTCTCGGCGAAGCTGGCCGAGGGCAGGATCACGTCCGCCAGTTCGCCGGTCTCGTTCATGAAAATGTCGATGCAAACGACGAAATCCAGCGCTTCCATGGCGTGCTGCGCGTGGCTGAGGTTGGGCTCGCTCATCAGCGGGTTCTCGCCCATGACCACCATGGCGCGGATCTGGCCGGTCAGGGCGCCGTCGACCATCTCGGTCACCGTCAGCCCCGGCTTCGGCGGCAGGGTCACGTCCCAGGCGCGCTCAAAACGTCCGCGAATTTCCGGGTCATCGACGCGCTGGTAGGCCGTGTAGACCGTGGGCAGGCCGCCGCTGTCGGAGCAGCCCTGCACGTTGTTCTGGCCGCGTAAGGGATTGAGACCCGTGCCCGGCTTGCCGACGTTGCCGGTCATCAGCGCCAGGTTGGTCAGCGAGAGGGCGTTGTCGGTGCCGTGCGTGCTCTGGCTGATGCCCATGCCCCAGTAAAGGGCGGCCCGCTCGGCCGTGGCGTACATGCGCGCCGCGCTGCGGATGTCCCCGGCCGGCACCCCACTGACCCCTTCCGCCCATTCCGGCGTGAAACTCTCCAGCGACTCGACGTATTCATCGAAGTCCTCGGTGCGGCGGGCGATGAAGTCGGAGTCATAGAGTTGCTCGCTGACGATGACGTGCGCCATCGCCTGGAAGACCGCCACGTCCGTGCCCGGCTCCTGGCGCAACCAGAGCGTGGCGAAATCGGTCAGTTCGATCTGGCGCGGGTCGATAACGATCAGTTTGGCGCCATTCTGGCGCACGGCCTTCTTGAGGAAGAGACTGATGACCGGGTGGGTCTCGGTGGTGTTGCTGCCGGTGACGATGAAGGTATCCAGGTGCTCCATCTCGCCGATGCTGTTGCTCATCGCGCTGGAGCCAATGGCCAGTTGCAGGCCGGTCACGCTGCCCGCGTGGCAAAGCCGCGCGCAGTGGTCGACGTTGTTGGTGCCCATCACACTGCGCACCCACTTCTGGAAGACGTAGTTGTCCTCGTTGGTGGCCTTGGCGCAGGCGTAGGTGGCGATGCTGTCGCCGCCGCTTTCGGCCACGATGGCCGCCAGGCGCTCGCTGACCAGGTTCAGCGCCTCGTCCCAGCTGGCCTCGCGGAATTCGCCCGGCCTGCCTTTGCGGATCAGCGGCCTGGTCAGACGTCGCGGGTGGGTGGCGAAGTCGAGGCCGAAGCGGCCCTTGACGCAGAGGTTGCCGTAGTTGGGCGCGCTGTCGAAGGGGGCCTCGACGCGGTAGATGAGATTGTCGCGCAGGTGCAGGTCCATCTGGCAGCCCACGCCGCAGTAGGGGCAGGTGCTGCGCACCACTTTTTCCGGCGCCACCATCATGGCATCGCTCCCCACACTTTTCTCAAGTGTAGCGCAAATGCCTGGCGGCCGTATGTTCAGAGTACGCCTCGTAGACGCAGACTGCCAATGGCATCGTCATCCATGCCAAGACGCTCGCGCAGGACTTCCTCCGTGTGCTGACCCAGGGTCGGCGGCGCATGGCGGATTGCGGAAGGCTCGCCGGAGAGTTGCGCCACCGGCCCGACCAAGGGCGCTGTGCTGCCGTCGCTCAGGGTCACTTCCTGCACCAGACCGCGAGCCCCCACCTGCGGGTCGGCCAGCGCTTCGCCGACCGAGTTAATCGGCCCGGCCGGAATGCCGGCGGCCAGCGCCGCGTCGATCCAGTGTTGCGCCGGCTGGCTGCGGAAGGCCGACGCAAGCAGCGGAATCAGTGCCTCCCGATTTTTCACGCGCGACGGATTGTCGGCGAAGCGCGGGTCGGCGGCCAGTTCCCTGCGCCCGATGAAGGCGCAAAGCCGCGCGAACTGACGGTCGTTGCCCACGGCCAGAGAAAATGTTCGATCAGCCGCCTGGAAAGTCTGGTATGGCACGATGCTGGGGTGCGCGTTGCCGTAGCGGCCGGGTTCTGTGTCATCGATCAGGGCATTGCTGGCGATGTTGACCATGGCCGCCAGTTGCGAGTCGAAGAGCGCGACGTCGACGTACTGGCCGCGGCCGCTACGCTCGCGCTGCAGCAGCGCCGCCTGAATGGCCGTCGTGGCGTAAAGGCCGGTGATCACGTCGCTGAGCGCCACGCCGATCTTGACCGGTTCGCCGTCGGCCTCGCCGGTGATGGCCATCAGCCCGGTCTGCGCCTGAATCACCGAGTCATAGCCCGGTTCATGCGCGCGCGGCCCCGCCTGGCCGTAGCCGCTGATGCTGCAGTACACCAGGCCCGGGTGGCCTTTCGCAAGCGACTCGTAATCCAGGCCCCATTCGGCCATCTGGCCCACGCGGAAGTTCTCGATCAGCACGTCGCTCTGCTGCACCAGACGCCGCGCCAGTGCACGGCCTTCATTCTGCTGCAGATTAAGTGTCAGGCTGCGCTTGTTGCGGTTGACGCAGAAGAAATATGCGCTCACGCGCGCCGAGCCACGACCCGCCCAGGGCGGCCCCCAGTGACGCGTGTCGTCGCCGCGGCCCGGCCGCTCGACCTTGATCACGTCGGCGCCGTAGTCGCCCAGCAGCATGGCGCAGACCGGCCCGGCCAGCACGCGGGTGAAGTCAAGCACTTTGAGGCGTTTCGGCATGGGCCCTCACCCCCGGCCCCTCTCCCTCAGGGAGAGGGGGAGAAAGCCGCGCAATGCACTCTATACGGAAAGTCCCTTTTCCCGTCTTCCAGCAATGAGCGGAAAGACGGGATTTGGGGGCGGCTCAGTACGACCTGGCGGGACAGGGCGGTCCCTCACAGCAATCTCCTCGGCGGGATTCCCGCGAAGCCCCCGGCACTCCAGCCGACTTCCGCGCCGGCCGAACGCAATTGTTCGTAAAGACGCCGCGCCGGGCCTTCATCGCGCCAGTCGAAGCCTGCCTGCCTGGCAAAGGGACTGCCCGCCGTGCGCGCGCCCTTGCTGCCGTCTCCGGCGCTGAAGGTATCCACGACGAAGCGCTGCGCGCCGCTGGCCAGCAGCAGATCGGCGAAGCCCCCGCTGTGCGGCAGGCAGGGCGCCACGGCCACCTGCACGCGCACGCCGCCTTTTGCCAGCGCCCGAATGGCCGAAAGTCGTTGTCGGATCGCAATAGCCGTCGGCCCGTAGTCCAGGTCCCCGCGGTCCGTCTCCAGGGTCATGCCCAGCCAGGCAGAGGGCAGGGCGGCGATCCTTTCGGCGTCGTCCAGGGCGGTCGGACTGCGCGTCTGCAACAGGAGCAGGTCGATGTCCGGATAGCGCGCGAAAACCTGCAGACACAGACGGGTCAGGCGCAGCTTCCCTTCGACCGGCTGCCAGGGGTCGCTCACCGTGCTCATGAAGATGCGCATGGCCCTGCGGTCCTCTGGTCCGGCGCGCGCCAGTTCCCGGTCCAGCAGGTCCGCGGCGTTCTCCTTGACGATCACGGCCTCCCCCCAGGCTTCACCCTCTGCGCGGCTGAACACCCAGTTGGGCAGGTGCTGCGCGTAGCAATAGCGGCCGCAGTAGGTGCGGCCCAGGCCACAGCCGGCCGACCAGCTCAATGAGTGCGTGAAGGGCCAGGGCCCGGCGCGCAGGAAGCCGGCGCGCTGCGGCGTGAGAATCTGTGTCGCCCTGCGCGTCGCCAGTCGCATGTCGCTCTCCCCGCCGAAGTATAGCGAGGCCCCCCGGCCGAAGCATCCCGTGGGATAGCGAGGGCCCCTGCCCGAAGCATCCCGCTGGGATAGCGAGGGCCCCCGCCCGCAGCGTCCCGTCGGGACAGCAGGGCGCCCGCGTTATACTTTGGCCCCTGTCCACAACCTGGAGGAGGGCTCCATGTCCACCCTGACGGCGCAGATGCGCGACCTTGAAATCCTGCCCCGCAGTCTGGCGATCTGGAGCCTGGGGCAAATGGGCATGGCCATCAAGGGACCGGATGCCCTGATCGTCATCGACCCCTGTCTCAGCGACGTCGTGCGCGAAAATGCCGGCGACTGGTGGACGCGCGCCTACCCGCCGCCGCTGCTGCCGGAGGAATTGACCGGCGTCGATTACTTCTTCGTCAGCCACGAACACCTCGACCACCTCGATCCGCTGACGCTCGGCCCGGCAGCGAAGGCCTCGCCCGCCGCGCAGTTCGTCGCGCCCGGCTGGTGTCGCCAGTTGTTGAATGAACTGGACATCGCCGACGAACGCATCACAGTGCCGCCGGGCCTCAAATCCCTGGAGCTCGGCGACATGCGCGTGACCGCCGTACCGGGCGCGCACTACGAGCGGGAACACGACGAGAACCTTGGTTTCCGCTGGCTGGGCTTTCTCATCGAGTGGAACGG
>CAXXWG010000021.1:0-7115 GCA_963667305.2 Aggregatilineales bacterium | reverse complement strand
GGACAGCCTCTTGCCGGCCATGGCAGTGTTGGCCGGCGCGGGCCTCTTGCTGTTGCTGGCGCGAGTCTGGCTGCCGCCGCGCCCAACGCTGAAGCTGGCGCGCAAGTTTGAACAGGAGTTTGGCCTCAGCGAGCGTCTCTCCACGGCGCTGGAATTGCTGGAAGGGCGAATTTACGGCGGCGCCCAGTTGACAGAGTTACAGATCTCCGATGCCCGTCGCCAGGCCGGTGGCGTGGACGTCGCCAGTCAATTGCCGCTGCGCAGCGACCGGCGCGCCTGGGTCCTGCTGGCCCTGGTCCTGCTGGCTGTCGGCCTGACGACGCGTTTGCCCGCGCCGGCCATTCCGACGGATGCCCAGGAACAGGCGCAGGAAGCCGCCATCGACGAGGCGGCCGCGGCCGTCGAGCGAATCAGCGAGGACCTGGAGAGCGACAGTGCCTTGCCCGAGGAATTGCGCCAGCAGCTGCAACGCGAACTGGAACGCAGCGGCGCCCTGCTGGATCAGCAGGCCCTGTCCCCTGAAGAAGCCTTTGCGGCGCTGAGCGAGAGCGCGGAACAATTCGAGCAGCAGGCGCTGTCGCTGGAGGAGAGCATCCAGCAGCAAATGCAGGCGCTGGCCAACGCGCAGCAGGCCACCGGTGAGCAGCTGGACGCCGCCCTGCAGCAACTCGAGAACGCGAGTTCGCTGCCGCCTGGCGACGACGTGGCCGGCCGCCTGGAGCAGGCCGCCGCCGCGCTTGAGGAGAGCAATCCGGAAATGGCAGCGGCCATCCGGGAGGCCTTGCAGGCCCTGCGCGACAGTCAGTTGCAGAACGCCGCCAGCGGCGCGGGTCTGGCCCGACAAATGCTGGCGCAACAACGGCAGCAACTCGCACGCGCGCAGGACTCACAGCAGCGTTTGCGGGCGGCATCCGACCAGTTGCGTGACAGCGCCAGTCAGATTGCGCAACGATCTCAGGCGCGCCCGCTTGTGAGTCAGGAGCGCATGCAGCAGCAGCCCGGCACGGGCGCGCCGCCGCAGGCCGGCGACCTGTCAATGCAGGGTCAGCCGCAGGAGGGAAGTGGCGATCAATCGGGTGAGAACGCCGAAGCCGGCAATCTGCCGGGCGGCGAAGCCCGGTCCGGCGAAGGGGATGACGCGCAGTCCGGTTCGCAGCAGGGCGGTCAACCCGGCGGCCAGCAGACGGGTCAGGGCCAGAACACCAGTGAGCAGGAACAGCCCGGACTCGGCGGCCAGGCCGGCGATGCCCCCGGTGGCGCGGGCATGGAGGAAAGCTTCGCGGGCGTGGAGAGCGCGCCGGCTGGCCAGGGGAACGACCCCGACGGCCTGGGACAGCGCGAATTCGCGCCAGTGTATGCGCCGCGGCGCATTGGCGCCAGCCAGGGGCCGGAACTCTTTCTGGAGAATGACCCCGGCGACTCGCCCCTGCTGGAAGGCGATTTTGCGCCCAACCCCTCCGGCGAGGCGCTGGTGCCCTGGAACGAGATTTACGGCGACTATCTCGATGCGGCCAGCCGGGCGCTGGAAAGCGACTACATCCCGCTGGGCCTGCGCGACGTGGTGCACGATTATTTCAGCGCGCTGGAACCGGGACGCTAGCGCGCGACAAAAAGGGAGCGGACATGGCGGATGAGCTGAAGCTCGAGGAATTTGGCGCGCTTGCCCAAGCGATCGAGGCCGAGGTGGGCCGGGTAATCGTCGGTCAGCGGGAGGTATTGCGCAGCGTGCTGATCTGCATTCTCAGCGGCCGTCACGCGCTGCTGGAGGGCGTGCCGGGTCTGGGCAAGACCATGCTGATTCGCAGCCTGGGCGCGGCGCTGGACCTGAAGTTCACGCGCATCCAGTTCACGCCGGACCTGATGCCGGCGGACATCACCGGCACGGACATCATGGAGGAGGGCGAGGACGGCAGCCGTCTCTTTCGCTTCCACGAGGGGCCGGTCTTCGCCAACCTTGTGCTGGCCGACGAGATCAACCGCGCCACGCCCAAGACCCAGTCCGCCCTGCTGGAGGCCATGCAGGAAAAGACGGTCACGGTGGCGGGGCGCAGTTACCCGCTGCAGGACCCCTTTTTCGTGCTGGCCACGCAAAACCCGCTGGAGATGGAAGGCACCTATCCGCTGCCGGAAGCGCAACTGGACCGCTTCATGTTCAAGGTGCGCGTCGACTTTCCACGGCCGCAAGAACTGATCGACATTCTGGAGCGCACCACCGGCGCCGACGAGACCTGGCCGGGACGCGTGGCGGACGGCGCGCAGGTTATGCAGATGGGCCACCTGGCCCTGACGACCCCGGTGGCCACGCATTTGATGGAACGCGCGGCGAACCTGATTTTGGCGACCCACCCGCAGGAGGCGCAGGCCACGGACCTGGTGCGGCAGTACGTTCGTTACGGCTCAAGTCCACGCGGCGCCCAGGCGCTGGTCATCGGCGCGCGGGTCAATGCCCTGCTGGAAGGGCGTTTGAACGTCGCCTGGGAGGACATTGAGTCGGTGGCGCCGGCGGCGCTGCGACACCGGCTGTTGCTGAACTTCGAGGGCCTTGCCGAGGGCATCGAGCCCGACGACATCATCCGCGAAGCGCTGCACGCCGTCAGTCGTCAACCCGCCTGACGGGTCGCGTATGGCTGAAGCACGCGTATTTGACGAACGCACGCTGCGTCGCCTGGAGCAGGTCATGCTCTGGTCGCAACGCGCCCGCGCCGGCGCCATGAAGGGCGAGCGGCGCTCGATCCGACGCGGCACCAGCATCGAGTTCGCCGACTATCGCGACTATGCCTACGGCGACGATCTGCGCCGCCTCGACTGGAACGTATACGCCCGCCTGCAGCGGCCCTACATCAAGCTGCTGGAGGATGAGGAAGACCTCGCGCTGCACATCTTCATCGACGCCTCGGTCAGTATGGACTGGCCCACAGGCGAGGCCGACGGGGACCTGAACAAGTTCCGCCATGCGCAGCGCCTGGCGGCCGGTCTGGCCTGGTGCGCCCTGGCCAGCAACGACCGCACGCAAGTGCATGGCGTCAGCGCTGCGGGCAACGCGACCTTCGGCCCGCATCGCGGGCGCGGCCACAACCTGCGCCTGCTGGATTTCATCGCGGACCTGCAACCGGCGGGCGAGGTGGATCTGGACCTCGCCCTGCGCGAGCAGGCCCTGCGCGGCGCCCGGCCGGGCCTCTTCGTGCTCATCAGCGATATGTACACCCCTGACAACCTGAGCGATGCGCTCAACGAACTGGCCGCGGCGGGTCACGAACTGCTGCTGCTGCATCTGCTCTCGCCGGAGGAACTGGAACCGCCCCTGGCCGGCGATCTGCGTCTGATCGACGTGGAAAGCGGCGGCATGCGCGAGGTGAGCGTCGACTCGAATCTGCGCGAGCGCTACGCGCAACGGCTCGACGCCTGGCGCGCGCAACTGCGGCGTACCCTGCTGCAGCGCGGCGGCCACTATCTCTTCGTCAACACGGACACGCCCTGGGAGCGGGTCATCCTGCGCGACCTGCGCGGCCTGGGCATCATTCGTTGAACGGGAAAGTCACCGTCGCATGCAACTGCTGACGCCGCTGGCGCTGGCCGGCGCGCTGCTGGCCCTGCCGATTCTGCTGCTCTACATGCTGCGCCTGCGCCGCCAGGAGCTGGAAGTGCCCAGCATCATGCTCTGGCAGCAACTGCTGCAGGATACCGAGGCCAACACCCCCTGGCAGCGTTTGCGGCGCAACCTGCTGCTGCTCTTGCAGCTCCTGATTCTGGCGGCGCTGGTGCTGGCGCTGGCGCGGCCCTTCATCACGGTGCCGGCGGCCGGCAGCGGCCAGATCGTGCTGCTGCTGGATGCCTCGGCCAGCATGAACGCCAGCGACGTAGACGGCGGCACGCGCTTCCGCGCCGCGCAGGACGAGGCGCGCGCGGCCGTCGCCGCCCTCGGCGCCAATGACCGCGTGACGCTCATCCGCGTCGCGGAGCAGCCGCAATTGCTGCTGGCGGCCAGCAATGACCGCCTCGCCCTGCAGGCGGCCATCGATAGCGCCCGGCCGGGCATGGGCAGCGCGGACTGGCCCGCGGCCCTCACGCTGGCGCTGGGCGGCATGGCGCAGGCCGATGACTTCAGCCTCGTCATTATCAGCGATGGCGGTCTGGGCGACCCGGCGTTGTTGCCGGAGTTGCCGGACAAGGTGACCTGGCTGCCGGTCGGCAGGGCCAGTGACAATCTGGCGATCACGGCGCTGGCCACGCGTCGCCGGGCGGGGCAGCCGGCGCAGCTCTTCACACGGGTCACCAACTATGGCGCGCGCGACTCCGAGGTGGTGTTGAGCCTCAAGGTGGATGGCGAGCTGGTCGCGTCGGCCTATCACGAGGTGCAGGCCGGCGCGGACCTGCCGCTGGTGGTCGACGCCCTGCCCGCAAGTTTCCGCCAGATTGAGGCCAGCCTGACCATTCCCCTGGCCTCGCAGATACCCGATCACCTCGAACTGGACGACCGCGCCTGGGCGCTGGTGGAGGGCGGCAGCGGCAGTCGCGTCCTGCTCTTCTCGCCAGGTAACCGCTTCATTGAGGAAGTGCTGCGCAGCCTGCCTGGTGTCGATGCCTTTCGCGGCGACCTGTCGGCCGGGCTGCCGCGCGAAGCCTATGACCTGACCATCCTCGATCGCTGGCAACCGGAGCAACTGCCGGCGGGCGACCTGCTGTTCATCAACCCGCAAAGGGACAACGCGCTCTTCACCGTGGGCGAGGAACAGGAATTCGCGCTGGACATTCGCGTGACGCCGGGTGACGCGCGCACCCGTTTCGTCGATCTCGACGACGTCAGCGTGCAGCGCTGGACGCCGGTGCAGGCGCCCTGGGCGCAGACCCTGGTTGAGGCCGATGGCAGCCCCCTGTTGCTGGCCGGGGAGGTGGACGGGCGCCAGGTGGCCATCTTCACCTTTGACGTGCATCGCAGCGATCTCGCGCTACAGATCGCCTGGCCCGTGCTGATGGCCAACCTGCTGGACTGGTTTGCGCCGCCCGGCCTGTTGAGCGCGCGCGCCGGCATGGCCGTGGGCGACGCCCTGCAGTTGCGACCGCCGCCGGATGCGGAGGGCCTGCGCGTGCGCCTGCCGGACGGAACGCTGCAGGAACTGTCGCTGGCGCGGCGGCCGCTGCTCTTCGCCGAAACGCAGCAGCCGGGCATCTACACGATTGAGGTGCTGGTAGGCGGCGCGGTGACGCGCAGCCAGTCCTTCGCCGTCAACCTTTTTGACCCCGCCGAAAGCGACATATTGCCGCGCGAAATGCTCTTTTTCGGCCAGTCCGCCCTGGCGCCTGGCGCGCGCGAGGAACAGGGTCAGCTGGAATTCTGGCCCTGGGTGGCCTTGCTGGCGCTGCTGGTGCTGATGCTGGAGTGGGTCGTATATCAGCGCCGCCGCGCCGGCCTGACGCTGCGACCGCGACGCCCATGACCCTCGTGACGCCCCAGGCGCTGTTGTTGCTCGCGCTGGCAGCGCCGCTGGTCTGGCTTGGCTGGCCGCGGCAGCGTTTCCGCCGCGCGCGCGATGCCTTCAGCCTGGCGCTGCGTCTGCTGATTCTGTCGTGCATCGTGCTGGCGCTGGCCGGCCTGCAGGTCAGCCAGTCCGCCGACCGCCTGGCGGTCGTGTTCCTCGTCGATGTTTCCGACAGCCTGGGGCCGGAACTGGAGGAAGAACAGCTGGCCTGGGTAGAGGCGGCGATGGCGGCGATGGGCGCCGACGACCTGGCCGGCATCGTGGCCTTCGGCGCGCAGCCCTTCACGGAGCGCGTGCCAGGTCGCTCGCGCGAGGCGGCTGCGCTGCAGTCGCAGCCCGGACGCGACCATACGGACCTGGCGGCGGCCATCCGCCATGGCAGCGCCTTGCTGCCGGGCGACGCGGCGCGGCGCCTGGTCATCCTCAGCGACGGCCGCGCCACCCTCGGCGATGCGCCGGCGGCCGCCCGTCAGGCGGCAGCGGCGGGCATCGAAATCAGCCACGTGGTATTCGCCCGCTCGCCCGGGCCGGAAGTCCAGTTGACCGGCCTTGACGCACCGGCCGTGATCAGCGCCGACCAGCCCTTCGACGTGACGCTGTCGGTGCTGGCCGGGGCAGCGACCGACGCCACGCTCACCGTGCTGGACAACAATGAACTGCTGCAAAGGGAAACGCTTCAACTGCGCGCCGGCACCAGCAATTACACCCTGACCCTGCCGGGCTCGGGCGACGGTTTCCGCGATATCCGCGCGCGCATCGACCCGCAGGGCGGCGACGGCTACTACCAGAACAACCAGCTGGCCGCCTTCACGCGGGTGGTGGGGCCGCCGCGCACCCTGTTGCTGGTGAATGACGTGGCCGAGGCACAACACATGTTGCCGGCGCTGCAACAGGCCGGCGTCGAGCCGGACGTCAGGCGCCCGCGCGAAGTGCCGGTGGGGCTGGCGCCGCTGCTGCAGTACGAAAGCGTCATCCTGGTCAATCTGTCGGCGACGACGCTGGGGCAGGGGCGCATGGAGGCGCTGGAGCGCTTCGTGCGGGACCTCGGCGGCGGACTGGTGGCCATCGGCGGGCCGGACTCTTATGCGCCGGGCGGCTGGTACCAGACGCCACTGGAAGATGTCCTGCCGCTGGAGATGCAGATTCGCGACCAGCAACGTCTGCCGCAACTGACCATCACCTATCTCATCGATCGCTCCGGCAGCATGGGCATGACGGGCCCGTCCGGCGTGGCCAACGTCGAACTGGCCAAGGAAGCCATCATTCGATCGCTTGACTTTCTGCAGCCCTCCGATCGCGCCGGTGTGGTCTCCTTCGATACCGAAGGCGCATGGATCGCCGAATTGCAGCCGGTGCTGGACCGCCTGGGTCTGCAGCGGCGGGTGGCGACCCTGCGCGCCGGCGGCGGCACCGACATTCTGGCCGGTCTGCGCCTGGCCGGTGAGGCGATTCGCAGGGAACCTTCGCAACGCAAGCACATCATTCTGCTCACCGACGGCGGCGCGAAGCCGGACGGTCTGGTGGAACTCAGCGAGGAACTGCGCCGCAATGCCGGGGTGACGACCTCGGTCATTTCAATTGGCGAGGGGGCGGCATTCCTGCGCGCAATGGCGGACGTCGGCGATGGCAACTACCACG
>CAXXWG010000020.1:0-209294 GCA_963667305.2 Aggregatilineales bacterium | reverse complement strand
ATGGGCATGGCCGACACAGGGAACATTGTTGTACATGTCGAGGTAGCGGCGGCCGTCGGCATCGAACAGGTAGGCGCCCTCCCCGCGCACGATGTGCAGCGGCTCGCGATAGAACAGCGGCGCGCCGGCGCCGAACGCCCGGTTGCGCCGTTCAATGAGGTCAGTGGTCATGTGCGGTCTCCCCCCTGAGCCGCGGGTCGAGCAAGTCGCGCACGGCATCGCCGAACATATTCAGACTGTAGATGGTAACCGTCAAGCAAAGACCCGGCCAAAGAGCGATCCACGGCGCCGCCTCCATGTACTTGCGCCCTTCCCGGCTCAGCATACCTCCCCAGTCGGGAGTGGCGGGTGGCAGACCGAATCCCAGGAAGCCCAGAGAAGCCAGGGCCATGATCACGCCGCCTACACTGGTGCTGAATGAAATGATTATGACCGGTGTGATATTGGGCAGGACATGGCGTATGAACGATCGCCACCGCGACGAGCCAACGGCCTCCGTCATCTCGAAATAGATTCTCTCTCTGATGCCGATGACCGCGCTTCTGATTACTCGTGCGCCAGCGATGCCTCCCGATATCCCCAAGATCAGGATTATCTGCAAGAGACCCTTCCCGACTATGGAGATTACCGTCAACATGAGCAGCAGTCCCGGGAAAGCTATCCAGGAATCGACAAGTCTCTGCACGAACATGTCCAGTTTACCACCCACGAATCCTGAGATACCGCCCATCAGGATACTGATGATCACGCTGATCGTGGTCACGGTCAGACCGGCAAGTATCGAAATGCGAGCCGCGAATATGATGCGGCTGAGAACGTCTCTCCCGGTCCAGCATCATGGTGCGCGTCATCCGCATTATGGCTGCCGACATGCCCGTGCCCAGAATCAGGGCTGGAATGAGGAACATCCCGAGATTCCCCAGTGGGTCTTCCGTGAACCTGATCAGTTCCACCGATGGCGACCAGCCCCACCAGATTGCCGGGAACAGCATCACCATGATTCCCAACCAGAAGTTGGGCGTTGCCATGCCGATGACGGCCACGGCGACGAGGTGCAGCGTTGAGCCGCGACGCGTGCCGTGTCAAGGCCGAATCAAGCGCACGCTGCAGGCGGTGTGGACGCAGACCCGCGTGGCTGGTGAACGCGCTGGCGTTGGGTGCCTGCTTCGAGAACAGGCCTGTGCGAGGTATCTGCTCCTCGTCAGGCTGACTCGTAGCGCTGCACCCCGATCTCACTCGCACGTGCGCGCATCCGGGCGGCATCGTACCATGCCTGCATCTTCAGCAGCACGTCCATGCTGACATCGAATGCTTTCTCGATGCGCAGCGCCATTTCCGGCGAGAGCGAGGCGTTGCCATTGAGCAGGGCCGAGAGTGTCGCCCGACGGACACCGAGAATCAGGGCTGCCTTCGTAACGCTCAGTCCAAGCTCTTCGATGACCTCCGTACGGATGAAATCCCCCGGATGCGGTGGGGACATGTTCACGTTGATGCCGTCGCTAACCATCAGTGGTAATCCTCCAGGTTCAAGCCGTCGATGTAGCCGTTCTCTACCGTAAACGTGATCCGCCAATTGCCGGAGACGGAAACGCTCCAGTCGTCCTTGCGGTCACCGGAGAGTCGGTGAACGTGCCAGCGCCGTGGCGACATACCGGTCGATATCTTCGGCCAGGATGAGCACCGTCAGGATCTTTCGCACCCGGTCGACAAGGTTCTGCTGCAGGAACCTGGGGTTGTCGTCCTCGATCAGGCGGCGCAACCCTCGGTGCCGGACGGAGCGCATAATCACGCCACAAGCGTACGGCTTCACCGTTCGCATGGCAAGCAGCGCATGGCAACCGATCTCCTGTTCCGCGCCCGCAACGTGGAACGCGTCGGCAGTGGCATCCCGAGGATCAGGCAGGCGCTGGAGGAGAACGGCTCACTACCGCTACACGGACCTGGTGTCTTGCGCGCCGAGACGGCCGGCGCCGCCGATCAGCCGCGGGTCAAGCAGGTCGCGCACCGCGTCGCCGAGCATGTTCAGGCTGTACACGGTAACCGTCAACGCCAGACCGGGCCACAAGGCGAGGTGCGGCGCCGCCTCCATGTACTGGCGGCCCTCCCGGCTCAGCATGCCACCCCAGCTCGGAATCTCGATCGGCAGGCCGAAGCCCAGGAAGCTCAAGGCCGCCTCCGAGATGATCACCCCGCCAACATTGATGCTGAACACGACGATTATCGGCGCTGCGATATTGGGCAGCACGTGGCGGACGATTATCTTCCACTGCGAGGCGCCGATCGCCACCGCGGACTGGAAATAGTCGTTCTCCTTGACCCCGATCACGGCGCTCCTGAGCACGCGTGAGCCGACGATACCGCCCGAGATGCCCAGGACCGCGATAAGCTGCACCAGCCCCTGGCCGACGATCGCTATGATGGTCAACAACAGCAGCAGTCCCGGGAACGCCATCCAGGCATCCACGAACCGCTGCACCACCAGGTCCAGCTTGCCGCCGAGGAATCCCGAGGTGCCGCCGATCAGCACGGCGACCAGAACGTTGAGCGTGGTGGCTGCCAAACCCACCGTCAAGGAAACCCGGGCGCCGTGGATGATGCGGCTCAGGAGGTCGCGCCCCAGGTGGTCGGTGCCGAGCAGGTACTGGGCCGATGAGCCCTGCAGGCGGTCGGGCAGGTGCCGTTCACCGTAGGGATAGGGAGCGATGACGTCGGCGAAGACGGCCACCAGAATCAGGATTACTACGGCAATGCCGCTGGCCGTACCGAGCGGCTTCTCCCTGACCAGCCGGGTCAAGAACCGCGTGCGCCCGCTGCGCTGACTGCCTTGCCCCACCACCGGTTGACCCACTACTGGTAGCGGATACGGGGATCCAGGACCGCATAGACCAAGTCTATCACCAAGTTGATCCCCATCACCGCGGTGCCGAACACCAGGTTGATGCCGGCGACCACCGGGAAGTCTCGGTCGTTGAGAGCCACCAGCATCAGGCGGCCCAACCCCGGCAGGTTGAAGATGTTCTCGATGATGACGGCGCCACCCACCAGGATCGGCAACTGCAGGCCGATCAGCGTAACCACCGGAATCAGGACGTTCTTGACCGCGTGCCGCACCACCACCACCCGTTCCTTCAGACCCTTGGACCACGCCGTCCTGATGTAGTCCTGCCGCAGCACCTCCAGCATCATGGTGCGCGTCATCCGCATGGTGGCGGCAGCCAGGTAGGTCCCCAGAATCAGGCTCGGAATCAGGAACATGCCGAGGTTCCCCAGCGGATCTTCGCCAAACGTGATCAGCCGCATCGGCGGCGACCAGCCCCACCAGATCGCCGGGTAGATCATCACCATCAGGGCGAGCCAGAAATTGGGCGTTGCCAGGCCCAGGATGGCGATGGAACGGCCCGCGTAGTCGACCGCCGTATCCTGGCGAATTGCCGAGTAGATGCCGACCGGCAGGGCGATCAACAGCCCGATGACGATGGACAGCACCCCCAGCTCGACGGTGACCGGCAATCGAGCGAGAATCTTCTCCTCTACCGACCAATCGCCCATCAGTGAGCGGCCAAGGCTGCCGTGCAGCAGGATATCCCCCAACCAGCGCCCGTACTGCACGTAGACCGGCTGGTCCAGTCCCAGCATCCGCTCGAGCGCTTCCCGGTCCACCTGCCCCATGCCGCCCAGCCTGCCTTGCATGACGTCGATCACGTCGCCCGGGATGAAGCGGACCGACAGAAAAACCAGGATGCTGAGGATGAACAGGGTGGGGATGACCAGCAACAACCGCCTGATGACGTGGGCTTTCATGTGCCATACCTCACCGCGATCGTCCCGTCATTTGCACCCTCGGAGGGGGAAATCCGTGTCCCCCTCCACAGAGAGACAGAAGAGGACTAATAACCCATTTCTGCCTTCAGCTCACTGTCAATCCAGAGGCGCGCGAGGATAGTCAGGCGGTCCATGAATCCAAGCCAGGTTTCACCGTTGAATCCGACGACCCAGGGCTGGTGCGACATGTACTTTCCAGCTTTGGGACCCCATATCCACCAGTGGTTCTCCATCGTGTACAGATCCACCTCTTTGACCAGCCTCTGCCGTTCCTCTTCGGAATCAGTGGCCGCGGCGGCGTCGAGCAGGGCGTCCAACTCGGGGTACCTGATTCCGTGCAAGTCCTCGTGGCTGCTCGAGTGTACCATCTGGCGTACAAAACCCAACGGCTCAGTGTTGTTGCCCATGGTGTGATATATCAGACCTTCCCAAGTACGGTCCCTGCGAGCAGGGCTGGCGCCAGCTTCATCCAATACGTTGATCTCCACGTCAACGCCAATGTCCGCCCAGTAGGTAGCAGCCAGTTCGCTGAAACCCAAGGGAAACCGATAGAGATGGTTCAACACGGTCTTGAATCGCGTGCCGTCGGCACCGCGCGGATATCCGGCCTCATCGAGCAACGCTTCCGCCGCCGCCGGATCGTATCGATAACCCTTCTTTACCTCTTCGGGCCACTCGTCAAACGGGGTAAAATACGCGCTGACGCCTTCCCCGATTATACCCTGAGGCTGCCAGGCTGAAGTGCCCTTGTAGACGCTGCGGTCGATGCCCTCGAGGTCGATTGCCATCTGCATGGCCCGGCGCACCCGGACATCGTCGAAGGGCGGCTTGCTCGCGTCGATCGCATACGAGTTTTCCGAACGGTCCCACCACGCTTGCAGCACGATTTCGGGGTTGCTCTTCTGCAGGCTCTCGAGCACCTCGACCGACGTGATGTCAGAGACACCAACGGGAAAGCCCAGGAAATCAATCTTGCCGGTGCGCAGTCCCGCCAGATAGGTGGCTTCTTCCAGGATGATAAGGCCCTGTATCTCGTCGATATAGGGCAGACGATTCCCCGGGTACTTCTCGTCGTCTTTCCAGTAGTCAGGATTCTTCTGGAAGGTAAAGGAGCTGCCGTCCGTCCAGTCGGTCAGCAGATAGGGCCCGGTGCCGACCAGGTTCCGCCAGTCCTTCACGTCACCGTGCTCGCGGATCACCTCGGGGGCGTTCATGTAGGTGAGGCCTATGCCGAGATACTGTCCGAGCGCTACGCCACTGGGCTCCGGCAGCTTGACAACGACCGTGTATCGGTCGGTGGCAGTTACCGACTCGCCAAGTGGCCGCTGATAGGTAAAGGGACTCGGTCCGGCTTCGGCGAACTCGCCCAGGCCCAGCAGGCGATGAAAGTTGAATACGACATCATCAGCGGTAAACTCTCGCCCGTTCATCGGCGGCTTGTCGTGCCAGTTCACCCCTTCGCGGATGTTGAAGATGATCGTGAGCGGGTCGGGGGTGTCCCAGCTTTCCGCCAGATGCGGTCGGTACACGGATAACGGTATGTACGTGTTTCGGAAGGAAAACTCGTTCCTGTCGATGGCCCAGTCCATGATTCCCAGCTTCTCCGTAGTGGCGCCGGTGACCATTGCCTGGACATGGAGGAAATGGGTGTCGGCATTCGCTGGCGCGGCCCCGCCAGTGGCATACACCAAGGTCCCGCCATACTCCGGAGCGCTGACCATCTCGCCGGTGGCGGGGTCGAGTACCATTTCCTTCTCCATCGCCGCGGCCGGCGCCTCTTCGCCGGCCGGGCTTGCCCCGAGGCCGGTTGCGATCAGGACGAGACCGCACAACACCGCGAGGCACGTTCGAAGCGTTATGTAGCGCATTCGATAACTCCTATCGCTCGAGAGTACGAAGTTCACTGCCGGAGCCCTCACCGACTCTCGAGCCATGCCTGCAATCGCAGGCGGTCAGAAAGCGAGAGCGACACCCTGGGTCATCCCGACGCGGCGGCTCGCCGCCCGGGCTCGACCGGCCGTAGTCGGCGTTAGTCGTACCCGGTCTTGGGTTGCATCCCTTCGTCCTCTTGTCGATTCGGACACACCGACCGCGCGGCGGGCGCCACGGCCTGGGTCACGACGCCACATGGGCTGGTGTGGTGGCAGTCTGCGCAGCGGCGAGCTGATTGGCCGCCTGGCCGGCAACGCCGGCGGAGAGTACCGAGGTGTGACACGGGGGTGATCGGCGCAGCCGTGCTGAAGGGGGAGATGCGCCCAGGGGCTGCCGCTGCGTGATCGGGGCGTGGCGTATGGGGCGTGGATATGTGCCGGTCGCCAAGCTGCCAGCGCCGGCGGTGCCGGAGTTGTGAGCGCTCGGTTGCCTGAGCGGTTACTGAGCCGTTATAGATCGCGCGCGGATTGGACGGGATTGGACGGGATTGGACGGGATTGGAGCGCAAACCGATTAGCCGGTGACAGCGCTGGGAGGTGGCGTCACGTATGATCCGCATCGTTCCGAACCTCAAACCTTGCACACCTATGGCGCGCCGTCAAGTACGCGTTTCGGAAGTTTCGGAAGTAACGTGAACGCCGGAGGCGGCAGGAATTCGTTGACGGCAGACCACGACGTGCACGAGCGCATCACCAGCGACCGGCCAGGGACTGCTGAGGCGGCAGCGAAGATGCACGCACGGCTCGCCGCGCTGCGAAGTGTGCCCCAGGAGAGTTGCGAAAGAGCGCGGCGCGTGCCGCCCCGGTCCAGGCAGCAGGAGTTGCCGCGGCGCGGGCGGCGGCGCCGGGTGGATCGTGGGTGTTGCTGACACGACGCGCCGCGACCCCGAAGCGGCGGCGGGCGTTCGTGCTAGTCAGTCGCCAGATCCTCATCGAGTCGAGGTTCGCGCCGTGGTGTGTGCTCCGGTATTCGCGACCCGGGCGCAATAGAGTCTAACCTCGCCGAGCTGCCAGCAATTGCAGGAAATGCTCCTCGTCCCGGCACTCCAGCGCCGCATCGACCAAGTGCTCCGACACTCCCTCCAGCTCGGCCAACCGCACCGCCAGGGAAGGCGATACCGGCACGCCACGGGACTCCAGGACCCGTAACGCACTCGCACGCGACGCCTCCTCCCGGCCCGCGGCGTAACCCGCGGCCCGACTCTCGCGGCGCTGGCGCCGCAAGAACGGATCGCTATCCGGGCCGGTACCCTGCGCCGCGCCCAGGATTCGCCCCACCCGATTCAGCACGCCGGCGGTTTCCTCCGACAGCACCGGTTCGTTCAACGCGAAGTGAATCTCCTCTGCCGTCCAACCCGGAAATGCCCGGCTCGTCGACGCCGGACGCAGCCCCGCCCGCCCCGACACGTAGATCGTCAAACCGGGACGAAGCGCCGCCGGCCGGCTCGGCGCCGGCTCGTCCGGCACCTCCACCCACACTTCCCGAAAGCCCCATGACTCGTAGAGTCCGAGCTTGCCGCGGCGCACGTCCGTCGTGTTGTCCACCTCCAGCACCACGTCCGGCAGCGCGTCCGTGCCCACCTCAATGTCGTTGCCATGGGGTATGGTCCACGCCGGATGCAGGAACAGTATCTGGTCGGCCTGCATGATGCGCTGCCGCTTGCCGCGGGCATTGCGGACCAGGAGGTCCGTGTGCCCCACCGCCTCGATCGGCGTGCCACGTGCCGCCGCGATCAGCCCGGCCAATTGGGCGAGCCGGTGAGCCGGGCGTTCGTGGTAGTAGCCGACCGGTTCGCACACCATCGCGACTTCGGTGTCGGCGTCCCAGTATTCAAAATAATCCTCGCAATCATCAATCTCGTCGCACGTGATGCGCACCGGGCGGCAGCCGGGAAACTCAAGTGATTCCGGCTCGCGGTGCTCCACCGGTGCCGCAACCGCGCCGACGATCGGTTCAGCCATGAAACTCATCCTGACACGAACTGCCTGCGCCGGCAACGACAACCACCGACAACCACCGAGCATTCGCCATTCACCGATGATGCCGGAGAACCTAAACCGAGCGTCGAACCGGCCGCCGTCGAAGTCGTGCAGGACGAGTACGCGGCGCAAGAACGGATCGCGGTCCGGTCAAGGAGGCTGTCTCGTCCGGCAGCTACGCGGTCAGTCGGAGTCGCGAAAGAGGCGCTGGTCCCACCAGACGGGGGTTTCCAGACCGACCGTCAAGAGATCCAACTCCGCATGCCGCGTATTGATGACGATGTTGCGCTCCAGAGGTGCCACCACCGACGGGACGATCAGGAGTGTACTTCGGTTTTCCGAATACCACGCGCGACCGAAGCGGTGGGCCGCCTCCCCGTCCGGATGGGACCAATCCCGAACGAGATCGGCCGTTGCCACCTCATAGCTGGTGCCCCTTGGTATCGTGATCTCGACGAAGTGCTGGTTCGGCGGCGGCGCTCCGTTCCAATGCGCCAGCGTTTCCAACATGGCTGTCGAATAGGACTCGGAGGCGTAGATTACCTCGGCGCCGGCCTTATGCCACCGGCCGGACACGTGTAGACCGTCTCGATGGTGTTGATGGTCGGATCGGCCGCGGGGCGCTGAGGCCGCGGCGATCGCTACCGCGCGTGGCGACGCCGAACCGCCCCATCTGCCCGCGCAGGCGCGGGTCGAGCAGGTCGCGCACCGCGTCGCCGAACATGTTCAGGCAATACACGGTCACGGTGAGGCAGATGCCGGGCCACAGCGCCAGCCGCGGCGCGATCTCCATGTACTGGCGGCCTTCCCGGCTCAGCATGCCGCCCCAGCTCGGAATGTTGGCCGGCAGGCCGAAGCCGAGGAAGCTCAGCGAGGCCTCCGAGATGATCACGTTGCCGACGTTGATACTGTATACGATCAGCACGGGGGCGGCGATGTTGGGCAGCACGTGGCGCAGCAGGGTGCCGCCCGTGGAGGTGCCGATTGCCTGCGCCGCCTGGAAGTACGCGTTTTCCTTTACGCCGATCACCGCGCCGCGCACGATGCGCGAGGCGGGAATGCCGCCGGCGACGCCGAGCACGACGATTATCTGCGTCACGCCGCGGCCAGCGATCGACATGATGGTGAGCAGCAGCAGCAGCCCGGGGAACGACATCCAGGCGTCGACCAGCCGTTGGGTGACGATGTCTAGCCTGCCACCGACGAAGCCGGTGGTGCCACCGATCAGCAGCGCGATCAGGACGTTGATGGTGGTGGCGGCAAGTCCGACCGTAAGCGACAGGCGTGCGCCGATGATCAGGCGGCTCAGAAAGTCGCGGCCGGCGTGGTCGGTGCCGAGCAAGTGCTCGGCCGACGGGCCCTGCATGCGGTCCTGCACGCGGCCGCGGTCGAACTCGTAGGGCGCGAGCTGCTCGGCGAAGAGGGTGACGAAGATCAGTCCCACTACTACCAGGCCGGCGGCGGCGCCAAGCCGATGCTCCTTGAACAGGCGAACGAGGAAGTCGGCAACGGGATGGCGGCGTCTCGGCATCCGCGCACCGGCAGGCGCGCCCTCGGCGCTGCTACTCATACCGAATCCTTGGATCCAGGAACGCGTAGGTAAGGTCGGTGATCAGGTTGAGCAGCACCACCACGGTGGCGAAGAACAGGTTCACGCCGGATATCACCGGGTAGTCGCGCTCGTTGAGGGCGATCAGCATCAGCCGACCGAGCCCCGGCAGGTTGAAGATGTTCTCGATGATCACCGAGCCGCCGGCGATGATGGGCAGTTGCAGCCCGACCAGGGTGACCACCGGAATCAGCGCGTTCTTGACCGCGTGCCGCAGCACCACCCTGCGTTCCCGGAGGCCCTTGGCCCAGGCAGTCCGCACGTAGTCCTGGCGCAGCACCTCCAGCATCATCGTGCGGGTCATGCGCATGGTGCTTGCCGCCAGGTAGGTTCCCAGGATCAGGGAGGGAATGATGAACATGCGCAGGTTCTCCCAGGGCTCGGCGGTGAAGCGCACGTGCGTCATCGGCGGCGTCCAGCCCCACCAGATGGCGGGATAGATCATCACCATCAGTCCGATCCAGAAGTTGGGCGTGGCAAGGCCGAGGATGGCGAACGACCGGCCGGCGTAGTCGGCCGCCGTGTACTGGCGAATGGCGGAGTAGATGCCGACCGGCAGCGCAATGAGAAGCCCGGCGATCACCGCGACCAGCCCCAGCTCGATCGTGATCCCCAGTCGACCGGCCAGCCGCTCCTCCACGCGAAAGCCGCCGTACAGCGACTCGCCGAGCGTCCCGCGCAGCAGGATGTCACCGACCCAGCGCGCATACTGCACGTACACCGGCCGGTCCAGGCCCAGCCGCTCGCGCAGCAACTCGCGATTGATGTCGCCGCTGCCGACGTACTCCATGCGCGCGCTCATCACGTCGACGATATCGCCCGGGATGAAGCGCACCGACAGGAACACCAGCGCACTGACCAGGAACAGGGTCGGGATCACCAGCAGCACCCGCCGGATCACGTACGCGCGCATCTCGACTTACCTCCGCTCAGCGACACTGCCGCCGGCTGCACACCGTGGACGCAAACCACAACCGGGTGGCAGGTGCAATCACCCGCCACCCCGTGCGTATGTTCGTAACCAGTTGCGCCCGGGTCAGTATCCCATTTCCGCCTTCAGGTCCAGGTCGAGCCACAGCCGGACCAGCGTCAGGTGGTTGTCCATGTCCTGCAGAAACGTCTCGCCGTTCCAGCCCTTGAGCCACGGCTGAGCCACCTGGAAGCCGGGCGCCTTGACGCCGTAGATCTGGAAATGGTGCCTGATGTAGTGCGCGTCGAACTCGCGCGCGATCCGGATCCGCTCGTCCTCGCTGGTGGCGCTGTTGAACTCGTTGTAGAGCCGCGTCATGGTCTCGTCACCGAGACCGCCCAGGTACTCGACCTCCTGTCTGAGCTCCTGATCTCCCTCGGCGATGCCGCGGTAGAATCCCATGAGCTGCACCGGAGCGAGATCCCAGCCCGAGTCGCCGGTGGTCATCTCGTAGCTCTTGTCCTTGCGGCGGCTGACCCAGGTGGTGGTGTCCATGATGTTGATCTCCACCTCGACGCCGATCTCCTTCCAGTAGCCGGCCGTGATCTCGGCGAAGCCAAGGTCGATCACGTCGCGGTGGTCGTAGGCGACCCGCAAGCGAACGCCGTCCGCATCCGCCGGGTAGCCGGCCTCATCGAGCAGCCGCATGGCCTCCTCGGGGTTGTACCGGTAGGTGGCCTGCACTTCCTCCGGCCAGTCGTCGAACGGCACGTGGTAGCCGGCCACCGCATTGCCGAAGTGGCCTTGCGGCTTCCAAAGCGCGTAGCCGCCATAGTAGCTGTCGTTGATCGCCTCGCGGTCGATCGACATCTGCAGCGCCTGGCGCACGCGGATGTCATCAAACGGCGCCCGGCGTTGATTCACGCCGAACACCTGCAACGCCCGGATGAAGTAGGGGCCGACCTGGATGTCGGGGTTGGTGCGCAGCAGCGCCTCTACCTGCTCGGCGGTCTTTATCTCGACGCCGCCGCCGGAGGTATGGATGATGTCGACCTGGCCGGTGCGCATGGCGGCGATGCGGGTTGCCTCTTCCTCCATGAACAAGCCCCTGAGCTCGTCCACATATGGGAGCTGGTTGTCGGGATACTTCTCGTCACGGCCCCAGTAGTTGGGGTTGCGGGTCCTGGTGATCGAGGTGCCCTCGACGTAGTCGGTCAGCATGTAGGGCCCGGTGCCGACCACGTTTTGCCAGTTCGAGTAGTCGCCGTTCTGCTCGATCACCTCCGGCGGCAGGATCCACTGAATCACCTCGGCCAAGTAGACGCGCAACGACCCGAGGCGCGGCTCGGCCAGCTTGAGCACGACCGTATACTTGTCTGTCGCCTCGATCGACTCCCACGGCAGTCCGATCATTTCGTAGGTGCGCTCGGGCACGAAGTCGGTCAGACCGGCACGGCGGCGGAAGGTGTACACGACATCGTCGGCGGTAAGCTCGCGTCCGTTCACCGGCTCCTTGTCGTGCCAATGCACGCCTTGCCGTATGTTCAGGATCGTCGTCAGGTCATCCGGCTGCTCCCAGCTCTCCGCCAGGCCGCCGACGAATCCGGAAGTCGGCACGTACCACCCGGTCAGGCTCATCTGGTCGCGGGGCGCGGCCCAGTCGCCGAGTGCGAGCTTCTCGTTGACCGCCGAGATCAGCCAGCCGGCATAGTGTCCGCGCAGGTCCGGGTCGGTGTTCGCGGCCACCAGCTTGTACGGGTAGGTCAGCGTGCCGCCGTACTCGGGCGCGGTCAGCATCTTGCCGGTGGTCGGGTCGGTGATCATCGGCTTGTCCACGGCCGCGGTCTCGCCCTCGTCTTCGCCGGCCGCCCACGCACCGGTGGCGGCCAGCGCGAACACGAGCACAAGCGCGAAGGGGTGTGCGATTCTCTGAATGTTCATATGGCCCTCTCCATTCAGTTACTGATCGTGAGAGTGCATCGGAAGCGAGTTGCCGGCCCCTGCCCACTCTCGCGCCCGTAACGCAGGCGGCTACGCAGCGACGGCAATCTCCGGTGGTTCACGCGCGCGGCAGGCGACTCACGGGTCTCCCGACACGCGCATTGGCGTGGTTCCTTGAGTACTGTCTTGCACCTTTTCATGCGCGCGGCGCCCTGTCAAGTTCGCTTTCGAGTCGGACTCGCAGATCCCGCAGCGCCAGCAACGCCGAGGTCTTGCCGGTCTGCCGCGGCGTGTGCAGCACGATGTACTTCTTGTCCCGGACCAGGCCCAGCACCGTGTCGAGATCGATCCGCCGCCTCCGAGCTTGCTAGGAACGTATCACTGGTGATACGTTCCTAGACATGGCGAATGTTACCATGCGTGATCTGCGAAACTACGGGCGCGAGGTGATCGATCGGGTAGTAAGCGGCGAGAGCCTGACCATCACACGACTTGGACGACCGGTGGCCGAGTTGCGGCCCATGCCCAAACCCGGACGGGACGCGTCTGCGCTGCTGACGCGATGGAAACACCTGCCCCATATCGATGGGCGCGACATCAAGCGCGATCTCGACGACACCATTGACTCCGCCCTGTGAGCGACGCAGCACCCGCACAGCGCGGCGTACTCGACACCAACACGGTGATCCTGCTGCCGCGCCTGCGGGATGCGCGGCAACTGCCGGCGCTGCCCGCCATCACCACGATCACGCTGGCGGAGTTGTCGGTCGGGCCCCTGCTCGCGGCAACGGAAGAAGACCGTGCAGCCAGACAAGCCCACGTACAGCAGGCCGAAGCCGACTTCGAACCGATTGCATTCGATGCAGCGGCCGCTCGCGCGTTCGGACAGGTGGCAGCGGACCTGCGGCGTGCCGGCCGAAAACCGGCGGCCCGCGCCTACGACGCCCTAATCGCCGCCACGGCGATCGCCAATGGACTGCCGCTCTACACGGTGAACCCAGACGACTATGTTGGCATAACCAACCTTGCGGTGGTGGCGATCCCACATCCGGACGCGCAGCCCTGATGTCGCTTGACAGCGGTCACCTGCCGGCACTTGCCCGCGTTACATCCCCCAGACAGTGACCGGGACGCCGGCTCCCGCCGGGGCGCGGCGGAAGATCTTGTCCGCCCAGGGGCGGTCCGGCGTGCGGTCGAACACGATCAGGTGTCCTGCCTCCGCCCCGCAGCGGTCCATGTAGCCGCTTCGTCTGCTGCCACCCCTTCGGCAATCGTTCGCTCCAGGTCCTTGCGCAGCACCTTGCACTCCACCACGAAGCGGCGCTCGCGCCCGCCGTGCGGCCACACGATCAGCAGGTCGGTGCGCCCGCGCCCGCGCGCGTATTCCCGTTCGATCCTTCCCCCGCCGTTCACGATGCGCTGCAGGTGCGCCTGCAGCAGCAACTGCGGGCCGGCCTCATGGTACTGCTCGAAGCGCTGTACCCAGTGCTCGGAGTGCTCGCGGAAGAACTCCTGGAACGCCGCGATCAGCCCCGCCACGTCCAGCCCCCCGTCTGTGTCCACGTACCACGCTCTTTGTTGAGGCAACCCCGCCTGCACCGCGTAGTTCAGATGCCGCGGCACCACCTCCGCGTAGATCGGGTTGGCGATGCGCGGCGTACCGTCGGAGTCCTGCGCCACCAGCCCGAGGTCGCAGGCGTAGGCGACATCCTCGGTCGACCACTCCTGCTGGTCGGCGCCGGTCAGAATCGGCTCCACCACGCGCCGCACCCGCTCCTCGCGCAGCTTGTGCGCCAACTCGTCGATGTGCGTGTCGCGGCGCAAGATCAGCCGCTCCTGCGCCGCCAGGACGGCGTCCGCCGTGATCGGGCGCGCGCGATCCCGCCCCGGCGGGTGGCGGAAGCAGGCGTCGTAGCACAGCGCATTCACCAGCCACGGCTGGCCCGCAGTGCGCGTGCCGATCAACGCCTGTGCCTCCTCCGTGAACGCCTGCCCGGTCGCCGCGGTGTGCTGCGCCAGCAGTGCCCGTATCTCCTGCTCCGAGAAGTTGCCCAGGCGCAGCGACTCGGACTTGATGTTGAAGGCGCTGCCGCCCAGCACCAGCCGGTTCTCGGCGCTCGAGTGGATGCGGTAGTCGCGTACGTCACGCACGCCGCACAGGATGATGCTGTGCGGGAAGCGCGCCGGACGGTCGACGTAACCGGTGCGCAACTGCCGTAGCACCGCCAGCAGGGTGTCGCCTATCAGCGCGTCGATCTCGTCGATCATCAGCACCAGCGGCCGCGGATCGGCCATGCACCAGCGCAGCAGCGCATGACGCAACGCTTGCCCCGGCCCCACGCGCTCCAGTACCGCCGGCCAGAGGTCCTCAAGGGTATCGTCGCCCAGCGTCACGCTCGCCTGGAGGGCCAGTTCGGCAAGCACGGTGCGCATACCCTCGGCCACGTTCTCGCGCATCGCCTGGCCGTCCTCGACGTTGGCGTACACGCAGCGGAAGTCGCCGGCCGCACCGCCGTTCAGCAGATCCCGTAGCGCCAGCAGCGCCGATGTCTTGCCGGTCTGCCGCGGCGCGTGCAGCACGAAGTACTTCTTGTCCCGGACCAGGCCCAGCACCGTGTCCAGATCGATCCGCTCCAGCGGCGGGACGTGGTAGTGGTCCTCGGCCACTACCGGACCCGCGGTGTTGAACTGGCGCATGGCCCCATCGTCGCAGAGTACGGCACCGCTGTCATCCTCGCCAATAACCCCGCTGATCCGTTCGACCGCCTCCCTGGTTGCGCAGGCGATCATGGATGGCTGCTCTCTGGTGACGCCGGATCCACTCATCAATGCCTATCCGGTGTCGATTCTTTGGTAGAGCTGGTCGGTATCAGGTCAGTGAGGTCAGCGGAGAGCTCCGTTGACGGCGCGTCTATACGTACGGTATACAGATGTTTATGGCTCAGGTAAACTTCAGGATGAAAGATGATCGCTTGGCGCTGATCGATCGAGCTGCGGCGATCCGCGGGGTCACACGGACGGAGTTCGTGCTGCGATCGAGCGAGGCGGCGGCGATCGAGACGCTGAACGAGCGCCCGGTCATCGCACTGGACGCTGAAGCGTACTCCTCGTTCGTCGCTGCACTCGATGCGCCGGTGGAACCGAACAACCGCTTGCAGGAGTTGTTTGGGCGCCAGCCGCTGTGGGAGCGCTAACCGCTCCGAAGCCGCTGAACGCTCGTCACGACGTATCACAGTTCGACTGCGGAGCACTCAGCCTCAATACGTGGCTGCTGCGGAAAGCCCGGCTCAACGAAGCCAAGGGCGGCGCCAGGACGTACGTCGTCTGTGACAGAGATCGGGTGGTCGCCTTCTACAGTCTGGCAGCCAGTTCGGTGGAACGACGCCGGGTGTCGTCTCGCGCTGGCAGGAGCATGCCTGAGCCGGTCCCGGTGATCCTGCTGGGCCAGCTTGCAGTAGACGCTGCATATCAGGGCAGGGGCCTGGGGGCCGACCTGCTGATCGATGCCGGCAAGAGATCACTGGCGGCCGCCAAGGTAATCGGAGCGCGTGCCATCATCGTCCAAGCGCTCGACGATCAAGCGGCGCGATTCTACCAGCGATGGGGCTTCCGTCCCTTCTCGGATCGCGAGCCGCTCATGCTGATCCTCCGCATCTCCGAGCTGAGTGCGACGCTGCGAGAATGAACAACACACTCGATCTATCAATACCACTTCGCCTTGTCCACCACGTTGGTCAGCGGCTGGCCGGCGAGGAAACGGTGTGCGTTGTCGAGGATGATGCGGAAGCGGCGGTCGGGGATGTTGCCGGCGTCCGCCACCGCCACGTGCGGCGTCATCAGCACGTTCGGAAGGCCCCACAGCTTGTGTCCGGCGGGCAGCGGTTCGTGCTCGTAGACGTCCAGCCCGGCGCCCGCGATCTCGCCTGACTCGACCGCGCCGGCGAGGTCGTCAATCCTGCACACCATGCCGCGGCCGATGTTGATGAAGTACGCGGACCGCTTCATCAGCCGGAACCGGGCCGCGTCGAAGGTGAACTCGGTCTGCGGCGTGTGCGGGACGGTGGTGATGACGAAGTCGGCGCGTGGCAGGAGGTCGTCCAGTTCGTCGGGGGTGTGCAACTCCGCGTACGGCAGGTCGTACTCCGGGCGCGGGTCGATGCCGATCACCGCCATGCCGAGCTCGTGGCACAGCCGGGCGGTCTCGTGCCCGATGCCCCCTACCCCGTTGATCAGCGCAGTGGCCTCGCCCAGGTAGACGTAGGGCGTCTTGCGGGCGTCCTTGTTCCAGGTGCGGTCGCGCTGCGCGTCCAGGTACCACGGCAGGCCGCGCGACAGCGCCAACACGAACATCAGGATGTGGTGGGAGATGTGGTCGTGGTAGATGCCGCGCGGGTTGCAGATGACCAGAGGGTGTTCGATCAACTCGCGGTAGTAGTAGCCATAGAACGGCCCGGCGTCCGGGTTCTGGACCCAGGCGAGCTTCTCGGCCATCGCCAGGGCGGCCGGGGACACCCAGCCGTACACCGCATCCGCGTCGCGGATTGCCGTCAGCGCCTCCTGGTCCGTCTCGGGCGATACGACCTCGTACTCGGAAACGGCCTCCGCCAGGCGGGCGGCCAGCAGCCGCCGTTCCTCGTCCTGCGGCGGCATGAATACAAACTTGGGCACGTGGCGGAGCCTCCTGTCAGTCGGTCTGCATGCAGTGTAGCGTACCCGGCACCCTACTCCCGCTCCAGGTCCAGGAGGCGCTGCTTGCGCCACAGGCCGCCGCCGTAGCCGGTGAGGGCGCCACTGCTGCCGACCACCCGGTGACAGGGAATGACGATGGCGATCGGGTTCGCGCCGACGGCGCGCCCGACCGGACGGGCGGCGCGCGGGCGGCCGATCGCCGCGGCGACTCGCCCGTACGTCCAGGTTTCGCCATGGGGAATCTGCAGCAGCGTCTCCCACACCTTGCGCTGCAGGTCGGTGCCGGCCGGGAACAGGGGCAGGTCGAAGCCGCGCCGGGCGCCGGCGAAGTACTCGTCGATCTGCCCGGCCGCGCGATCGATCGGCGGCTCCCGGCCCGGCACCAGGGTTGCGTTCAGGCGCCGGCACACCTGGCGGAGCTGTGCCTCGAGGCGCTCCGGATCGGCGAACTCGGCCAGCGCCAGCTTGCCGCCGGCGGCGCCCAGCATCATCACGCCCAGCGGAGTCTCCACCGGCGCCACCGACAGCAGCGTGGAACCGGCCGCCGCGCCCGGTGAGGTGCCGACCAGGTTGCGGATCGCGGCGCTGAAGCCGCTCAGCGACTCGTAGCCGTGGTCGAAGGCGGCGTCCGTTACCGGCGCACCCTGTTGCAGGTCGCCGACCGCCGCGGCCAGCCGCCGGGCGCGGGCGTAGGCGTGAAAGGTCATCCCGAAGCGGCGCCGGAACCAGCGCCGCACCGCCTCCGGGCGCAGTCCGGCCGCGGCCAGGTCGGCATCGGTCCAGCGCCGCCGCGGGTCGCGCTCCAGGCCGGCAAGCAGCGTGGTCAACCACGCCGGCGCCGCACCGCCGGGATCGAGTGGCTTGCAGCGCAGGCAGGGGCGGTAGCCGGCGGCCAGCGCCGTGCCAGCGGTGGCGAAGAACTCCACATTGCGCGGCTCCGGCTTGCGCGCCGGGCACGAGCAGCGGCAAAAGATGCCGGTCGTACGCACGGCCGCCACGAACAGGCCGTCGTAGCTGCCATCCCGGCCCGTGAACGCCGCGAGCATCTCGTCACGGGTCGGCATCGCGTTAAGCGACGGCATCGCCTCAGCCATGCACAAACCGTAATCCAACCCCAAACCGCTGACCACCGCCAAATGAACACCGAACCGCCGTACGGCCTTGCGCCGCCGTCCCCGGTGGTCTCGTTCAGGGCAGTTCGTCTATGCCGACCGCTGCACGACAGGCCTGACCGACAGGAGGTCCGAGTCGGAGACCGGTCGCAGATCGTCATCCTTGAGCGTGACAAGGGCTTCTGTCTTTCCGGAAGCCGTGACAAACTCGACTTCAAGCCTGTCCGGCTCGTAGACCTCAACCACCGCCCCAACGTCTCCACGTCGAAGACCAAACCGCTCGTGGTCTCTTGTGAGCACGACCGCGTCAAGTAGCCTGAAATTCATTTATCCACTCCCAGGATAGGCCGTCACGAACCGCGGCAATGCTTCGCCGTCACGGATAATCCACACCGTGGTTACGTATGCTGGTACGCAAGACGGCACCCCAAGCATGCCCCCGACGACGTACATCTGACCATGACCGTTGTACCCACGGTGCACCGCATCCCCAGTCTTAGCAATCTTCTTGAGATCTTCAGCAAGCCTTTGCCAGTCGTCACGAGTGTACCCCAATGCCTCGAAGAAAGCAGCCTTGAAGCGACCCACGTTGTGAAGTCGAGACAGAAGGTAGTCCCGAAGCTTCGCAGGCTCGACCACCACATCTTCAGAATTTGGCAGTTGCAGACAGTCAGTCCTTTCCGAGTCGGCTATTTGCCTCGGCAACCTCGACCGTGGGCCCTCTCCCATCCGGTGTCAACCCGTCGGCGGAGCATTCGACGTGGAAATCAGACCCGAAACACGCAAGTCATCCACCGGCCGTACCGCCTTTCGCATGGTATGCGGACGCGGCTGGTTGAGTTACCCTCTATCAAGCGGAGCGGTGCTTCGTATCCGGGAGAGTGATGGGTGCCTGGTGGTCCCCGCGGTCTTCAAAACCG
The DNA here is from genome assembly GCA_963667305.2 of Aggregatilineales bacterium. Classification (GTDB taxonomy): domain Bacteria; phylum Chloroflexota; class Anaerolineae; order Aggregatilineales; family Phototrophicaceae; genus JAGWBD01. The sequence goes on along the minus strand of CAXXWG010000020.1, from coordinate 190,380 downwards.
TTGTCGACCCTGCCAATGCAGGGCGAGGTGGGTTCGATTCCTACCCTCTCCGTTCTTACCTTGCAAGCGAAGGGGGTGATCGAGTTGACGCGCGAGGAAATCTTTCAGCTTACGGCGCTGTCGTCGTGCGCCGGGTGAGCGGCCAAGCTCGGCCAACAGGCACTGGCCCAGGTCCTGGGCCAGCTTCCCACGCTCGACCACCCCAACGTGATCGTCGGATCGGCGGCGGGCGACGATGCAGGCGTGTACCGGCTCGACGCCGAGCGGGCGCTGGTGCAGACGGCAGATTTTTTCACGCCCGTGGTCGACGACGGCTACACCTACGGGCGCATCGCCGCCGCCAACGCGCTGTCCGACGTGTATGCGATGGGCGGTCGGCCGCTGTCGGCCCTCAACGTGCTCGGTTATCCCCCCGACAAGGTGCCCGACTCGGTGATCGCCGCGATACTGCGCGGCGGCGCGGATACCGCGCACGGCGCGGGATGTGCGGTAATCGGCGGCCATACGGTGCGCAACCCGGAGCCGATCTACGGCATGGCGGTAACCGGACTGGTGCACCCGGACAAGCTGCTCACCAAGGATGCTGCGCAGCCGGGTGATCTGTTGATGCTGACCAAGCCGCTCGGCACCGGCATCATCACCACGGCCCTGAAGAGGGGCGCCGCGCCGGCGCAGGCGGTGGAGCGGGCGGTGGCCGCGATGACGCAGCTCAACCGGGCCGGCCCCGATCTCGCGGCCGCCGGAGTTGCCGCCGCGACCGACGTCACCGGCTTCGGATTGACCGGACACCTCGCCGACCTGTGCGCGGCCAGCGGCTGCGGCGCGGAGCTTTGGTTCGACCGTGTTCCCGTGCTGGACGCGGTGCTCCCGGAACTGATCGCGGACGGCAGCGTGCCCGGCGGCACCGCGGACAACCTGGCCGCCGCCGAGGCGGCGGTCGACTGGGGCACGTGTCCGGAGCCGACCCGCGTCATCCTCGCCGACGCGCAGACCAGCGGCGGCCTGCTGCTGTGCGTTCCCGAGGCGCGGCACGACGCGGTGCGCGCGGTACTGGCCGCCCACGACGCCCAGCACGCGGTGGTAGGACGGGTTCGGGGTGCCCAGACCATGCCGGTTGCGGTTACCAGCGGGCCGTGAGCCGGCCGGGGAGCGGCGGGCGGAACGCACAGTAGCGTACGGCTTGATTCGTGCCACTGACGCCGCGGATGTGGCACAATCGGCGGTGCGATGAACAGCGCAGACGGCAGACCGCCGCAAGCGGTCCGCGACGCCACGCACACGCGACCGGCCCCCGGCAGCCCGTATGCGTCGATTCCGCCGGTCAATCGACTGGTGGCCGAACTGGCCGATCTGAGCCTCCCGCATCGGTTGTGCGTCGACTTGGTGCGGCGAGCGCTTGACCTGATCCGGGCCGCCGATCCGGTTCCGCCGCGCGCCGTGATCGAGGCGCGGGTGCGCACTGCCGCGGTGCGACTGGCCGCCGCCCGCCCGCGACCGGTGATCAACGCCACCGGCGTGCTGCTGCACACCAACCTGGGCCGCGCTCCGCTGGGCGATGCGTCTGCCGCACTGGCGGTAGCTACCGGAGGCTACAGCAACCTCGAGCTGGATCTGGTCTCCGGGGCGCGCGGCAGCCGCGGGCTGTACGTGGAGCATAGCCTGGCTGCCCTGTGCGAAGCGGAAGCCGCTACGGTGGTAAACAACTGCGCCGCCGCCCTTCTGCTGGTGGCCAGCGCGGTGACCACCAATCCGGAACGCCGCGAGGTGATCGTGTCGCGCGGCGAGCTGATCCAGATTGGCGGCGGGTTCCGCATTCCCGACATCCTTACCGCGGCGGGCGCGCGGTTGCGGGAGGTCGGCACCACCAATCAGACCACCGCCGCGGACTATGCCGGCGCCTGCGGCGAGCGCACCGCGGCGCTGCTGACGGTGCATCGCAGCAACTTCGTCATGGAGGGATTCGTGGCGGCGCCGCGGCTCACCGAGTTGCGCGACGTCGCCGCGGGCGCCGGTGTGCCGCTGATCGCCGATCTGGGCAGCGGCGCCGTGACTCGCACCGACGCCGTCCACGGACTGCCGCGCGAGCCGCGGCCGCAGGAGGTGCTGGCCGGCGGCGCAACGCTGGTGTGCTTCAGCGGCGACAAGCTGCTCGGCGGCCCGCAGGCGGGCGCGATCGCCGGCGATGCGGCGTGGATTGCGCGCCTGAAGGCGCATCCGCTGTTCCGCGCGCTACGCCTCGACAAGGTGGCGCTGGCTCTGCTGCAGCACACGGTAGACCGGCACCTGAGCGACCCCGGCTCGGTTCCGCTCCAGGAGATGCTGCACGCGCCGGTGGCCGAGTTGCGGGCACGGGCGGCGGCTCTCGTGGGCCGCCTGCCGGCGGCCCTGCAGGGTGCCGCCGCCGACTGCGCGAGCCGCCTCGGCGGCGGCACCCTGCCCACCGCCACGCTGCCCTCCTGCGGCATCGCTATCGCGCTGCCCGGCGGCAGCGCCGACGCCTTCGCCGCCGCCCTGCGCCGCGCCACCCCGCCGGTGATCGGCCACATTTACCGCGAACGGATCGTGCTCGACTTGCGCACCGTCCCGCCGCACCAGGACGACGCGTTGACGGCGGCGCTCGCCGAGGCCGCGACAGCGCTACGACCCGCATCAACGGCCGGCGTACGCCATGAAGCGCCGCCAAGTCCCGGCCCGCCACGCGACGACACCGTCGTTGGGCCACCCCCGGCGGCAAGCGCAACGTCGGCTGCAGTACAACAATGACCACGCACCACTACATCGCCACTACGGCCGGCCACATTGACCATGGCAAGAGTTCGCTGGTGCAGGCCCTTACCGGCACCGACCCCGACCGCCTGCCGGAGGAGAAGCGGCGCGGCATCACCATCGAGCTCGGTTTCGCGCACATGGCACTGCCGGTGCTCGACCGCGACCTCAGCCTGCTGGTCGGAATCGTCGACGTGCCCGGTCACGAGGATTTCGTCAAGAACATGGTTGCCGGCGTCGGTGCGGTGGACATTGCCCTGCTCGTGGTGGCGGCCAACGAGGGCTGGATGCCACAGACCGAGGAGCACCTGCAGATCGTGGAGTACCTCGGCGCGCGCTCGGGGGCGATCGTCCTCACCAAGGCGGATCTGCTCCCGGACCTGGCGGCGCGGGTGGCCGAGATCCGATCGGCAGTGGCCGGCAGCGCGTTTGCCGACTGTCCCATCGTGCCGGTTTCGGCGCTCGACGGCACCGGTATCGACGCCCTGCGCCGGGAAGTCAGCGCTCAGTTGCAGTCGCTTCCTCCGAGTCCGCACGCCGACACGCCGCGCCTCGCCGTGGACCGCGCCTTTGCCGTTGCCGGCGCCGGCACGGTCGTTACCGGCACGCTGTCCGGCGGTTCCCTGCGGCGCGGCCAGGAGGTGGAAGCGTCGCCAGGCGGGGCACGGTTCCGCATCCGCGGCGTGGAGAGTTTCAACCAGCCCGCCGACCAGACCCGCCCCGCCACTCGCGTGGCCCTGAATCTCGCCCCCGCCGGCTCCTCGCGCGCGGCTCGACCGCCGCGCCGGGGCGACCTCATCACTACTCCGGCCAGCGTGACCGCAAGCGCTTACCTCGATGCACTGGTCCGGCGCAGCCCGCGAGCCAGCACCGAACGCGGCGCCCCGCTGCTGCGCGACGGAATTCGGGTGCGTGTTCATCACGGCACCGCCAACCTGCCCGGCACCGTACGCCTGCAGGCGGGCCGCGAGCACGGCGGCTTGCAGCCGGGCGCATCCGGTCTGGCGCGGATTCACCTGGATGAGCCGCGCGCCCTGCTGATCGGCGACCGCTTCGTGCTGCGCGACTGGTCGCAGCGCCACACCCTGGCCGGCGGCGTGGTACTTGACCCGGCGCCGCAGCGGCCGTTGCGCGACCCCGTGCAGCGCGCGCAGTTGCAGGCTATGGGCGACGCGCCGCGGCAGGTCGCGCCGACCGTCCTGGCCCGCGCGGCAGGTTACGGCATGATGGCGCTGCCGGAGTTTGCCCGCCTGGTACCGGTCACCCAGGAGGAACTGGAACGCACCGCCAATACGCTCGCCGCGGACGGCCGGCTGCGGGTCTTCGACCACTTCGCCGCCAGCGCCGAGTGGTTTGACGGCCTGGTGGCGGACGCCGCGGAAGCGGTCGATGCCGAGTTGCGCGATCACCCCGAGCGCCCCGGTGTTCCGGTTACCGCGCTGCACACCGCAGTGGCGCCACCGTCGGGGGCCCTCCCCCGCCGCGCGGCCGGCGCCCTGCGCGATGCCGTCCTCGCCGCATTGGCGGAACGCGGTTATCGCCGCGCGGGAGCGCTGATTCGCCCACCCGGGCACGCGGCGGCACTCCCCCCCCATCTCTCGCGCGCGGCGAAAACCATGCGCGCCACCCTCGCCGCGGCGCCCCTGGCACCGCCGAGCCGCGGCCAACTCGCCGCCGACCGCGCCGGCCGGGCAGTCCTGGAATACCTGATCAGCTCGGGGGAGGTGGTGCAACTCGACCAGGACGTGGTACTTCCCACTGACGCCTGCGAACAAGCGCGTGCGGCCGTCGTTGCCTACCTGCGCCGTCACCAATCCGCCACGACCAGTACCCTGCGCACGGCACTCGGCACGAATCGCCGGGTCATCATCCCGCTGCTTGAGCGGCTCGACCGCGACGGCGTAACGCTACGCGTCGGTAACGAACGCCGCCTCGCGAAACCCGACGCCTGACAGCGGCGAGCCATCGCTTGGCGTGCGCTTCACGGAGGTTGACGGCAGCAAGTAGAGTGATGACGACGCAAATGCGGTCAGTTGTGCAGAAGGTGTGCGGCGGCCCGCTTGGCCTGCTCCAGGTCGGCGGCGAACGACTCCGTCGGCAGGCGGTCGAATATGCCCAGCGCGGTAAGGGAGGCCTTCAAACCTCCGGCGAGGCCGGCGACGATGCAACCCTTGTCCTGGCCGAGCACGCTGCCGTTGATCAGCTCCTCCATCGCCATCGCGGCGTTGTCGTCCATCGCCTCGGTCTCGCTGAAGTCGAAAATCACCACCTCGTGGTCCGCCAGGTCGGGGCTGATGACCCGGACGATCTCGCGCGCGGAGGCGATCGAGTAGCGGCCACGCAGAGACAGCAGCCCGACGCGGGCGTGGAATGGATCGGCGCCGGCGGGCAGGCGATCCTCGCCGAACAGGACCAGGTCCAGGAGCGGGGTGGAAACGGTCTGGTTGATCTCTCCACGCTGCGAGCGCATCGCGTGCGCCATGCCGGCAATGAAGAAGCCGACCGCGATGGCGGAGATTACGTCCACAAACGTGGACAGTGCCGCGGTGAGCAGGGTCACGATGCCGATCTCCGGCGAAAGCTTCGGGATGCGGCGCAGAAAGCGCACGTCCATCATGTCCCAGCCGACCTTGATCAGGATGCCGGCGAACGCGGCGTTGGGGATCCAGGCCAGCGTGTTGCCGAGGCCGAGCAGCACGGCGAGCAGGACCGCCGCGCACACCACTCCGGTCACCGGCGTACGCCCGCCCGATCTCGCCGCCAGCAGCGAACAGGGCGCCGACGCCGCGCCGGGCAGCGCACCGATCAGGCCGGCCGCGATGTTGCCCACCCCAAGGCCGAACAGCTCCCGGTTGGGCTTGTGGTTGCGCCCCGCGATCGGATCGATGATCAACGCCGTCAACAGGTTGTAGATCGAGCTGAGAAACGCCAGGATGAGGGCCGGCTGGATGGCGTTCACCAGCACGGAGGTGGTGAGCACCGGCGCCTGCAGCGCCGGAATACCGATCTCGGGTTCACCGATGCGGGCCGCTCCGTCGAACAGCAGCGCGCCCGCGACCGTGGCGGCGATCAGCGCGACCAGCGCGTTGGGCACCACGCGGTGCAGCTTGGCCGGCCACAGCATGAACACCAGCAGCGAGATGGTGGCCACGGCGAACGCATCGACGTTGAGGTTGGCCAGCGCCCGCGGCCAGGAAGCGATGATGGCCACCACCCCGATACCCGGCTCGACCGGGGCGCCCACGAACCACAGGGTCTGGGTCATGAAGATGTACCCGCCCACGCCCACGAACACGCCGCGCACCACCGAGAACGGCAGCCAGTTGATGAACCGGCCAAGACGCAGCAGCCCGAACGCGATCTGCATCAGACCGGCCAGCATCACGATGGTGAACGCCTCAGCCATGCTGTCGGCGTAGGTGCCGATGATCACCGCCGTGAAGATGGTCACAATCGCGCTCGGCCCGGAGATCATGGGGGCGGCGCCGCCGAGCACCGCGGTGAACAGGCCGACAGCAATCGCGCCGTAGAACGCCGCCACCGGCCCGAGCCCGGACAGCACGCCGAACCCGAGCGCCACCGGCACCATCATCACCGCCGACACGATGCCGCCGAACACGTCTCCCTTGAGATCACGCAGACCGTACGTCTGCCGACTGTCGCTGCCCATGGTAGCGGCATCATCCCCTGATTTGCGCAAGTCCTGCAAAACGCGCGTCGTTGCAGGCCGTATAAGGCCAGGTGGCGGTCTCGCGCATTTGGCGTATTCTTGCAGCCAAAGGAGAAACCCATCACGTGAGCCGGCCCAATATCATCCTGGTCATCACCGACCAACAGCGTTACGAAACAATCCGAGCGCTCGGTTTTCCCCACGTCGACACCCCGCATCTGGACGCCTTGGTGCGCGACGGGGTGTCGTTCAGCCAATGCCACGTTACGGCGCCGTCCTGCGGGCCGTCGCGCGCGAGCCTGTTTACCGGCTACTTCCCGCACAACGCGGGCGCGCAGCGCAACAACGATCCGTGGCCGCGTACCTGGGTGGAGGACCTGCGCGCGGCCGGCTACTACTGCGTCAACGTCGGCAAGATGCACGCTACCCCGTACAGCGGCATGCACGGCTTTCACGAGCGGTTCGTGGTCGAGAACAAGCAGCGCCGCTACGGCGAGCCGCTGTGGAGCGGCAACCCGCACGTGTTCGATGACGAGTGGGACAAGGCGCTGGCCACGCACGGCCTCGACCGCCCGGAGAAGCCGTTGTACCGTGCCTGGCCGGACGTGGCCGAGCGCCAGGGCGCCTACGAGTGGCCGCTGCCGGAACAGCTGCACCCGGACGTATTCGTCGGCGACCTGGCGCTGCGCTGGATCGACAACGCGCCGGAGGTGCCCGGCGAACCGCTGTTCCTGCAGATCGGCTTTCCCGGACCGCACCCGCCCTATGATCCGGTCGAGTCCTACGCGCGGCCCTACCTGGAGCGGGAACTGCCGATCCTGGAGGCCACCGCCGAGGAACTGGCGGCACAGCCGGCGACGCTGAAGGCACTGCGCGCGCGTATGGCCGAGCTGTTCGCGGACTCCATCGCCTTCGACCCGCTGGCGCCGCCCGAGCAGCGCCACCGGCAGCGCGCTTACTACCTGGCCAACGTCACCATGATCGACGAACAGGTGGGCAGGATCATGGCGCGCCTGCGCGAGCGCGGGTTTCTGGACGACGCGGTGGTGGTCTTCACCTCCGACCACGGCGACAGTCTCGGCGACCACGGCCTGGTGGAGAAGTGGAACATGTACGACTCCAGTGTGCGGGTACCGCTGGTGGTGTCGGCGCCGGCACGGTTTGCCGGCGGACGTACCGTCGATGCCCTCACCCAGTGGTTCGACATCGGTCCCACGGTGCTTGAGCTGGCCGGCGTGCAGCCGCCGCCGAAGATGGAAGCGCAATCCCTTCTGCCGCACCTGGAGGGTGTCCCCGATGCGCCGCAGCGGCGCTACGTGTACAGCGAGCACGTCCCCGACGTGATGCTGCAGCAGGTCGACCACCTGTTGATGATCCGCGACCGCCGCTACAAGCTGGTGCAGTACCTGGGCACGGGCGACGGCCAGCTATTCGACCTGGAGCAGGATCCGGACGAGTTGCACAACCTGTGGGGCAGCGCCCGCCACGCCGGGATTCGTGCGACGCTGGCCAACCAGTTGCAGCACTGGTTCGTGACCAGCACCACGGCCGCCGCCGGCTGGCAGCAGTCCCCGGCGGCACGCAACGAACAGCTCCCGGCGGCGCCCCGCTCGTCCTCCTGAGTCCTGAGCCGGGAACATTTTTCCCACTCGCCGCGGCGGCGGGAACAATTCGCTCGGGCCACTGCGCCGCCGGCTGCCGAGGGCTGCGGCTGAGGCGACGTTTCCGAACTTGGCACGCTTTCTGCTTAAGTATGGTTATCCAAACCACTACCGCAACAGCGGAGGAGGACTACCATGAGCAAGCACGGAGATTCCGTGGTTCGCGAGACGACAGAGCCGGTGCAGGGGCATCGACCGCAAACCGGCCGGTTCCGGGTCGGTATTCGCAAGTACAAGAAGAGCGTGATTTTCGGGTGCGCGGCCGTGGCCGCGGCGCTCGTCGTGCTGCCGGCAACGGCCCGCACCTGGCACGGTCTGTGGACCAACGACGCGGAGACCGGCGCCCTGGTGGCGACCGTCGACCCGGACGGCCCGGCCGGCAGCGCGGGGCTGCAGCGCGGCGACATCATCGTAGCGGTCGATGGCACCGCGATCGAGAATCATCGCGACTTTCTGGACGCGATCGGCGACAACGCCGTCGATGACACGCTCGGCCTGGAACTGCGGCGCGGCAACGAGAGAGTGACCCTCTCCGTGACCGTTGGCGCAAACGACCGCGGCCCGTATCTCGGGCTGCTGATCGTGCCCGGCGGCGCCGGCGCATTCCAGGCCGACACGTTCGGCGATCTGCAGGAGCGCCGCGGGCGCGGGTTCCGCGGCCGGGGCGCGGGCCGTGGCGGCTGGCACCGCGGCATGCCCTCGCAGCAGAATCAAGACAAGCTGCAACAGCAGAACACGTCGGCGGTGAGCGGCGGCTCGATATAGCGCGACCGGACCTGCCACCTGCACGGGGATGGCGGCCGCGGCCGGCGGCTGCCATCCCCGCTCGCAGTCCCGGTTCCGTTTCCGCGGCATCCGTGGTTGAATGGCGGTAGAGCGACACACCATGAAACAGCCGACACGGGGCGCACTGCTCGGCTTCGGCATAGCGCTGGCCGCATTTGCGGCGGTCAGCCTGCTGGCCACCCTTTCCCTGCGCGGCGAGCGCGAGCGCAACCGGCTGCTGGCGCAGTACGAGGCGGAACGGATTGCCTCCGGGCTGTTCCTGATCGTCGCCCAGGCCGCGGCCGGCGCCGACGTCGACGCCTCGCTCACCGAACCGATCATCCGCGCCGCCACCTACGACGCCGCCGGCCGCGTCGAGCCGATCCGCATCGGCGCCGTGCCGCCGAGCATCGATCCCCAACTCCTGCAACCGGGCCAGGACCGTTTCGAATACGACCGCGCGCGGCGCACCCTCACCCTCTACCGGCGCCGCTGGCTGCCAGACAACCTGCGCGCCCGCGGAACCGGACGCCGCGGCGGGCGGCGCCCGGGCGGCCACGAGTACGTACTCCTGGAGATGGATGCGGCCGGCTACTTCCGCACCGACCGCCGGCTGCTTGCCGCCCAGATCGGAAGCCCGTTTCTGATCGCCTCGGTGGTGGGCGGCGGCGCCGTGCTGATGCGCAACAATGCGCGCTTCCGGCGCCGCCTCGACGCACAGCGCCAACTCGTGGAACTGGGCGAAGCGGCGCGCACGCCGACTCACGAGATCAAGAATCCGCTCAGCGCCATCCGTCTCAAGACTGCCATCCTGCGCCGCACCGCGGGCGGCAATGCCACGTCCGCCGCGGACGCCACGGACGCCATCGCCGACCTGCAGGTGATCGACGACGAGGTAAACCGCCTGGCGGTGCTCGCCGACCGGGTGGGCGAATTCATTCGCGACCCGGCCGGCAACCGCGGCCCGATCGATCTCCGGCCGCTGCTCGACGCCCTGACCGAACGCCAGCCGGCGCTTGCGGTGCAGCGCCCCGATGCCCCGCTGACCGTGCGCTTCGACCGCGAGCGTCTGCGCTCGGTGCTCGACAACCTGGTGCTCAACGCCATCGAGAGCACGGTGGATTCGGCGCCGGTCGAAGTGGTGGCGGAGGCGACCGCGCGCCACGTGACCGTACGCATCCTCGATCGCGGCGCCGGCATTGCGGAGCGCGAGCGCGAGCGCGTGTTCGACCCGTTCTTCACCACCAAGCCAAAAGGCTCCGGCATCGGCCTGGCGATCTGCCGGCGGTTCGTGCACGCCGCCGGCGGCACCCTGGAGTTGCGCCCCCGCGCCGGCGGCGGCACCGAGGCGGTAGTCACCCTGCCGCAGGAGCGGCCCGCCTCATGAAAGTGCTGGTGGCCGACGACGAACGCAACATCCGCGAGTCGCTACGCCGTTTCCTGGAGTTGGACGGCAACGCGGTGGCGACCGCCGACAACGGCCTCGCCGCCCAGCGGCGCATGCAGGAGGAGCCGTTCGGCGCCGCCATCGTCGACCTGAAGATGCCGGGCATGGACGGGCTGGAGCTGCTGCGCTGGATCCGCAGCGAGCGGCCGCGGCTGCCGGTGATCATGATCTCCGCCTTCGGAGAGGTGACCGACGCCGTGACCGCCATGAAGCTGGGCGCGCACGACTACGTGGTGAAGCCGTTCGATCCCGAGGAACTGGTGCTGCGGCTCGGCAAGCTGGTGGAGGCTCAGGCGCTGCGCGACCACGCCGAGGTGGCCAGCCGCGGTGCCGCCGACTCGCCGCCGGAACTCGGCGCCAGCCCGCCCCATGGCCGCCATCGCCGCGCTGATTCGCAAGGTCGCGCCCACCCCCGCCACCGTGCTGATCACCGGCGAGAGCGGCACCGGCAAGGAAGTGGTCGCGCGCGCCCTGCACCACCATTCGCGGCGCTCCGGGCCGTTTATCCCGGTCAACTGCGGCGGCATTCCCGATGCCCTGCTGGAGAGCGAACTGTTCGGCTACGAGCGTGGTGCATTCACCGGCGCCGCGCAGCGCAAGGTCGGCATGTTCGAACTGGCGGCCGCGGGCACCCTGTTTCTGGACGAAATCGGCGAGATGCCGGGACCGTTGCAGGTAAAGCTGTTGCGCGCCGTGCAAGACCGCCGCATCCAGCGCCTGGGCGCCACCGCGCCGATCCCGATCGAGACCCGCCTGGTTGCCGCCACCAACCGCGACCTGGAACAGGAGGTAGCGGCTGGACGGTTCCGCGAAGACCTGTACTACCGCCTCAACGTGGTGCGCGTGCACGTGCCGCCGCTGCGGGAACGGCTCACCGACCTGCCGCAGTTGGTGGGCCGCATCCTGGCGCGCCTCAACCAGGCCATGGGCCGGCAGGTGCAGGGCCTCGCGCCGGCGGCCCTCACCGCGCTGGGCGGTTACGGATTTCCCGGCAACGTACGCGAACTGGAGAACATCCTGGAGCGTGCCGTGATCTTCGCCGAGGGCTCGACCATCGAGGCGGCAGATCTCGACCTGGGCGACACCGGCAACCGGCAACCCGGCTCCGGGTTCGAACACGCCGCCGGCACGCTCAAGGAGAACGAGCGTGCCCTTATCGCCGCCGCCCTCGCCCGCTGGGAGGGCAATCGCACGCGCGCCGCCGCCGAACTGGGCATTACCCGGCGCACGCTGTTCAACAAGCTGCGCCAGTACGGCCTCGACTGATTGCGCACACGAAAAAAAGGGCCGCCCTGACGGGCGGCCCGCGTAAGTTAGTCCGAGTGATCCCTCACTCGGACACGTATCTCACACAAACTACAACTACCTCCTCAACATCAAAGTCTCGTTGGCATGGACCACCGCTTGTGAGGCGGCCCGACCCGGGGTGCCGTCAACGACGCCATGCCCAGGCCCAATAACGGGCATCGTTCACTTCCGACCATGCCGCACTGCCGCAACGGGTGTCAATCCCCTATCAATCCCCTTTCCCACGAAGGGATCCATCGCAATTGACAAGTGCCGGCATCCGTCATTTCCTAACGTGAACCGACGAGGAGCCCGCCCCATGCAACTTGGCATATTCGCCTATACGTTCGTGCGCCACACCGTCGAGGAGGTATTCGACGCCGTGCGTGCGCACGGAATGGTGAACACTGAGTGGAACTACGTCGCGATCGCGCAGCAGGAAGTTCCCGACCAGGTCGACCCCGCGTTCGCCGAGCGCGTGCGCGTGGCGGCCGCCGAACGCGGCATCTCCGTCGACTCGATCGCCGGCTACACCAACCTGGTCGATCCCGACCCGGAACGCAGGCAGGCCGGGTTGCAGCGACTGTGCGGGCTGATCCGCACCGCCCGCGCGCACGGCGCCGGCAAGGTCGCGTTGTGCACCGGCAGCCGCGACGCCGACAGCATGTGGCGCTGGCACGACGGCAACAACGACGCCGATGCATGGAACGACCTGCTGGCCTCGCTCGGCGTGTGCATCGAGGCCGCCGAGGAGGCCGGCGTTACGCTGGTGTTCGAGCCGGAGGTGAACAATGTCGTACACACCGCCCGCAAGGCGCGCCGGCTGCTGGACGAATTGCAGTCTCCCCGTCTCAAGGTGGTGTTCGACGGCGCCAACATCTACCACAAGGGCGAACTGGCGCGCCAGCAGGAGATGCTCAGCGAGGCGATCGACCTGCTCGGCGCCGACATCGCACTCGCGCATGCCAAGGACATCGAGGAGGACGGCGACGCCGGACACGCGGCCGCCGGTACCGGCAAGCTCGATTTCGGCCACTACCTGAGCGAGTTGGCGCGCTCCGGGTACGATGGTCCGCTGCTGATCCACGGCCTCGAGGAGCACCAGGTGCCGGACAGCGTGCGATTTCTGCGCGGCCACCTGGAGGGCGGCGGCACATGCTGATCAACCTCGATACCGTGCAGGGCGGGCTCGGACGCATCCCGCTGGCCGCGTTGCTGCCGCTGGCGCGCGGGTGTGGCTTCGACACGGTGACGTTTCCGCTGTGGGAGGTCTCTACCGACGAGCAGGCCCGCGCCGCGGCCGAGCGAGTGCGCGATCACGGCCTGCAGTGGGCGCTGATGCCGATGGACATCGACATTCTGCGCGAGTGCTCCGACCACGACTACGCGGCCGACCTGGAACGGCTGCAGCGGCAGATGGACCTGGCGCAGGCGGCCGGCGTACGGCGCTACTACAACCACGTATGGCCGGGCAGCAACGAACGCGCACGCGACGAGAACTTCGCCTGGTGCGTGGAGCGGTTCGGTAAGGTGTTCGAGGCGGCGAGCGCCCGCGGCATCAAGGCGGGATTGGAGTTTCTGGGACCGAAACCGCTGTGCGATTCGTTCCGCTACCCGTTCATCCGCGGCTTGCCGGAGATGCTCACCCTGGCCGACGCGATTTCGCCCCGGGTGGCGGTGCAATTCGACACCTACCACTGGTTCACCTCCGGCACCACGCTCGAGGAGATCCGATTGCTCGGCTCCGGCGACCGTGTGGTCGGCGTCCACCTCAACGACGGCTGGCGGGGCCGCTCGCGCGACGAGCAACAGGACCTGGAGCGCGAGCTGCCGCTCGCCACCGGCGTGATCGACAGCGTGGCGCCGGTGCGCGTGCTGCACGAGTTGGGCTACGACGGACCGGTATGGGTGGAGCCGTTCGAGCCGGCCGCCACGCGCTTGCAGGCGCTGCCGCTGGAGCAGGCGCTGCAGACCCTTGCCGACAGCGCCGCCGAGGTGCTGCGCCGCGCGGGAGTCCGCTGAGCCGGTCGCCGGCGCCGCCCGGGATGACCAAGTGTGGGCACACCGGGTAGGATCGGCGCCATGCAAACAGGAGCACCATGCACGCCATGAACGGGGTCGCCGTTATTCCGCGCCCGGTGGCAGTGACCTCCGGAGCCGGTGCGCTGCCGATTTCGGCAGACACCGAGGTGTTGGCCGACCGCGGCAGCACCTCGGCGGCGCGCCTGCTGGCCTCCTGGTTGCCGGCGGCTGCCGGACGGCCGTGCCGCACCGGCCCGCTCCGCGCTCCCGTCCCGCCAGGCGCCATCGTGCTGACTACCGACACCACCCGTAACGACCTGGGCGACGAAGGTTACGCGCTGGCGGTCGCGCCGCGGGGCGCCACGGTTACCGGCGGCACGCCGCGCGGCGTGCTGTGGGGCGCGCAGACGCTGCGCCAGCTTCTGGGCCCGCCGGAAACCGCCACCACGCTGCCGGCGGTCGACATCGTCGACTATCCGCGGTTCGCCTGGCGCGGCCTGCACCTGGACGTGGCGCGCCACTTCTTTCCGGTGCCATTCATCGAGCGGCTGATCGACCTGATGGCGCTGTACAAGCTCAACACGTTCCACTGGCACCTGACCGAAGACCAGGGCTGGCGGATCGAGATCCGCTCCCGGCCGCGGCTTACCGAGACCGGTGCGCGGCGCGCCGCCACGCCCCTGCCGCACGACCGCACGCAATCGGACGACACGTCCTACGCCGGCCACTACACGCGGGACGAGGTACGCCGGGTGGTGGCATACGCCGCCGAACGCGGCGTGACCGTGGTGCCGGAAATCGAGATGCCCGGCCACTCGCAGGCGGCGCTGGCCAGTTACCCGGAGCTGGGCTGCACCGGCTCCGGCTACGAGGTGGCCACCACCTGGGGCATCAAGAACGATGTGCTGTGCGCCGGACGCGACACCACCTTCGCGTTCCTGGAAGAGGTGCTGGACGAGGTACTGGAGCTGTTTCCCGGTCCGTTCATCCACGTCGGCGGCGACGAGTGCCCGAAACAGGCGTGGCGCGCCTGCACCCACTGCCAGGCGCGGATTGCGAGCGAGCGGCTCGCCGATGAGGACGAGCTGCAGAGCTGGTTCATTCGCCGCATGGCCGGCTGGCTGGCGGATCGCGGCCGGCGCCTGGTGGGCTGGGACGAGATTCTGGAGGGCGGCCTGGCGCCCGGCGCCACGGTGATGAGCTGGCGCGGCAGCGACGGCGGCGTGGCGGCCGCGACGGCCGGCCACGACGTGGTGATGTCGCCCAACACGCACTGCTACTTCGACTACTACCAGTCCGGAGACACGGCGGCCGAGCCGCCGGCAATCGGCGGCCACCTGCCGCTGGAGCAGGTGTATTCCTTCGAGCCGGTGCCTCCTGCGCTCGCCGATCATGCCGCCCGCGTGCTCGGCGTGCAGGGCAACATCTGGACCGAGTACATGGCCACCGAGCCGCAGGTTGAATACATGGCGTCGCGCCGGGCCTCATGCTGGCGAAGGCCGATTTGCCGATGAACCATGGCTTGTACAGGCGCACGTAGCTGCCGAAGCCGGCATCCGCCGGGTTGAGTTCCAGCGGTCCCGCCAATTCATGTCCGTAGAGCGGCAATCCGGCCTCGATGCGCAGGCTGTCGCGGGCAGCCAGGCCACAGGGCGTCGCGCCATGGGCCAGCAGCTCCTGCGCCAGGGCTGACGCCTGGTCCGGGTGGACGAAGAGTTCGTAGGCCACGCGCTCGCCGGTGTAGCCGGTACGCGAAACGATCAGGTCATAATCGCCAAAGCGGGCCTGCATCACGCCGGCCCAGGGCAACGACGCCAGACGTTGAAGCGTCATGTCGTCAGCGCCCAACGCGGACAAGACTCCGCGGCTGCGTGGTCCCTGCAGCGCCAGATCGACTCGACGCTCATCGCCGCTGGACCCGGCGCGCAAATCGCGCAGCGCAAAGTGATCGCGGTTTTCCAGGCGACGATCCGGGAAGTCCGGATCAATTTGCACGCTGCCGGCAATCACGGCCTGCAGCCATGCGAGCACTTTCTCATTGTTGGAGGCGTTGACGACCATCAACCAGCGCGCTTCCGTCAAGCGGTAGAGCATCAGGTCGTCGAGGGGCAGCCCTGATTCATCCAGCAGAAAAGTGTACTGTGAGGCCCCCGGGACAAGTTTCGTGACGGCATTGGTCGTCACCCTGTCAAGGAAATCGCCCGCGCCAGGACCTGTGAAATCCAGCACGCCCATGTGCGCCACGTCAAAGAGACCCGCCTCCTTGCGCACCGCCTGATGCTCTTCGCGCACCGAGCTGTACCAGACCGGCATGTCGTAACCGGCGAATTCCACCAGGCGGGCCCCAAGTCGCTGGTGCAGGTCGTGCAGGGGAGTCCTGCGCAGTTCGTCAAGTTCAGGGTCGTCATGGCTGAAAACGGGCAAGGGAGCAGCAGCGGGAAGCGTCTGATGACCGACGTGCCGGATCTTTGCCACACGGCCGGTCTCTTCAGGCCAGTCAGCGTTGAGGTCCACGGACAATTGCGACAAATCTGTCGGGCCGACGACTCTCACGTCCACGGGCCCGGGCAATTTGCCATAGAGGTCCTGTTTATCGTGCACGACGTAACCGTCTGAGAGCGCGCGTAGCCAGGCGGCGATGCGTCCTTGCTCTTGCTCCAGATGCAGGCGGAAACAGTTGCCCGTACCTGCCACAACGGCGCGTGAGAGCAAGGCGCCATCAATGCCGTACACAGCGGATTTCTGTTGCTGACCGGGTTCGAGCGCCTGCACGTTGCTGCCTGTCGCCAGGTGAAGGAAATTGCGCGCCTGTTCGCCACGCAACTCCAGGGTGAGCCAGCCCTGGTGGTCCGGCTCGCTGTCGAGATCATGGAAATGAGGGTAAGCATCAATCGCCGCATCGGTGTCGATGCCGGCGCTGGCGGCCAGATCGCGAACGGCCAGGCGCATCTCCTGCAGCAGGTCGAAATCAATTTTGGCGCGCGGCTGGGGGCGCAGACGACCGGTGAGTGCAAATGGCCGGCAGGCCTTGAGCAGGGTGGCGATGATTTCAGCCAGGCGGTCGATTTGCGCATCGCCGAAGCCGCGCTGGGTGACCCAGGGCGTTCCGATGCGCACGCCGCCCGGCCGCAGGGCGCTGGTGTCGCCGGGAATGGTCTGGCGGTTGAGCACAATGCCCGCCAGGTCGAGGATGCGGGCGGCCATGTCACCGCTGAGCGCCGTGCCATCTTCACCCACCACCGTGCTGCAATCGACCACGAGCAGATGGGTGTCGGTGCCGCCATGGGGCAAACGCAGGCCCAGCTCCTGCAGTCGGCCGGCCAGACGCAGGGCATTGCGGCAGGTCTGGCGCTGCAATTCCACGAAACTGTCGCTTCCTGCCAGGCGCATGGATACAGCCAGGGCGGCCACCGCGTTCATGTGCGGGCCACCCTGTTCACCGGGAAAGACGGCGCGGTCGATCTTGCGCGCCAGGAGCCGCCGGTGCGTGATGATCGCGGCGCCACGGGGCCCGTTAAGGGTCTTGTGGGTGGTGAAGGTAACGACGTCGGCGATGCCAACCGGATTGGGATAAGCGCCGGCGATGACCAGGCCGGCGACGTGAGCGACGTCGGCCAACAGGTACGCGCCAACTTCATCGGCGATATCGCGAAATTGGGCGAAGTCCGGCGCGAATGGGTAGCTGCTGTAACCGGCGATGATCATTTTTGGCCGGTGCTGCCGGGCCAGTTCACGCACTGCACCATAGTCGATGCGCTCGGTGGCCGGGTCGATGCCATAACTGACGATGTTGTAATTGATGCCGCTGCGGTTAACCGGACTGCCATGGGTCAGGTGGCCGCCCTGAATCAGGTCCATACCCATCACCGTGTCGCCGATATCCAGCAGGGCGCTGTAAACGGCGTTGTTGGCCGGCGCGCCGGACAGGGCCTGCACGTTGACGTAGAGGTCATCCGCGTTGAATTGCTCAGTGGCGAAGCGTTCGGCGGTACGGCGCCGCGCCAGGGCCTCAAGGACGTTGGCGTATTCCGTGCCCTTGTAATAGCGATTGTCCGCCTGGCGCCGGTATTCCGGCAGGCGCGCATGGTAATCGAGGATTTCTTCCTCGCTCATGCGACGCGTGTGTTCCAGCGGATAACCTTCCGCGTAGATGTTGTGAAAGGCGGAAGACAGGGTCTCGCGCACAACGGCGGGCACCGTGCTTTCCGAGGGGATCAGGATGAGATAGCGGGCCTGGCGGGCGGTCTCGTGGCGCACGAGTTCGGCGACAGCGGGGTCCAGTGCTTCCAGACTGCCGCGAATCAAAAAGTCGGACATGGGCTCGATCCGGTCTACCTGAAGGTCGGGCATTGTAGCATGGCGCCCTGCAGCGGTACAGACGCTGCGGCGGGACTGTGCTTTGACATTCGGCAGCCCTGGCTCTACAATCGGCCCCTGCCTGATGACTACCAGGGTGCCGGGCCACCGGCAGATCACGTGGCCTGGTTTTTGCATGGAGGAGGCCAGGAAGCAGATGCTGGCACAGGGAAGGGCATGAAGGAATACACAAGTGAGCAAATTCGCAACGTCGCCTTGACCGGCCATCAGGGCTCGGGGAAGACCTCGCTGGTTGAAGCGCTGCTCTACAACAGCGGCGCCACCAATCGCGTGGGGACGATAGAGGAAGGCAATACGGTTTCGGACTGGGACGATGACGAGAAGGAGCGCCAGCTTTCGCTTTCCACCTCGCTGGTTCCGGTCGAATTCAACGAGACCAAAATCAACTTGCTGGACACCCCCGGCTACACGGACTTTCAGGGCGAGGTCAAGAACGCCGTCTACGTGGCGGATTCGATCGTGGTGGTGGTGGATGCGGTCGCCGGCGTGGAAGTGGGTACCGAGTTGGCCTGGGAATTCGCGCGCGCCAGCCGGCAGCCTGTCATGGTCGTCATCAACAAGGTGGACCGCGACAACGCTGATTTCGATGCCGCGCTTGCGAGCCTGCGGGAGAGCTTTTCGGACTACAAGTTCATTCCGGTCATGCTGCCGCTGGGCGAACAGGTCGACTTTGCCGGCGTGGTCAATTTAATCACACAAAAGGCCTACCTGGGCGCCGGCGCAGAACGCTCGGACCTGCCGGCAGACATGGAAGAAGCGGTTGAGGAGGCGCGGCTGGAGCTGGTTGAGGCGGCTGCCGAATCCGACGATGAACTGATCGAAAAGTACTTTGAGGAAGGCGACCTCAGTGACGAGGAAATCCGCGATGGCATGCGCAAGGCGGCCCGCGACCCGGAACTGAAGACGGTGCCGGTCTTTGCCACCGCGGCGACAAAAAACATCGGCACGGTGCCTCTGATGGAGGCCCTGATCGCCTACGCACCGCAGCCAGGCGGTCGCAGTATCCGCCTGGAAAGCGTGGAAGAATCCGGCGATTCGCTGGCGACGACGCAGGACGACGATGCGCCCCTGGCCGCCTGGGTCTTCAAGTCCATCAATGATCGCTATGTCGGTACGCTGACTTTCTTTCGCATATTTTCCGGTTCGGTGCAGGCGGACACGCGCTATTACAACAGCACACGGCGCCATGAAGAGCGTTTCGGCCCGCTGATCGTCATGCGTGGCAAGGAGCAGGAAAACGTCAGTGTCCTGCATTCGGGCGACATCGGCGTCGTCTCAAAACTCGGCGACACGCGGACCGGCGACACGATCAGCACGAAAGAGGCCGATCTGCTGATTGCGCGACCGGACCTGCCGGCGCCGCTATACATGGTGGCGATAACGCCGCGGACCCAGGCGGATGGCACGCGCATGGGCGCCATCCTTACCAGTCTGGCCGGCTCCGACCCAACCCTGCGCTGGCGCCACGACGGGGACACGCGGCAGACCATTCTTGAAGGGATGGGCGAGGCCCACGTGAATCTGGCGATCAGCCGCGCGGAGAAACTTGGCGTGAATCTGGACACCGGGATGCCGCGGGTACCTTACAAGGAGACCATTACCCGCAGCAGCGAGGCGACCTACCGTCACAAGAAACAGACAGGCGGCGCGGGCCAGTTCGCGGAAATCAGTCTGCGACTGGAGCCCAACGCCGGCAATGGCTACGAGTACGAGACGAAGGTCTTTGGCGGCGCGATCTCCAGTTCTTTCCTGCCCTCCATCGACAAGGGCATTCAGACTGTGCTGCCGGAGGGCGTGATCGCCGGCTTCCCGGTGGTGGACGTCAAGGCGGTGGTCTTTGATGGCAAGGAACACCCGGTCGATTCGAAGGACATTGCCTTTCAGATCGCAGGTCGCGAGGGATTTCGGGAGGCCTTCAGCGAGGCGCGTCCGGTCTTGCAGGAACCCATTATGGACGTGCGCATCACTGTGCCGGAAACCATGATGGGCGATATCATGGGCGACCTGAACACGCGGCGCGGTCGGGTGCAGGGCATGGAAAGCGAAGGCAGCAAGAGTATCGTCAGCGCGCAGGTGCCCCTGGCGGAAATGATTCGCTACGGCAACGACCTGCGCTCGATCACCGGCGGCCGCGGGATTTATACGATGATCTTTTCGCACTATGAGCAGGTGCCGGCGCATTTGACCGACGGCGTAATTGCCGCTGCGAAACGCGAGGCAGAATAGAACCAGTCCGCTGCCAGTTCAACAGGACCCCGCCACAATGAGCGGGGTCCTTTGGTTTAAACAGGTTGCGGGTCTGTCAGGCGACGTCGCTTTCCTCGCCACCCTGCAGCGGATGACGGGCGCGGGAGACGACACTGGCTTCCGGCCGCGTTTCCTGCCCGGGGGACGCTTCCGGCTCCTGGCCGTTGGACGCCGCCGCTTCCTGCGTATCAGAAGCTTCAGGTAAGGGCTGCCCGGTCTCTTCCGCATCTTCGGGCACGCGGGGCTCAATGCCGAGGATTTCCAGGATGCGCCCGCTCTGGACGGTCTCGTTCTCAAGCAATTCGCTGGCGATCTGGTCCAGTTCCTTGCGATGTTCACGCAGCAGGACAAGCACGGTTTCATAGGAAGCCGTGATAATGCTGCCGATTTCCTGATCGACCAGCGCCTGGGTGTCATCACTAATCTGCGTGTTGCGCTGGATGTTGTAACCGAGGAAGGGTTGTTCATCCTCATTGCTGAGGTCGATCAGCCCCACTTTCTCGCTCATTCCCAGTTCAGTGACCATGCTGCGGGCGATGCGCGTCACCATCGTGATGTCCGCGCGCGCGCCGGAACTGATGTCATCCAGTACGATTTCTTCGGCTGCGCGCCCGCCCAGACCGACCTTGATGCGCGCCAGCAGTTGCTGGCGGGAGAGGGTGCGGCGGTCATGTTCGGCCTGAAAAACTGTGACGCCCAGCGCCTGGCCGTGGGGCACGATGGTGACCTTGGAGACCGGATCGGCGCCTGGCGTCAGGGCGGCGACCAGCGCGTGGCCGGCTTCGTGCCAGGCCGTCAATCGCCGTTCCTCTTCATCAATCAGTGGCGAGCCCTTGATGCCCAGCACGATGCGGTCGAAGGCCTCATAGAAATCGCGCATGCTGATGAACTTGCGCGCCGCGCGCGCGGCGTGCAGCGCGGCTTCATTGGCCAGATTGGCCAGATCGGCGCCGGAGAAGCCGATGGTGCTGCGGGACATCTCCTTGATACTGACGTCTTCCGAAAGCGGCTTGCCACGGGTGTGAATCGTCAGAATCGCTTCCCGTCCTGTACGGTCCGGCCAGCCCACCATCACCTGGCGGTCAAAGCGACCGGGGCGCAAGAGGGCGGGGTCGAGCACGTCGGCGCGGTTGGTGGCGGCCATGACGATGATGCTTTCGTTCTGGTCGAAACCGTCCATTTCGGCCAGCATCTGGTTGAGCGTCTGTTCACGTTCATCGTGGCCACCGCCCAGCCCGGCGCCGCGACGACGGCCGACGGCATCGATCTCGTCGATGAAGATGATGCCCGGTGCGTTTTCCTTGGCCTTGTTAAACAGGTCGCGCACACGACTGGCGCCGACGCCGACGAACATTTCCACAAACTCCGAGGCCACCAGGCTAAAGAAGGCCACGTTGGCTTCGCCGGCGACAGCGCGCGCCAGCAGGGTCTTGCCGGTTCCCGGCGGGCCGACCAGCAAGACGCCGCGCGGAATACGCGCGCCCAGCGCCACGTACTTGTCAGGCTCCTTGAGAAAATCGACGATTTCCTCAAGCTCCTGGCGGGCATTGTCCTGACCGGCCACGTCGCTGAAGGTCACCTGGGGGCGCTCGGCGTCGTATTGCCGCGCCTGGGAGCGGCCGAAACCGAAAATGCCGCCCATCTGCCCCTGGGCGCGGCGCGCAGACCAGATGAAAAAGCCCAGCAGCAGCAGAATGGGTCCGAAGTTGAACAGGAAAAGCAGGATTGGTGAGGTCTCGTTGGTGAGGGACCTGACGATCACGTTGTTTTCGCGCAGGGCCGCCGTCAGTTGCGGATCATCCACCGGCAGCAGGTTGGTGGTAAACCAGTTTGACTGGCGCGACGGTTCGGAACTGATGGTGCCTGGCGGCGGCCAGGTTACCATGGAGCGGAAGCGACCGGTTACCTTGATGTCCTCCATCGTCACCTGGACGACACGGCCGGCCTCGACCTGCTCGTAAAAGAAGGAGTAGGGAATTTCGATGGGTTGCTCGCCGCCAAACTCGCTAACCATGCCAGGCACGCGGAAGAAGAGCCACAGCAGGATGAGCAGCCAGACGGCAGGCCACACCCAGTTGGGGATGCGAAAGCGTGGCTGGCGATCTCCGGGATCCTTGTCACCGGACTTGTTAAAGCCAAACATGGGGTTCGCCTAGTCCTCTGTTACGGGAGAGAGACGAAGAGTAACTACTGTGAGTGTATCATATACGCAGGCGCGGGTCTGTGCCTTTCATTAGAACTGCGACAGGGATTCATTACGGGAGCGCCCATGAACCGGCTAGAGCATGAGACCAGCCCTTATTTGCTGCAGCATCGCGACAACCCGGTCGACTGGTATCCCTGGGGTGAGAAAGCCTTTGCCCGCGCCAGGGAGGAGGACAAGCCCCTGCTGCTGAGCGTGGGCTACAGCGCCTGCCACTGGTGCCACGTGATGGCCCATGAAAGCTTCGAACATGAAGCCACGGCGGCGCTGATGAACAGGCTGTTCGTCAATATCAAGGTCGACCGCGAGGAACGGCCGGACGTCGATGACATCTATATGCAGGCCGTGCAGGCCATCAGCGGGCATGGCGGCTGGCCGATGACCGTGTTTCTGTTGCCCGATGGCCGGCCCTTTTACGGCGGCACCTACTATCCGCCGGAGGCGCGCATGGGCATGCCGGCCTTTCGCGACATCCTGCGCGGGATCGAGGACGCCTACCGCAATCGCCGCGACGAGGTCGACAGGGCCGCCGGCTCGCTGACCGGTTCGCTGGGCCGTCTGGCGCTCAATATCGGCGGGCCGGCCGACATGCTCAATGAAGCGTTGCTGGACGCGGCAGCGGCAGGTCTGCTGCGCAATCTTGACGCGCGTCACGGAGGATTTGGGGGCGCGCCGAAATTCCCGCAGCCGATGATCCTTGAGTTCCTGCTGCGCACGCACTTGCGTTCGGGCGACCGGCGCACCCTGCAGGCCGCCGAACTGACGCTGACAAAGATGGCGCGCGGCGGCATGTACGACCAGATTGGCGGCGGTTTCCATCGTTACAGCGTGGACGCCATCTGGCTGGTGCCGCATTTCGAAAAAATGCTCTACGACAATGCACAACTGGCCCGCTGCTACCTGCATGCCTGGCAGGTGACCGGTGACCCGCTATACCGCGAAATTGCCACGCAAACGTATGACTACATTCTGCGCGAGATGACCCATCCCGAAGGCGGCTTCTTCAGCGCCACGGATGCGGACAGCGAGGGCGAGGAAGGGCGCTTCTTCGTCTGGAGCATGGCGGAGCTGCAGGAGATCCTGGGCGAGGATGCGGGCCTTGCCTGCGAGTACTGGGGCGTCAGCGCGGCCGGCAATTTCGAGGGCAGCAATATCCTGAACGTCGCGACAGACCCGGCTGAACTGGCGGCGACCTACGGCATCAGCGAAGCGGAACTGGCAAGCTGCATTGAAGCCATGGGCGCCAGGTTGTACGCCGCCCGTGAAAAACGGGTGCATCCCGCTCTGGATGACAAGGTCCTCAGCGCCTGGAACGGCATGATGCTGGCCAGTCTGGCGGAAGCCGCGCGCGTGTTGCAGCGCCCGGACTGGCGCGACGCGGCCATCCGCAACGCGGAGTTCATACTGGCGCATTTGCGGCGCGATGACGGTCGCCTGCTGCGCACCCACAAGGATGGCGCGAGTCACATCAACGGCTTTCTTGAAGATTACGCCAATCTCTGTGACGGCCTGCTTGAGTTGTACCAGACGACCTGGGACGAGCGCTGGTTTCGGGCGGCGCGTGAACTCGCGGACAAGGCCCTGCTGCACTTTAGCGCGGACGGTGGCGGCTTTTTTGATACCAGCGACGACCACGAGACGCTCATCGTGCGGCCACGTAACCTGCAGGACAACGCCACACCTTCCGGCGGCGCCATGCTGGCGCGGCAATTGTTGCGCCTGGCCGCCTGGACAGGGGAGTCAGGCTACCAGGACGCGGCAGTTTCGGCGCTGCGTCTGCTGGTCGAGGCCCTGCGCGCCTACCCGCAGGCCTTTGGCGAGGCGCTGAACGCGGTCGACATGCTGGTAGCGGGCATGCAGGAGGTCGCCATCGTGGGTGAACCGGAGGCGGAGCAATGCGCCGCGCTGGTGCGGGAGCTGCGTTCCCGGTGGCGGCCCAACAGCGTCAGCGCGCTGACGAAGCCGGCCGCAAATCAAGAGAGCGACGTTCCCCTGCTGCGCGGCCGGACGATGCTCGCCGGTCAGGCGACGGCCCATGTCTGTCGCAACTTCGTTTGTCAGTTGCCGGTGACCGGCGTGGCGGCGCTGCGGGCGCAACTGGAAGACGTAGAAGCAGGCAGGGCGGAGACCTGACATGCAGCAGGCGCAGCCGGGCGGTCTTCTGCTGCGGGATCCGGCCGAGGGCATCATGCGGCCCTCTGATCCAATGCCCGCAACCGTCACAGACCGCAGCGGGCGCCGGCCGATCATTCGGCCTGCACGCAAACCCGCTTGTATCGAGGCGTCGGGATAATGGCTGAAACAAACGATGTCGTCTCGACTTTTCGGCTGCTTTTGCTGACGGCGCTGGGGCAGGCGCTGGGCGCAGCCGGCTACCAGCTGGCAGAGGACCCGGTCAGTGAGGCGGCCGGTCGCTTTCAGTTCCGGATGGCCGGTGAATCCGAAGCGGAGTTGCGCATTGAATTTCAGGTGCTGGTCGGCACGGCCAGCGAGTGGGCGCCGCAGATGCCCTCGCGTTTTCGCGTGACCCTGTTTCGCCAGGGGGCAGGGCGGGCGCTGGCTGCGCTGGTGGTGCGGGACTTCGGCGTGGCGATATTGCCGTCGGCGGACCACTGGTGGAGCTGGCAAAACAGTGGCGACCTGGGTGCGGCGCTGGCAGAAGCGGGACATTTGTTGGTCGGGTTTGGCATTCCCTGGCTGAACGGTGAACTGGAACCCCCGACCTGACCCCGCGCTGTGCTAGAATGGGGCCATGTTGACTCTGTCTGCACCCATCTCCCGGTCCCGCTCCCGCCGCGTCTCGCCTCTGGTGCTGGCCGCGATCGCGCTAACCGTGGCCTGCAGTCCCTTCGCGCAGGTCGAGCCGACCCAAACCTGGACGCCGGCGCCTTCGGACACGCCGGCGCCGACCCCCACAGCGACCGTGACGCCCTCACCTACGGTGACGCCGACCATCGTGCCTGAACTGCTGTTGCAGGCGGCGGAAAGGGAATTGCAGGATGGCGAACCGGCGCGCGGTGTTTATGCGCTGGAATCGCTGCTGGCGCAGACACCGGCAGCGGCACAGGCGGCGGACGCGGCCTTGCTGCTGGGGCAGGAAAGGCTGCGTGAGGGGCAGAATGACGCGGCAATCAATGTCCTGACGCAGTACATGGCGTTGCAGCCGGCGGCGCAACGCGACGCGCGCGCCTGGTTCTGGCGCGCCGAGGCACTGGTCGGCCAGGAAAACTGGCAGGACGCCATCGTCGATTACACAGTCTGGATGCAGTTGCAACCCGGGGTGATCGACAGTTATGCGCTTGAGCGCATCGGCGACGCACAAATGGCCCTCGGTCAGCCAGAGGCTGCATTGGCCAGCTATCGGGCCGCGGCGGCGAGTGAGAGGGTGCGGCTGGCAGCCCTGCGCATGGTCGAAAAGCTGGCTGAAGCCTTGCTGGCGGCGGGGCGGGCAAGTGAGGCTGTGACGCAGTACGAGGTCATCCTCACCCAGGCCGAAAACGCGGGCTATCGGGCCAGCATACGGTTGGCGGCGGCGCGTGCCTTGCTGACTGCGGGTGACGAAGCCCTTGCGCTGGCCCGGATGAAAGTCCTGTTCGAGGAGCAACCGGACACGGCTGCCGCCTATGAGGCCATGTTGACCCTGCTGGAACGCGAGGTCGCGCTGGACCCCGCCGCCGTGGGTCGCGTGAGTTTCAACGCCGGCGACGTGCAGCGGGCGCAGGCCGCTCTTGCGCCGCTGGCCGTTGCAGAGGCCGACTTCCCGGCGGACTTGTGGCTCACCCTGGGCCGCGCAGAACGCGATCTGGGCGCCAGCGAGGCGGCGACGGCGGCTTTCGCGGCCATCCCTCAGGACAGCGACTTCTACGGCGAGGCCTTGCTGGAACTGGGCCGCACCCGTTTCTGGAGCGGCGATACGGAAGGGGCGATTGAGCATTACCTGCAACTTGCCGACAGGATTTCGAGGTCGCCGGCGGCGGCGGAAGCCTTGTGGCGGGCCGGATTTTTGCAAAGTTCGCTTGATTTGCCGCTGGAGGCGCGAGTCACCTTTGAAAAACTGGTAGAACAATTTCCCGACGCGAGCCAGGCGACCAGCGCGCTGGGGTTGATGGCCGACGCCGCCGAATTGCGCAATGAATCGGCGCTGGCGCGGGAGTATCTGACGCGCCTCGCCGGACGTTTGCGCGGCGAGGGCCGGGCGGAAGCCTTGCTGCGTTCAGGCCGGCTTTCCCGGCTGCTGGGCAACGAGGAAGCCGCGCAAGACGCCTGGAATGACGCTGCAACCGCGGCGCCGGACAGTTTCCACGCGGCCCGCGCGAAGGACTTGCTGAGCGCCCGCTCCGCCCTGCAGGCGCCGGCCAACCTTAATCTGGCCTTCGACGAGGCGACGGAACTGGTCGAAGCGGAAGACTGGCTGCGGGCAACCTTCAACGTTGAACAGGCGGGCCCGCTGTGGCCGGCAGCGGCGGAGCTGCTGGCTGACGGCAGGCTGCAGCGCGGCACGGCCCTGTGGTCGCTGGGCCTGAGTGATGAAGCGCGCGACGAGTTTTTCGGTTTGATCAATGAAAGCAGCGGTGACGGGCTGAGGTCCTACCAGTTGGCTGTGCATCTGCGCGGCCTGGGGGACTACTACAGTTCAATTTTTGCCGCCGCCAACGTGTTGAGGACAGCCGACGTCGCCACCGTGAATGCGCCCCGCTGGCTGGCGCGCCTGCGCTATCCAGTCTATTGGCGGGATGAAGTGCAGGCAGCGGCGCGGGAACACGGCATGGACCCGCTGCTGCTGTTTTCGCTGATCCGTCTGGAAAGCCTGTTCGACCCATGGGCGGAAGCCGCCGCCGGCGAGAAGGGTCTGACGCAGGTGATTCCGTCTACCGGTGACTACATCGCCGGCCAGATTGGCTGGCCCGACTATCAGCACAGCGATCTGTTGCGGCCGCACGCCGCTATCACCTTTGGCGCCTGGTACCTGGCCGAGCAAATGGAGCGATTCAACCGCGATCCGCTGGTCGCGCTGGCGGGCTACAACGCGGGGCCGGGCCGCGCCATCCAGTGGCAGGATACGTCCCTGGGCGATGCCGACCGCTTCCTTGAGGCCATCGATATCGACAGCACGCGCAACTACGTGCAGCTCCTGTATGGTTTCCATCACGTGTATCGCAGCCTGTACGGTTCGGGCGGTTGTTCGATGTTTCAGCAGACAGCCCTTGCCTGCGCGGGCTAAGGGTAACGCGCCATGTCCTCCGCCGAAGCCGCCATCATTGCCAGCGACATAAGCAAGAGTTACGGCAGGATCAGGGCGGTTGATGGCCTTGACTTTCGCGTGGAACGCGGCGAGGTCTTCGCCCTGCTCGGCCCCAACGGTTCCGGCAAGACCACCACCATTCGTATGATTCTGGACATTCTGCGGCCCGACAGCGGCAGTATTCGCGTGCTGGGCCGGGAAGCCGGCGTCAATAACGCCCGGCGGATCGGGTATTTGCCGGAGGAACGCGGCCTGTATCGCAACGCGGCCGTGCTGGAGGTGATGGTCTACCTCGGCCAGCTCAAGGGTATGGGCGCAGCGTCCGCGCGGTCGCGCAGCCTGGCGCTGCTGGAGCGCCTTGATCTGGCAGCACATGCGGGCAGCAAGGTGCGCGAATTGAGCAAGGGCATGCAACAGAAAGTGCAGTTTGCCGTCACCGTGCTGCACGAGCCGGCACTCATCATCGTTGACGAACCCTTTTCGGGCCTGGACCCGGTCAACACGCAGGTGCTGGAGACGCTGCTCAACGAGATGCGCGCCAGAGGTGTGGCCATCGTCATGAGCACGCACCAGATTCACCAGGTGGAAGCCATGGCGGACCGCCTGCTGATGATCAGCGAGGGCCGGCAGAAGCTCTACGGTCCCGTGGCGCAAATCAGACGCCAGTTTGCCAGCCACGCGATCTTGGTCGAGGGGCAGGGCGAATGGTCGCGGCTGGCGGGCGTCAGCAGCGTGGAAACCGGGGCAAAACCTGGTGAAGCCATGTTGCGACTGGAGCGGGGAAGCACGCCGGATGCGGTGCTGGCCGCCATCGCGGCCGCCGGGGACATGCAGATTCGTCGCTTCGAACTGGCCACGCCGGGTTTGAGCGAAATCTTTATTCGGGTGGTTGAAGGCGACTGATGCGCCTGGCCCTGTTGGTGGCGCGACGGGAGTATCTGACGGTCCTGCGCAGCCGCGGCTTTCTTTTTGCGACCCTGGCTGTACCGCTGATGGCGCTGGTGCTGTCGACAGTGGTCTTCAATTCCATGAATGGCGCGGCCCCTGACATTTCATTTGATCCTGGGTCAACCGGCTTCGTGGACCTGGCGGGCCTGACAGGGCAGTCGGATGCCTTTCAGCGCCATGAAACAGAAGCGCAGGCCCGCGCCGCCTGGGAAGACGGGCTGCTGGACTCCTGGTTTCTGATCC
The DNA here is from genome assembly GCA_963667305.2 of Aggregatilineales bacterium. Lineage (GTDB taxonomy): Bacteria > Chloroflexota > Anaerolineae > Aggregatilineales > Phototrophicaceae > JAGWBD01. The sequence goes on along the minus strand of CAXXWG010000020.1, from coordinate 161,502 downwards.
CGGCGGACTATCTCGACAGCGCTGCGATCACGCTGCACACGCGCCTGCCGGACAGCGAGGCCCTGGAAGAGACCATGGCCGGCTTCCTGCGGCAAAACCTTGCCCTGCAGGCCGAAAGTCGACTGCCGCCAGAATTGCTGGCCCGGCCGGTGGACCTGCACATTCGCGTGCCTGGCAGGGACCTTACGGCCGCTGATGCGGGTGGCGTATTCCTGGTCCAGTTCCTCTACGCCCTGGCGTTCTTCATCGCGATGCAGACGACCAGCGGTTATCTCATGGCCAGCCTCGTTGAGGAGAAGGGCAGCCGGGTACTGGAGATCCTGGTCACCAGCATTTCGCCGCTGCAATTGATGCTGGGGAAAATCCTTGGGCCGGGCTGTGTCGGTCTGACGCAACTCGCTGTCTGGCTGGGCGCTGCGCTTGCCCTGCGCAGCCTGGGTCCTGATATGCCGGTTATCGACGCCATCGAATTGCCGGCCGACGTCCTGTTGATCACCCTGGTCTATTTCCTGCTCAGTTATTTTCTGAACGCCGCCATTTTCGTGGGCATTGGCTCCATCAGCGACAGCGAGCAGGAGAGCCGCCAACTGGCAGGAGGCCTGACCCTGATCTCCGTCCTGCCCTTCATCGCCTATGCCATACTGCTGGGCGATCCTGCCGGGACGATCAGTGTGGCGTTGACACTTTTTCCCCTGACTGCGCCATTGACCGCCATCATCCGCATGGGCATGGGCGCGCTGCCCGCCTGGCAGTTGGCGTTGAGTCTTTTGCTGTTGTTGCTTTCGCTGGTGGCTGCCGTACCGCTGGCGGCGCGCCTGTTTCGCTGGTCCACCCTGCTTTACGGCGTGCGTCCCACACCCGGGCGGCTGTGGCGTATGATGCGCAACCCGGCGCAGGGCAGGCAGCGGGCATGATCGGGCCGGTCTGGCAGGTGTTTCGCTTCGAGCTGCTGCGTAACTTGCGACGCCGGACCTGGCAACTGGCGGCAATCGCCGTCCCGCTGCTGGCGCTGCTGGTGCTGGAGGTCTCGCAAGGCCTGAATCTGGAGGGCGCAATACCCGGGGTCAACCTGCCTGGCATCAACACGCCGGCCTTCCTGTCCCCCGGCAGTGGTCAACGCGGCCTGGTCGATGAGACCGGACTTTTCCCGGTTGGCGACGACGAGACGGGCCCCGGGAGTCTGCGGCGATTTGCGGATGCCGCAGCTGCGACCCTGGCCCTTGAGAGCGGCGACGTCGGCAGCTGGTATCACATCCCGGGTGACTATCTGGAAGAGGGCGTGGTCTATCAGGTAATGCCGGCCCTGGACCTGAACGAGATGAATCGCGGCGTCATTCGCAGGCACATTTTGTGGTCCCTGCAAGACGAGGTGGATTCCAGGCTGCTGGAACGCCTGGAGCGGCCCATGAGGTTGAGCGTGGTGCGCGAGCAGGAAGCCCTGGCATTCAACATCACAGGACTCGCCGGGGCGGAGGACGAATTGGCGCTACTGCTGGTTTACCCCTTCGTACTGGCGCTGATGTTCAGCCTGTTCATGACCAGCGGCTACCTGTTGCAGGGTGTCATTGAGGAGAAGGAGACGCGCGTCATTGAGATTCTGCTCTCCTCGCTGCAACCCGGCCAACTATTTGCCGGCAAGGTGCTGGCCTATGGCACGCTGGGACTGATTCAGCTGATCTTCTGGCTGGCGGGCATATTGCTGGTCTTGCAGCGCCTGCCGTTGCAGGGCGCGCTGTCCGCCCTGGCGCAGTTTGCCTTGCCGGAAGGCGCGTTGCCCCTGTTGCTGGTGTATTTCGTGCTGGCCTATCTGCTGTTCGCCAGCGCCTACGGCATCCTGGGGGCGCTGTCGGCCTCGATGCGTGAAGGCCCGCAATACGCGGTGATCTTCACGCTGCCGGCGGTCGTGCCACTGTGGCTCAGCACGGCATTCATCGAAGCTCCCGACGGCCCGTTGGTGCTGGCGCTCAGTCTCTTTCCCCTCACTGCGCCGCTGGCGATGCTGCAGCGGGTCCTCATCAGCGCTGTACCGGCCTGGCAAGTCGCGCTCAGCATCACGCTGCTGCTGCTGTGCAGCGCTGCCCTGATGTGGCTGGCCGGGCGCATATTCCGCGTACAGACGCTGCTCGCCGGACGGATGCCGCGCTTGCGCGAGTTGCCGGGTCTGCTGCGCAACCAGTGATATTCAGGGCAGGGACTCCGCCCAGGTGATCAGCCCAGGGTGGATCTGATCCGGCAACAACTCATGCTTTGGCAGTACCCGCGCGGAGAGGCCGCGTTCACCACCCACATGATAGGCGTAGCGGGCATGAAACTCCTGGGTCCCGTTTTCGCGCTCGCCAACCGGGTGCATGTCCACCACATCGCCGGCATGCGCCCCCAGTTCACGCTGGGTGTTCAGCTTGCCCGAATAGAGCTGGACGCGCAGGTCAGCCGGGTTAAAACGGCCCAGGTGGACCCTCGCCTTCACGTCAAATGAAGCGCCGACCACGAGTTGCGTATCGCTGAATTCCAGCGACTCGACGCGAATTTCGTGCCAGAATTGTTCAAGCCTGGAACGCCAGGCGCTGAAGGCCAGCCCCTGCTGCAGGTTGTCGGCCTGCATGCGTTGCACACGTTGCAGGGATGGCAGGTAAAAATACTGGCAGTATTCCTGCACCATGCGGTGTGAACTAAAGCGCGGCGCCAGTTGACGCATGGAGGCCTTCACGTGCCGCATCCACTCCCGCGGCAGGTTGTCATCGTCACGGTCGTAGAAGAGCGGCACCACGTCCTTTTCCAGGATGTTGTAGAGCGCCTGACTCTCCACGTGGTCCTGGTGACCCTCTTCATGCGGGGGGTATTCCTCACCATTGCCGATGGCCCAGCCGAATTCGGGCGCATAGCCCTCGTCCCACCAGCCGTCAAGAATGCTGCAGTTGAGACCGGCGTTGTAGATGCACTTCATGCCACTGGTGCCGCTGGCTTCCTGGGGCCGGCGCGGATTGTTGAGCCAGATGTCCACACCCTGCACCAGTTGCCGGGCGATATGCATGTCATAATTTTGCAGAAAGACGATATGTGGCCGCAATTCGGCGTCCTGGGCCATGTGGATGATTTGCCGAATGTACTCCTTGCCGCCGTCGTCGTGGGGGTGCGCCTTGCCCGCAAAGATGAATTGAACGGGCCGTTGCGGGTCACTCGCGATGCGTTTGAGTCGCGGCAGATCGCGGAAGATCAACGTTGCGCGCTTGTAGGTGGCGAAGCGGCGGGCGAAACCAATGGTCAGAGCCCGCGGGTTTAACACGCGGCTGCTGGCATCGGCTTCGCTGCGCGCAAATCCGCGTCGCAGCAACTGTTGGTGGAGGCGTTCGCGGGCAAAGGCAATGAGTTGTCGCCGACTGCGCTCATGGACGCGCCACAGCTCGTCGTCGGGGATGTCGTCGACGGCAGCCCAGAGGTCAGGCCGCCCGTCTTCCTCGCGCCAGGCGGGGTCCAGGTAGTGATCAAACAACTCCGCGATCTCGTCGCTGATCCAGCTCTGGATGTGAACGCCGTTGGTGACGCTCTGGATGGGCACCTCGTCCAGCGGCGTGTCGGGGTATAGCGACCCCCACATCCCGCGCGAGACCCAGGCATGCAACTTCGAGACGGCGTTGGTGCCGCTGCTGAGGCGCATGGCCAGCACCGGCATGGAAAACATCTCATGGTCGCCGACGTGTTCACGACCCAGGTTCAGGAACTCCTCACGCGAGAGGCCCAGCTCGCGGCTGTAGTCACCAAAGTGCTCGTCGATCAGGTCAAACTCAAATCGCTCGAGGCCGGCGGGGACGGGAGTGTGCGTCGTAAAAACGTTGCCGGCGCGGGTGATCTCCTGCGCCTGGTTAAAACTCAGACTCTGCTCGTGCTGCAGCTGACGGATGCGTTCAAGGGCGAGAAAGGCGGAGTGTCCTTCGTTCATGTGGCAAACGGTGGGCCGCAGACCCAGGGCGTCCAGCGCGCGTATGCCACCGATGCCCATCAGGATCTCTTGCCGAATGCGGGTGCGCCGGTCACCGCCATAGAGGCGGTCGGTCAGGTTGCGGTCGTCCGGCGCAGGGTTTTCCGGAATGTTTGAATCCAGCAGAAAGAGCTGGACGCGTCCCACCTGTACGCGCCAGATGGCTGCGTAGAGCTCGCGCCTCGGCAAGGTTACACTGATGAGCAGCGGTGCTCCCTGTTCATCGTACACCTGGGTCAGGGGCAGATTGGCCAGGTCATTGATCGGATAGGATTCCTGCTGCCAGCCATCGGCGTTGAGGTACTGTTGAAAGTAACCCTCCTGGTAGAGCAGCCCGATGGCGACGAGCGGCAGCCCCAGGTCACTGGCACTCTTGAGGTGATCTCCGCTGAGGATTCCCAGGCCACCGGAGTAAGTGCCAAGCGATTCAGTCAGACCGTACTCCATGGAGAAGTAGGCAATGCAGGCGCCGGGCGGCTGATCGCCGGCATTTCGGGCGAACCAGGTGTCCTTGCGGTCCCGTTCCTCATCACGGCGGGCGCAGACGCGTTGCAGGTGGGCCAGGAAACTGGCGTCAGCAGCCAGCTCATCGAGCCTCGCCTGGGACAGCAGGCCGAGCAACTGCACCGGATTGTGTCCGGTCTCACTCCACTGGTCGGGGTCCAGGCGACGGAAAAGCGCCTGGCAATCGCTGTCCCATGACCAGCGCATGTCGTAGGCAAGTTCCCTCAGGCGCGCGAGGTCACCGGGCAGGTTGGCGGTGACGTTGACGGTGATTACCGGTTTAATCATGAGTGACTCCGTGACTGCGGCTTCGTGCGAAAGAAATACAGCGGGCGGGGAAGCGGGGCAATTTTGCCCCTCGAAATGAAAGACTAGCGCCGCGCCAACTCAAAGCCCAGACGCGTTCCATCAGGAATGTGTCCGTTGTCGAAGGACTCGAAGTCCCTGGCCTGCAGGTCGGTGCCGATGATACAGGACCGGCCGATGCTGAACCCGGCCGGAACCTGCGTGTTTTTGCCGACACAGGTGATCCCCAGGTCGCCGACCTTTTCAATGGAACCCACGCGGGCGTTGTGGCCGACGGTGACAATCTTGTCGATGATGGCACGTTCAATCACGGTGCCGGCCTCGATGGTGGAGTCCGTCAGCAGAATCGATTCGCGTACGACACAGTTCGGGCCGACGACGACACCAGGCGAAAGCACGGACCGTTCGACCAGGGCGCCGGATGAAACAATCGCGCCCTCCGCGATCATACTGTCGCGGACGCTGGCGCCACGTTGGACTTGCACCGGCGGGCGCTCCTCGCTGCGGGTATGAATCACCCAGGTGCGGTCGTTGAGGTTCAGTGATGGCGGAGAGCCGAGCAGGTCCATGTGGGCTTCCCAGTAGGCATCGATGGTGCCGACGTCGATCCAGTAGCCATCGAATGGCCAGGCGAAGACGCGCATTTTTTCGATGAGCATTCGCGGCAGGATGTCCTTGCCGAAATCGTGGCTGGAATCGCCCAGTTCATGATCCCGTTGCAGCATACGCTCCAGCACGTCATAGCTGAATATGTAGACCCCCATGCTGGCCAGATTGCCCGGCGGTTCCGGCGGTTTCTCGACAAAGCCGCGCACGCTCAGGTCGGCATCGACGTCCACGATGCCGTAACGACTGGCCTCGTCCATGGGAACGCGAATGGTGGCCACCGTGGCGTCCGCCTTGTTCTCGTGGTGGAACTGCAACATTTCGGCGTAGTCCATCTGGTAGATGTGATCGCCGGACAGAATGAGGACATAGTCCGGCCTGCCGCGGCGCACGAAGGGCAGGTTTTGCGCGACGGCGTCGGCCGTGCCGGCATACCAGTCGGTGTCCCGCCGGCCGAGGAAGGGTTGCAGCAGCAACACCCCGCCGGTGAAGGACCGGTCCAGGTCCCAGGGGCGGCCACGCCTAATGTGATCATTGAGGCTGTGGGGTCGGTACTGGGTAAGGATGAGCACGTCGAATATGCGGGAATTGACACAGTTGCTAAGCGTGAAATCAATGATGCGGTACTTGCCCGCAAAGGGGACGGCCGGTTTGGCGCGTTTGTGAGTCAGGGTGGCAAGGCGTGTGCCTTCGCCACCGGCAAGGATTACAGCCTTGATTTTCACAGGTGGGCCTCACTGATGACAACGTTGCGATAAAGCGCATTGGTGGCACGGGCGCTCTTGTCCCAGCCAAAGTCCTGTTTCATGGCGCGCCGCTGCATACGCCGCCAGGCCGCGGGACGATTGTGCCAGGTCCTGATGGCCCATTCGAGCGTGTGCAGCAGGGCCTCCGTTTCACTCCAGTTGAATACGAAACCGGTGCCGCGGGAGCCACGGCCATCGTCGTAATTCACAACCGTATCGGCCAGACCGCCTGTCTCGCGCACCAGGGGCAGAGAACCATAACGCATGGCCAGCAATTGGCCAATGCCGCAGGGCTCGAAGATGCTGGGCATCAGAAAGAGATCTGAGCCGGCGTAGATTTGACGGGCAAGGGCGCCATCAAAGTCGTGCTGCACGGCCACGCGCTGCGGCCACTGACCGGCCATCAACGCCAGTTCATGATGAAAGCGGGGATCGCCGTTGCCCAGGCTGAAGAACTGCACTTCGTCCCGGGTCAGCAGACGTCGCATGACCGGCAAGGCCAGATGCAAGCCCTTTTGCACGTCCAGGCGTCCCACCATGGCTACCAGCGGCACCTTGCGTTCGCTGTCCAGACCGTGCCTTTGCTGCAGGGCCCTGCGGTTGCTGAGTCGTGAATCGCCAAACTCCGCGGCATTGTATTTGGCAGCCAGGTGACTATCCGTCTCGGGATTGTGGTGCCTTCGATCAATGCCGTTGAGGATGCCATGGAGGCTCGCGCTGCGCGTGCGAATCAGGCCATCAAGGTCGCGGCCATGTTCGGCCGTCTGGATTTCCGCCGCATAGCGGGGACTGACTGTGGTCAGTACGTCGGCGCTGGCGATTCCGATGGCCAACAGGTTGTCGTCCAGGTCCTGGTAGACCAGGTCCGGCTGGCCGCGCGACGGGATGCCGCAGTAGTACAATGCCGCGCCGGAGTCGTGCCCCTGGTAGGCGAGGTTGTGGATCGTTAGCAGCGAACGCATCGACGCCCAGTCCGGGCTGGAGCGGCTGACCGACAGCAGGAAGGGGATCAGGGCGCAGTGCCAGTCATTTGCATGCAGTACGTCCGGGAACCAGTTGTAACGCTGGCGGAGTTCCCAGGCGCAGGCCAGCGTCAACTGGCAGAAGAGGATGAAGCGCGTGGCGTCTCTGGCCTGGTCGAGATACAGCGCTTGCTCTGTGCCAAACCAGGGCTCGCATTGCAGAAAGTAGTGAGAGACATCATTGTGACAAACGCTGTGGACATGGACGTCAAGCGTTCCGCTGCGGTGCGGATAGCGGAAGGAGAACCGGTAAACAAGTCCGTGGCCGGCATAATCGATGAAGCCGTACAGCGGTGTGATGACACGGACGTCTGTTTCCGGCGAACGCAGGGCCAGGGGAAGCGAACCGGCGACTTCGGCAAGACCTCCGGAACTGGAGAAGGGGCTGACTTCTGCGCTTGCATACAGGACGTTCATGACGGCGTACTGTCACTCCTGAAACCGGGGACAGACTCCACAAGCCATTTTAGCCGCCGGAGAATCTGCTCGCAACAGGCGCGCGTGGCGCTGCACCAGGCCGCGCGCTACCTTCAGTGAGGGTCAGGCAAGAGAAGTATGCGGACGACAGCAGCCAGAACAACAGCAATTGCGACCATCCTGTTGGCGCCACCCGGCGCGGGCCTGACGGACCACGCCCTGCAGCAGTTGCGCGAGATGTCAGCAGGGCCGGGCTGGCCGGCGCTGTGGGTGTTGACTCCGAACCGGCTGCTGGAGCGACATTTGCGGCAAGGCCTTGCCGCGCAGGCGGATAGCGGCAGCGCAGCGTTCAACGTCAGCTTCATGCAGTTTCAGGGCCTGGCTGGCAGAGTGACCGGTATGGCAGGCCGTTTTGCGCGGGTGCTGCGAGAGGACGAACGCCGGCAATTGTTGCAGGGCGTCATACAGGAACTGGCGCGGGAAGACGAATTGCGAGTCTTTGCGCAGGCCGCCGATACGCCGGGCATGTTACGCGCCATCGCGCGCTGGCTGGATGAGTTGAGGTCTCGGCTTGTGTCACCGGAAGCCTTTCTGGCGGCGGCCCGCAGCCAGAGAGACCGTGAGTTGGCAGCCATCGCCGCGCGATGCCGGAAAACACTGGAGGATTGCGGCTGGCAGGATCCCATGGGGCAACAGGCCCTGGCCTGCAAACTGCTGGAAGACGCCAGGGTACAGGCTGAACTGGCCCAGGTCAGTTTTTGCTGGCGACCGGCTTCGATTGTTTCACGCCCCTGCAGGCGCAACTGCTGATGCGCCTCGCGGCCGGGGTGCGCAGCGCGCTGATCACCTTGCCCAGCTTGCCCGGCAGGGAGGCCGGTGAAGGCGCGCGCTTCAGAGAAACACTGGAACTGCTGATAGCGAACGGCCCGGCAAACCTGCGCATCGAAAGCCTGTCGGACGGGCAGCCGGGGCAAAAATCAGGCCTGCAACAATTTGCGACCAAACTTTTCAGCGGCAGCGAGCGCGCCATGGAGGGGGTTGAGAGCCTCCACCTGCTGGAGGCCCCGGGGCCGGCGGAAGAGGCGCGGTCCATTACGCGGCGCATCAAATGGCTGGTGTTGGAGAGCGATGCGCGGCCGGAAGACTGCCTGGTTGTGCTGCGCGACTGGTCACAATATGCCGGGCCAATGCGCGCCGCGGGACGGGAGCATGGCGTGCCGCTGGCTTTCGCGCGTGGCGAATCTCTGATTGACCAGCCCGTCATGCGCCACTTGCTCAAGCTGCTGGCATTGTCCGATGCCGATTTCCCGCTGCAGGAGACGCTGGACGTGTTGCGCGCGCCCTGTTTCAGGATGGCTGGACTGGGCCCGCAGCAGGTGACGACCCTGGAGAGCGTCGCCAGGCAGCAGCGCATTGCGGGCGGTCGAGAAGCCTGGTCCAGCGCCCTGGACAAGAGCTGCGTTGAGGGCCGCGAGGACATCGCGCAGGCCTTTCGTCGTTTCATGGAGGCGGTGACTCCGCCAGGGGAACAGGACTCGACGGGATTGTGGCGTTGGTTGCGCAACCTCTGCGGGCTTGATCCGGCGCCGGGCGCGGCGGCATACACGCTGGAAATGCGGGCCTGCATGGCGTCGTCCACGTCCGCCTTTCCCTCTGCGCGGGAACAGGCTGCGCTGGACGCATTTGACAGGCTTCTCAAGCGGAAAGCGCGTGGAAATGCCGACCTCTCTGGTCTGGGCGGATTACCCGCAGACCCTGACGCCTGGCGCGTGGAAATGCGCGCGGCTGTGGAGCGCATGAGTCTTGAGAGCGAAGGGCCGCGGCCTGGCGCAGCCCTGGTCGTGGAAGCATCGATGGCGAAGGGTCTGTCAGCGCGCCACGTCTTCATCCCGGGTCTCTCAGCCGGCATCTTCCCGCTTACGCCGGGCGCGGACGCCTTGTATCTGGCCACAGAGCGCCGGGCGCTGGCTGCCCGCGGTGTCGACCTGGGCCCCGGCAATGCAGGCGGTGAGGACGCGCTCTTTCTGCAGTTGTTGGGCATTGCGCGTGACACGCTGCTGTTGACGCGACCAGCCGAAGAAAATGGCAACGCGCGCCGGGCGAGCCACCTGTGGCAAGCCGTGCTGGATGCTGCATCGGACAAGAATCTGGAACCTGGCGGTCCGCCAGGGGTGGTGCCAGCCACCCAGGTCGCCTCCGTCGGGGAAGCGTTGATCGCACTGACAACCAGTAAGGGAGCGGAGGCTGCGGCCCTGCGCAACTGGCTGCGACGCGAGCATGCCGACTTGCTGGAGCGGGTGGAGTATGGCGTCAGGGTCGAGGAAGGTCGTCTGTCAAGGCATCGGTCGCTGGACCGTCATGCCGGCGTGCTGGCCGATGGGCGGCTGGTCCAATTCCTTGCAGAAGAACTGGGCCCAAATCGGCTGTGGAGCGCGTCGCAACTGAACGAAATGGGCGCCTGCCGTTACCGTTTCTTCGCCGGTCGTTTGCTCGGTCTTGAGGTGTTGTGGCAACCGGAACCAGGATTGAACGCGCTGGAACGGGGAAACCTGAACCACGCGATTCTGGAGCGCACCTATCGCGAAGTCAACGAGCAAAATCTGACGATAGAAGAAGAGAATCTGGACGGGGCGCTGGCGATTCTTGAGGACGTGGCGCAGTTCGTCTTTGCCAACCCCCGCAAGGTCCTGAAGTGTGACCCCGATGCCCTGTGGCCCTGGGAGCAACATGGCATTCGCGCAAGGCTGGAGGCCTTTGTGCGCCTGGACTTCTCGGCAGCAAGCCCGCTCGGCAAGCGCCTGCCAGGAGCGGCGCGCCAGTCACTGTGGCAGGAGCGGCAATTTGGCAAAAAAGAGCAATTCAGCATTCCGCTGGCGATTGACGGTCGTCCGGAGCGATTGAAGCTGCGCGGCTATATCGACCGCATGGACGTAGCCAATGGCCAGGCCTTGGTCGTGGACTACAAGAGCGGCAGTTCGTCATTTTCTCCTTCTGCGATTGAAAATGGCACTGACGTTCAGGTCCTGCTGTACCTGCTGTTTTCGAAAGCGATGCTTGAACGAGATGCTTCCGGGCCGGAGCTTTCGGGCGGTGTATATCAATACCTTGGAGACCTCAAGAGCAGTCGCCTGGTCCGTTTGGACGGAAAAGACGAAGCGATCTTGCAGGCGGCGCAGAATCGCGTCGCAGAGAACATAGCCGCCGCGCGCCAGGGCGACTTTGGCGTCGAGCCGCGGCAACCCGACAAGGAGAATGGACGCTGCATACGCTATTGTGAATTCTGGCAGCTCTGTCGCGTGAAGGAAACGCGCAGTCCTGGGCAGGGTGCAACGCCGTGAGACTGCAACTGACCGCGGAGCAGCGACGCGCCATTTACACCCACGACTGCAATCTGGTGGTACTGGCGGCGGCGGGCTCCGGCAAGACGCACGTGCTGGTCGAACGAATGCTGGCCCTGCTCGACGCCAACCCGGACTGGCCGCTGGAGTCGCTGGTGGCCATCACCTTCACCCGCAAGGCGGCGCGGGAAATGCGGGAACGTCTGCGTGACAAATTGCGGGAACGCAGTCACGGCGCTGAACAGGAAGACAGAGACCGCTGGCAAGGACATCTTGCCGCGGTGGACAGCGCCTGTATCGGCACGATTCACTCGCTTTGCACGCGAATCCTGCGGGCCTGCGCGGCCGAGGCGCGTCTGGACCCGGAGTTCAGGGTGATGGAGGCGGACGAATCCGGCGTGGCGCTGGATGCGGCCCTGGAAGATGCGCTGGAGCAACTGGCGGAGGCAGGGGACCCGTCGCTCGCGCTTTTCGCGGAATATGACAGGCAGCAGATCATGGACGCACTGCGCGCGCAGTTGCGGCAGTCGGTGCCGGACCCCGTGCCGGAAGATGTGCTGCAACGCTGGCAGGCCGGGTGGGAGCGTGATGCTGAGGAGCGGTTGAAGGCGTTTCGCGCATCGTCAGGCTTTCAGGACGCGTTGACCTGGGAGCCTCGACACGGCTGGCCGCAGGACGACAAGCTGGGGGACGTGTGGGCAGTCTGCCGTCCCCTGTGCATTGAAATTGAGAAAGCCGCGATTGCGCAGTCGCCGGGGCTTCTGCAGGCAATCGATGACGCAATCAAATGGACTGGCGGGACGCAAAAGAACTGGGGCGACAAGGAGACCGTCGAGGAAGCCAGGGCTGTAATGCGGACGCTGCGGGAAGAGGTCCGGCGCGTGCTCAAGGACATCGGCGAGGGCATCACTGTCGTCGACCGGCGCGCGGCGGAACTGCTGCCGCTCTGGCGGCGCCTGATTGTCAAGGCTCGCGAAGTCTATGTCGTGAGGAAGCGCGCGGACAACTGTCTGGATTACAACGACCTCGAGCAGCTGGCGCAGGAGGTGTTGCAACAGCCCGACGTGCGAGAGCGACTGTGCCGTGAATTCAGACAGCTGCTGGTCGACGAGTTTCACGATACCAGTCCACTGCAGTGGCAGATCATTCGCGCCCTCGCCGACCCGCAGGAGCCAGGTCGGCTGTTCATCGTTGGCGCCCCGCGCCAGAGCATTTACGGCTTTCGCGGGGCGGACGTCGACAACTTCGGCAAGGCCCTGGATGAAGTGCGCGCCGGCGGCGGCCTGCAGGTGTCGCTGTCGCAGTCCTTCCGCTCGCACCAGCCCCTGCTGGACGTACTGAATGAAATCCATTGCGTTGCGCTGCCGAAAGACAGGCACGAGCCCATGGTGTCCGAACGGAGGGAGGCACCGGGAACACAAGCGGCGCTGGAACTCCTGCTGATGGACTACAGGGCGGCTGAACTCGGGGCGGAAGAGGGTCGGGAACGGCTGGCGCGTGCACTTGCCAGGCGACTAAAGGGTCTGGTGGCGGAGCGTTGCCCGATGCTTGACCGTAAGACCGTGGCAATCCGGCCGCTCGGCTATGGCGACGTGGCGCTGCTCTTCCGCACGCACAATCGCATGCCGGAATTCGAAGAAGCCTTCAGGGAGCTGGAACTGCCTTTCGTCACCCTGGGCGGGCGCGGTTACTTCGGGCGCCAGGAAGTGCTGGACCTGCTCAATCTGTTGCGGGCGCTGCGCAACCCCGGTGATGATCTGTCGCTGGCCAGTGTCTTGCGCTCGCCGCTCTTCGCGCTCAGTGACGAGGCGCTGCTGCGCTTGCGAATGCCGGACAACGGTGACGGCGAGCGAGCGCCCCTGTGGGATGCACTGCTGCGGCCCGCGGATCTGACGGGGCCCGATGCGCGACAGGCGCGCTTTGCCGCGGAGTGTCTGCGGGAATTTGCCTTGCTGGCCGGACGCGTCACGGTCGCGGAGCTGCTGCGCGAAGCGCTGGCAAGAACCGGCTATCTGGCGACCCTGAGCGGCCTGTACGACGGCGAGCGACGCCGCGGCAACGTGGAGAAGCTGCTGGACAAGGCGGCAGAAAGGACCTGGCTGTTCACTGAATTTGAGACGCTGTTGCGTGAATTCAGTCAGCGCGAGGTACGGGAAGGGGACGTGGCCGCGGGGAGCGAGGGCGCGATCACGCTCATGACGGTACACAACAGCAAGGGCCTGGAGTTTCCGCTGGTGGTGCTGGCGGACGCCGGCAAGTGGCAGCCACGAAACGACGCGTCTGTGCTGGTGCGGGACGGTGAAGGGCAACTGTCTTGCAGGGTGTTTGACATGAAGGAAGGCAGCCACAGAGAATCCTTCGCATTGCGCCGGGTCGAGAAGGACCGGAAGCAGGAGAGTTTGGACGAACGCCGCCGCCTGCTCTACGTGGCCTCGACGCGCGCGCAGGACTACCTGATCGTCTGCGCCAACCATGATGGCAAGCCTGGCGATGAAGGCTGGCTGGCCTGGTTGCATGAAGCGCTGGGACCTGACGAGCACATTGCGGATGCCAGCTGGCGCATCGGTGGCGGCAAGGTCGTCTGGCGCGAACTGGTTGCGACTCCCGCAATGGACCCTTCGGCCAGACCGGCAAGGGATGCTCTCCCGGAAGTGCAGGCCATTGCACAATCCAGCGCCGCCCCTGCCTTGCCGCTGCTGCACCCCCTGCCAGAGAAAGCGCCCGGTCTGTTGCGGGAGATCAACGTCACGCAATTGTCGGACCACTTCGAGCGCAGCGTCATGCGCAGGACAGGCGCAGTCTCGCTGCCGGGTGACCCTGAAGAGCAGCGCATTCTGGGCGACGTGATGCACGACGCGTTGCGCTGGTGGCGGCCCGATTCGGAGCCGGATGCGGATCTCCTGCAACAGCGGCTGGAAGGACTCATTTGGGCGCGTGGCGTACGCGATTCCCGGCGCCGGACCAGGCTGCAGCGAGAGGCAACAGCGCTGCTGGCGAGCTTTGAAGACAGCGCGCTCGCTGCCCGGATGAGGCGCGCGCCGCGCCTGCTGCGCGAGCTTCCATTCATGCAGCGCCACGGCGGCTGCCTGATTCAGGGCAGCATCGATCTGCTGATGCAGGATGTGGACGGTGGCTGGACGCTGGTGGATTTCAAGAGCGCGAATCCGGGCGAAGGAGCGGAGCCTGCCGCGGCGGAAGAACATGCAAGACGTTACCGGCTGCAACTGGGCCTGTACGCCCGTGCGCTGGTCGAGCGGCCGGACATCGATCCAGAGAGTCTGACCGTGCAGGTCCACTATCTACGCCACGGTCTGGACGTGGTCGTGCCATCAACAGCCTGGCGGCAGGCGCTGGAAGCGTTGGACGGGATTATCGCGATCGAACTGGCAAGCGCCTTCAGTGGCGGCTAGTTGCGCCATTCCGGCGGCGCGAAGGGACGGCTGGTGCCGCCGCGCCAGGCGCTGTCCGTCAGCGACTCCAGCAGCAGGCGTTCCTGCTGGCTACGCCGCACACGGGTCTCAATCTCATGCGGGTCCCAGTGCGACAGCAGGTCGGACTGCAATTCGGCCTCGACCTTTGCGTGTTGCGCCCTGCCCGCCAGATTGTGAAATTCGCCCGGATCTTCCTCAAGGTCATAGAGTTCGGGTGGGTCGCCGAGGCTGTAGTTGAACTTGTAACGGCCACGGCGCAGCATGGCCATCGGAGCCGTGACGCCATGGCCGCAGTATTCCGCAAAGGCCTCGTCCTTCCAGTCCGCGTCCCGGCCCCGTAGCAGGCCAACCAGGCTGTCACCATCCAGCGACACGGGCGGTTCAACGCCGGCGAGCTCCAGCATGGTGGCAACCACGTCGACCAGCGACACGACCTGCGGCAGCCTTTGGCCGGCAGGCAATTGCCCCGGCCAGGCGATTTGCAAGGGCACGCGAACGGAGGCCTCGTAGAAGTTTGACTTACGCCACATGCCATGTTCACCGTTCATCTCGCCGTGATCGCTTAAATGGATAACAACGGTGTTTTCCATTTGACCGGTGGCTTCCAGCGCGTCGAGCAACTGCCCGATCTTTTCATCCAGGTAGGTGATGAGGCCGTAGTAGCCGGCGCGGGCGCGACGCACCAGCTCCTCGTCAAAGTCCACGAAACCAAACATGGCGCGCAGTCGCTGGTAGACGGGATGCAGCGACTCCAGATGGCCGGGCGGGATCACAGGCATGTCGATGCGATCGAGCGGGTACATGTCCCAAAAGCGCTGCGGCACGATGAAGGGAAAGTGAGGCGCAATGAAGGAGACGTTCAGCGCCCAGGGCTGCTGCTGGCGCGCAGGCTCGCGCAGCCAGTCCAGCGCGCGCTGCCGGGCCAGATCATCGACCTCGACTTCAGTGCTGCGACCGGGGCCGGCTTCCGCCAAAGCGCCCCAGGGCTGCCGGGCCGGAATAACGCCAGCGGACCAGTCAAAGACCGGATGGGCCAGTTCGGCATGCAGATCGCGCGCCAGTTGCTGCTGAAAGCCATGCAGGCGGTCCGGCCCGCAGAAATGTTGCTTGCCGGAAAGCGCAACCTCATAGCCGACCGAGCGCAGCAGATGCGCCCAGGTCAGGGCGTCCGCGCGCAGGGGGCAGGCATTGTCCCAGGTGTCCTGATGATGGATATGGCGGCCGGTCATGAAGGACATGCGCGAGGGCATGCAGAGGGGCGAGTTGCAGTTGGCGTTGTCGAAGGTCGTGCCCAGCGCCGCCAGGCGCTCCATGTTGGGCGTCTGCACGAGTGGGTGCCCGTGGACGCTGCTGTACATCGGCGCGTGCTCGTCGGACATGATGATGAGCAGGTTGGGTTGTCCTGACATGACTACAGCGCCTCGGCTGAAATGATGAAGGTCGCGGATGCCGGGTTGGTCGCCAGCGGCACGTTGTGCACGTTGCAGATGCGTAGCAAGCCCTGGATGTCGGGGTCATGCGGGTGTTTGCCCAGGGGGTCAACGAAGAAGACCACGGCCGCGACTCCGCCCTCGACCACCAGCGCCGCAATCTGGGCGTCGCCGCCAAGCGGGCCGGAGAGCATCTGCCGCACCTTGAGGCGCGTGTTTTCGTTCAGCATCTTGCCCGTGGTGTTGGTCGCCACGAGGTTGTAACGCTCCAGTACGTTCAGATGCGAAAGGGCGAAGGCGACCATTTCGGCTTTCTTGCCATCATGCGCGATCAATGCGATGGTCTTGCGGGCCTTGTTCTTGCGCGCCATGCATACTCCGTTCAGCGGCCAAACGAGATGGGCAAGGGCAGATTCAAACCGCCACGGGGCGGGAATATGCGCAGCAAACGACTGTTGATGGCGAGGGCCTCATGATAATGGGTTTCCAGAGAAGCCATGATTCGTTCCCAGGGGCGCTCCAGCGCCAGCTCGCGCGCCCGCGCGGCCATGCCAAGGCGCAGGGCCTCGTCATCGCGCAGTCGTGCGGCGGCGGCTGCGAAGGCCTGTGGGTCAGGCGGGCAAATGATGCCGGTCTCTCCTTCGAGGACCAGGTCTTTCACACCTCCCTGGTCGATGACGATTGATGGCAGGCCGGACGCCATGGCTTCCTGCACGACCTGACCGAAGGTCTCGTTGGGGCCGGTGAAGGCGAACAGGTCGGCGCTGGCAAAGGCGCTGGCCAGCTCTTCACCCAGCAGGTAGCCGGTGAAGTGAGTCCCGGTGCCGGCGAAGATGGCCTCCAGTTCCTCACGGCGGGCGCCGTCGCCGACAATGGTGAGGGCGATGCCGGGTGTCCGCGCCAGGTCCAGCAGCAACTCAACTTTCTTTTCGTTGGCCAGGCGTCCGACGTAAATGCAAATCAGGCTGTCGCGAGCGCGGCCCTGCAACAGGCGTTCGCGCCAAATGACAGACCGCTTTTCGGGCGAAAAGCGCTGGCAATTGACGCCCCGACCCCAATAGCGCAGGCGGCGGTAGCCCCAGGCCTGCAACTGGTCGTGCGTGGTGCGCGAGGGCACCAGAGTCAGGTGGCAGCCGTTGTGAATAAAGCGCAGCCAGTCGCGCATCGGCTGGGAGAACACGTGCAGGCCGTATTGCTGGGTGTAGCCCGGCAGGTCGGTCTGATAGTTGGCGATGACCGGCAAATGTCGCATGCGCCCCAGCAGCATGCCGCTGACAGACAGCAAGGCCGGGCTAAACATGTGAATCAGGTCCGGATTGAATTCCTCGAGGCGGCTGGCGACTGCCGGACTGGGGAGGGCCATGCGCGACTCCGGCGCCATGATGAGCCCGAGCGAGGGCAGGGCCACGATTTCACTTTTGCCGACGGCCGGCGGGGCTGTGTCCGGCGCGAAGACCAGCACTTCCCGCCCGGTCTGTTGCAGGTAGCGCAGGGTGAGCCAGGCGGTCTTGGCGACTCCATCCACCTTGGGCAAAAAGGCCTCGGCGATGATCGCCACGCGTTTGACGGGCGCCAGTTCGACCGCCGGGTCGGGCGGCAGGAGGGCGTATTCCTCACCAAATGCGCGCCCGATCGCTTCGGGAGACTGCCAGACCTGTCGGTCCTGTTGCCCCTGTCTGGTCATGTTCCGTCCCGGCCGCAATTCACGCCTGCGGTCTCATCATACCATTATTGACCCGCGCCGTTCGACGGGCGCAGCGTGAGCATCCAGGCGACGAGGTCGTCGATGTCCCGCTCACTCCAGACCTCTGTATAGACGGAAGGCATCAACCCGGCGCTGAAGCCTGGCGTCAGGCAGGCGTCGGGCTCAAGCAGGGATTCACGCAGGTAGTCCTCCAGGCCTTGCTGCGGATCGCAGGGCGATGCACCGGCGCCGATACCCGACAGCCCCGGGCCGAGCAGGGCCTGCGTCGAGTCCGGTCGGTGGCAGGTAACGCAGGCGTAGCGTGCCTGCGGCACAAACTCGCGAAACAGCATGGCTCCCCTGGCCGGGTCGGGTTGGGTCCGCTCCGTCGCAGTCGTTGTCGATGCCGGCGGGGTGGTCGCCGGAGTCCATTGCTCACCCGACGCGCAATTTGCCAGGATGGCAAGGGAAAGCAGCGCAATGGTCAGACGGCGGGACAAGAGGAAGCGGGGCTCAGATCAAAGGTTTGCGGCGGTCAGTTTGTGTGCCTGGCGCAGGGCGGCGGCAGGGTCGCCCAGGGGAATGAATTCATGCCCGATGTAACCGGCATGGCCGCTGGCGACGATGGCGCGAACGATGGCCGGGTAATTCAGTTCCTGATCGTCATTCAGCTCGTTGCGGCCGGGCACGCCGGCGGTGTGGTAGTGGCCGAACCAGGCGTGGTGGTCGCGAATGGTCTGGATGATGTCGCCTTCCATGATCTGCATGTGGTAGATGTCGTAGAGCAGTCGCACGGCCGGCGAATCGACCATCCGGCAGACCTGCACGCCCCACTCCGTTCGGTCACACTGATAGTCCGGGTGATTGAGTTTGCTGTTCAGCAATTCCAGCAACAGGGTCACGCCGGCGGCTTCTGCCTGCGGCGCGATGGCGGCCAGAGTCTCGGCGCAGACCTGCATGCCGACGTCGTCGTCGAGGCCATTGCGCTGTCCGCTAAAGACGACCAGGTTGGCGATGTCCCATTCTTCCGCGAGCCGCAGGTTGGCTTCCAGTTCGCGCAGGATGCGTTCGCGATTGTCGCGCTTGTTGAGGCCGTCATTGAGCGTGTCGTGACCGAAGATGACCACGATCTTCAAACCATGGTCGCGGATGAGCGGCCAGTGCGCTTCGTCGACGAGCTCGACGCCGTCGTAACCGCAGTCGGCCAGGGTGCGCACAAAGTTACGCGCTTTCATCCTGTGGGGCACGAAACACCACCATGAGGCTGACTGTCTGATCACGATACTCACCTCCGCAGGGGCGCGTGGAATGGCAGGGGACCGCAGGTTACGATAGCAGGGCTGTGTTGGTCGGGCAACAATGCGTGGGGAGTAAATGGTTCATGGAAGCTTTTGACGAACTCTGGGACTACAACGACCCGGCAGCCAGCGAAGGACGCTTTCGCGACTTGCTGCCCGACCTGGTCGAGAGCGGCAACGAATCGCAGCGCGTGCAGTTGCTGACGCAAATCGCCCGTACGCTGGGCCTGCAACGCAAGTTCGACGAGGCGCGCGACGTTTTGGCGGAGGCTGAAACAGGGCTTGACACGGCGGGCGACCGGGCCCGCGTGCGCTGGCTGCTGGAAACCGGTCGTTGCCACAATTCATCGGGTTCGCCTGAAGAGTCCCTGGCTTTTTTTCATGAAGCCTGGGAACTTGGCTCTGCGATCGGCGAGGACTTTCACGCGGTCGACGCGGCACACATGCTGGCCATAGTCGAGCCGGAGGCGCAGGAGCGGCTGGCATGGACGATGAAGGCGCTGAAGCTGGCCGAATGCAGTGAGGATGGACGCGTCGCGAAGTGGCCCGGCTCGCTGCACAACAACATTGGCTGGACCTGGCACGACCAGGGTGACTATGAGCGGGCGCTGCAGCACTTTCGCAAGGCGCTGGCATGGCGCGAGCGACAGGGCGAGATCGGCAACATTCGCATCGCCCGTTGGTGCATCGCGCGCTGTCTGCGATCCCTGGAGCGGGTGGAAGAGGCGTTGGCATTGCAACGGGCGTTGCTGGCGGAATCCAGGGAAGAAGACGCGCCCGACGGTTACGTCTATGAGGAACTGGGCGAGTGTCTGTTGCTGCTGGGGCAGGAGGAAGAGGCGCGGCCCTGGTTCGCCAGAGCGCATGCGGAACTGGCGCAAGACCCCTGGCTGCAGGCGGAAGAGGCGGAGCGTCTGGCGAGGCTGGAGCAGCTGGGACGGGGCCATTGAGGCCGGATTGATTCTGCGGCGGCCAGCGGCTACAATGCCGCCAGGGCTGGCGGGCGGCGATTCATGGACTATCACATCTGGACCCTCGGGTGCCAAATGAACGTGGCGGATTCGCAGCGCCTGGCGTCAGAACTTGAACGCCAGGGGCACAGCGCCGCCGCGGACCCGCAGAGCGCGGACATTCTCGTGGTCAATACCTGTGTGGTGCGACAAAGCGCCGAGGACAAGGGCCTTGGGCGTCTGCTCTCATTGCGCAAGGTGAAACAGACCGAACCGCACAAGGTGATCGGCGTGATGGGCTGCATGGTCGGCGTGCGCGATCCCCTGGCCCTGCGGCAACGCCTGCCTTTCGTCGACGTGTTCATGGCGCCCTCGGACCCGGCGCCGATGACCCGTTTTCTTGCCGAGCGGGAAGACGAACACGGTGTTCTGGCGGAGGAAAATGAGGCCCGCGCCCGTCGCGACGCCCTGCAGGACGGCGAGTTGCTGCTGCCGCGCCTGGAACAGGGCAACCTGGTCAGCGCGCACGTGCCGGTCGTTTACGGCTGTTCGCATGCCTGCAGCTTTTGCATCATACCCTTCCGCCGGGGCGTGGAGCGCAGCCGCAGCGTGGGGGAAATCGTGGCGCACGTGCGCAGCCTGGCGCAGCAGGGCGTGAAGGAAGTCACGCTGCTGGGGCAAATTGTCGATCGCTACGGCATGGACGTTGACGACGGACCGGACCTCGCGGGCCTGCTGCGCGTGGTGCATGGCGCGGCGGAAGACTGCGGGCTTGAACGTATCCGCTTCCTGACCAGTCACCCCAACTGGATGACGGAGCGCCTGCTGGACACGGTGGCGGATCTGCCGCGGGTCATGCCCCATATTGAGGTCCCGGTGCAGGCCGGTGATGACGAGGTGTTGCGGCGCATGAAACGCGGCTACAGCGTGGACGACTACCGCCGTTTGATCGAACGCATACGCGATCGGGTGCCGGAAGTTTCGATCAACACCGACATCATTGTGGGCTTTCCGGGAGAGAGCGCGGCGCAATTTCAGCGGACGTATGATCTGCTGGCGGAATTGCGTCTCGACAAGGCCCATCTGGCGCGCTACAGCCCGCGGCCACACACACTCAGCGCCCGCAAAATGCCGGACGACGTCAGCGATGCGGAAAAGAAACGCCGTCACCGCGCGCTGGAGGACTTGCAGGCCGGCATCCTGGCGGAGATTAACTCGCGATGGCTGGGGGAGCGGGTTCCGGTGCTGGTGGAAGAGCGCAGCAAGGGGCGCTGGCGCGGTCGCACGCCGCAAAATCGCCTGGTCTTTTTCGAAGACGAAAACGAACGACGCGGTCAGGTCGTGGACGTCGAGATCACCTGGACCGGCCCCTGGAGCCTGCAGGGTCGCGTAACGCAGCCCGAGACCGTCCCGCCTGCATTGCCGGTCAGCTGTTAAACGCGACGATTTACCTTGCCAGTGACGGGAATGAGCGGCAACAGCCCGGCGCCGAAGGAAGAGGCATGAGCCGTCCTGTCCGACTTGCCCTGCTCCTGTTTGCGTTTCTGGCTGGCGCCTGCAATCTCACCACCGAACGGCCGCAAGCCACGCCCTTGCCCCCTGCAGTGGCCACCGCCAGCGCCAGCAAGCCGGAGGTCAAAATCAGCACGCCGGTGGACGGCGCCGAAGTGGTGGTGGGGACCGACATTCTCATTCGCGGTCAGGCCAGCGATGTCCAGGGCGTGACCCGTGTGCAACTGGTGGCCAATGACCGCATTGTGCGCACGGTGTCATCGGAATCCCCCTCCGGCAATCGCAGCATGCCCGTCACTCTGGACTATCGCCCGGTCGTCACGGGCAAACTGGAACTGGAAGTGGTCGCTTGGCGCGGCAACGTGGCGGGTGAGCCAACCAGCGTGACTCTGGAGGTCCGGGCCAATCGCAGCCAGGTGCTAAGCACGGCCGTACCGCTACCCGAAGTGCCCGTCATCGACCCCAATGACCCCACCTGTCGCGTTTTGACCAATGTCCCTCTCAACGTGCGCGTCAATGCCGGCACCGACTTTTCGCGCGTCACCACGCTGGCCTCCGGCGACCAGTTGCCTGTGCTGGCGCGACTGGTGGGAGACTCGTGGTGGCAAATCAGGCTGCGGGATGGCACAGCCGGTTGGATTGCCGGTCGCAACCCGGACAACCCCAACGAGCAGTTTGTCAGTGTCTATGGCGATTGCACCAATATTCAGGCGCTGCCCCCGCCGGAACCTCCGGTTACGTCAACGCAGCCGGCGGGGCCCGCGCCCGTGACTGCGGCGCCGGCCCTGCCACCCAACGCCCCGCAGGAGGATGCTGCAAACGATGACAGCGCCGGGGAATCGGAGCAGCCGGACCTGGTCGTGGCAAGCCTGCGCGGGCCGGATTCGCTGGCCCTGGCGCAGGGTTCATCCTCCGTGTCCGGCACATACGAGGTGACGGTCAGCAACAGGGGTGCGGCGGCCAGCGCCGGCTTCCGCGTGCGCCTGGCCGGCATCCCGGATGCGGACCCTCTGGTCGACGTTGTCAGCGGTCTGGGGCCGGGCGAAAGCATATCGTTTTCGCACGTGCTGGAATTCAGCAGCGCGGAAAGCGTCGTTTTGGTGGTAACCGTTGACAGCAATGATGAAATCAGCGAAAGCGATGAAGGCAACAACAGCACCAGGCTGGATGTCACGGTCTCCGGCAACTGAGGGATTGGCATGAGTACCGAACTTCTGATCATCAGCGACGGAGCGGAATTTGGCCCGGCCCTGGGCATCGCCCTGGCGCAACGGGGCGCGTGGCGCCTGACCACTGTGCGGGACGAGGACGCAGCGCGGCAGGCGCAGCCACAGGGTCTGGTCCTGCTCGACAGCGCCGAGCAGCAGGCGGGCCCGGTACTTGCCCGCCAGTTGCACGAATTCGGCTACGACGTGCCCGTCCTGTGCAGCGCGCGCAGCGCAGGACTGGAGGCGGCGCTGGCCAGGCTGGAACCCGCCGCCAACTCGCTGGAAGACACGCCTTTGGAGCCTCTGGCCGGAAACGAAAGTGATGCCGGCAACTGGCGCTACGTCAGTGAACCCGACTTTCTTCGTTTGTACAGCGACGGGGCAGTAGAAGCCGCGGTCGACGTCAGTGAAGCTAAGTCCCGGCAGGATACAACGCAGCCAGAGCCACAGGAGTCCCCTGAAGGGCCGCCGGACGCGGCGGCAGGCGCCGGGGACGGTTCACAGGCTGCGCCTGAACTGACCGATTTGGCGCGGGAGACGGGCGCCCGGTTTGTACTGCTGGAGCGCGCGCAGGAGGAAGTCGCGCGGGCCGGGGAAGTGGACGAGATGACGGCAGCCAGCCTGCGGGCGCTCGCCAGGGACGGCGCAGGTCAGGGTCCCGCGCGCCTGTATTTGCTGGAGACCGACGCGGACCAGGCGATTTGCCTGCTGTACGTGTGTAACAGGGGCCCGCTGCAGCTCTCCCTGCTGGCGTCAGACGAGGTTTCCGTGCGAGACCTGCGTCTGGCTTGCGAACGCTACCTCGGCGCCTGGTCCGGAACGCGTCGCCACCAGATGCCGCTGCACTCCGGGAGCACACAGGATGCGGAAAGCGGCGCCTGACTGGCAAATTCCTCGCCGAAGAAAAAGCCCAGCAATTCCCTGGCTTCCTCCGATGAGGCAAAGCGGAAATCCGTACGCAACCAACGCCGGGAAAACCCGCGCTGCGTTTCCAGCCAGTGATAGAAGGCAGCCAGATTTGCCGTTGGCGGCTGCGGTGTCTCGCTTCCCGTGCCCAGGGTCTCAATGATGATGGCTGTGCCCCCCGGCCGCAGGACGCGCTGCATTTCACTTACGGCCCGATCGACCTCCGCGCGCCACCCTTTCTCGTCCCAGACAGTGCTGTGACCGAAACTCCAGCCGGCGATGGCGATGTCGGCGCAGCGATCTCCGAGCGGCAGGTCCCGGTTGTCCGCCATGGCGAGAGACCAGTTGCCCGGGCGCTGACACAGCAGAATGTCGCGGGCGCGACGCAGCATGTGACCGGAACGATCAAAAGCGTACACCTTTTGCACGCAAGGGGACAGCAGACGCGTCAGTCGGCCGGTGCCGGCGCCCAGCTCAACGACAGTGGCGCCAGCCAGCGGCACGACGTCGCGGATGGCTGGCAGCAGACGTTGCTGCCAGTCCTCCGCGGCGACCAGTCGCTCGTAGCGGGCGGCGTCGTTGTCATAGATTTGCCGCTGATCGGGCTCCGCACTCATGCCGGTTCGCTGAATGCCTGCAACTGGGCCAGCAACTTGCCCTGATCAACCGATGGATAGCGATCCAGCAGCACCTTGTAACGACGAATGTAGTCCGCGACCTGGTGACGTTCCTGGGCCTCAAAACGCAGGGTGATGGCCGGCTGGGTGTTGCTGGCGCGCACCAGACCCCAGCCATGCTCGAAACTGGCCCGCACGCCGTCGATGTCCACAACCTCGTAGTCGCGCGCCAGTTCATCGCGAATTTCCTGAATGATACGGAATTTCTGGTCATCCGGCGCGCCCAGCACGATTTCCGGCGTTGCGGGGAGTTGAGGAATTTCGTCAAACAGGGCGGAGACCGGCCGGTCCGTGGCCGCGAAAATCTGCAGGGCCTTGAGCGCGATCAGCGGCGCGTCGTCAAAGCCGAAATAGTCTTCGCCGGTAAAAAGGTGACCACTGACCTCCCCGCCCAGGGGCGAAGCGACCTCGTGCATTTTCTGCTTCATGAGGCTGTGGCCCGTGCGCCACATCAGGGGCACGCCGCCATACTGCACGATGAGTTCCGGCAGTGTTTGCGTGACCTTGACGTCAAAGACGATAGTCGCGCCGGGTTGACGCTGTAACAGGTCACGGGCCAGCAGCGCCAGCAAACGGTCCGCGGCCACGTGGTGGCCACGTTCGTCGATGAAGCCGGCGCGGTCGGCGTCGCCATCGAAGGCAAGGCCGACGTCGGCGCCGGTTTCCAGCACCATGGCTTCGAGATCACGCGTCATTTCAGGGTCTTCGGGATTGGGCAGGTGATTGGGGTAGGTGCCATCCGACTCGCAATAAAGGCAATGCACCTTGAGACCGAGGGCCCGCAATACCGGTGGCACCCAGGTGCCGCTCAGCCCGTTGCCGGCGTCCATCACGACGGTCAGGGGGCGCGCCATCTGCATCTTGCCCTGAATGGTGGCCATGTGACGGCGAATCATGTCGTGGTCCTGCGTGACGCGACCGGCGCCGCTGACGAATTCGCCACTGCGCACCAGATCGAGCAGATTTGTGATTTGCTCGCCGGCCATGGCCAGCGAACCATAGGCCAGCTTGATGCCGTTGTAGCGCACGTCCAGATGGCTGCCGGTGATCATGACGCCCGCGCCCGCGTCACCATGGCTGGCCGAGGCAAAGTAGACCGTTGGCGTGATGACCTCGCCGATATCGGTAACGTCCATGCCGGTGGCCGTGAGTCCGGCAATCATTGCGCCTTGCAGCCCGGCTGAAGACGGGCGGTTGTCGCAGCCAACGTAGACCATTTCACTGCCAAAGTCCCGTTGCAGGGCGGTGCCCAGTGCGCGCCCGACGCGCTCCGCCAGCGCCGGTGTCAGTTGCGGGTTGTCTCCGGTGACCGTGCCGCGAATGTCGTAGGCGCGAAAGATGCCGGGGTCCAGCTTGATGGTCATGGCATGACTCCTCGGGATTTGCACAGCGGAACGCCCTGCGAACTGTTGTGCCGCATCAGTCCTGCGCAGGGGCCCCTGAATTGTCGGCATCCATTGTAACGAAGGAAAGCCCGGAAGTGTCAGCGTCGATGTGGACCGTGCTGCGGGCGGGCGCGGCGGCGCTCAGCAGAAAATCGGCCAGGGGTACGCGCACGTGGCGCCGGATAATGCGCTGCAGGGGGCGCGCGCCGTATTGTTGTTCATGGTTTTGCTGCTGCAACCATTGAAGAGCACTGTCGCTGAATTGCAGTTGCAGGCCACGTTCCGCGGCCAGTTGCTGCTCGCGAGCCAGCAAGAGCTTCAGAATGGCTGCGAGATCGTCCTCGGAAAGGGCGTTAAACATGACGACGTCGTCGAGGCGGTTGAGAAGTTCTGGCCGAAACCAGGTGCGCACCTGCTCCAGGGCCGCCTCACGCGCTCCATCCGTGATGACAGGTCTGGCCAGGCTGCCGGAACCGAGATTGCTGGTGAGGATCAGGACCGTTTCGCTGAAAGTGGCGCTGCGGCCGCGACCATCGGTCAGTCGACCTTCTTCAATCATCTGCAGCAACAGGTCCATGATGCGGGGATGGGCCTTCTCCACCTCGTCAAACAGGACGAGAAGATAGGGTTGGCGGCGCACGCGCTCGGTGAGCTGACCGCCGGCGTCACTGTCCACGTAGCCGCTGGGAGACCCCAGCAACCGGTTGACACTCGATTCGTCCTTGAATTCGCTCATGTCCAGCGCAAGCATGGCCTGCTCGCTGCCGAACATGAAACCGGCGAGCGTACGCGCCAGTTCGGTCTTGCCGACGCCGGTGGGCCCGAGGAACAGAAACGCGCCGATGGGCCGATTCGGTTCCTTCAGGCCGACGCGGGCCGTTCGGATGGCGCGGCTGACGGACTGCACCGCCTGGTCCTGGCCGATGAGACGCTGTTTCAGATAGTCGGTCAGGCTGGCGTAACGCTGACGTTCGTCCTTGCCCAGCTGGCTGACCGGAACGCCGGTCATCTGGCTGATGCAGAGCCGCAAATCGTCCGCGTCCAGTACCGAGCTGTCGGCGAGTTGCGGCCGCAGGGTCAGGCTGGTCTGCCGGCTGATGTTGACCATGGCGGCGCTGCGGTGCAGCAGGTTCTCCGCGCTGCGGGGCAAGGGGGTCGCCGCCAAATGACGCCTGGCCAGGTTGATCGCCAGATTCAGTGCATCTTCCGTGACGCGCAGCTGATAGTCACGTTCCAGTTGCGGCTTTAGCGCGCGCAAAATGTTCAAGGTTTCACGGCGGGTGGGTTCCGGGACCCGCAGCACCTGGCAGTTTTCGGCAATGCCCGGCTCAAGGGCCAGCCTGGCGTTCCAGTCAGACTCGCCGGCGGTGGCGATGACAACCGGATCACTTGCCAGAAAGGTCTTCAGAACAAGCGCCGTGCAACCACCGAATTGCGCCTTGCCAGGTGGGCCCAGGAAACGTTGCAAGTGGGGCAGGAAGAGGATCCCGCCGCGGGCCTGCGCCAGTGCCACGCGCAGGGCAGCCTGATCGTCGTCGAGCAATTCATCTTCGGCGACCCGGACAAACCTGGTGATGCCCCGGGGTCCTTCTCCCCTGGCAACCAGTTGCCCGAGGCTGATGGCGAGGCTTCGTTTGCCGACGCCAGCCGGGCCGACCAGCACAAGGTGCCGGTTGACCGCCTGGTTTACGACAGTCAGCACGCTGCGCAGCAAGTCCTCCCGCTCAAAGACGGCGGGTTCTTCCGCCCGGGGGGACGGGCTCCCGTCTGCAGGATGACGCGCTGTCTGCGCGTCGGCCGGCTCCTGGTTCAATTTGTCCATCACGTCGGCCACCGTGCGCCTGGTGATGCCATGGGGACGGAGCAGACCACTGGCGCTGATGTTGTCGCTGGCGAGCACCAACAGGACGTGTTCGCAGTCCACGCGTCTGACGTTGCGGCGGTTGGCTTCTTCGAGGGCGTCATCAATGAGGATGATCGATTGCCGTGAAAGCGGGGTCTGACGCCCGTCTGGCAGGACAAGGCCAAGCCTCCCACCGGGGTCGCGGCGGTTGGCGCAGGCCAACTGGACCTGACGTTCCAGTTGCTCCAGGTCCAGTCCGCGCCTGGCATGAAACTCTGACAGCACTGCGCCTGCCGAGGTGTTGCCGATTCTCAGCAGGGCCAGCAGAATCAGTTCCGGCATCAGGGTTGCCTGGCGAAACTCCCGCTGAAGTTGCGCTGCATCGTTCAGGGTTGCGGCGAAATCCTTCGTCAGCAGGTCAGGGTTAAGAGCGCTGGACATGCCTGGCATTCTGTTTTAATCCGGTCCCTGGCCTGAAATGCAGCAGATCAACCATCCTCACGTGACCGGATTGCGGCCCTTTAGCCGGTCGTATTGCTCAGGCGATAACCCACACCGCGAACATTGTCAATCAACTGGACGCCCGGATCCTGTTTGCGCAGTTTCCGTCGAAGGTTACTGATGTGGGGGCGAATGACGTCTCGCGCGGTCCCCTCGTCCAGTTGGTTGCCGCGCACCTCGCGCACCAGTTCCCGGCAGGAGACCACACGGTCACGGTGTGCCGCCAGATACAGCAGGAGGTCAAACTCGGTCGGCGTCAGGTTAACCGGATGATCCCTGATTTCTATCTGGTAGCGCCCGGGATAGATCGTCAGGGGGCCCAGCCTCAGGTTGCGCCCGGGAAGCCCGCTGACGCCTGTCTCAGTTTCCGCAACGAATTCCTCCAGGTCATCGGGTCCGGGGTCCTGTTGAGAATCCGGCGCGAGGTTAACATTGGCATGGAGTAGCTCATCGAGGTTGCTGCGCAAGGCGTCCAGCAGACCCTGGCGACGCTGACGGGTGCCTGCGCGTTCCACGCCGCGCGCCACGCTGGTGCGTAGCTCTTCGCTGGAACAGGGCTTGACAAGGTAATCGCAAGCGCCGAGTTGCAGCGCCTCGATAGCGGTCTCAAGACTGGCATAACCGGTCATCATAATGACGATGGCGTCACTGGCATGCTGTCGAATTTTTCGAAGCAATTCGGTGCCGCTTAAACCGGGCATCCGAATGTCAGTAAGCACAACGTCATAATTTCTGTGTTGGAGGGATGCCAGCGCCTGTTCGCCATCGGCTGCCTGACTCACCTGGTAGCCAACGCGTTGCAGCGTCCTGCTGATCGAATAGCGGATCGCTCCTTCGTCATCCACAACCAGTACATTTGCACCCGGAGAAAAAGCGTTCATGATGTCGTCTGCCTTGTCCTACCTACTTTATTCCAGCCTAACGCCTTATGCGATAATTGTAAACATTAGTGCGATGTTGGGCCAGAAATCTGACAGATTGCGCAGAAAAAAGCGTTCTTATCCGTTTCACTTGCCAGAAAGTGTCGGGAAGGCACGATATTTGTCCCGTCGAAGATTGCGGCAATGTGACCATCAACCCGCAATAGTGGGACCTGCATCCGGATGACCTGGGGAAGCTGGCGGTCAATCATCCATTTCTTGAGCGAACGGGAGTGACCGTTCAACCCGACCGGGTGAAAGCGATCGCCAGGTCTGCGCGTATCCAGCGTGATCGTGGCCGCCGGCGGCAGGGAGAGACATTGCCATGCCTCCATCCCGTCAGGCCGTTGCCTGCTGAGGACAAGCGCCCGGTTTTGGCCGGGCAGGGCTGTTTTGCCCGGAAGGCGGACCTTAAGCGGCTCTCGCTCTGTCAGCAGGGGCCCTGACCAGTCCACTTCCGCGTCAGCGCTTTCGAAAACCAGATCTCCGTATTCTATCCGCAGCCGCATGCCGCCGGGCAGACTGCAGGTCTGCCCCGTGCGACCGGAATGGGCCAGTGACACCAGGCCTGCCACGTGCGCGGCGCCAGGCCCGGTGTTGCCCAAAGTGCGCAAGGCGTTCAGCACCATGTGCCTTTGCAGGGCAGGGTGCAGGGCAAGAAATGTCGATTGAGACAGGCGAATGCGCCGGTCGCTGCGGCGCAATTCCTTCGCTGTGGCCGCCTGTAGTTGCTGCTGAACAAAGTCGTAGTCGCGGGCGGCAATCTCCGATAAACGCAGGAGCGATTGATCCACCCGCGGGTCTAAATCCCGCAAGAGGGGCAGGATGTCGTGTCGCAGGCGGTTGCGTCGCAGTCGCCGGTCGCAATTGCTGGCGTCCTGCCGCGGCTCCAGCCCCTGAGACTGGCCCCAGGCGCGCAATTCACTGCGCGGGACCTCCAGAAAGGGACGCAGCAAGGTCAGTTGAGGGTGGCCCGGAAGTTCCGCACCTGGGCGCATGCCGGCCAGACCGCGCAGTCCGCTGCCGCGCAACAGGTTGAGCAGCAGGGTTTCCACCTGATCGTCCGCGTGGTGGGCCGTGACGACATGGCGTGCGCCGACCTGTCTGGCGGCACTTGCCAGGAAATCATAGCGGGCGCGGCGGGCATCCGCTTCGCTCTTCAATCCTGTGGCGGACCCCAGCGTCACACCCAGCCCGAGCGATTCCGCCTGTTGCTGCACAAAGGAGACATCATCGGCGCCTGCCGCGCCGCGCATCCCGTGGTTGAGACTGGCGACGTGCAGGTCAAGGCCAAGGGTGGAGTGCAAGCTGTGCAAAAGATGCAGCATTACCAGAGAGTCGTTGCCGCCGGAGACCGCCAGCAACAGTCGGCTACCGGGCGCGACAAGATCTCGCTGTCCAAGGATTCGGGCGCTGTGTTGCAGGAGGTCCATGGCAATACCGGCCACAAGACCGAATGGTCACATGAATGAATCCATGGTAGCACAAACAAATCGTTAATGTGTCCTGTGCTATAATCCTCGCTCACTGGTAGCAGGAGTCCCGTGTGCTCAGTCCGCTTGACTATTTTCTTGGGCTGTTCTCCCTTGACATCGGCATAGACCTCGGTACAGCCAATACACTGGTCAGCGTTCGCGGCAAGGGCATCGTCATCAACGAACCATCCTTCGTGGCGCTTGAGCGCAAAACACGGCGGCCGATTGAAGTGGGTGTGCGCGCCAAGGAAATGTGGAGCAAGAATCCACGGGACATCGTCGTCGTGAGGCCGGTTCGCGACGGCGTGATCAGCGAATTCGAAGTCACGGAAGCCATGCTGCATCATTTGATCAGCAAGGCGCACGAACAGGTCTGGGTGCCGATCCCGCGCCCCCGGGTCGTGGTTGGCATTCCCAGCGGCGTCACCGAGGTGGAGAAACGCGCGGTCTTCGATGCGGCCATCAGCGCCGGTGCGCGCGAGGCATGGCTGATCGAGGAACCGGTGGCGGCGGCCATTGGCGCCGGACTGCCTGTGCAAGAGACGCGCGGCAGCATGATGATCGATATTGGCGGCGGCACGACTGAAATCGCGCTCTTTTCGCTGGGCGGGATCGTCATCAGTCGCTCCATCCGCGTTGCCGGTGACGAGATGGACGAAGATATCGTGGAGCACATGCGGGCCCGCCACAACCTGCTGATCGGCGAGCCGACCGCGGAGAAAGTGAAGCTGGAGATCGGTTCCGCCTCTCCCTTGCCCAATGAACGCGTCATGAACGTGAAGGGGCGCCATCTGGTGACCGGGCTGCCTACCGCCGTGGAAGTCAGTTCGATTGAAATCCGGGAGGCGATCGCCGGCTCGGTAGAGATCCTTGTTGACACAGTCAAGGATGCTCTGGACGACACGCCGCCGGAACTTGTCGCGGACCTGATGGAAAGCGGGATTTGCATGGCGGGCGGGGCCAGTCAGTTGATGGGCCTGCCGCAGCGGATGGCGGAGGAAGTGAACATCCGCGTATGGCTGGCCGAGGATGCCGCCACCTGCGTCGCCCGCGGCGCCGGTCGCGTGCTGGAGGACTACAACAACCTGCGTCGTCTGCTGGCCGGTCTGGAACGCGGCAGCACCCGCCACTGAGTTCCGCAGAATCGCCTGATGCTGCGTGGCCCTGCGTGCCGCTCTGCTATACTGAACGCAGGCAGTCCCGCGGGAGAGGCCGATGGTTCGCGCCTGGCGCGGCAACCGCATACTGTTTCTGATTTTTTGTCTTCTGTTGAGTCTGCTGCTCATCGGGCTCAGCAACGCCGGTTTGCTGGGCCCGCTGGAAGAAGTGGCTTCCATTCCGCTGAATTTGCTGACCGGTGTGCTTAATCAGGCCACCCTGGCGCTTACGGGCGGCGTCAGCGACCTGGCGGAACTGCAAACCCTGCAGCAAAGAAACGCAGCGCTTGAGGACGCTTTGGCGGTTCTGACGGCGGAGCTCGTCGAACTGCGAGAAATAGCCAGAGACTACGAACGGCTGGCAGAGATGCTGGACTATGCCGGGACGGCCGCCAGCCAGGAATTCGTGACTGCCGACGTCATTAGCAACGACCAGACCGGCCTGCGCCGCAGCATCACCATCAACCGGGGCACGCGCGACGGCATCGCCGTCGGGATGCCGGTTGTTACGGCCCAGGGGCTGGTAGGGCGAGTGCTGGAAATTAGCGCCAATGCCTCGCGCATTCTGCTGGTCACAGACCGTGACAGCGCGGTCAGCGCCCGTCTGCAAGGCACACGGGTTCAGGGCAGTTTGCGCGGTCAGCTTTCGGGCAACCTGCGCCTGACGCTGGTGCCACCCGGTGAATCCATTGTTGTTGGCGACCTGGTGCTCACGTCCGGCCTCGGCGGGAATTTCCCGCCGGACATCGTGATCGGCCAGGTTGCCAGTTCCCGCCAGTTTCAGTTTGAGTTGTTTCAGGAAGCAGAAGTCATCAGTTTTAATAATTTTGACGAAATGGAAGTCGTGCTGGTCATGACCAGCTTCGAGCCCATCGACCCCGGGATTTTCGACGAGATGGAGAACTGAGCCGGACGTGGGTCCCTGGGTCGGGCTACCTGTGCTGCTGCTGGCCGTGGCGTTGCAGACAACGCTGGTGCCACAGATCCGCCTGTGGGATGGCGGCCCGGACCTCGTACTTCTATGTGTCCTGGCCTGGGCCTTGCGTGCGCCTCTGGCGGAGAGTGTGGCCTGGGCCTTCACCGGTGGCATTATGCAGGACCTGCTTTCGCTGGCGCCTACAGGTCAGTCAGTCATTGGCCTTGTCTTGCTGGTCTTTGTGGTGAATGTCGTAACAGAGCAATTCAGTCGCGCGGGGTTGCTGACCCTGTTGTTGCTGGCCGGAATCGGCACATTGGCGCAACAGATGCTGATGTGGCTGCTGTTCGCGTTTCAGGGCTTTACGGTGGACTTTCTGGACGACCTTGGCTATGTCATTTTCCCGACCGTGATTTACAATTTCGCGCTGATCCTGCCCGTCTTCGCTGTGCTGCGTTTCGTGCAACGCCGCGTCGAGGCGCGCCAGCTGGTTGCCCGCTGATGCTGGCAAGAGGTCGCTTCTGATGCAAATTCTGCAACCCTTCCAGGGCTGGCGCCTCAGCTTTTTCCAGGGCGTTATTTTCGCTGTTTTTCTGCTCTTTGGACTGCGCCTTTACGAATTGCAGCTTGTCAACCAGACAGACGCCTTGCTCCGGGCGGACGAAAACCGGCTGAGCGAGTTGCCGGTTGGCGCGCCCCGCGGCGTCATTCTGGACCGCTTTGGCTCTCCGCTGGCGCTCAACGTTCCCGCCTTTAACGTGACCATCGTGCCGGCCCGGCTGCCCGAAGCAGTGGGGGCGGACCTGGAAATCTTCACCCGCATTTCGGCGCTGGTGGATGTGCCGCCCACGACAGAACTGGCGGAAGGCCGCAACGTGCGCAGCATTGAGGAACTGGTGCAGGAAGGCGAGGGCCTGGCGCCCTTTCGCCCGGTTGTGGTGGCGCAGGACATTCCGGCTTCGGCCGCGATGCAAATCCTCGAAGAGCGCATCGGGATGCCGGGCGTGGATATAGAGATACGCGGTGTGCGCGGCTACCCGACGGGCGCCCTGACGTCCCAGGTAATCGGTTACATGGGCCCCATCCCCGCCGAAGAAGCCGTTCGACTGCAGGAGCAGGGCTACAATCCCTTCTTTGATCGCATTGGCTATTCCGGCGTGGAATTCTTCATGGAAAACCAGCTGGGTGGTGTGCGCGGTTCGGTGTTGCGCGAAGTTGACGTGGCCGGCGAAGTGCTGCGGGAAATCAGTCGGCGCGAACCCCTTCCGGGACAGAATATACGACTGACCCTGGACACGGAACTGCAGGTGGCGGCCGAAGAGGCCCTGACCCGACGCATCAACCTGGTCAATGCCCAGGCCGGCCGCGTCCAGACGCAGTCCGGCGTGGTGATCGCCATGCATCCGGCTACGGGTGAAGTCCTGGCCATGGTCAGCTGGCCGACCTATGACAACGCGCGTTTCGCGCGCGCCATTGACGCGGACTATTATCTGGAAGTGCTCAATGCGGAGCAGAATCCGCTCAACAACCACGCTATTGGCTCGCTGTATCCGCCCGGCTCGGTCTGGAAAATCGTGACCGCGGTGGGGGTCCTGGAAGAAGATGTCATTACGCCACAGACTTCGATCTTCAACCCGGGCTCCCTGACCTTGCCAAATCGCTACGCGCCCAACGACGAGGCGCAGGCCCAGACCTTTTTCGACTGGAAGCGGGATGGCTTTGGCCTGCTGAACATCGTCGGTGCACTGGCCAACAGCTCCGACGTTTTCTTCTATCAGGTAGGCGGAGGCAACCCGGATCTGAGCCCGCTGACCCTGCGAGAAGGCGGTCTGGGAATCACGGACCTGTTTCGCTATGCAACGGCCATGGGCATCGGCAGTGAACTGGGTGTGGAGTTGCCTGGCGAGCTGGCCGGCATCATGCCCGACCCGGACTGGAAGCGCCGTACGCATGGCGAGAACTGGTCGACAGGCGACACCTACAACGCTGCCTTCGGCCAGGGTTTCGTCAATGTCACCCCCCTGCAACTGATCTCTACGGTAGCGGCCGCGGTGAACGGGGGCACACTGTGGCAACCAACGATTGTCAGCAGTTTTCTGGACGCGGAAGGCGCGGTCCTGCGATCCTTCCAGCCCCAGGCATTGCGGCATCTCGTGCTGGACCAGGTCCCGGAGGGTGAGCGTCTGGCGCTGACCCAGATAGAGGACATGATCATGAAGGGGCCGGCGAGTCTGGCCTGCACCTGTGAGGATACCAGTGAATTTTACAACCCGGCCCGTTGCGACCCGGACACCTATGTAAACACCGTCGACATCAACCCGGACCCCTTCCTCGAAGAGTTGCGCGAATATCGCGTACATATTCCGCTCAACTACCCCTTTAACGGTCGGGTCTGCAATGCGCTGCGCTTTGACGATCGCTATCAACCGCCCTTTGTGGATGCCGACGTGCTGGACATCGTCCATGAAGGACTGCGCGGCGCGGTGACTTATGGCACGGCCACGCCGGCGGACCTGCCGATCATCAACGTGGCAGGCAAGACCGGCACGGCGGAGTATTGCGATGACATCGCCCGGCCCCTGGGCCTGTGCATTCAGGGTAGTTGGCCGGCACATGCCTGGTTTACCGCCTACGCGCCGGCGGAAGACCCGCAAATCCTGATTCTTTCATTTGTTTACAACGGCGGGGAAGGTTCACTGGTGGCCCTGCCCATTGTCGTTGAGACGCTGGAAGCCTGGTTGCGCCTGCAAAACCAGCGGGGCGGGGTGTTGGCATTTCCTCCCGCCGGCGCATGAATCAAGGGATCCTGAGCGCGGAAGGAGAATCGATTCAGCGTCTGCGCCACTGGTTGCCGGCGCTGTTGGGTGGGGTACTTTCCCTCGTTGTTTTTCTCTTTCCTGGAGAGACGCCGGTGCTGCGCGCCTCTGGCATGGCGTTGGTCATCGTGGCCACGGCGATGCTGCTGCGCCGTTTTGGGTCCGCACTGGCGCTCTGCGGCTGTCTGGTACTGGCCTTCAGCCCGGCGTTCTGGACGCAGACGGGTGGCACCTCGCGGCAGGACCTGTTGCCGCTGCTGGCGCTTGCACTGCTTGCCGCGCTCGTGGTCCTGCTGCTTTTGCGCCAGCAAAGGAGCCTGCTGCTGGCGGCGGTGGTCGCCCTTGCGCTCTTTTCGCTGGTCTTTTGGTGGCAGCAGGGACAGGCGGACAGCCTGAGGCTGACGGCGCTTGCCAGCGCTTGGCTGCTGGTGTTGCTGGTCGATTTGTTACAACGCAGCTTGCCGCATCCGGACGATGGAGAGGTTAAGGCGCCCGAAGCAAGCCATGCCTGGGCCATCCTGATTTTGCTTTTCATCGGCGTTGCCAACACGCCATTGTTTGTGCTCTTCGTACCGGCAGTGTGCAGTGCGCTCTTGCTGTCAAGAGCGCGTCTTGCCCGCGGCTTCTGGCTCTTGCTCCTGCTTGTTTGCCTGTATGGATTGTCCGGCATTGTTTCGCGTTATCTCAGTTCGGAGTGGTGGCTCTACCCGGCGGCACAGGCGGCGGAGGAAGGACTCGTACTGCCCTGGCTGCTGGCCGATGGCTGGCGTGAAGCGGCGCGCTGGCTGACCCTGCTGGAAATTGTGCGCGACCAGCTGAGCATCGCCGGCAGTTTGCTGGCGCTCTTCGGCCTGTCGCGCCTGTCACGCTGGTATCCGGCGACCGGTATCGTCACGCTGCTGGCCTGGGGCTGCTGGGCATTTTTTGGTCTGATCTACTTCGGGCGCGACATTGCGGTACTCCTGCTGCCGCTGCACATGATTGGCATTTTCTGGATGACCGTCGCCGTCCACGCGATTCGCGACTGGTCTGTGCACATTGCGACTGGCTCCGGCTTCAGGCCAGGCTGGGCCGTCACCGGCCTGTACGCATTGTTGCCTCTTTGGCTCCTGCTGCAACACCTGGCAGTCCAATAGCATTCGCCAACTTTCGCGTGTATACTGCCGGAATCCTGAAGGTTGTGCGATGACCGGACTGGACGCTGTGCCTGACGGAGGTGCAATGGAAGGGCAATCGTTTGCCATCAAGGGGGTGCGGGAAGGTCTGCTGATACAGATCGACCCGGCTGTCGAGTGGACGGCGACGACGGGCCACCTTGCGGCTCACCTTGACGAACAGGGCAGGTTCTATGAGGGCGGTCGCATCATTCTGGAAGTCGGCGAACGGCCCGTCCCCAAATACGAACTCACTTCGCTGAAGGCCTTGCTGGAACGCCGGGGACTTTCCCTGTGGGCCGTATTGAGCAAGAGTGAAACGACCCGCAATTCAACACAGGCGCTGGATATCCGCACCAGCGCCGGTTCAGCGCTGGCCGGTATCGTTCAGGAACAGGAAGACGAACCGGAGGCCAGCGCCGAGGACAAATCGGGGTCGGGAGGCATTCTTGTGCGGCACACGATTCGCTCCGGCCGTGTGGTGCGTGGGGAAGGACATGTGGTGGTATACGGTGACATCAACCCGGGAGCAGAAGTGATTGCAACCGGTGACGTGATGGTGTGGGGCCATTTGCGCGGCATAGTGCATGCAGGCGCCAATGGAGACGAAAGCTCTGTGGTCTGCGCGCTGGACATGGCGCCGATGCAACTGCGCATTGCCGGTCTGGTGGCCACGTCACCAGCCGACAACGGGGAAGCGCCGACGCCCGAAGTCGCTCTTGTTCTTGACGGCAGGATACAGGTCGTGAGTTGGTAATGGCGGGAGAAAACGGCATGGGGGGGAAGATTGTCACCATCACCTCCGGCAAGGGCGGTGTGGGCAAGACCACGGCCACTGCCAACATAGGGGTGGCGTTGGCTCAACTGGGCAAACGCGTGGTGTTGATCGATGCAGACATCGGCCTGCGAAACCTGGACGTCGTGATGGGGCTGGAGAACCGCATCGTCTACAATCTGGTGGATGTGGCCGAGGGCCGCTGCAAATTGCGGCAGGCGATGATCAAGCACAAACTTCTGCCGGACCTGCACCTCATTCCGGCTTCACAGACCCGTGACAAGTCTGCCGTTAGCCAGTCGGACATGATTCAGGTCTCGGACTGGCTGCGGCCGGAAGTTGATTATGTGCTGATCGACTCCCCCGCGGGCATCGAACGGGGCTTCCGCAATGCGATTGCGCCAGCCGACGAAGTGTTGATCGTGACCAATCCGGAAGTCTCGGCCGTACGCGATGCGGACCGAATCATCGGCTTGCTGGAAGCGGCCGGCAAGGGGCCCGGCAAGCTGGTGCTGAATCGCATTCGACAGGACATGGTAAGCAAGGGGGAGATGTTGTCGGCGGACGACGTCACCGACATACTCGCTATCAAAATGATTGGCATTGTTCCGGAAGACCAGTTTGTCGTACCCGCCTCAAACAAGGGGGTGCCGGTTGTTTTGAACGAAGAATCCCGGGCAGGACTGGCATATCACAACATCGCACGTCGTCTGAATGGCGAAAACGTCCCCTTCCTCCCGCTCGAAGAAGAAGACGGGTTCCTCAGAAGGCTGACCCGTTTGTTTTCCGGTGGAAACCAGCTTCTGAAGCAGGGTTGACTATGGCAGGACTACTGGAACGAATAGGGCTCCTGAAGCGGGCAGGGCGAGGGGGCAGCGCGGCAAGCGCGAAGGAACGCCTGCATTTTGTCCTGTTGCATGACCGCATCGATCTCTCACCGGAAGAACTGGACCGCATGAAAGAAGAGATCCTTGAGGTCATATCCCGTTATGTCGCCGTCGAGAGCGACCGCGTGGACTTCGCACTGGAACACCGCCGGCGGGACAATTTAATCGTCGCCGAAGTACCCTTTTCGAAACCCAAGACCGGTACCCAGCAAGTGGGTCGTGAAACCGGCTGAAGCCTGGCGCCGCTTTTGTGATACCCTGATTCCACGTACGCTTCGGCCTTGCTGTACAGCGCAGTTGAATGACAAATGATCGCCACCGGCAGTATCTGGCAACGTTTCGATTACCTGCTGTTCAGCGTCACGCTGCTACTGATTCTCTTTGGTATTCTCATGATCGGCAGCGCGACCCAGGACGCCATCGACCCGACCCTGATTGCGCGCGTGCCGGACCAGATTCGCTTTGCCCTGCTGGGCCTGATGCTCATGGCAGGCCTGTCTCTGCTGGATTACCGTTTGCTGGCCGGCCTGCACCTGTGGCTGTATCTGTTGATGCTCAGCCTGCTGGTGATGGTCTTTTACTTTGGTGTGGAAGGGGTTGCCGGCGCCCAACGCTGGATCAACATTGGCATCCGCATCCAGCCATCGGAAGTCGCCAAACTCCTGATCATCATCACGCTGGGCCACTTTCTCGCCCGTCGTTACCGGCGCATCGGTCACTTGCCGAACATTTTGTTATCGCTGCTGCACATTGGCTTCCCGGCGGCATTGATTCTCATCCAGCCCGACCTGGGCATGGTTATCGTGTTGATGGCAATTTGGTTTACCATGATCTGGGGGGCCGGCCTGCCGCTGCGTTACCTGGTCACCTTCATGCTCATCATGTCCCTGCTGGGCGGCGTGGTGCTGCTGCAGGCCTTTGACGTTATTGAAGGGCCGCTGGAAGGTTATCAGGTCCAGCGCATTTCGACCTTTATCGACCCCCTCAGCAACGAAGACGCCTACTTCAATATCAATCAGGCTCTGATCAGCGTGGGATCGGGCGGTCTGCTGGGCAAGGGTTACCTGGTCGGAACACAGAACAAGGGGCGCTTCCTGCGCGTGCGCCATACGGACTTTATCTTCAGCGTTATTGCGGAAGAGCTCGGCTTCATTGGCAGTCTGGTGACCCTGGGCCTGATCGGCATTGTGCTAATGCGAATCCTGCGTGGCGCACGTCTGGCCGTCGATGCCTTTGGCAGTTTGCTGTGTTATGGTGTGGCGGCCTTTATCTTTTTCCAGACGGTGACCTCGATCGGCATGAATCTGGCGTTAATGCCGGTGACCGGTCTGACCCTGCCGTTTATCAGTTCAGGCGGAACTTCATTACTGTCCACGATGGCGGGCATCGGCCTGACACAGAGCGTCATTGCGCGCCGCCGCCGCGTGAGCTAGAGGTCCGCCCTCTTGCATCCGGAGCAAACAGGAGCCCTGATGTCCTCACCGCGACCCGTGCGGGTGCGCTTTGCGCCCAGCCCGACCGGCCCCCTGCATATCGGCGGCTTGCGAACGGCCCTTTTTAACTGGCTCTTTGCCCGACACCAGGGCGGGCGCTTTATTCTGCGCCTTGAAGACACGGACCAGCGCCGGCTGGTGAGTGGGTCGGCGGAACACATCATGGCGATGCTGCGCCACTACGGTCTCGATTACGACGAGGGGCCGGACACTGGCGGTGAATTCGGCCCCTACGTGCAGTCCGAACGACGCGAGCGACACGTCCGGCGGGCGCAATGGCTGGTGCAGCAGGGCGCTGCCTATCCCTGCTATTGCAGCGCGGAACGTCTGGCGGCCGTCAATGCGGAAAAGCGCAGCCGGCGAGAGGCCAGCGGCTATGACCGGCATTGCCGTGAACTGAGCGAATCACAGCGGGCCGGGCTGGCAGCCACGGGCGCGCGGCCGGTGATTCGCTTCCGCATGCCCCTGGAGGGGCAGACCGTCGTGCGGGACGCTATTCGTGGCGAATTGCGTTTCGAAAATGCGAAGTTGCAAGACGCGGTTTTGCTCAAGTCCGACGGCTTCCCGACCTATCACCTGGCCCATCTGGCTGATGACCATGACATGCAGATCTCGCACGTGATGCGCTCCAGCGAATGGTTGCCCTCGCTGCCGCTGCACTGGCAATTGTGGCAGGCCTTCGGCCAGGAGAGACCCGCCTACGTCCATTTGCCGGTGTTGCTGAATCCGAATGGCAAGGGCAAGTTGAGCAAACGCCATGCCGGTTTCACCCAGAATGGCAGGCAGGTGCTGGTGCTGGCCCAGGAGTTTATCGACGCCGGCTATTTGCCTGAAGCCGTGCGCAACTTCCTGACCAACATCGGCTGGAGCATGCCAGACGAGCGCGAATTTTTCCCCGTCGAAGCGGCGATCGAAGGCTTTGACCTGCGCCGCGTCAATCCGGCTGACAGTGTCTTTCCGGTGGAAAAGCTGGACTGGCTGAACGGCATGTGGATCAGGGAACTGTCGGTGAAGGACCTGGCGGACCGTGTGCGACCTCTGGTGCTGGCAGCCGGTCTGGAGGTTGACGATGCGTTGCTGCGGAAGGTCATCCCCCTGATGCGGGAGCGCATGCGCTCGCTGCACGACTTCGTCGCCATGGCCGGTTTCTTTTTCAGGGACAGGATTGAGGACCCGGAGGCCGATGCGATCATTCAACGAAGGATGGATGCCGCAGGCACCTTGCAGGCCCTGCAGGCAGCGCGCCAGCGACTGGGCCAGCAGGACCGCGTCGATTGCGCCGCCCTGGAAGCGGAAATGCGGGCCCTTGCACAGGAACTGGACATCAAGGTCGGCCAGCTCTTTGGCAGCCTGCGCGTCGCCGTGACGGGCCAGCGGGTTTCCCCGCCGCTCTTTGAAACGATGGAGATTCTCGGCCTGGAAACTTGCCTGCAGCGCATCGACCGGGCGATCGCCATACTGCAGCGTCAGGCTTGACAGCCTGGCGGCCCTGTGCCAGGATTGCCGCCAGATGGGAGATAGTTCAACGGCAGAACGACGGGTTCTGGCCCCGTAAATCCTGGTTCGAATCCAGGTCTCCCAGCACAGGGCGGTGGCCGCGGGCCACCGCCATTTTCGTGTCCCGGCCCGCTCTGGTACAGCGTTGCGGCGTCGTGCTAGAATGGCTGGCCAGTGGGAGATAGTTCAACGGCAGAACACCGGTCTTTGGAACCGGGAATCCTGGTTCGAATCCAGGTCTCCCAGCAAATCGCCAGAACGAGTTTCGCTTCATCCGGCAGGAGAACGGGCATTCATCAATGAGCGACCCTGGCAAGGTAGCCGTCGCCGACGCTGCACGGGAACGCGCGGACTTCATCCGCGAGGCAATCCTCGCGGACCTGGAGGCTGGCCGTTACGGGTCCGTCCACACGCGTTTTCCGCCGGAGCCCAACGGTTATCCGCACATCGGACATGCCAAGGCCATCTGGATCAACTTCAGCATCGCCGAAGAATTCGGCGGGGTTTGCAACCTGCGCTTCGATGACACCAACCCGGTCCGCGAAGAGCAGGAATACATCGACGCCATCATGGAGGACATCCGCTGGCTGGGCTACGACTGGGGCGAGCGTCTGTTCTTCGCCTCGGACTACTTTGACCAGCTCTACGAGTGGGCGCTGCAGCTGATCCGCGACGGCAAGGCCTACGTGGATGAATTGGACCAGGACCAGATTCGGGAATATCGCGGCACCTTGACCGAAGCGGGTCGCAACAGCCCCTGGCGCGATCGACCGGTTGCCGAAAACCTTGAGCTCTTCGAGCGCATGAAACGTGGCGACTTCGCCGAAGGCGCCTGTGTGCTGCGCGCGAAGATCGACATGGCCTCGCCCAACATCAATTTGCGCGATCCGGTACTGTATCGCATCCTGCATGCGGCGCATCCGTGCAGCGGCGATCGCTGGTGCATCTACCCCATGTACGACTTCGCGCACGGTCAATCGGATTCGATCGAGGGCATCACCCATTCCCTTTGTTCGCTGGAATACGAGGACCATCGCCCGCTTTATGACTGGCTGCTGGAAACGCTGGATATCTACCGGCCGCGGCAAATCGAATTCGCGCGGCTCAACCTCGATCACACGGTGGTGCAGAAACGCAAGCTGCGGCGTCTGGTGGAGCAGGGGCATCTGAGTGGCTGGGATGACCCGCGCATGCCCACCCTGCGGGGCATGCGGCGACGCGGCTACGCGCCGGAGGCCATTCGCGACTTTTGCGCCGCCACCGGCATCGGCAAGCGCAACAACCTCATCGAGATCGAAATGCTGGAACACTTTCAGCGTCAATATCTGAACCGGCACTCTCCGCGCGTCATGGCGGTGCTTGACCCACTGCGGGTGGTCATTGAGAACTACCCGGAAGGCAAGGTGGAGTGGATGACGGCGATCAACAACCCGGAAGATGAGTCGGCCGGGACCCGTGAGGTGCCATTTTCACGTGAGATTTACATCGAACGCGACGACTTCATGCTGGACCCGCCACGCAAGTTTTACCGCCTGGCGCCGGGGCGTGAAGTGCGCCTGCGCAGCGCCTGGTTGCTGACCTGTCGCGACGTAATGTATGACGCGCAGGGCAACATTGGCGAATTGCGTTGCACCATCGACCCCGACTCGCGCGGCGGCAATGCGCCGGACGGACGACGCGTGCGCGCGACGCTGCACTGGGTGTCGGCGGCGCAGGCCCTGCCCGCCGAGGTGCGCCTCTATGACAAGCTGTTCAGCAAGAAAAACCCCAATGACGAAAGCGACGGGCTCGACCCCGGCGCGCACATCAATCCTGACTCAATGCAGGTGATGAACCAGGCGCTGGTTGAACCTTCGCTGCAGGACGCGGAAGCGGGCGCCCGCTATCAGTTTGAGCGGATCGGTTATTTCGCCGTGGATCCGGATTCAGAAGCGGGCCGGCTGGTGTTCAATCGCAGCGTCACCCTGCGTGACCAGTGGGCCAGAATGCAGCGGCGCAAGTCCTGATCCATCTGCCTCACCCGACACCAGGTCAGCCAGGTTCGCTATAGACCGTCTCGTAGTTTTCCGGCGGATTCTCGCGCCACAGGGAGGGGTCTTCCTCGTCGTAGCGCATGGATGCCATGATGACCAGGTCGGCCCATTGATTGAATGCGCGGTCGCTGCCGTTGTAGATCAGCCGCAGACGCCGCGGTAACCACAGCCACATGTAGGACAGGCGGCGGCGCTCGTAACGTGAGGTGCGGGCACGCAACTGATGGTACCAACGCGGGTAGTGCAGAAAGATATCCGGGTGCTCGCGGGCGAATTCCGGATGATTGCGCGCCAGGAAGGCCAGCATCAGCAGCCCCAGACCAGGCAGCCCCGTTGGCAGAAAAATGCTCGCGCTTTCAACCAGCAAGGCCGTCAGGCTGATGACCAGTACGCCGGACCAGAGAAACAGGGCAGGCAGGGGATAATACAGTTCCTCATCCCCGCCGTACTTCTCGAAAGTACGCAGGATAGGTCCCTTGAGCATCCCGGTCATGATCAGCCCGATGCGCAGGAAAAAGGCGATGCTGACAAGCACCGGGATGAACATGATGTTCATGATTTCCTCCGGTTCCAGCGTACCTGTTTCGCTGGCCGACGGCAATTGTCATCCCGCAAAAACTGGCGGCGGGTGGCCGATGGGCTGTGCTATAGTACTCGCCCGCCGGTCAGGATTGTGTTTGGATATGGATGGGGACAGGCCGCCCGCCAGCATTGGGCCCGGACCGCGCACAGCCTGCATGGAACAGTTGAAACCGCAGCAGATTGCCGAAACCCTGATTGCCTTTGCCAACAGCGATGGCGGCAGCCTGCTGTTCGGCGCAGGTCCCGATGGAGAACCGGCAGCAACGACGATCACGCGCGAGGCGCTGGACAGCGCCCTGGGAGAGGCCCAGGGGCTGTGTGATCCGCCAGTGATGACCGGCGAAAGCACCCTGGTGGCGCTGGCGGAAGCGCGCACGGCCTGGCGCCTTGAGGTGCCGCGCAGCCTGGACATGCATTCGCTGGTTGACGGGCGCGTCCTGGTGCGCAGCGGGGAATGCAACCGGCCACTGGGCGGGCGTGAGATTCAACGCCTGGGCAGCGCGCGCAATATCGGGGACTTTGAAAACGAGGCGGTGCCGGGCGCCAGCCGCAGCGATTTCAGCGAGGAGATGATCGCAGCCTACCTGCAACGCCGCGCGCTGCGCCTGCGTCAACCTGAGGGAGAAGCCGGCGCCAGCGACTCCCTGTTGCAGGAAATTGGCGCCCTGGACGCCGACGGGCAGCCCACGGTCACCGGCGTACTGCTGTTCTGTGAGCGACCGCAGCGCTGGTTGCCGCAATGCGGGATGGTCTTCGTGCGTTTCGCCGGGGTCACGCCGCGGGGTGAGGACGGACTGGCGGGCTACATTCGCCGGGAAGAGCTGTCCGGCCCTTTATCCCGCATGGTTGAAGCGGCCTGGAATCTGGTCTGGAGCGAAATGGCGGTCAGCGCAGTGGTGAAGGACCTGGAGCGCGAGGAAACCCTGGAGTATCCGCGCTTCGCGGTAAGGGAAGCCATCGTCAATGCCGTTTGCCACCGCGACTATCGCATGAAAGGGCGCCGCATCG
Organism: Aggregatilineales bacterium; assembly: GCA_963667305.2. GTDB lineage: Bacteria > Chloroflexota > Anaerolineae > Aggregatilineales > Phototrophicaceae > JAGWBD01. Next base: position 117,049 of record CAXXWG010000020.1, on the reverse strand, counting down.
AGATTCGCATGTTCGCCGATCGCCTGGAAGTGGTGTCGCCCGGCGGCCTGCCGGGTTTCATCACAATCGAAAACTTCGTCGCCGAACACTTCAGCCGCAACCCGCGCATCGTCAGCGGTCTCTTCCAGTGGGGCCTGATTGAAGAACTGGGCCTGGGAATCGATCGCATGCTGGAGGTGATGGAACAGGCCGGGCACGAACCGCCGCTGTTCGATGCACAGCCCTACAGTTTTTCGGTGACCTTGCGCAATGCCAGGCAACAGGCGCCGGTGCCGGAGTGGGTGGCAAACGTCAACCCGCGTCAACAGCGCGCCCTGCGATATCTGCGGGAGAATGGTTCCATCACCAATCGCGAGTTCCGCTCCTGTTGCGAGGGCGTATCGTCGGAGACCCTGCGGCTGGATCTGGTGGACCTGGTGGAGCAGGGTATCCTGCTCAAGGTGGGCACCAAGAAAGGCACCTACTACATCCTGAAGCAGGATGAAGCGGGAGACGCCTGATCGTGGTCTGTGAAAGGGCTGAAGTTTGCCGGCGCCGGCAAACTATGCGCGCCGGGGCTGCCGCCGTTCCTTGAGCCGGGCGGACTTGCCGCGGCGCTCGCGCAGATAGTAGAGTTGGGCCCGGCGTACCCTGGCGTGACGCAATATGTCGATATTCTCAATGCGCGGGCTCTTCAGCAGGAAGGTGCGTTCCACGCCGATGCCATGACTGGCGATGCGGCGCACAGTGAAGTTGGCATCGTTGCCGCCGCGTCGCAGCCGAATGATTACACCCTGGAAGACCTGGACCCGTTCCCTTTCGCCTTCCACAATGCGCAGATGGACGCGTACCGTGTCGCCCGGCGAGAGTTTGGGATGATCCCGCGATGGCGTCTGTGCGACCAGTTCGTCAACGAGATTGGTCATGAGGTCGATCTCCGGCACTGTGGCCCATGTCCATTCGGCGTGGCGGCGCGCAGTATACACGGCGCCAGGCGGCGCAACAAGGGTTTGTCAACTCAGGGAATGTAAATCTGCTGACCGACGCGAATCAGGGCGGCGTCCGGAATGCAGTTGGCCAGCGCCAGCTGGTCGACGTCCAGACCGTAATTCAGGGCAATGCGGAAGAGATTCTCGCCGGTCTGGACGGTGTGCACGAGGCGATATTCAGCCGGCACGCAACTTTCTCCCGGGGCTTCGGACTGCCGGAACCCGGTCGTGCCGCAGCCAGGGATGACCAGTTCGTTGCCGATGTGAATAAGCTCAATGTTTGCCAGCCCGTTGGCCTGCTGGATTTCGGCCACTGTTACGCCGTAAATAGTCGCGATGTTGCTGAGGCCGACGTCACCGGCCTGCACCACGTGAACGCAATCATCGCCCTGCTGACTGATTTCCTGCCCGCCTTCGACCGTGGCCGGCGGCACAGCGGGCGTGACGACCGACGCAGGTCCGCTGGTGGCCTGTTCACCCGCATCGAGGGCGGCCCGGGTTTGGGTGGCCCGGGCAATAATGGCGGTGGCCGTCAGATTAAGCGGGTCGATGTCCTGCAGCGGCGGTTGGCCTTGCGGCCGGGGCGTTGAAGAGGGCAGGGGATCGATGGCGGCCACAGCCGTAATCGGTACGTTGGCGGCCTGGGGTGTAAAGGTTGCCACGCCGGAGGGCAACTGCGAATCCTGCTGTGCGGGCTCGTTGGCGCTTTGGTAACAGCCGGCCAGCAGAACCAGCAGTGCAAGGCCGATGCATCCTGCCAGACGAACACCTGCACTGCGCATGGCCAGCAACCTTTCACGAATTCCCTTCAGATTCTAGCATCAGGGCCGGCTTCAGGCAACTGAAGTGGCGGGCAGAATGCCTGTTTGCGTTGCCAGCAAAAGGAGCACGCCAAATCCAATTCGATACCAGCCGAAGGGCGCCAGACCGTGTCTGCTGACAAATTGCAGCAGCCAGGCGATCGCCAGCCATGCCACAGCGGCGGAAACGGCACAACCCAGTAACAATATCCCCAGTTCCGCCGTGGTGGCGCGGCCGGCAACGTCCAGTAATTCGGACAGGGTGGCGCTGCCGAGCAAGGGAATGGCCAGCCAGAATGAATAACGCGTGGCGCTGCGCCGATCGAGACCGACCCGCATGCCGCCGACGATTGTGGCGGCGGAGCGGGATACGCCGGGAATCAATGCCAAAGTCTGGACCAGGCCGATGAGCAGGGCCTGACGCAGGGTCAGTTGTCCTTCTGCGCCAGCGGCCTGCCGGTGTGGCAGACGGTCGGTCAACAGCAGGACAATGCCGCCGACGAGCAGGGCCAGTGCGACGACAGTCGGCGTGAACAGCATTTGCTTGATCCAGTCCCGCAGCAGGAAACCGACGAATCCGGCGGGCAAACTGGCCACCACGATGCCGGCCCAGAAGTGTCTTGCCTGCGAATCGTGACGCATCGCCCACAGGCTGCCTGCCAAATCGCGGCCGTAATGCAGCAACAGGGCCAGCACGGCGCCCGCCTGAATCGTGATCTCGAAACTGCCGCGCAGGGCTGGCGCAAGGTTGAGCAGCGAAGCGCCGACGATCAGATGTCCGGTGGAGGATATGGGCAGGAACTCGCTGACACCTTCGAGCAGGCCGAGGAGAATCGCCGTCAGCGCATCGCTCACACCGACGCTCACAAGCGGCTGGCCAATGCCAGACCGAGGCACACGCCGGCAAGACAAAGCAAATTGTTGCCCAGAATGTTGCCCGTCAGCGCCAGCCACTGGCCTTCCCGCGCCAGGGCGACGCTTTCGAAGGCGTAGGTCGAAAAGGTGGTGAAGGCCCCGCAGAAGCCAACACTGACGAACAGGCGGACCTGCGGCGCGAGAACGCCCTGTCGCAGGGACCAGCCGAGAAACAGCGCCAGCAAAAATGACCCGACGCCGTTGACCGCCAGGGTGCCAATTGGACTGCCGACGCCAAGGCGACTGACGATCCAAACGCCAAAAAGATAGCGGGCGCAGGCGCCAAGCAGACCGCCCGCGCCGATGCTGACAAGAGTGGATGCCTGCATGCGACCAGCATAGCCAGGCGCTCAACCTGCATCAATGCCACATACTTGCAGTGGATGCCCTTCTGCTGCCAGAATGGGAGCGTCCAGTACCCGGGAAACCTTATGAACGCCTACTGGCGTCTGCTGCGGGACAATCCGGACTTTGCCCGTCTGTGGCTGGCGCAGGTCGTCAGCCTGCTGGGCGACTGGTTCAATACGATTGTGCTGGCCGTACTGGTAGAGGAATACAGCGGCGGTTCCGGTCTTGCCGTCAGCCTGTTCCTGCTGGCGCGCTTTGTGCCGCCCATGCTGGTGGGGCCCTGGGCCGGTGTGCTGATCGACCGGCTGGACCGCAAGCGACTGCTCATTATGAGCGATGTCCTGCGCGCTGTTGTGGTGCTGTTGCTCCTGCTGGCGGACGGGCCACATTTGCTGTGGCTGGTCTACCTCCTGACCGCGCTGCAATTCACCCTGTCGGCATTCTTTGAGCCAGGCCGCAACGCGCTGTTGCCCGCCTTGCTGCCGCGGGAGGGGCTGGTGCTGGCCAACACCCTGGGCAGCGTGACCTGGTCGGCGATGCTGGCGGGCGGGGCCATCGCCGGCGGCCTGGTGGCGGCGCAGCTGGGAACGCAGGCGGCCTTGCTGATCGATTCCCTGACCTTTGTGGTCTCGGCGTTGCTGATTGTGGGCATTCGCACCAACACGAGCCGGATTGAGACCGACGAATCAGAGTCTGAAAGCCCGGCGGCGACAAACACGCAGGGACTGCGCGAAGGCTTGCGTTACCTGCGGCATGCGCCGGCTACCCTGGCCGTTTTGCTGGTCAAGGCCGGCATCAGTCTGGGCAGTATAGATGCCGTGATGATCATTTACGCATCGCGTCTCTTCAACTTTGGCGAGGACAGCAGCACGCCGCTAAGCATCATGTACGCGGCCTTCGGCATTGGCGCCGTGAGCGGGCCTCTTTTGCTCAACCGCTTCAATGACGGGCGCGTGCGCGTGATGCGGCGTCTGATTCGCTATGGCTTCCTGTTGATGTCCGCTGGCTGGTTGATGATGGGCGGCGCCGGGACCCTGCCGCTGGTTGCCCTGGCGCTGACCCTGCGCGCCATGGGCACGTCAATTTGCTGGACCTACAGCTCGGTCATCATCCAGAAGAGCGTCCCGGACCGCTTTCTGGGGCGCATGTTTTCGCTGGACATGGCCAGCTTCCAGTTTGTAGGCGCCTTCAGCATCCTGCTCACCGGTTATCTGATCGATTTCTTCGGCGTGGCCCAGGTCCGCGACGTCGTGCTGTTGATGGCCGTCATCAGCACCCTGCCGCTTGTGCTCTGGACGCTGATCGTGCCGCGTCTGGAAGCCCGCGCGCCGGAAGTGGAAATCGCCTAACCCGCAAGCGGCAGGCCGCTGGCATCGGCGATGGCCAGCAGGCGGTTGTACTTGGCGAGCCGCTCCGACTGTGTGATCGAACCCACCTTGATGTGTTGAGCGCTCCAGCCCACGGCAAGGTCCGCCAGCCAGTTGTCTTCCGTCTCGCCACTGCGCGCACTGACGGTGACGTGCCAGCCGGCATCGCGCGCCAGTTGGCCGGCGCGGGCGGCCTCGCCGAGCGTGCCGATCTGGTTGACCTTGAGCAAGAGCGCGTCCGCGGCCCCTTCGTCGATGGCGCGCTGGATGCGCGAGGGATTGGTACAGAGCAGATCGTCGCCCAAGACGAGGGCCCGGCCGGCCAGCGCAGATCGGAGCGCCGGCCAGTGCGCCCAGTCGTTTTCAGCCAGCCCGTCTTCGACGCTGGCGACCGGCCAGCGCTGCGCCCAGTCTGACAGTAGCGCGATCAACGCCTCCGCGCTTAACGACCCTTCCAGTTGGTAACGGTCGTCCCGCCAGAACTGGCTGGCCGCCACGTCCAGCGCCAGGGACACGTCCTCTCCCGGGCGGTAACCCGCGCTTTCGATGGCCAGCATGGCGTCCTCGAACATGTTTTCGCAGCGCGAAAATGGCGGCGCCAGTCCGCCTTCGTCCGCAGTGAGCCGGCGCGCGCCGTATTTGTCCGCAATCAGGTCCGCTGCGGCCTCATAGACCGCCACGCATATTTCCAGCGCCTCTGGCATGTTTTGTGCCTTGCGGGGCAGGATGAGCAGGTCCTGCAGCGGGACCTGGCCACCGGCGTGCGCGCCGCCGCTGAAGAGATTGACGGTGGGGCGCGGCAGGGTGGCTGGCCGGGCAAAGCCGGGCATGGACGCGAAATAGCAGTACAGGGGCAATCGCTGCTGCGCAGCGTGGGCGCGCGCCCAGGCCAGAGACACGGCCAGCAGGGCATTGGCGCCCAGCCGGGATTTTTGGGCCGTGCCGTCCAGCTCGACGAGCGTCCGGTCCAGCGCTTCCTGGCTGTCGATTGCCCGCCCCCGCAGGACGTCCCTGATTTCTCCGCAGACCCTGGCCACCGCCTTGCGGCAGCCCAGGCCGCGATAGCGCCGCGGGTCTCCATCGCGCAGTTCGTGGGCCTCGGCGGCGCCGGTGGAAGCGCCGGAAGGCACGGAGGCGCTGCCTTCACTGCCGTCACTGAATTGACAGGATGCCTGCAGGGTAGGGCGGCCGCGGCTGTCCAGGATTTCAATGGCATGCAGGTGCCTGACTATGGGCATGTCACAGCCTTTCACAGAAACGCGGCACGAGCTCTTCAAGAAACACGGGCGGGTCCAGAATGAGGGGCAGGACAGCCTCGACCTGATGCCGGCGCTCGTCCATGTTCATGTATTCAAGGGGAGAGCGACCTGCCGCACGTGCCAGCACGCAGGCCAGTGTGTGGCGCGCAGCGCGCGCTTCCAGGCTTGCATCCGCCATTGCCGGGTTGTGGCGTTGATACTCCCGCCAGAAGCGCAGGGCCGCCGCCGCAAAGTCTTTTCGCTGCGCGGTCAGAAAATGCGCCTTGGAAAGCAAATGCGAAAGCGCGAAGCCGACGTCCAGCGCCGGGTCGCCAAAGTGGATGACTTCGTGATCGACGAGTATCAGGCGTCGCCGGCAAAGCAGGATGTTTTTGGGGCTGTAGTCGCCATGGGTCAGGCCGACGCGCAGGGCGCGCGTCTCGTCGATGAGCGCGAGCAGAAAGGGTTCCGCTGCGTTCACCTGTCCGGCGGTGTATTGATAATAGGGCTCAAGCCGCAGGGTTTCCAGGGAGCTGCGGTTGGCAAAGGTGACGGCGACTTCCTCCAGATTTTCGTTGCCCAGTCGGTGAATGCGGGCCAGTAGACGGGCGAAGTCCGCCACCTGCCATTGCTCCAGGCCGCCCGCGAGCAAATGTTCTTTCCAGTTGACGTAGGGCTGCGGCACGGCGCGCATGGCGAAAAGGTGGTTTTCCCGGTCCTCAAAAATGAAGTCCGGCACCGATTCAGGCAACATGCGGGAGAGCCAGCGCAGGCCCGCCGCCTCCCGCTGAATACGCTCGACGTCGCTGAACCACTCCACTTCAACGCGCAGTTGTGGTAGCGACTGCTTGAGGACCCAGGCGCTGCCGTCCTCGCGTTCGACCAGGACGGTCCGGTTGGAAACGCCGCCGTGGAGCGCGGTCATTCGTGGTGTTTCCTGCATGCCAATGCGTTGGGCGTCGCGCAGATAGCGCAACAGTTGTTCCGGCGCTTCAATGTCGGGTGTCATGGCGTTTCCGTCAGATCCGTTCATTCGGCCCGTCGCACAGGGATTGTCCCTTCAGTATTTGGACCCGCTGCGATCATTAGGCGCATCCTTCGCCCGGAGCGACGGTGAAGACCCGGGAAGAAGATTTGCCAAGTGCAACAAATCCTGTGTAAGCAAGTACCGATTGTTTCCGCCTGAAATGTTAGCGGCGACTTTACCCCGCAACAAATGCCACGGCCTCATGGCTGTGTTACAATCCGGCGCAGCCAGCCAGAGCGGTAACATGCAACATGTTGGAGCAGCGAGGCCTTTTCCCTTTCCGGCGTAGACGTGTGCTGCTGGAAAACCTGACCGCCTGGCTCTTCCTTGCCCCTGCCGGGGCAATCATCTTTCTCTTCGGCATCTTTCCGGTCACCTTCGCCTTCTTTGTGAGCCTGCATCGCTGGCGCCGCTTCCCGGACGATTTTCGCGGTCTGGACAGTTACGTCAAGGCGATGGGCAATTTCGGCTACGTGGTGTTTTTCTGGTTGTCGCTGGGCCTGCTGCTGCTGGCGGCCTACACGCTGTGGCGCTTCTGGCGCGATTGCCGTGCTGCGCCAGGGCGCGCCGGCTGGCTCTTGCCCGGCGTCGTTGGCGCCGGCGCGCTGATGGCCCTGATCCACTGGTTTTTCACGCTGCTGCCTGTCGTGCTGAATGTGCCGGTACGTTTGCGCGGTCAGCAGATGACGCGCGAACTCTTCATCGGCGAGTTCTTCGCCAGTTTCCGATTTGAGTCCGTGCTTGCCGCCGCCGACCAGCTGTGGCTACTGTTGTTGCTGCTGCTGGCCGCGCTCTTGCTGGGCCGCCGCTTCCTGCCCGGCGACGAGGCCCTGCGAATGTCTTTGCTGGCAGCGGGAGGGACGCTGGCCCTGGCGGCGGGTGCGCTTTTGCTGCAGCTGACGCTGGACGAAATCGGGCTGGCCATCGCTGAAGCGCAGGAAGCCGGGCAGGAACTGCCGGTCTGGTCACAAATCATCCTTATCAGCGCCGGGGCCGGTTTGCTGGGCGTCGCCCTGTGGCTGTGGCAGAACGCCCTGGGGGACTTCGTCGATGGCCGCTTTGCCGGGCGCGTCCTGCTGGTCGTTCTGGCGATCATCGGCGCGGTGCTGCTGATCCTGCACTTGCCGCAGGCCCTGGCCGAGGCGGACGATGACATGCTGCAGGGCTTCAGTGTGACGGTGATGTACTCCTTCTTCTCGGTGCCGCTGCAACTGACTCTGGGCCTCGGCCTGGCGGTGCTGCTCTTTCAGGAGATTCGCGGCAAGTCCTTTTTTCGCATGCTCTACTTCCTGCCCTACATCACGCCCTTTGTCGCCACCTCCACCGTTTTTTCCCTGCTCTTTTCCCACCGCAGCGCCTCGCCCGCCAACCAGTTTCTCGGCCTGCTGGGCATCGATCCGCAAAACTGGTTGCTGGAACCGACCGGCGTACTGCGACTGATTTTCGGTGATCAGGTGCCTGTGGCGCTGGCCGGACCGGGGCTGGCGCTGGTCGTCATCATCTTTTACAACGTGTGGGTCTACGCCGGTTACAGCACCGTTATCTTTCTGGCGGGACTGGGGAACATACCGGCCACCCTGTATGAGGCGGCGCGCATCGATGGCGCCACCGGCTGGAAGCAGTTCCGCCACGTCACGCTGCCCCTGCTTTCACCGACCACCTTTTTCCTGCTTCTGATCGCGACCATCGGCACCTTTCAGGCCTTCACCCAGATATTCCTGATGCGCCGGCCGGGCGCTTTCAAGGCGGTGGACACCATCAACATCTACATCTACGAGGAGATTCAGTCGGGCAACCCGAACTACGCCTATGGCTCGGCAATGGCCTTCGTTTTGTTTGCGGTGATTCTGGTCCTGACGCTCATCCAGAATCGCATTGCCGGGCGACGGGTGTTCTATGGCTGAGCGGACGCAAGAAATCGCCCTGATGCAGGCGCCGGCCCGCAGGCCGGGGCGCAGCCGCGCCATTGGCTACGTGGTGCTGGCGGCCGGCGGGCTGCTGGCTGTCCTGCCATTTCTCTGGATGCTGAGCTGGTCGCTGATGACCAACGTCGAGGTGACGGTCGGCCGGGTCTTGCCGGCGGAGGTGCACTGGTCGAATTACCTGACCGCCTGGGACAAGGCAAACTTTTCGCAATTCATGTGGAACAGTTCGCGCATCACGGCCATCACGGTCTGCGGCCTGCTGCTGTTTTGTATCCCGGCCGCCTACGCCTTCGCGCGCATGCGTTTCTGGGGGCGCAACGTATTGTTTGCCATCATGCTGGCGACCCTGATGATCCCGGATATTGTGACGCTGATTCCCAACTTCCTGACCGTCGTCTGGATCAACCGGCTCAGCCAGAGTCTTTTTGGGCCGGCGGGCGCATGGATGAACAACTGGCCCTCACTGACCGTGCCCTTCATGGCCTCGGCCTTCACCATCTTCCTGCTGCGTCAGTTCTTCACGCAGATCCCCGATGAACTGTGGGATGCCGCGCGCATCGACGGGGCGGGACATTTGCGCTTCATGCTGCGGGTCGTCATTCCGCTTTCACGCCCGGCCATCATGACCGTCGTCATCTTCTCCTTCATCGGCTCGTGGAATGCCCTGCTTTGGCCGCTGCTGGTGATTCAAACTGATGAGTGGCGACCGGTGGCCTTTGGCCTCACCAAATTTGTGCAGGCGGATGCCGGCGATGAGTTCCACCTGCAGATGGCGGCGTCGGTCATCATGATTCTTCCCATTCTTCTGCTGTACTTTTTTGCGCAAAAGCAGTTCACCGTCGGCATTGCCACAACCGGCACGAGGGGATAATATCGGTTACTGGCTGTTTGCCCTTTTCGGCCGATCTCAATGCCGGAAACTGTTCGAATACAGGGAGAAATGTCATTATGAAATACACGGCGATTCCTGTCGCCCTGGTCGTGATGCTTTTGGCTGTCGGGATTGCCGGCGCGGACATCAGCATCCCCGACGAACTGCCCATGGGCCTGACCATCGATTACTGGCATGAATGGGATGGCGCCCAGGCGGACGCCATGACGCAGATCATTGACGCCTTCAACGACAACAATGAATGGGGGATCACCGTCGAGCAGGTCTACCAGGGCAACACCGGTGGCCTAATCGACCAGTTGAGCACGGGCATCGTCAGCGGCGAACTGCCCAACCTGAGCGGCGCGGTCTTCACCAACAACGCCATGGGCTACTATCTGGACGGCGTACTGGTGCCGCTGGACGCCTACATGGAGCACCCGGTGTGGGGCTTTGACGACATGGGGATGGACAACCTGAATCACAGTCTGCTGGCCATCAACCGCGTGCCCTTTGAGCCCTTCAACGATCAGTTGCTCGCCTGGCCGGTTGGCATGTCGGCCAACGTTCTGTCGGTCAACCTTGGCATGCTGGAGGGTCTGGGCCATGACGGCCCGCCCACAGACATGGCCAGCTTCCGCGAAGTGGCCTGCGCGGCCAATGAACTGAGCGGGCCGGCGGGCGAGGACGTGCAGGGCTTCCCGCTGCGCACCAATGACAACGACATGTATTCCTTCATCGTCGCTAATGGCGGTTACATCTACGACGACATGACGGGCGGCTACGATTTCACCAACGAGAAGGCTGTCGAGGTCTTGCAGTTCTTCCAGGACCTCTACAACGATGGCTGCGCCTATATCCCGGATGGCCCCTACGTCAATACTGCGGACTTCGCCTTCGGCCTGAATCCGATGGCCGTCGGCAGCAGTGTGGGCGTGCCCTTCATCAGGAGTGACATCGAGGCCAGTGGCAGCGACATCAACTGGGTCAACACAACCGTGCCCTGGAGCGGCGACAGCCGCACGCTGCAGGTCTACCAGCGCAGCATGGGTATGTACGTCAGTTCACCGGAAGAGCAACTGGCGACCTGGCTTTTCCTGAAGCATCTGGCCTCGCAGGCTTCGCAGGTGCTGTGGACGGAATACGCCCAGTACCAGCCCTATACCAGGGCCGGTCTGGAAGGGCTGAGTGAGGAATTCCTGACGGCCAACCCGCAGTTCAACAGCGTGCGCGAGGTGCTGCTGGACAGTTCGACCATTCTGTGGTCGGAGCCGGTGCTGGTCGGTTCGGACCGGGTCGGGCCCGTGTTCCAGGAGCTGATCGCCAACGTGACCACGGGCGGCATGGATGTCATGGAAGCCGCCGCCGCCGCCGAGGCCGAGGCCAATGAACTCATCGCCGAAGCGATGGAAGACATGGGCTAAAGTCAAACTCTCAATGCGTTTGCAGGCCGGGACGACGTGCCCGGCCTGTTTACCTTAAGGGACGGGCCAGCCAGTGCGGCACGGGCGGCGCCGGCGACTGGCGTCGGCCGTTGCGCATTTCCTGGCTGCAGATCACTTCATCGAGCAATCGCGCTGTCAGTGACGCGCGCAGCGGCGCGTATTCCGCTTCACTCCACAGGTTTGTCATCTCGGCCGGGTCGTTGGCGCGGTCGTAAAGTTCGCCTGGTTGCCCGTTCAGATAGTGGACGAGCTTCCAGCGCGCTGTGGTCAGCACGCGTATTTTCATCGGGACGAAGTCATCGTCATTCTCGCTGAGCACGGCGTCGCGCAGGGGGTCAGGGGCGCCGGCCAGTTGCGCGCCCATGGAGTGCCCCTGCATGCCTTCCGGCAATGCGACGCCCGCCAGGTCCAGCAGCGTAGGCGCGATGTCCAGGGTACTGGCGACCTCCTGGCGATGCTGCCCCCGTGCAATGCCTGCCCCGCGCCAGATGAGCGGGACTCGCAGGGCCGCATCGTAAGGCAGGCCCTTGCCGTAGAGGCCGTGGTCGCCAAGATGCTCGCCATGATCGGAGGCGAAAACCACGACCGTGTTGTCCGCCAGACCGTTGGCTTGCAGCGCGTCCAGAATGCGGCCCACGTTGTGGTCGATGAGGGCGACCATGCCGTAGTAAAGCGCCTTGACCTGCTGCCAGTCCGCCAGATTGAACTGTGACCAGTCGTATGGCGGCACGCCGATCACGCGGTCGGCGGGCCTGCCATCCGCGCGCCGGAGCCCCCCGTCACGCCGAAAATAGACCTGCTCGTGCAGGGGCGGCAGACCGCTCGCTTCGGTCAGTGGCGGCAGCGGCGCCGGCATGTCCGCAGGGTCATGGAGGCTGGCCCAGGGTTCCGGCACTGTAAAGGGATAGTGCGGGTCCGGGAAGGAGACCTGCAGGAAGAAGGGCCTGTCGTCTTTGCCCGCGCCGGCGAGGAATTCTTCGGCGCGCATGCCCAGATAGTGGCTGGAATGCAGCGCCTCCGGCAGCTCATGGCTCCAGCAATCGATGCCCGGCGACAGACGCCGTCGCCTTTGCAGCCGCTCGCGCCAGTCCGGGCAGTGCGCGGTCAGCCAGGGCGTGTAGCGCGGGCCAAAGCAGCGATCGCCGTGGCCGTTGACCAGGTCGATTTCGCGGAAGCCGTAATAGTGGCCATGTTCGGCCATGGCGGCGTCGAGGGCCTGCGGCTCCGCCTGCTGGGGTATGAAATGCAGCTTGCCGAGGGAAGCCGTGCGCCAGCCGGCGGCGTGCAGCAGGTGCGGCAGAAAGCGGGAGTCATCGGGCGTATGGCAGCCCACCATGCGGCTTCCCAGAGTCGAGGGCCAGCAGCCGCTGAGGATGGAGGCGCGACTGGGCGTGCAGGAGGGCTGGGTGACCATACATTGACTGAAACGGGTACCATCGGCGGCAAGGCGGTCGATGTTGGGCGTGCGAATGATCGAATTGCCCGCACAGGAAAGCGCGTCGGCGCGCAATTCATCGCAGAGGATCAGCAGAATGTTGGGCGGTTGCGGCATCAGCCGCGGTCCTGGCCGTCCGTCAACCAGGCGAGATTGAAGCGCGCCAGCGCGAGGTAATCGTCAGTGCTGTCGCCGTCGGGCCGCCCGCGCTCGAAGGCGCACAGGATGCTGCCGTCCGGGCAGACCGCCAGCGCGCTGTAGCCGGAATGGCCGGGTTCGATGACGCGGTCCACCGGCCAGGTGCGACATTCGTCGTAGCTGAGTTTGACACTCAGGTTGCGCCGCGTGCGCAAGTTGCCGGAACCCTTGCGGTCCGTGCCCTCGACGTTGTGCGGGTTGCTGAACAGAACGCGGCTGCGTCCCTGTTCTGCGCTGCTGTAACGAAACAGGGTGGCCTGGCAGGTCGGCTCAAGCAAGGCAGGATCGAGCCAGGGCGTGGCCCACTCGTCGCTGCCATCCGCGCAAATGCTGATTACACGGCGTTTGACTCCGGCGCCGTTGCGCATGTTGAGCAGGACACGTCCGTCATCCAGTTCAATGGCGCAGCATTCGTTCAGGCTGGGCACCACGTCGGGCACCAGCTGGCCACGATGCCAGGTGCGGCCATCATCGTCGCTGTAGATGATGCCGCAGCGGTTGGGTCGGTGGGCCTTCGTTTTTGAGATGGAGAGCCAGACGGGAAAGAGCAGTCGTCCGCTGCGCAGACGGACTCCGTTGGGCAGGCCGATGGCCAGCACGCCCCAGTCGTATTCCGGACGAAACTGCTCGAAGGTGGCGGTAATCTCGACGGCTTCGCTGAAGCTGGCGCCGTCGTCACGGGAGACCATGTAAAAGGCGCGCGCGTAGCCGCTGCACCAGGTGACGTGCAGCAGGCCGTTCTCCCGGTCGACGATCGTGTTGCAGTTGTGCACCGGGCCCGGGCCGTAGTCCGCGCCACGCACGAGGGCGGTCGCCGCGCCCCAGGTGCGCCCGCCATCGCCGCTGCGACGCACAAGCAAATCGCTGTCATCCCAGTCCCCGCCGCGGCCACGGCGCGCCTCGGTATGCACGAGGATGTCGCCGCCTGGCGTAACGCAGACGCCCGGAATCCGAAAACTGGCGTAGCCGTCGTCGCCGGCCGTATACAGGTTCTCGACGGAGAAGAGGGGCTCGCGAGTCATATCTTCCTCTGGTTGCAACTGGACACTAGTAACGTGCGACCTGGGGCGTGCCGACGTCGACGGCCAGGGCCAGGGCGTCAAAGCTGCGTTTCATCAGCTCGTGCCGCAGGTCGCGGTAGTTGACGTCATCCCAGAGATTGTCGAATTCGCCCGGGTCCTGCTCCAGGTCGAAGAGTTCGCCCGGCTCGTAGCCGTGGTAGACGACCAGTTTGTAACGACGGTCGCGCAGCATGGTGGCCCATGAGCAGGAAAACTGGTCGCGCTCGATGGAGTTGAGCGCGCTGTAGAATTCGGAGCGCACGAAGTCGCGATGCTGCGTCGGGTCCGCTTCACCGCGCAGGATGGGCAAGAGCGAACGACCCTGCATGCGCGCGGGCGCGGGGAGATCGTGGATGTCCAGCAGCGTGGGAGCGATGTCCAGTAACTCGACCAGCGCGTCACTGACCAGACCCGACTGGATTTGACCGGGCCAGGAGAAGATCAATGGCACGCGCACCAGGCCCTCGTAAAAGCGGCAGCCTTTGGCCACAAGGCCGTGATCGCCCAGCATTTCGCCATGATCGCTCGTGAAAATAATGAGCGTGTTTTCGCGCTGGCCCGTCCGTTCAAGCGCGTCCAGCATGCGGCCCACGTTGTCGTCGATGAGCTCGATCATGGCGTAGTAGGCGGCCTGAATGTGACGGGCGTTGAATTCCTCCGGCCGCCGCACGGGACTCTGGAAGTCGACACCGGCGAGGGCGGTCTGGGCCTGCAAATCGGATTCCCGGAAAAGCGGGCCGGGCAGGGCCGCCGGGTCGTAGCGCTGCATGTAGGGCGACGGCGGGTTGAAGGGCACGTGCGGATCAAAAATGTTGACGCTCATCAACCAGGGCTTGCCGGCGCTCTCTATGTGATCGATGGCGCGGTCCGCGCACCAGGTGGTCTGGTGCAATTCGGGCGGGAAACTGCCCGGGTCTACCAGAAACTCGCGCTGCTCATGCCCCTGGCTGCGCAGCCAGTCGCCCCAGGCGTGCTGACCGGGCTCCCATTCCGTACTGGAGCCGTGGCTCCAGTGAAAGACGCGATAACCGTCATCGCGCGGGCGCGGCTCGACGCGGCCCTGGGCGCCGGCCAGGTGCAACTTGCCGGCCAGGCCGCAGTCGACGCCGGCGTCGGCAAGCAGTTTGGTCACCAGCGGCGCCCCCTCGGCCCAGCGTTCGTTGCCATTCATGCAGCCGTGCACGCTGCCGGGGTACATGCCGGTCAGGAAGCTGGCGCGGCTGGGCGTACAAATCGGGCTTTGGCAAAAGGCATGGGTGAAGGCCACGCCCTCCTGCACCAGTCGATCGATGTTGGGTGTATGGATGTGTTCGTTGCCAAGCGCATGGATGGTGTCGTAACGTTGCTGGTCGGTACAGATCCACAAGATGTTGGGCGCCATCAGGCAAGGTCCTCCGGGTCCAGGTAAACACCGACAAGATGAGCGGTATCGGGAACGTCGCCGCAGTTGCTGTAATCGACCAGGAAGACGCTACCGTCCTCACGTTGGTACCAGGAAGAATAGCCGTGATCGGGCATGGGCCGCTGCGCGGGATGGTTGCCGTGGATCTGGATGAGATGATCGCGCTGGTACTGGTCGGGTAACTGACCGCCTGCAGCATCCCAACGCCATTCGTAATCGTCAAGTTTGGGGTTGCCCAGTTGATAGCGGATGCTGCGCCAGTGGCTGCGTCCGCTGTTGCCATACTGGCCAAACTGGGTGCGGGTCAGGGGGTTGCCGCCGTGGAAGTCGCTGGCGGGCCATTCTTCCCGATAGATGCTGCGGTGAAAGACTGTCTCGTCATCCAGCAGAACGCGCAACCATCCGCGACGATGATGCAGGCGCAGGCGACGCCACTGGCGCATGTCGGCCTGGTGCCGCAGCTGATGCCGCCCGCGCTGCATACGAATGCTGTCCGGTGTCACCGTGACCAGCACGCCCAGCCGCGATACGGAGAGAAAGGCCACCTCGGCCTCGCCGGAGGCCTCGACCCGCAGTTCGGCCTCGAAATCGACGTCGCTGAAACTCGATTCCGGCGGCAACAGTGTGTAGCGACACTCGTGTTCGGGCCTGTTCTCGATGACCAGCGCTCCTTCTGCCAGTCGCGCGCTGTATTTGCGGCGCGGTCCACCGGTGACGTGCTGCCCGGCGGCGGCCTCAAGGTCGCCCACCCAGGCGTAGGTGCCAAGGCCGCCGTTGACGTTGCGGCCCGTGACCATCACGCGCCCGTCCGCCAACTGTTTGGCGTAGGGACGATGGAGGGCGAAAGGCACTTTCTGCGGCGCAGACCAGGTGTGGCCGTTGTCGTCGGAGAAGGTCACGAAGCCGGGGATGCCGCCGGAATGGTTCTCGCGCAAGACGCAGGCCAGGCGCCGGCCGCCATGCAACAGCACGATCGCGCCCTCACAGAAGCGATGGTAACCATCGCAGGCGACGGTGGCGCGCTCGTTCCAGGTGTCGCCGCCATCGGTGGAAACCCACAGCAGCTCGGCAAACTCCTGATATTCGCCGCGCATCAAATGCGAGACCACGCCAAGGCTGCCATCCGGCAGATCGAGGATGCGGTCGGGCTCGAAGCCGCCGATGCCGTTGTCGCGCTGCGCGCGCCAGGTGTCGCCCTGGTCCTCGCTCCAGTAGAGCCAGTTGCCGGGCGGCTGCTCCTCATGGAAGTGACCGTCGTCATCGTGGTCGCAAATGACCACCAGGCGTCCGTCGTTCAGCAGACTGAGACGCGGCGTTACCAGACGTTCGTCGCCACGGGTCAGGTCCGCCTCGTCGATTTCGCGGTGTTTGAACCAGGTGCGGCCCCCGTCGTCGCTGGCAAGCAGGGTCAAGACCTGGTTTTTCATCGACCAGTGCGCGTCGGTGTCGGCGTAGACCAGCATCAGACGGCCGGAGGGCAGTGCGATCAGGTCCGGATTCTTGGTGAAGCGGCCCGGGCTATGCCAGATATCGAAGACCTTGCCAGCGACCGAACGTGGAGCGATGTACATGCGGGTCCTTTCTCAGAAGGGGGCGCAGGCCAGGGCCTCGGGCGCAAGGGTCGCAACTATGTGCTGGATGTCAGTTTTGGCGGACCGGCTCAGGGCATCCGGCCGGCAGACACAGCGGCCGCAGCCAAAGCCGCAGAGCGCCATGGCGTATTTGAGCGTGTTCAAAAAGAAACCATGCCGGCGCATCGCGCCCAGGTCGTTGGCCAGTTGCTGCATGGCGTCGTTCTGCGGTTCATCGTAAAGGCGGTGGTAGGGGCCGGGGATGAGGTTGGCAAAGCCGGGAACCAGACCGTCAGCGCCTTCGCGCAACGCCCATGCGGACTGCGCTTCCGCGCCCTGCAGCACCTGAAAGTCCGGACGTATTTCGCGCAGGGCAAGAAGCCCGGAGAAGAGGGTCGGGTCGCCGCCGCTGTCCTTGATGCCAATAACCGACTCGTGTTGCAGGGCGTGCCGTACGGCTTCCACGGCAAGGACGTTATGAGTCATGGAGGGAATGTTGTAGAGCACAATGGGCAGGGGGCTGTCGGCGGCGACGGCGGCGAAGTGGGCGCACTGGACGGACTCGTCCGCCTGGAAGTAGTAGGGCGTGGCCACGACGGCGGCGTCCGCGCCCATTTCCTGCAATTGCGGCAGGCGTTCGCGCACGCGTGAGGCCACCGGTTCCATTGCGCCGGCCAGCAGGGGCACGCGACCGCCGATGGCGCGCACGCTGGAGCGCAGCAGGGTCTCCCGTTGGGTCGTATCCAGCCAGGGGCCTTCGCCGCTGCTGCCCATGATGAAAATGCCGGAAACACCGCTGCGCAACTGAAAGTCAATCAGGCGCTCCACGGCCTCTTCGTCGACGTCGCCGTCAGCGTTGAGTGGCGTAATGATCGGCGGGATGATCCCTTTCAATACCAATTTGTCATTCATCAGCCCTTGACGCCCCCGATCATGATGCCCTTGACGAAGTAGCGCTGGATAAAGGGGTAAATGAAGAGTACCGGCACCGTGCTGACGATGATCAGCGCCGAGCGCAGGGATGCTGCCGGCGGCGGTTTCTCCATAAAGGAGATTTCTTCCATACCCTCCAGGGTGGCGGAACGCAACAGGCCGCGCAGGATGATTTGCAGCGGTTGCATCTCCGATCTGTCGATGTAGATGGCGGCATCAAACCAGGCGTTCCAGTGATGTACGGCGTAAAACAGGCCGATGGTGGCGATGACCGGCAGCGACAGCGGCAGCACGATGCGGAGAAGAATGACGGGCGCGGTGGCCCCGTCGACGATTGCCGCCTCGCTGAGCTCTTCCGGCAGGCTCATGAAGAAATTGCGCATGATGAGCATGTACCAGGCGTTGACCAGAACGGGAATGATCATCGACCACAGGGTGTTGCGCAAGCCGAGATAATCGACCAGCAGAAAACGCGGGATCAGGCCGCCGCTGAAGATCATGGTGATGAAGACGAAAATGGTCAGCGGAATGCGGCCCGGCAGATTCTTCTGCGCCAGAACGTAGGCCATGGTGACGGTAAAGGCCAGGTTGAACAGCGTTCCGACAACCACGCGAAAGGTCGTGACGCCGTAGGCGTTCAGAATGACGCGACTGCGGCGGAAGAGGATGTCGTAGGCGGTGAAGTCTATGCCTTCCGGAAAGAGGACGTAGCCGCCGCGTCGCGCGAACTCGGCTTCGCTGATGAAGGAGGTGGAGAGCACGATGATGAAGGGCAGCAGGAAAGCCAGGGTGACGCCCAGCAGCAGGACGTAGACCACGCCCAGGAAAATTTTCTCATTGCGCGAAAGACTTAACAAGACCGGCCTCCCTACCAGATCCCCGGTTGACCCAGGCGGCGGGCCAGCGAGTTGGCGCCGATGATCAGGATCAGCGACACGATGGCCTTGAAAAGACCGACGGCGGCGGCGAAGGAGTATTGCAGACGAATGAGGCCCTCGCGATAGACGTAGGTATCGAGAATGTCCGAGACGCCGTAGACCGCCGGCGAATACAGCAGCAGAATTTGCTCAAATCCTGCCTCGAGAATGTGGCCGACTTCGAAAATGAAGAGAATGACGATGACAAAGCTGATGCCCGGCAGGGTGATGTGACGCGCCATCTGCAGGCGGCTGGCGCCGTCGATGGCCGCCGCTTCGTAGAGGTGCGGGTCGATGCCGGCGATGGCGGCCAGATAAATGATGCTGCTCCAGCCGACCGTCTTCCAGACGTGCGAACTGACGAGGATGCCACGGAAATGGTCCGGGTTGGTGAGGAAGCTCCAGCTCTCGCCCGTCAGCGAGTTAAGCAGGCCGGTGAGCAGGCCGCTGTTGGAGGCCAGCAGGGCGGTGATGAGGCCGGTGACCACCACCCAGGAGATGAAGTGCGGCAGATAGGAAATGGTCTGCACCACCCGTTTGACGGCCGTGCGCGTCACCTCATTGAGCATGAGCGCGAAAATGATCGGCGCCGGGAAGCCGAAAACGATTTTCAGTACGCTGATTTCCAGCGTGTTTTGCATGACGTTCCAGAAGAAAAAGGAATTGAAAAAACGGGTGAAGTGTTTGAACCCAACCCAGGGGCCATCAATCACGCCCTGCAGGCCGCCGAAGGGCGAAATGTCCTTGAAGGCGATGAGAATGCCGGCCATGGGGATGTAGTGGAAGACCAGGAAATAGAGCAGGGCAGGCGTGATCAGGAGATAGTAAAAACGCCACTTGATGAACTGCTTGCGGGCATGGGACCAACGGCTCTCCCCCGGTCGCTGAAGTGGCAGGGTGCGGGAGGACTGGCTCATGCACGGGCTCCGTTGACTTCTCGCCGCATTGCTGGCAAACATGAGCGCCAGCCGTCACGCAGCAGTTGCTGATGCCATGCAATAATATCGGCTTTGGCGGCGTCCCGGGCCAGATTATTTGTTTCGGCGGCGTCATCGCCGTGGTCGTAGAGTTCAAATTCCAGCGCCTCGCCCGTGCTGAAGTCCTGCCACTCGGTATAGCGCCAGCGATCGCTGCGCAGCGAATAACCCATCACCGCCGGCCGACCGACATAGCTCCAGGGTCGCGGGAACTGGCTGAAAGCGGCCTTTTTCCAGGGGCGGTCCGGCGCATCCAGCAAGGGTCTCAGACTGATGCCCTCCACGTGCTGCGGAGGAGGAAGTCCGGCACAGTCCGCGAGAGTCGGGTAGATGTCGACGAATTCCACCAGCGCCCGGCTGCTCTTGCCGGCGTTTGCCTGGCCGGGCAGGGAAAGTATCAGCGGCGCGCAGGTGTCCAGTTCGTAATTGGTCGTCTTGCACCAAAGGGCCTTCTCGCCCAGGTGGTATCCATGGTCGCCCCAGAGAATGACGATGGTGTCGTCCTTCAGGCCGTGTTGCTCCAGGCCGTCAAGCAAACGTCCGACCTGGGCGTCGGTGTAGCTGACACAGGCGTAATAGCCATGGCGCAGGCGCCGCACCAGATCGTCCGGCAGCGGGCCTTCGTCGGGAATGTCGCGGTGGCCGCGCAGTTCGACTGAGTCATGCCAGGCGATGTCCGGCATGCCGTCCGGGCGCCGTGGATGCGACGGCGCGCTGATATGTGCCGGATCGTAGAGGTCCCAGTAGCGTTTGGGCGCGCTAAAGGGCAAATGCGGTTTGCGGAAACCCACGGCAAGGAAAAAGGGCTGGTCGGCAGCGGCCCGCTCGCCAAGGACGCGCAGCGCCTCGTCCGCGACCTGGCCGTCGCCGTAGCCGTTGTCGGGCACGTCGGCCGCTTCCGTGGCGGCCATTTTGCGGCCCGGCCAGCGAGCGGCGGGCGGCGCCTGATTCTCCGCCAGCAGGTAGTCCTGTCGTTTCCAGACGACGTTCATGATCTCTGGCGCGGACCAGGATTGGCGGTCCTGCATTTTGGGCGAGCCATGGTAAATCTTGCCCACCGACTGCGCGTGCCAGCCGTGCATCTTGAAGTATTGCGGCAGCGTGACCGCCTCCGGTCGCGCTTCACGGAAGTGGGTGCCGCAGGTATGTTGCGGCAGATGCGCCAGCTCCGGCGGCAACTCGTCACGAAAATGCGACTTCAGGTCCCAGACGCGAATGCTGTCCGGTCGCATCCCGGTCATCAGGGAAGCGCGAGAAGGATTGCAGACGGCCTGCTGGCAACAGGCGCGGTCGAAGCGCATGCCGCTGGCGGCAAGGCGGTCGATGTTGGGCGAAATCGCGTTGCTGTCGCCATAACAGCCGAGGGCTGTGCGCAGGTCGTCCACGGCGATGAACAACACGTTGGGCTTTTTCATGAGCAGGGGCGGGGCGCCGTGGACGACGCCCCGCCTTTCAGGGTCAGACTAGCCGGCGAATTCGTTGTACTGTGCTGTCAGGGCGTTGACCCAGTCGCCGATGCCTGCCATGTTCAGTTCGTTGATGAAGTCATCGAACTGGTCCAGCGGGCGGGCGCCGGTGATGAAGAGAATGGTCTGCTCATCCACAAGGCGGTTGATATCGCCCAGGTAGGGCGTTTCGTCGGCGATGCGGCTGAGGTTGTAGGAAATGTCCGCGTCGAAGGGCTTCCTGGCGTCGCCCAGGTCAATCAGCGTGCTGCCAAGGTACTGCACGTGCTAGGCGCGGGCCGGATCGAGTACCGAGTAGCGAATCTCGATGTTCAGGTTGGGCAGCATGTACTCACTGACGTAGCCGCTGTCGTAGACCTCAACCGAGCGGGCATCCGGATCCTGGTAGTCCCAGTGTTTGCCCTTGATGCCGTAGCGGGCGGTCAACTGGTTGTCGGTGGTGTCCGCATGGTAGACCCAGTCCATGAACTTCATCACGGCCTCGGGGTTCTGCGCCTTGCGCGTGATGACGTAGGCGCTGGCGTTCTGCGGCCGCGAGGTGGCGATGTAGCCTTCGGGGCCGACGATGCTGGTGCGGGCCCACTCGATGCCTTCGCAGTTGCTTTCGATCTGCGGCGTGATCAGCGTGATGCGGGAGTACCAGGCCAACCATGCACCGAGGTTGCAGGTACGAAAGACTTCCGGCGCGTCGAAGTTGGTGAAGGTCTCGGGGTAGAAGTAACCGGCATTCCACCACTCGTTGAGTTTGGTCAGCCAGTCCTTGACGCCAGGCTGCAGCACCCAGGGCTTGACCATGCCGTCATCGGGGTCGAGCCAGTTGGAACGACCGTTGGGCGTGAAACCGCCCAGCGTGGCCCAGCCGATGTCCTGCGGACGCGTGGCGATGAAGGCATCCGGGTTGTGCGCCTGGAAGGCCTGAAAGGTCGCCTCCAGTTCCTCCAGCGTTGTGGGCACTTCCAGACCGAGCTCGTCCAGCCAGTCCTGGCGCACCCAGGTGATGTAGGGGCTGGTGGGCGTGCTGCGCGGGATGCCCATGATGTTGCCATCGGCGTCCGTCATCTGCGCCCACTGATTTTCGGGGATCACCTGCAGAATGTTCTGGCCATATTCAGCCAGCAGATCGTTGATCGGAATGATGGCGTCGGCGTAATCGTGCCAGTAGCCAGGGCCAGGGGTCTGAAACAGGTCGATCGGGTCGCTGGAACCAAGCAGCAGGTTCAGTTTCTCGGTCACCTCGGGGCCGGTGCCGGGCGGCACGATCGTCTCCGGACGCACACCGGTCTGCTCAACGATGTGGTTGGTGATTTCTTCCAGTACCGCGGGGTCGCTGCCGCCGGCGTCGAACTGCAGCGTGCCCGAGTTGTTGTAAATGTAGATCGTGGGAACGTCGTCCTGCGCAAGCGCAGGCGCGACCACCAGAGCGATGGTCAGCAACAGCAAGAGTGGACGAAAATGGTACATGGTTCCTCCTGAAAGAATGACAGATGGGCGGCGACAAGCGGTGACACCAGACCTCGTGTTTTGGTCACACAGCATGGCGCGGCGGCGGCAATGGTAGCGAATGGCCGCGGGTCTGTCAAAAATTTCACAAGTGATGGCACAACAAAAAACCGCCTTGCCGGCGGTCTTTCGTGTAGCCCCAACGGGACTCGAACCCGTGTCTTCACCTTGAAAGGGTGACATCCTGGGCCACTAGACGATGGGGCCCCAAGCGCGCGTCAGTGTAGCGAGCGGGGCCGCAACTGTCAAGCGTGAGGGGCTGTCAGGAGGCTTCGGCCACGGCATTCAACTCGTCGCTGGAAACCACGCCCGGCCCCCAGGCGGCCTCGAAGCGCAATTCGTCCCCCGGGCGGCATTTGCCCAGTTTCTTGCGCAGGGCGAATAGCTTGCCCACCTGGTGCGCAGGCAGGGGCACGATGGGGCCGATGCTGCGCGCCGTCGCCAGGATTTTGGCCGTGTGCTCCAGGGTTTCCAGCAGCAGATAGGCTTCCCACAGGTTGTCGGCGACGGTCAGGGAGCCGTGACAGGCCAGCATGATCGCGTCATGTTGGCGCACCAGCGGGCTGATGGCATCGCGGTCTTCAGGCCCGGAAGGGGTCGCGTAGGGCGTGACCGGAATGACACCCAGCAACACGATCGCCTCGGGGATGACGCACTCGCTGAAGCCATGGCCGGTCAGCGTGAGCGCAACGGCATTGGGCGGATGGGCATGCACGACGCCCCGCACGTCATCCCGTTGACGGTAGCACTCGAGATGCATGGGCAACTCCGAGGTCGGGCCCAGGTCGGCATTGGCCTCGTTGGGCGTGTCAACGCGCTCGCCATCGGGGTTGACGATGATGAGTTGTTCGGGACGCATGAATCCCTTGGCGAGGCCGCTGGGCGTACAGAGAATTCGCCCGGGCGCCAGACGCGCGCTGATGTTGCCGCTGCCGCTGTCGATCAGGTTGTTCTGATACAGCAGACGTCCGATGTGGCAGATTTGTTCGCGCAGTTGACTTTCGTTCATTCCGCGTTGGCTTCCCTGACAATGTTTTCAAGAATAAAGTAGGGCAGGCCGCCCTGCGCCCGGTTTCCGTTCTGGTCCGTAACGAATTCCATAGTCGCCATCGCCATAGCGCAACATCAGGGTCGGCGTGCTGGCAACGCCGAGCTCCTGCGCCAGTTCGCTGTCAACCACCACCTGATTGGCCGTCTCGTTGACGCAGACTCCCAACTCCTCGTAGTTCAGGCCGGCGCGGGACGCAAAGGTGAAGTGCGTCAGGCCGTGGAAACCGGCGCTGACAAGTTCAAACATGAGATCGTGCGCATGCCAGAAACTGCCCGGTAGCTGTTCCTCCGAACATTCGACGAGGGAGGCCACCAGTGGCGAGGCGACGGCATCGATGACCGGAAACATGCGATATTCGAAGCGCGCCTGGCCGGTAACCACGTAGTCCTGAATGAGCTGTCGCAGGGTCTCATGATATCGCTGGCAGGCGGGGCAGAGGAAATCTGAAAACTCGATGATGGTGACGGGCGCGTCCGGATCACCCAGTATGAAAGCGCCGTCCTCGCCGCGCATTTGGGGAATGTCGGCGTAGTCCGGCGCTGCCGGGTCGGACCAGGTCTCGCCCTCACAGGCCGCGCGCAGGGCGGCCAGGGTGTCCTGTAACACGTCGATGACGTAGATCGCCTGGTCAAGCGGCAGGGTCTGCTGCGACAGGGCGGAAGCCAGTGAAGAAAAAATGGTTCCCATCTCGGCAGTGTTGCAGCCCGGTGGAAGCTCCTCCTGCGCATGTAGCGGGGAAGTGACCAAAAGCAGTGCCAGCAAGAGGATTACCAGTCTCATGATGATCTCCTGGAATGAACCGGACTGAGGCCCTCTGGCAAAGATGGCGCTTGCTTGCGCAGCCCTGCGATCAAGGGAGAATCGGGGCGATTGCGGTCGAGACTCGTCGAACAGACGGCCCGTTGGCCGGCATTCAGCAAGAGTCTCACTTTCGACTATAGCATGGCCCAGGTTGAACCGGTAGCAACAATAGCAGGTCAAGGCCTTTCTGCCCGGCCGGGAGCCGGGACGCGACCTTAGCCAAAGGGCTCTGCCGGGAAGCGGAAGCCGGACAAAAAGGTCAAATCGTTTGGCGGCCAGTAACGAAACACGGCCTCGCCCACCAGCATGGAGCGATCGATGGGGCCAAAGCTGCGGGAGTCACGGCTGCGGTTGCGATTGTCGCCGACGAGGAAATACTCGCTGCCAGACAGCACCCATTCCTTGTCCGGGCAGCGATTCGGGAGGCAGTCGCTGGTGACGTAAGGCTCGTTGAGCGCATGCCCGTTAATCAGAATCTGCCCGCCGCTCATGGTCACAGTTTCCCCTGGCAGGCCGATTATCCGCTTGATGAGCGGAGGGTCGATTCCAGGCCGGTCCGGCGACTGAAACACGGCAATCTGACCGCGCCGGGGTTCGGGCAGGAAGTAGTGTACGCGCGATACGATGACGCGCTGGTCGGTGAAAAGGGTGGGCTCCATGCTCGGTCCGTCCACGTAAAAGCGCACGGAGGCCATGTCAACCAGCGCATAGATCATGACCATAAGCAGGAGCGATTCAGCCAGTTCATAAAGAAGGCTGCGTCGGTGCAGGCGCGGGCGAGGCGGGTATTCAAATGCCAAATGCAGCGCCTTCCTGTGAGCCTGGGTCGCGCATCAGTTTAACGGTCGACCGCGGGTCTGGCAATGCAAACGCTTACAGTTGCCCGTCGCGCGGTCGGAAGCTGAGCACCAGCGGCGTGCCCTCAAATGACCAGGCAGCGCGGATGCGGTTTTCCAGAAAACGCTTGTAGCTGAAGTGCACCAGGCGCGTGTCGTTTACGTGAAAGAGAAAGACCGGCGGGTCCACGTCGACCTGGGAAGCATAGAAGATGCGCAACTGACGCGTGCCGCGGCGGGGCGGCGGATGGGCGTGCAGGGCCTCGCGCAACAGGCGGTTAAGCGCCGAGGTGGGCAGGCGCAGGCTTCGCGCCTCATAGACTCGATTGGCCGCCTCCAGCACCTGGTGAATGCGCTGTCCGGTCAGGGCGCTGATGAATATGACTGGCGCGTCGGGCAGAAAATTGAACTTCTCGCGCATGGACTCCAGCCAGGCCGGCATCGTGTGCGCGTCTTTTGCCAGGGCGTCCCACTTGTTGACGATGACGACAACGCTGCAACGCGCTTCCAGAATGGCGCCGGCAATGTGCTGGTCCTGTTCCGTAACGCCGTCAAGGGCATCGATCACCAGCAGGGCGACGTCCGCGCGCTGGATGGCCCGGATTGCGCGCAGGACGCTGTATTTTTCCACGCCCCGCTCGATCTTGCCCCTGCGCCGCATGCCGGCCGTGTCGATCAGGGTTACGGGCGTGCCATGCCAGAGAATGTGGGTATCAATGGCGTCGCGGGTAGTGCCGGCCAGGGGGCTGACAATGGCACGCTCCTCACCCAGCAAACGGTTGAGCAGGCTGCTCTTGCCCACATTGGGGCGTCCTGCAATGGCTATTTTAAGTATGTCGTCGTCATCGTCGTCCATTTGTGACGCCGCGTCGCGGCCCATCGCCGCAACTACGGCGTCCAGCAGTTCGCCAACGCCCAGGTTGTGGTAGGCGCTGATGGCGAACATCTGCGCGAAACCAAGACCGTAGAACTCCATGGCATCGTCACGCCGCGCGTCGTTGTCGGCCTTGTTGGCGACGACCAGCACCGGACGCCCGGCGCAGTTTTCGCGCAACACCTGGGCGATGTGTTCATCGGCGGCGGTGACGCCCTGTTCACTGTCGACGACCATGAGGATGACGTCCGCATCTCTGGCGGCCAGCAGCGCCTGACCCTCAATCTGTGGAATGAAGTTCACACTGCCTTCGGCCAGGGGACGGGTGTCTCGACCGCCTTTGGGTTGCCAGACCTCAATGCCGCCGGTATCGACGACGGTGAAGGGCACGCCCGTCCATTCGCAGTTGCCCTGAATGCGGTCGCGCGTTGTGCCAGGAATGTCATCGATGACAGCCATGCGCTCGCCAACGAGACGATTGAACAGTGTACTTTTGCCGGTGTTGGGTCGACCAACGAGGGCAACCAGCGGCTTGTGCGCCATGGCGTTCCTGCTGCGTCAGCGGATGTCCAGGATAACAACAGAAGCGATGCGGACTGTCAAGCGCTGTCCCCGGCATCCGCGCCGTCCCCTGACCCGGGATTGGCGGCGCTGATCGTGACGTCGATCCCGGAAGGCAGGATGGAGATGTTTTCGATGTCGTCGGTATCGAGGCTGTGGCTGACGTCCGGGATGACGGAATGGCTGCCTTCAGCCAGTTCCTGCAGATCGATCAGCACATGCAGGTCCGACGCGCTCATGTTTTCCAGCGCATTCAGCGCGCCCGTGATCAGCACCGTTACCGTCTCGGGCGACAGACTGACGACACGTTCTTCCGCCAGGCCGATGTACTCGACGGCGGCTTGATCAAACTGGCGACTGGTAAGCAGGGGGGTGATGCCTATGGAGACCGATATCCCCTGGCCGCCGAAAACAAACAGGTCTTCTTCGCCGGTAATGACGTGGGTCTGCACTTCAAAGCTGCTATTGCGTCCTTCCAGGCTAATCGCCTCGGTGAAGAGCGTGTCCGGCGCATTGTCCAGCGCTGCCGGCGCCCCGCCAACCAATACGACCTGCGGGTTGTAGGTAACTGAACTCAGGGTATAGCCTTCCGGCAGGGTGTCGGCCAGAATGTTGGGCTGGACGCTGATCTGGCGAATGTCGGAGCGCGTACGGACCGGCACATCCACCTGCATCATGGCCGGCGCGAGCGTGACCCCGGTGACGACGTTGCCATCTGCGTTGACCGCCTGCAGGCGCAACTCATCGCGAAAGTCGTTGCGCCGCTGGGATAGATTGAGGGGCAAGCGGGCCGCTACCACTTCTTCCGCAAGGTGCTGTGGCCCGCTGACCCTGACGCTGCTGTCCATTGGTTGCGGGCCTGCGTTTCCGATTTCGAAGCCGCGCGGCAGGGGCAGGGTTACTTCAACGCTGACCGGCACCTCCCGTTCCAGCAAGGGCTCGAGATGGACGAAAATTGACCTGGGAGCGGTATCCGGAATGGCGTTGCGGGTCACACTGCTCTGCAGCGTCACACTGTGTTCGCCCGGCCCCAGGCCATGCAGATTGGCCTGGACCAGAATGTCATCCAGCACCAGGCGGGAAAGCGTGGTCTGCGGAGCGCGCACGGTCACGGTTGCGGACTCCCGGCTCTGACTGGTGAGGATTAAGCCGTCGGTTTCCGTGAAGAGAATCGGCACGTTGCGGAAGATGCGTTCGCTGACCGGATCGCGTTCCAGGGTGGCGATGAACCAGACACAGAAAGCCAGGAAGAGGGAGGCCAGTAACCACGCGAGGTTGCGGCCTGTGGTCGCCCGCGCGGGCGCAGGCGTCTGACTCATGAGGGGCTTTCACGCTGCGCTCGTCGCGGCCATCCGGGTGAGGGCAGGCGCGCGCCAAGCCAGTCCGGCAGCAGGCGTGTCACGGGTTGGTCCGTGGCGTAGATGGCGCCCAGCACCGTGTTGAGGCGATGGCCGTCCATGCGTCCGGAGATGCGCCCGCCATCCGTCATGGTGATCCGGCCGGTCTCCTCCGAAATGACGACGGTGATGGCATCGCTGACTTCACTGATGCCAAGGGCCGCGCGATGCCGCATGCCAAGGGTGGGATTATTGAGATTGCGACTGGCAGAGAGAGGCAACACGACGGCGGCGGCGGCAATGCGACCCCGCTTGTCGACGATGACGGCGCCGTCATGCAATTCGGTGCGGGGCCAGAACAGGGTCAGCAACAACTGGGACGTCAACTCGCTGTCCAGCTGGATGCCGGTCCGCACGTACTCGTCGAGGTTGCTGTCGCGCTGCAGCACGATGAGCCCGCCATGACGGCGTTCGGCCAGCAGGTCCACTGCGACGCTGATCTCGTCAATGATGTGATGTCGAAAGAAGGCGCTGCTGTGCCGTCCGCGACTAAAAATGCCGGCGCGGCCGAGTTGCTCCAGTCCGCGGCGCAACTCCGGCTGAAAGACGACCGGCAAGGCAATCGCCAGCAGGGGCAGTCCGAGGCCGATCAGCCAGCTCAGGGCGGTCAGGTCGAAGACGCGGGTGACCAGCAACATGGCGAGAACGACAAGGGCGACGCCCCGCAACAGGGCGATCGCGGTGGCGCGGATGAAGAAACTGAGCGTGAAAAACACCAGGCCGACGAGCAGGATGTCCACCAGGGCGCTTGCATTCAAATTGTCGAAGACCCACAGCAATTCCTGCATGGTCGTCTTTCCCTGACTGTGTACGCCGTTGTTGACCTGGCGTCAGACGCCGCTGCGCCTTCCCATCAACTCGACCAGGATGGCTTTCTGGCCGTGCAGTCGATTGGCCGCCTGCGGGAAGATCAGAGAGCGGTCGCCATCGGCCACCTCGTCGGTGATTTCCTTGCCGCGGTAGGCGGGCAGGTCGTGCATCACGACGGCCTGTGGAGGGGCCTTGCCAAGCAACGCAGCATTGAGTTGCCAGGGGCGAAATACCTGCCTGCGTTCCCTGGCTTCCGCCTCCTGACCCATGCTGACCCAGGTGTCGGTATAGAGAATGTCCGCATCCGAAACGGCAAGAGCGGGATCGGACTGCAGGCGAATGTCAATGCAGGGGTTAATTTTCTCCGCGGCGGCCAGCACTTCCTCATCCAGGGCGTAGCCCTCGGGCGAACTGACGGTACAGTGCAAGCCGAAGTGGGCACAGGCCAGCGCCAGCGAGGCGGCGATGTTGTTGCCGTCACCCAGATAGCAAAGGCGCAGGCCGTCCGTTCTGCCAAAATGCTCGTAGATGGTCAACATGTCGGAGAGCGCCTGGCAGGGATGGCGGTCGTCGCTTAGCCCGTTGATGACCGGGACGCTGGCCCAGTGCGCCAGTTCAACGACATCCGAATGCGCGTAAACGCGGGCCATAATCCCCTGCACCATGCCGGAAAGGACGCGCGCCACGTCCGCCACGCTCTCGCGCTGCCCCAGGCCGACTTCGTCCGCGCCCAGCATGATGGCGTGCCCGCCAAGGTGCTTCATGCCGACCTCAAATGAGACCCGTGTCCGCAGTGAGGCCTTCTGGAAGATCATGCCCAGGGTCTGGCCCGCCAGCAGCGGCCGGTTGCCGCCGTCGCGCCATTCGCACTTCAGTTGTTGCGCCAGCTGAAGCAGCCCCTGCAGGTCAACAGAGGTCCATTCAGCAAGGTCGAGAAAATGTCGGGGCATGGCAGGAAAATCCCTGGATGCAGCCTGAGTTTACAATTCAAGTATAGCGGCAGCCTACTGCCCTGCCAGGCGGCGGGCCTGGGGTGACAGGGGCTGCATGTCGCGCCAGTTGAGGCCGACTTCGGCATTGGCGCGCAGCGGGGCCTTCAGTTCGACCGCCCCCTCCATGACCTCCACGACGAGTTGTCCGGTCTCGGCCAGTTGCTCATTGGGGACTTCCAGCACCAGCTCATCGTGCACTTGCAGGATCATGCGCGCGTCCAGGCGGTGGGCGGCCAGAGCTGCGTGCACGTCAAGCATGGCGCGCTTCATGATCTCGGCGGCGCTGCCCTGGATGGGCAGGTTGATGGCCACGCGTTCGGCGCGGTTGACGGCGACGGGATTGCTGCGACCGGAGTTCAGCAAAACGGGAAATTCGTGCCTGCGACCAAAGAGCGTGGTCAGCGGTCCCTGTCGCGCCCGGGCTTTGGTGGCGTCCATCCACTCCCGGATGCGGGGCATACGGCCGAAATAGTCTTCGATGAACTGTCGCGCCTCGGTCAGCGTGAGGTCGCTGTCGCTGGCCAGGCCATAGGCGCCCATGCCGTAAATCAGTCCAAAGTTGACGCGTTTGGCGAAGTCGCGTTCCTTGTAACTGACTTCCTCCAGCGGGATGCCAAAAACGGTCGCGGCAGTGACCGAGTGAATGTCCTGTTCCTGTTGAAAGGCCTCCAGCAGGGTAGGGTCTTCGCAGAAATGGGCCATGACTCGCAGTTCAATCTGGTTGTAATCGACCGACAGGAGTTGCGTCCCGTCCTGCGGCACGAAGGCGCGGCGCACCTCTCTGCCTGGCTCGGTGCGAATGGGGATGTTTTGCAGGTTGGGGTTGTTGCTGCTGATGCGACCGGTGCTGGTGCCAGTCTGGTTGTAGCTGGTGTGCAGACGGCCGGTATGGGCATTGATGAGGTCGGGCAGGGAATCGACGTAGGTACCCTTGAGTTTGCCGAGTTCGCGATGCTGGCTGATGTGGCCGATGATCTCATGGTGAGGGCGCAGTTTTTCCAGCGTCTCGGCATTGGTGGAGAAGCCGTGTGTGGTGCGGCGCAAATTGGTCGTCGGCAGGCCCAGTTTGCCGAAAAGCACGTCGTTGAGCTGGCGCGGGCTGTTGATGTTGAAAGCGCCGTAGCCACCGGACAGGCCGTAAATGCTTTCCTCAAGTTCCGCCAGGCGTTCACCCAGCGCTGCTGAAAGTTGTTGCAGATGCTGCGTATCCAGCACAACGCCGGCGCGTTCGAGGTCGGCAATCACGGGCACCAGGGGCAACTCCAGGGTCGTGAACACCTCGTTCAGCGCCTCATCCGCCTGCATGCGCGGCTGCAGACAGTCGACGGCGCGCCAGGTGATGGCGCCGTCTGCCGCGGCGTAGGGCGCCGCCCTGTCAATCTCTACTTCGGCCATACTGATCTGCTTGCGTCCCGTACCCAGCAGTTCACTGATTTCGGTCATTTCGACCGGTGGTTCCAGGACGAAGCGGGCAAAGTTCTTCAGACCCAGGAATTTGGACGAGGTATCGAAGAGCCATTGCGCCAGCATGGTGTCGAAGGCGACCGGCGTCACGTCGATGCCATAGCGTTGCAGCACGACCAGGTCGTAGGCGGCATTGTGGGCGTATTTTGGGATGGCGGGGTCCGTCAAGGGGCCGTGCAGCGCATCCAGCACCTGCTGCAAGGGCAACTGCTGACCGCGCTCATGCCCCACCGGGACGTACCAGCCGCGCCTGCCATCCACGGCCAGGGCGATGCCGACTAGGTCACAGGACATCTGGTCGACGCTGGTGGTCTCGACGTCCCAGACGATGCCCTTTGCGGACGTCAACACAGTTACAAGGTCGTTCAGGCCTTGCTCATCGTTCACCGGAATGGTCTCGACGTCGTCCACGGCCTGCAGGACCGCCGGCGCCAAATCTGCTTCTTCTTCGGCAAACATGCCGATCTGCCTGAAATCCCTGAGGCGCTCGCTGAAGCTGCGAAACTCCAGCGCGCGCATCAGTTCCTGTACCTGGTTCAGGTCAAAATCGTGCGCGACGCAGTAATCCAGCGAAAAAGACAGCGGTACATCCCGTTGGATTTGTGCCAGTTCGCGACTGAGCCGCGCCATGTCAGCGCCGGTTTCCAGCTTCTTGCGTATGGCGCCGCGGATGTCATCCAGATGCGCATAAACGCCGGCAATCGACTTAAATTGTTTCAGAAGCGTGGTGCCGGACTTTTCGCCGATGCCCTTGACGCCGGGGATGTTGTCGGAACTGTCACCCATCAGGCCTTTCAGATCGACCAGTTGCCAGGGCTCCAGTTCGTAGTGGTCGCGGAAGGCCTGCAAGTCCCAGATGACGTCTTTCTGGCCGCGACGTCCCGGCAATTGCACGCTGACGCGCTCCGACAGCAACTGCAGGATGTCGCGGTCGCCAGTGATGATGCGGACGTCGAGTTCCTCGCGGGCCACGAGACTGACCACGGTGCCGATGACATCATCGGCCTCGTAGCCTTCACGGGCCAGCACCGGGATGTTGAAGGCCTGCACGACTTCCTCGATGCGCTCAATCTGCGAACGCAGGTCGTCGGGCATCTTCTCGCGCGTGCCCTTGTAGTCGCCGTAGAGTTCCTCGCGGCCGCTGAGGCCGCGGTCAAAGCTGACGGCCAGATAGTCCGGCCTTTCCTGCTGCAATATGTCCAGCAGGGTGCGGGTGAAGCCGTAAGTGGCGTTGGTGGGTTCGCCGGCGCGGGTGCGAAAGGCCTGCACGGGCAGGGCGAAATACTGACGGTAGGCCAGGGCGTGGCCATCAATGATGACAAATCGGTCTCGGGTAGACATCGCGCGCCTGAATGTATTGCCGGGTTCGAGTTTAGTATAACGCAGGCAGACAGCCAACGTCCGCATTTTGACACAGGCTGCTACTGCACTATACTCGCCAGGGAATCCTGCCAGCGAAAGCCCGTACATGACTGCTGTTGCCGAGCCAGTCCGCGACGTCGCACCGGATACATCCGAAACATTCCAGACCAAAAACATCCTCACAATTGTTAGCGGGCACTTCGTGCACGACATGTATCCGGCCTTCATTCCCGCACTGTTGCCAGTAATTCTGGACAAACTGGCGATTCCGCTCGGTCTGGCCGGCACCTTGCAACTGGCCATGTCGATCCCCTCATTGTTCAGCGTACTGGTGGGTTGGCTGGGTGACCGTTTCAGCGTGCGTTACCTTGTCATTTTCATGCCCGCCGTTACTGCAACCCTGGTCACCCTGACCGGGCTTATGCAGAGCTATGCGGCGATGGTCGTGTTGCTCTTCATCACCGGTCTGAGCGTCGCGGCCTTTCATGCGCCGGCGCCGGCCATGGTCGCGCGCATTTCCGGTCGTCAGCTGGGCAAGGGCATGGGCTTTTTCATGGCTTCCGGCGAACTGGGGCGTTCCATCGGCCCCTTGCTGGTGGCCTTCGCGTTGGCCGAGTGGGGCGTTGAAGGCATCTGGCGCGTGGCGGTCTTCGGTTGGCTGGCCAGCGGCATCCTGTACTGGCGATTGAAGGGCATTCCTTCGCGTTCACGCAAAACCATGGACCTGCGCAGCGTCCTGCCGCACATGCGGCGCGTGTTCATCCCGCTGCTGGGCGTGATGATCATGCGCGGTATGCTGGTCTCCTCGCTCTCTTTCTACATGGTCTACTATCTGAACGTGGACATCGGCCTGCAGTTGGACCATGCAGCCCTGATGCTGGCGCTCTTCGAACTGGCGGGTGTGGGTGGCGCCCTGGCCGGCGGCATGCTGAGCGATCGTTATGGTCGCAGGAGCACAGTATTCATCGCCACAGTACTTGGCGGGGCGCTGCTGGTCGTTTTCCTTTTTGTGGTCAAGACCAACGTGGCATGGGTCCCCATCGCCCTGGTGCCGCTGGGCTTTGTGACGCTCTCAATTACGCCCGTGCTGCAGGCCGTCGTTCAGGACCAGTTTCCCGATAACCGCGCCACAGCCAGCGGACTCTTTATTCTCTATGCCTTTCTTACCCGCTCGGTAAATGCCCTGGTGCTGGGGATGGTCGGCGACCGTTTCGGGCTGGACGCGGCCTTTACCCTGGCGATCATCGCATCCATTATCGCCTTGCCATTGATTGCCCGTTTACCGGCCCGGCCCCGCCAGGTCGCGGTTCCAGACTAGGCTGGCTGCACCACTGCCTTCCAGCTTTCGCCCGCGCCAGGCGCAACGTTCAGGCCGGTGAGGGCACCGTATCCCGTCAGCTCGAATTCGCGCAGCGACAGTTCGCCGTGCAACACATCCAGTTCGACCTCCACGCCATCGGCGCCGGGCGTCTGGCGGCACAGGCCCCAGGCGTAGCCGTTTGACCAGAATTGCTGCGAGGGGCTTTCACTCGGGGCGAAGGCCATGGACTGCGTCACGCCGGAATAGCGGAAACCGGTCAACGCCAGCACGGCGGCCCAGCTGGCCATGGCGCGGGCGTAGTGGTGGCCGCACTCGGCCTCGTTGAAGGGGCTGCGGCGCTTGCCGTCGTAGCGGTCACGCACGGCCTGTATGCAGCGCAGGCCGTTTTCCATCTGACCTTCGTAGAGCATGCCGATCGCGGCGGTGTATTCGAAGCCGGTCATCACCTCGTTGCAGTAGGGGAAGGGACGCTTTGGGCGATTGCCGCGCGGGTAGCTGGCCATCAGCAATGCCGACTCGTCATTCAGGACGTAGCTGCGGAAGTGGTTGAAATGGCCGTAGAAGCTTTCCCGGAAATTGTGACGCATGATGCTGTCCAGCGTCGCGCGCACCTTCTCCGGCTCGACCAGGTAACCCAGGCCATTGACGTGCGCCTGGAACTGGCCGACCAGCTGGTCTACGAGACAGCCGGCTCCCAGTTGCAGCACAGGTTCCGAAGGGTCGTCAGCGCCCATGTGACTCGTAAGCATGTCATGAATGATCAGGGCGCTGTCCGGCGGACGAATCTCGTGTTCGTAGTACTCGCCGTTGAAGAGGTTGGCGTCGATCCAGGCGCTGCCGCTCTCGAACAGGGAATGGCATTTGTCGGCGAATTTGTCTTCGCCCAGTTGACGCGCCATCTCCTCCGCACTGCGTAGGGCGCCCAGATACCAGATGCCCATTTGCGGGTTGGGGCCGTAATACTCGACGTCCATGGTGTTGTGCTGGCAACCTTCCATGACGCCATCCTGGTCGGCGTCCCAACTGCCGGGTAGCCAGCAAAATTCCAGGGCGCGGCGCACGCCCGGCCAGAGTTTGCGCAGCCAGTCGTCGTCGCCGTTGAGCTGCCAGTCGCGATGGATCTTCATGATGCAGCCCATCTGGCCGTCGGCTGCGGCGACCGAGAAGGTCTTCGCGTATTCCAGCGGCAACTGGACGCGGAAGCTCATGCCGCCGTCGTCCCGCGTGGCGTGGAGGAATTCCACCTCTCGCATGCCGCTGGCGAGTTCGCCAAAGAGAAAGGCCGTGGCCTGTTCGTAATTCCAGACGTGGGTGCAGGAACCGAAGCAGCAGCCGGCGGTATCGTGGCAGCCCTCCCAGCCGTAGGTATAGCCGTCGGGCGTGCGGAAGGTCGTCTGCGAGCGCAGGGTGCTGACGTTGTAGAGCGCGCTTTCCTTGACGACCTCGGGCAGGTCGCTGGCGAGGAAGCTGTTGACGAAGAGCAGCGTGTCATTCTCCAGGCGTTCCAGGTTGGCGGCGCAGAATTCGGCGGCCTCCCAGGCGTCGGCGAAACGCGTCGTGTAGTGATTGCCAACCACGAGGCCGTTGGCAATGCCGGGGGGTTGATTCGCGCCACCGGCCCAGGCGAGGCGATTGGGGAAATGCCAGCAAAGCAGGAAAGTGACCGATTGGCTGGCGCCCGGTTCCAGCGTCAGAGACACAGCGAGCGAGCCGTTGGGGGCTTGCTGACCGTTACCGTCACGCGGCTCCAGCCGCCCGTCGTCGCCGAAGTCGTCCCAGAAATCCAGCAGCGCATCGCCCCAGGGCCGGGTTGGAAAACTCAGCCAGGCCTCACGCCAGGTGACGCCATCCTGCGCGGTGGTCGCCAGCGCCATCGTGCCGTACTGTTCGGCGCCGGCATCAACGCCGTCCGAGCGCATGAAGATGCCGTTGAGCGAGCCGTTGCGATGCTGGTTGACGTTGTTGCGGGGCTCGCCCACGCTGCCGTCACTGCCGATGAAATTTTGCAGGCTGCCGCTAATGCTGGCCTCAATCGCTTGCGAGCCAGGGTTGCTGAGTTCAAAACGCAGCAGGGCCATGGGCAATTCGCTGGCGGCTGCATCGGCGGGCACCAGCGGGTTGAAGGCCTGCAAGCGCACTTTCAGCGGCACATCCTCGTCTTCCAGCAGCACCTGGCCGAATGGGTAGGCGGCCTCGAAGCGGCAATTGCGGAAGCGGGGCAGACCGTGATTCGCCACAGGTGAACCCGTCTGGCCCTCAAAGTCCTCGATCGGGATGGCGCCCTCCAGCGCCCGCGTGCAGGTGTTGCCGTCGGCATCGCGGGTGAAGAGGGCGAAAAATGTCTTTTCCGGCTGAAAGCCCTTGGCAGGGCGGTTGACGATTTCCCAGTCCTGCAGGTTGCCACGCCCGCCGAGCGAGACCGTGCCGGTGCCGATGCCCCCGAGCGGCAGTGCAATGCGGCGCAGATGATCACCTTCGTAGTGGGTCAGGACAGGCTAGGTGTTGTCGTTTGCTGCGCTCATCGTTACTCCAGTTGTGTAGAGGACGCCTTAGCCCTTGATACCGATGCGAAATTGAATGAGGGTCAGCACCAGGATGATGGCAAACAGCGTCATCGAAACAGCGGCGGCGTAGCCCATGTCAAAGCGCTGGAAGGCTTTTTCATAGATGTACATCACGACGCTGCGGGTTGAATCGCCCGGCCCGCCCCTCGTCAAGACCTGGATCGTATCAAAAACCTGCAGGGCGCCGATCATAAAGATGACGAGGATGAAAAATATCGTCGGGCCAAGCATGGGAAGGGTAATGCGAAAGAAAATCTGCCGCCCGTTGGCGCCATCAAGCTGGGCCGATTCATAGAATTCATTGGGGATGTTCTGCAGACCGGCGAGGAAGACCAGCATGGCAAAGCCGGTGTTCTTCCAGACATCCAGAATAATGATGGCCACCATGGCCCGATTGCTCTGGCCAAGCCAGGGGGCCGCCGCGACCCCAAACTGACCGAGGCAAAATTAATGGCGCCGGTGTGCCTGTGGTAAAGGAATTGCCTGATAACGGCGATGTAGGTGTGCGCCACCAGCAAGGGGAAGAAAAAGATGGAACGATACAAATTGCGAACGAAGGTGGGCATGCGCCGATTAAGGGCGAGCGCCGGCAGCAAGCCGACGCCGGCATTGAAGAACACGGCAAAGATCGCAAAGACGAAGGTGTTGCCGTAGACGGCAGCGACGCGCTTGTCTTCAAAAATTTCAACGTAATTGTCGAGCCCGGTGTATTCCGAACTGCGCAGGATGCTGAAGTCCACAGGGCTGATGGGTATGGACTCGACGATTGAATAAAAAATGAACAGGGTTAAGCCGATGAGGGCGGGCAAAATGAAGAGAAGCCCGTCAGCGCTTCACTCCACTTCGGAGAGCGTAGTAACCGGCGCGTGCTGTTCATGCAGGGACGGGCTCCCGTCGGTGATCAGGCCGTAGGAATTCACGGGGCGGGTTGGCGCTTTCCGGCAGGGTCACACGATACTGCCAGGTCGGGTCCTCATGCTGCCGACGCATGATGTCGATGATCTCGCGCCAGGTGGCCACCAGTCCGTTGGAGACTGGCGGGAGGTCGTGGCGGATAGCTTTGTGCAGGCGACGCAGGTTGTAGCAGGGCACCGCGGCATACATGTGATGCTCAATATGGTAGTTCATGTGCCAGTAAAGGAAGCGAAGGAACGGGTTGACGTGGAAGGTCCGGGTGCAAAGGCGATAGTCCGGCACGTTGTCCATCAAGCCCACGTGCTGGGTGTTGTTTAGCAGATAGAGCAGCCAGTCGCCGTAGAAATTGGCGAGGGTGACCAGCACGATCAGCATCCACTGCCCGGAAACCAGGGCAAGGGCCACCAGCAACAGGTGTCCCGCCAGCAGGAAGCGGGCCTCGCGAATGATGGCCCCTTGCCTGCCCGGCTCAGTCGCCGGGAACAGGACGTCACCCTCATAGCCTGGCGCAAAGCGACCGCGGCTCCAGCGGACCAGGGTCTGAAATTTGTGCTTGACACCAAGGGGGTTGACGAATGCGATTTTCAGGTAACAGCGCAGGTCGTATTCCAGGGGCAGCACCACCTCAAGATCATCCGGCGGGTGCAGCGTGTAGAGATGATGCAGCAGGTGGGAGTGGCGAAAGTAGACCACGCTGTGCATGCCGAGAAAGCCGAAGACATGGACGAAGAAGTCATTGAGCAGTTTTGTGCGAAAGACGCTGCGGTGCGAAAGTTCGTGAACGCCGTTGACATTGAAGCCGTAGAAACTGCCGTGCACAAACACCAGCAACAGGGTCACCGGCCAGGAAAAATGCAGTGAGGAATACCAGGCGGCGCCCCCGCTCAAAAGGAAGAGGCCGAGAATCCCCAGGGTCTGGACCGCGCCCTTCAGGTCGCTGCGACGATTGAGAGAGGCGAGAGTTTCGCGCGGCAGGGGCGTTCGGTACCAGTCAACCCGTTCGCCCGGGTCTGGCCGCATGGCCAGGGGGCGCGGGCGTTCCGCGTAGGGGTCAATCGGGCGCGCGAGGTCGCCAACGCCGCCACAGGAAACGGCCGGGCCTTCTCTCAGCGCTTTACGGAAGATCGACGGCACAATTCGCTCTCTGGCTACGTTCCGCACCTGGCCACGCCGGCAGCCAGTTGGGTAACAGTACAGGAACCCAGGCGCCCATCCGCTCGCGCAGGT
Source organism: Aggregatilineales bacterium (assembly GCA_963667305.2). Taxonomy (GTDB): domain Bacteria; phylum Chloroflexota; class Anaerolineae; order Aggregatilineales; family Phototrophicaceae; genus JAGWBD01. The sequence continues at coordinate 78,510 of CAXXWG010000020.1, read as the reverse complement.
TGTCCATTGCCCCGGTCAGTTCCTCGTGAGCGGCAGCAAGAACTTCCTCGGCGGAGCTCGAATTGTTCATGACATTGTCCACGTTGTGGATGAACATGCTCTCCACAACACTATTCCTCTTCTGACTATGGAAATGTCGCCCCAAGTCTAACACCTGGATCGCCGTAGTCAAAACAACCCGGTCGCTGCCCGGCAACACTGGAGCAGGTTTCCGGCTGTGATATGATTGCGCCGTTGCGTCAAACACTTTCTCGAGTGGTTACACAGGAGCGCAGCGCGCCCATGTTTTTCCTTCATGGTTATATCGGCCGGGCCGAGCGTCAGGAAGCGGACCGCAAATTGCCGCGCCTGATGTTCGAGGGCCTGTTGCTGGGCGGCACCGGGCTGGGCGTGCTGGCGCTGGTGTTCGAGATCGCGGCCGATGCCTTCAGCGTGGCGGCCTACCAGACGCTGCTGGCCATCGATGGCGCCCAGGGCTATCACGAAATCGCCATGCTGGCCTTCGCCGTGCTCTCGGTGATGCTGTTTTTTGGCGTCGTTCCCGCCTACAAGGCCGGCGCCTATCTGCGGCCCAACGCCGGCGGCACAGGCCCGTTGGTCGAGGCCATCGGCCCGCCGCGCATGCGCTTCCTGTCCTGGGTGGGCACCAGCCTCTTCTTCATCGACGCGGTGCTGACGATCATCATCAGTTCGATTTCGGCTTCGGACGTCACGCTCCTCATCTTTCCCGAACTGGCGCCATGGCGCATCACCATGGCGGAGGCCTACGCCTTTTTCATCATGGCCGTGCTGTCAATCATTGGCCCCAGACGCGCCGTACCGCTCTTCCTGGTGGGGGGCGGCGCCTTCACCATCTTCACCATCTTCGCGCTATCCTGGGTGGCGCTCAACGCCGCAGCACAGCCCGGTCTGGCGGATGCCGTGCCGGCCATCGTTCAGGGTCTGGAAAACAGCGGTGTGGTGACGCACGTGGTGGAGGCCAGCGGCGACGTTTCCACCTTGTCGACGGGGCTGTTCTTCCAGTTTTTCCTGCGCTCCATGAGCAGCGCCATGCTGGGTTTCTCGGGCTATGAAGTCATTCCGGCCAGCGGCAAGCACGCCGCGCGGCCGAAGTGGAAAGTGATCAACACGGCGTTGATCATCGCGGCCGTATTTCTGATCGGCACGGGCATCGTTCAGCTCTTCGCAGCTTCCACCTGGCGCATTCCGGCGACGGAAGGCTACAGCACCCTGCTGATCCAGTACGAACTGATTTTCGGTTCCGGCACGTCCCTGCTGGGGGTGGCCGGCATTTTGCTGGCCTTCATCCTGTTGCTGGCGCAGGGAGGCGGTTACGTCGGAGGCGCGGCGGTGGCGGCCAACGCCGCGCGTCTGGGACGGCTGCCGCGGCAGTTTGAAGATGACCGCGTTGGCGTGGTGGTGATCTGGGCGGTGGCGGCCATTCTGATTCCGGTCATTCGAACCGTCACCAGGGTGGAGGCCTTTTACGCCTTCGGCTTTGTCAGCGAATTCGCCATGGTCAGCACCACCATTTTTCTGGTCGGCGACGACGTGCTGAAGAAACGCGGCATACAGCCAAAGTCTTCAGAATCAAGGGCCCTGCGCTTTGCGGGGTTCCGTGGCATGGTCGCCAGCTACGCAATGCTGCTGGTGCTCATCACACAGAAAACGGATGCCATCCTGCCGATTGCCATCGGCGCTACCTGCATACTGCTGTTCCAGCTCTTCGTCCACGGCGGCGGCATTCGGCGCATCTTCCCGGTGTCTGATGAAGAGATTCGCATTTCGGAACTTCCCGGTCGCCTGCGTCTGTACCGCTGCGGTCGTGACAGGGCGCGGGACGAAGCGCGCCAGCATGGCATCGCCGACCGGATGGAGCAACTGATCAGCAGCGGCGCGCTGGTCAAATTCAATGTTGAACCGCAGCGCATTCGCCGTTTGATCGCGCATACCCACGACGTTTTGCCGGAGGCCTGGCTGCTGGCCAGGGTGGCGCAGCACCACGGCGAACGCATAGAGGAACCCAGTGAGGAACTGGAAGCCTGCTTTCACGCTGCCTGGAGCAGCCAGGACGATCTGCTTGCAACCATCGAACACTATTCGCATTACGGCATTTTCACCTTTATAGACAAGTACAGCCACAACTGGGCGGGCGTCGACCGCAACGAGGCGCAAGTGCAGCATTACATGGTCCGCACCCTGTTCCCGCGAACCCCCGAGGAAGAAATCTGGCAGGAGTTTCAGGATTTCAACTGGGAGGAACAACCGGAAGCTGTGTGGCAGTTCTCCGGGCAGCGGTATTCCTGGGCCAAGGACCAGTGGCCCAACATCAGCGGGCCCATGACCACCATGTGGACGCTGGAAGACCTGGGCTTGCTCGACCAGGTGGACCCCGAGCTGGTGCAAAAGTTGCATGAAGCCCGGCGCCTGCCTGAACGACTGGAACGGGTGTATCCCCTTGATGATGATCACCTGGACCACAATGTCGAAGATGACCAGGCCGGGGGATGACTCTGGCGATCCGGTGGCGGCGCGAGGGCTGCGTCTTCCGCCGCCGGGCTGTTGAGGGCCTGGTCGCTGCCTGACGTGAAGCCCGAAACTGGCAAGCTCCGCAATTTGCGCTTGCGACCTGCCTTGCCGGTGGCGCTGTTTGTCCTGTTGGCCAGCCTGTACATGGTGACCTGGAGCGGGCGCATCAACAGCAACGATGCCTTGCTGTTGCTCAACGCGACCGGGAGCCTGGTGCGTTTTGGAGACATGCGCGCGGACCTGGCGGCAGGCAACGTGCCTCCGGCGCCGGGGGACTTGCAGGTGTCGCCCACGGGGCCGCCTTTGCCGGACATTCGGGTGGAACCCCTGCAGCCGGTCCTTGCGGCTCCGTTGTACTGGCTGGCGCTGCAACTGCCCGGCATCGGGCTGGCGCATGCCGTGTACCTGTTCAACGTGTTGGTCAGCGCTGCCGTCGGCAGCCTCTTTTTTCTGTATGCGCGAAGCTGCGGCTACAGCGAGGCGGCCGCGGTTCTGGCAACGCTGGCGCTGGGGCTGGCGACGATTGTCTGGCCCTACAGCGACAGTTTCTTTCAGGCCCCGCTGGCGCTGTTTATGATATTGCTGGCGGCTTGCCAGCTGGAACGATTGCGCCGGCAGGGGTGGGCCGCGCCGATCGCGATTTTGCTGGCGCTGGCGACTCTGCTGCTGCTGCCCCTTTCCCATCAGTCGGCCGTGCTGGCCCTGCCGGTCTTGCTGATTATCGCCTTGCCGGAAGGGTCGGCATTTCGTGGCGTTCCAATGCGTATCGTATTGTTCGCCGCGGCGCTGCTCCTGATCCTTGCGGTGATTCTGGTCGGCAGCCCGGGGATTCAAGCGGTTCTGCAGACACTTGTCAGGCATCTGGGCCGGCTCGACGTCAATGAACAGGCCAGGCGAATTCACAGCTATTTGATCAGCCCGGGCGGCAGCCTGTGGGGCACGTCGCCGGTGCTGTTGCTTGCCCTGCCTGGCAGCTGGATGTTGTGGCGCGAGCGCCGTATTCGACCGGTGTTGGTCGGGTTGGTAATGATGCTGGTCTTCGCACTGACCAGTTCCCTGTATCTCGACAGCCAATGGTTCGGCGGCCTGTCCTGGCCACCCAGATTTCTCATGCCAGTCGTCCCCTTCCTGCTGCTGGCCGCCTTGCCCGTTTTCGAGCGGCTGGTGCGCAGGCCCCGTTCACGCGGCCTGGTCGTCCTGGTGTCGCTGTTGCTGGCGTACAGCGTATGGGTGCAGGTGAGTGGCATCTCCCTGCCCTGGGAAGCCTATGGTCAGGCGTTGCCGCCCGAATCCGGAGGCTACGGCGACTGGGGCGGCGGTCTGAATGTGCTGCGCTGGTTGCGTTGGGTTGTGATTCCGGGTCTGTGGGGCCAGCAGGCATGGGATTTCGCCTGGCTGCGGATGCAGGCGCCAGGCTGGCTCCTGCTGTTTGGCGCGACGGCGGCACTGGCGGCGCTGCCAATCCGGGCCCATCTTCGGCAGAACCCTGCAAGGGCGGGCAGCGGTCTCGTGACAACTGCCCTGTATCCCCTGTTCATGTTGGTCGCAATGCTTGCGGCCCTGGGGTTCCTGCCGCCGGACCCGCTCTATGACGCGCCCAACGACGATTTGGCCAGTCTGCTGCAAAGGCTGCCGCAGGAAACCACGCCGGATGACATCGTGTTGCTCAATGACCTGGAACTGGAACGCTATCTGGTGAACTATGCCAGATTGACCTGGCCACGAATTGTGAGTCTGCCTTTTCATCCTGGCGAAAAGGGCAGCCCGGAGCAGCCGGCCAGGGTTGAGTCCGACAATCCGGAGGCCCTGTTACAGGGGAGCAGTATGCAACAAATCACTGCGCTGGCCGCTTACCGGGAGCGTCTCTGGTTGCTGGCCGGCAATGGCCCCTGGCTTCCCTGGAGCGTTCGACCCGTCGAGCGTTACATGGCGCGCAACCATTTTCCGGTTCGGGAAATCGAAAGCGGGCCTCGCGCGCGCCTGATCGAATACGACACGACCATCGCCCCGGACCCGCTCTTGCCGACCGTGCCGGACAGGCTGGCGGACCTGCGCTATGGCGCGGCAATTCAGCTCATCGGTTACAACCTGCCGGGCGGCCTGCACTACGTGCCGGGTGAAACCCTGCCGGTCACCTTTTTCTGGTATAGCGACGCAGCCATCGAAGACTCCTGGACCGTCGCCTGGTTCCTGGCCCGGCCGGACGGACCCCCCGCTGCGCAGGGTTGGGACAGCCCGCCGCAGGCCGGGTTCCTGCCGAGTACGGACTGGCCGCCTGGCGTTACCCAAACGGACAACCGCGCCCTGCGCCTGCCAGCGGACCTGCCGACTGGCGACTACCGGATACTGGTCGTGCTGTATCGCGTTGATGGAGCAGGCGAAGTCATTCGGCTGCCTGTCCATGGCGGGCAAACGCGGGATGGCCACGTTGGCGTGTTGCCTGAGTCCATCCTGGTTGTCGATCGGGACGCATAGGGCGCACTCATTGCAGAATGACGTGGCCGACGATTTCCGGCCCGCTGTCTCTTTCGGAATCGATTGTGCAACGGGCGTGAAGTAAACTGTGATTCACACTGGAGGAGGACGACATGGAAAACAGGCGCTTTGGGCGCAGCGGACACAGGAGTTCCATTGCAATTTTTGGTGGCGCGGCCTTTCACCCCCTGATCGATGCCGCAGAGGCGGAGGAGGCCCTGGACCTGGCCCTGGCGGCGGGAGTCAACCACTACGACTTCGCCGCCTCCTATGGCGCTGGCATGGCCGAAACGCGCCTGGGCCCCTGGCTGGCAAGACATCGCCGGCAGGTTTTCGTCGGCACCAAGACCGGCCGGCGCGACTATGGCAGTGCCTGGGCCGAGATCAACCGCTCCCTGGCGCTGCTGCGTTGCGAACAACTGGACCTGGCGCAGATTCATGGCGTCGTTGACGATGAGGAACTGGACGCGGCCACCGGCGCGGATGGCGTCCTGAAGGCCATGCGACGCGCGCGCGATGAAGGATTGACCCGTTTCCTTGGCATCACCGGACACGGCTTGCAGGCCCCGCGCCTGTTCTTCGAGGCGCTGGAACGTTTCGATTTCGACAGCGTACTGTTTCCGGTCAACCCGGTCCTCTTCGGAAACGCGGACTACAGGTGGCACGCCGAACGTTTGCTTGCGCGTTGCCAGGAACGGGACGTGGGTGTGATGGCCATAAAGTCCATCGCCAGGGGTCCTTGGGGTGATCAGGAAAAACGCTGGCACACCTGGTACGAGCCCTGGGAGACGCAGGCGAGGATTCAGCAGGGCGTCAACTTTGCCCTTTCCCAACCTGGCGTGACCGGCATCCCCATGGCCGGTGAGACGCGCCTCTTGCCCATGTTGTTGCAGGCGGTGGAGGGTTTCACGCCCTTGTCGCCTGCGGAACAGGAAGCGCTGATCGCCGCCAGCGCAGGGCAGGAAGCGATTTTCGCCTGAAGCCGGGGTCAGGGGGCCGGCGAAAGGGTCGTCAGCAAACAGGCGTCGTCAGGGCAACTGGCCGACAGACGCCATCCGCTTTCAAGGCTGTACCAGCCGTAGCGCAGGGACAGGTCAGCGGTGCTTTCCGCTTCAGTCAGTTGCAGGGGATGACGGGTGACGTAGCGCTCGCCGACCTGCCAAAATTGGGTCGGCAGGTCCGGCGGCGCATCGCCCTGCCCGACGATTTGCTCCCCTTCGCCGTCCGCCGTGGCTTCCAGAGCGTGCAGGAAGACGTGCAGGTCAGGTTGCGGTCGGGCTTTGGCTTCCCAAAGCAGGGATACTTCCAGTTCATCCTGTTGCCACCCCAGCAGCTGGATGGCTTCTCCAAACAGCACGGGTCCAACACCCTGCGCCAGACTTGCGTCACGGTCGTCACCGTCGCTGAAAGCGCCGGCGTCCAGAATCACGGGATCGACTTCCAGGCCGTCCGCGTCGACGCCTGGCAGGGCATAGCCGTCAGGATACTTCCACCAGCCGATGTGCACGCGCAGGGGCGTTCGCCCGGTGAGATCTTCCGGGATTTTCAGGTCCCAGCGGTCTTCATAGATCAGGTCGGGTTGCCAGCGGGAAGTTCGAAGAACGCCGCTGCCCGGATGGCCGTAGCGGTTGACCAGTATGCGGTCCTCATTGTCCAGCACGCGCAGGAAGAAGCTGAAGTCCTGTTCGGAAGGACGCAGGGGCCGCCAGTAAAGCGTTACCGGCAGGATGTCGCCGGGAGCAAGGCGCCGCTGTTCAAGCCGGTAGCCCAGCAGGTCCACGTCACCAAAGCGGAGGGGGAGCGGAGATGCGTCTTCGGGCAGGCCGGCGACGATGGCCGGTGGCGCGTAGGCCGGCCGGATGCTGACAAAGGGCAGCGCCACAGCGACGATGCCCAACGCGACGAGCGGAGCAACAGCCGGCAATCTCAGTTTTTGAAGGCCGAAAGCCAGCAGGGTCATGCTGGCGGCGCTGGCGGGAAACAGCAGACGCCCCTGGGTGGCGGCGGTCTGGCGCGTCCACAGGACGAGGGCAATGGCGAAGAGGGCAAGGCAAAGGGTCAGCAGGGCCGTAGGGACCAGAGAGGTGGGCTGTCTTCGTCGTTGCCACGCCTGGAGCAGGAGGCCCGCCACAGCGACCAGGGTGACGAGGTCCATCACAAGGTAGAAGGGAGCGGGGCTGAAGACGTTGAACCAGCCGAAGATGCCCCAGTAGCTGTAGCGCAGGCCGCGAAACTCTTCGGTCAGCATCGTCTCCAGGGAAGGCGCGGACCTGCGCCCGACGACGTCCAGCATGGTCTGCGAACCCGTAAATTCGCCGTAGAGGGACAGGTTGCGCGCATACCAGGGGCCGGCGAGGACCAGCCAAATCACGCCGGCCAGCAGAACAAGACGCAGCAGCTCGCGGTAACTGTTACTGCGTCTGGTGAGCCACAGGGCCGCCAGCCCCACGGGTGCATAGAGCAACAGGCCGCTTAACTTGGCCATCGTGGCGAGAGCCAGCAGCAGGGCCAGAATGATGCTGCGGCGCAAGTCCAGTCCCACGCGCAGCATGGCCAGCATTTGCCAGATGGCCAGGCTGGCCAGCAGCGTGACCAGGTTGTCGTTGTTGACTGATGCGGAGATGAACAGGAACTGGGGATTGAAGGCCACCAGTCCTGCAGCCAGCGTGGCCAGACGGGCGGAGTTCTCGCCGGTCAGCGCGGCAAATTCCCGCGCGGCCAGCCACACGGCAGCGACGCTGCCACAGGCCAGCAGCAGGCTGAAAACACGGGCGACGTAAACCGCCAGAACACTGTCACGCAGGGGCGGGGCGGGGTGATCGTGCAGAAAGATGTTTCGGTTGTCGACCGCCGACGGATCGCCCACGATGGCATGCGGATTGAAACGCATGTGCCCGGGCAGGTCGCTGGTGTCGAAGGGCGAGATCAGAGTCGCAACCAGGATGTAGTACAGGGGAGGCTGACTGCCTTCCTGGCCCCAGGGCGTTTTTTCGCCCGGCACCTGCAGGGGCAGCGCGCGATTCCTGCTGATGTAGTCCGCAAAGGCGAAGTGATAGGACTCATCCGGCGCTTCAAACAGCGGAACCGACCACAGGTAGAGCAGACCGGCCAGTGTGAAGGCGATCAGCAGGAGGGGTGGTGGCGCGCCTCGAATGCGGTCAGTGGGCCCTGACACCGGCGGGACTGGCCTCAAAGCGCTCGCGGGCCTCTTCGATGTAGCCCAGCGACTGGTGGCGGAAATAGGTGTTGTAGAGCTCGGCGTAGTGCCCGCTGTAATCCAGCAAGGCTTCGTGGTTTCCTTCCTCAATGATTTCACCCTCGCGGAACACCAGGATGCGGTCCGCGCTGCGCACCGTGCTGAGCCGGTGTGCGATGAGGATGGAACTGGTCTGTGAGAGGATCAGGTCCAGCGCTTCCTGAATCTGCAGTTCCGTGAAGGGGTCGATGCTGGCCGTCGCCTCATCAAGGATGAAGATGTCCGGCTTCTGCAGCAACACACGTAAGAGGCTGACGAGTTGGCGCTGACCCATGCTCAGGCGCGCGCCGCGTTCGCCCACTTCGCTCAGCAATCCTCTGGGCAGGGATTCCAGCCATTCGCCACCACCGATGCTGCGCGCCACGGCTTCAATTTCAGCGTCACTCAGGTCCGGTTGGCCGTAACGCAAATTGTCGGCGATGCTGCCGCTGAACAGGAAGGGCGACTGGGGCACTATACCCAGGCGACTGCGCCAGGATTGCAGATTAAAGGAGCGGATGTCCTGACCATCAACCAGCAAACTGCCGCCCTGAAATTCGTAGTAGCGGGTGATGAGGCGGGCGATGCTGCTCTTGCCGGCGCCGGTGTGGCCGACCAGGGCGACGTTTTCGCCAGGCTGAATCTCCAGGTTGAAGTCCTTGAACAGGAGTTCGTCGTGCGAGTATCCGAAGGTCAGTCTCTCAAACACGATGTGACCCTTCAGGGCCCCGACCGGACGGTCGTCGTTTTGCACAACGCTGTTTTCGGCATCGATGAGCGCGAAGACACGTTCGACAGCCGCCAGGCCCTGCTGAAACTGGCTCCAGAAGGCAGCCAGGTTGGTGAAGGGGAACCAGAAGCGGTCCACGGCCTGCACGAAGAGAAACCAGGTGCTCGCAGTGATGACAGCATCAAAGACGAAACGCGCGCCCACGTAGACAATCAGGGCGGTCACAAGGCCGCCCAGCGTGGTCAGGGCCGGAAAAATCATGGCTATCACCATGCCGCGCTGGACATTGATGCGATAGGAAAGTCGATTGACGCTGTCAAACTCGCGGTAGATCATGGCTTCCTTGCGGAAGTTCTTGGCAACGCTGATCCCGCTGACGCTCTCCTGAATCGTGTCATTCAGGACGGCCAGTTGACGGGATGCCTGGCGCGTGACCTTGCGCGCCATATGGCGGAAGGCCAGCGCCGACATGACCACCAGCGGCGTCATGGCCATCAGCAATCCGGTCAGCAGGGGCGACCGTTCAAGCATGAAGTAAATGAGGATGAAAATTTGCAGCAGGCGCGAGACGATGTCACTGCTGACCATCACGACGTCGCCGAATTCCTGGGTGTCGCTGGTGATGCGGCTGACGACCTTGCCGGTGTTGTTCTCGTCATAAAAGGACATGTCGAGATTCACGGCGGAGGAGAAGGCATCCATGCGCATCTGCGCAATGACTCGACCCACGATGCGGGACAGCCAGCGTCGACGCAACCAGTTGGCCACGTACTCGATGAAGGCAGAGACAAACAGGGCGACCAGCAACAACTGGAGCACGTTGTCCCCGGTCTCGCTTTCCAGTTCACCGACGGCCGAGGCGATGACGACCGGGCGCAGCGCGAGCAGAATCGCCATTATCGTGAAGGTGATGACGACGATCAGGCCTTGCCAGCGATAGCGCGCAAAATAGCGGACGATGCGACGAAACAGGGCCGCATCGCCGTACTGACGATCGAACTTGTCGCCTTCAAGGCCGGAGAAAATCGCTACCATGAGCCGTTGTTTTCTGCTTGGCGGGTCTCCGCCGGAACGGCATGCCCGTCATGCGATTCGTAGCGATCAAAGATGCGGCGGTAGTCCTGCGAATGTTGCAACAGGTCTTCGTGGGGCCCCTGTGCAACGATTTCGCCCTGGTGGAGAACGACGATGTGGTCGGCCCAGCGGATCTGCGACAGGCGATGCGTGATCAGAATGGTGGTGCGTCCCTCTGCTGCGGTCCAGATGGCCTGCTGGATCAGGTCCTCGGTCGCGCTGTCGATGGCGCTGGTGCTGTCATCCAGAATGAGCACTGGCGGGTCGGTGATGAAGGCGCGGGCCAGCGCGACACGCTGGCGCTGGCCGCCGCTAAGCGTGACGCCACGCTGACCGACGATCGTGCCGTAGCCCTGGGGGAATGACATGATGAAATCGTGCGCCTGGGCCATGCGCGCCGCTTCTTCAATCTGCTCCTGCGTGGCGTCTTCCACGCCGAAGCTGATGTTGTCTGCCAGCGAACGGCTGAACAAAAAAATGTCCTGCTCAATGATGCTGACCTGCGAGCGCAGACTGGCCATCGACCAGTCGCGGACGTCATGGCCGTCGACCAGAATCCGGCCCTGGCGGGCATCCCAGGTGCGATTCATCAGGCGCGTGACGGTGGTCTTGCCGGCGCCGGTCTGGCCCACGATGGCCAGGGTCTGGCCGGGCTTTACGGAGAAATTGAGACGCTTGAGGCTGTCCTGCTCGCCCTGATAGCCGAAGCTGACTTCCTCGAAACGGATGTCGCCCTGCAGCTCGCCGCTGTAACCACCTTCATTCTGGTCCATGTCGGTGCGCGCCGTTATGAGTTCAAGGATGCGGCCGGCCGCCGCGTGGCCGAGGGCAATGCGGGGCAGGGTAAAAAGCGACATGAAGACCGGAAACTGGAAGAAAAGCAGGATCATGACGTAGGCCACGATGTCACCGGTGGTGATTTCCCCGGCGCGGAAGAGAATGGCCGAATGGAACACACCGGCGAAAAGCGTCAGCGGAAACAGCAGGTTGGACAAATAGCGGGCTTCCATCTCGCCCTGGGCGATGAAACGGTCGCGAAACGCCACTACGAGGCTGTCTATCTGTTCAACTTCGGCGTATTCGCGGGCGGCGCCCTTGACCACTTCCAGCCCTTCCAGCGATTCTTCCAGGCGGGCATTCATGACGCCGAAACTGCTGCGCACCTGGCGCGCCAGCGGGTTAAGGCGACGGATGAAGAACACCTGGATCAGGATCTGCAGCACGACAAAGGCGACGGGAACCAGGAGAAGGTCCGGATGCACCGCCGGGCTGCCGATCAGCGGCATCAACATGAACATGGTGGAGCCGATCAGCAGGTTGACGCCGGTATGCATCATCAGGCTGAGTTCGATGACGTCGTTGGTCACGCGCGCCATGGTCTCCCCGACCGGATGCAGGTCGTGGAAGGCCATGCTCTTGCCCAGCAGGCTGGCATACAGTTCGTCACGGACGTCGCGCTCCAGGCGCTGTCCATAGATCTGGGCGCTGAAGTTGCGCAGGAACTGGACCAGGGCGCGCAACAGGGAAGCGATGACGATCAACAGGCAGGCGTTGATGGCCAGTTGAAGATTCTGCTGTTCACGCACGGCATCGAAGGCCAGGCCGACGTTGAGGGGGATGGAGATCCACAGCGCGGCGTTGGCGAAAGCGCCAAACACCATCAGCACACCGATATACCAGTGGCGCAGCAGGTGAGACAGGATAAAAAGAAGGGGGCTGCTGTAGTTGCCGGTGCGAACGCCGCCGGCCTGAAACTCCACGCTCATATTGTCAGTGGTGTGCACGGCATGGACTCTATGTTAACGCAGCGGCAGGACGCATGTAAGGCCAATTCCGGCGAGCGCCTCCCGCGGGTTGGGCCGTCCCGAAATGTCTCACGTGCCAGCTGGCGAAAATGAGTACAATCACTGCACTTCGGTTTCAGGCATGGCAGACTCGTGCACCTGGCCATGCCCTTCGAGAAATGAGGCGAAGCCATGAGCAAGCCACGCGTGTTTGTCAGTCGCATTATCCCGGCAGCCGGCCTGGGCCTTGTGAAACGGGCCTGCGACAGCGAGGTCTGGCCCGAACGACTGCCGCCACCCCGCGAAGTCATGCTGGAAAAGGTGCAGGGCGTGGATGGCCTGCTGTGTTTGCTAACGGACCGCATTGACGGCGACCTGATGGACGCGGCCGGGTCGCAGCTGCGGGTCATCAGCCAGATCGCTGTGGGCTACGACAACATCGACCTGGCGGCGGCGCGTCAGCGCGGCATTCCCGTCGGGCATACCCCCGGCGTGCTCACCGAGGCGACGGCCGACCTGGCATTCACGCTGCTGCTGGCAGGCGCGCGGCGAATCGTGGAGGGCATGCAATACATTCGCGATGGCAAATGGGACACCTGGGAGCCGGAGACCCTGCTGGGCGCGGACCTGAGCGGGGCCACGCTCGGGATCATCGGCCTGGGGCGCATCGGCCAGGCCATGGCGCAACGCGCGCGGGGCTTCAACCTGCGCATCATTTCCTGCGATCCCGTGTTGTCCGATGAAGAAATTCGCGATTGTGGCGCAGAGCCGGCCGGACTGGAGGACCTGCTGCGGCAGTCCGACTTTGTCTCGGTTCATACGCCTCTGACGCCGGAAACCCGACATCTGATCAACGCCGACGCGCTGGCGATCATGAAGCCCACGGCGGTGCTGGTCAATTCGGCGCGCGGGCCCATCGTTGACCTGGTCGCGCTGGAAGCTGCCCTGCGTCAGGGGCAGATCGCGCATGCAGCGCTGGACGTGACCGACCCCGAGCCCATCGCGGCGGACCACCCGATTCTGTCGCTGCCCAATGTGACCATCGTGCCTCACATTGGCAGCGCCAGCGTGCGTACGCGCGACCAGATGGCCGAAATTGCGGCGAACAACCTGTTGGCGGGTTTGCGCGGCGAGCCCCTGCCGCATGCGGTGCCGGCGGACTAGTCTTCGTCCTCGATTTCGACGGCCATGGCGACCGCTTCGGAACCGCCAAGGCACAGCGCCGCCAGACCGCGGCGCAAGCCCCTGCGGCGCAGGGCATGGATGAGCGTGACCAGTACGCGCGCGCCGCTGGCGCCAAGCGGGTGGCCGAGGGCGATGGCGCCGCCGTGCACGTTTAATTTCTCCAACGGGACGGGGCAACCTTCCCGCTCCAGACCCTTGAGACCGGCCAGCACCTGAGCGGCGAAGGCCTCGTTGATTTCAAAGAGATCGACGTCATCCACCGTCCAGCCGGCGCGCTGCAGGGCCAGCGGAATGGCCTTGACCGGCGCGTAGAAAATCCAGGCCGGGTCCAGCGCACACTGGGCGCTGGCGACGATGCGCGCCAATGCTGTGTGACCCCTGGACGAGGCATAGCTGCGACTGGCAAGCACCAGGGCCGCGGCCCCGTCGTTCAGGCCCGGCGCATTGCCCGCAGTGACCTGACCCTCGGGCGAGAAAGCCGGCTTCAGGGCGGCCAGTTTGTCCAGGGAGGTGTTTGGCCTGACGGGTTCGTCGTGGCGGACGCCATTGGGCAAGGGCTCGATTTCCGCATCGAATGCGCCGGATTGCGTCGCGGCGTGCGCCAGGCGATGGCTGCGCAAGGCGAAATCGTCCATCGCCGCGCGCTCGACGTCCAGCTGGCGCCCGATGAATTCGGCCGCGTCGCCCATGCGCCAGTCGCAGAGGCTGCACCAAAGACCGTCAGACTGCAGGGCGTCGCTCAACACAGCATCGCCAAAGCGACGACCTTCACGCATGCCGCGCTGCAAAAAGGGCGCGCGGCTCATGCTTTCGCTGCCACCGGCGACGTAAAGTTGACCCGCTTCGCTGCGAATCGCGTTGGCGGCCAGCATGACGCTTTTCATGCCGCTGCCGCAGGCCTTGTTAATCAGCGTGCCGCCGACCGACTCTGGCAGGCCGGCGCCAAAACTGATCTGGCGCGGCAGAGCCAGGCCCGTACCGGCGCTGACGACGTTGCCGACGAACACTTCGTCGATATCTGCCGGCGAAACGCCGCTGCGGGAAACGGCCGCGCGGACGGCGTGGCTGCCAAGCGTCGCTGCGTCGTACTCCGCCAGGGCGCCGAGCAAACGTCCCTGGGGTGTGCGCGCCGCCCCCAGAATCAGGGCATCCAGATCACTGCCCATGCCAGACCTCCCTGAGTTCCCGGCCGGTATTCTCAAGCGTATCCGGGATGACGCGAGTGTCGCCGATGGTCGTGATGAAACCCGTTTCACCGGGCCAGCGCGGCACGATGTGCAGGTGAAAATGGGCGGGGATGCTGGCGCCGGCTTCCGCGCCGATGTTGGCCCCCATGTTGAAAGCCGCGGGCTGATACAGGCCGCGCAGGCAGGTCATCGCCCTGTTGCTGGTCTGCATCAGGTCCAGCAAGGAGTCGGAGTCCAGCTCCTCCGGGCCGGGGCAATGGGCGTAGGGAACGACCAGCAGGTGGGCGAAGTTGTAGGGACTGGCATTGAGCATCACGTAGACGTGGCTGCTGCGGGCGACAAGCAGTTCCTCTTCACCAGCGCCGCGTTTACAGAAAATGCAGCCGTGTTCCAACTCGAACTGTTCCTTGTCCCTGCGGATCCATGCCATGCGCCAGGGCGTCCAGAGATGTTTCATCAATTTACTTTCAGGCTGTTGCTCTGAACAGACCGGACACATTGTAGCGCGGGAATGATGGCGCAGTAGAGCGATACGACGGGAGGCACCTGGCAGCGGGCGTCCGGCAAGGTCAGCTACCGGCATCCTGGACGAAAGGGTAGGGAACTCTGGCCAGCGGGCAGTAGTTGAAGGGGCAGTCCGCTTCGAGGCGCCAGCCCTGCGTCATGCTGTACCAACCAACGAATACACGATAATCACCCGGCTCTGCCCCGGCGGTCTTTTCCAGCCTGTGTCGCGTCCGATAGCGTTGACCAGGCAGCCAGTCGGCCGTCGGCGTGGAGGGCGGACTGTCGCCCTGGGCCAGCATGCGGTCCGGCTCACCGGGGATCGGGTCGTCCAGCAGGTGCAGAAAGACTTGCAAATCCGCCGGTGGTGGCGCCGACGCTTCCCACAGCAGGGTAATTTCGGGTCCATTCTGTTCCCAGGCCAGCAGGCGGATGCTGTTGCCGAACTCCAGCGGCCAGATTGCGTTCTTCAACTCAAAGGCTTCCCCTGCGCCCCTGTCGCTGAATGAACCTGCGTCAAGCAGGACAGGGTCAAGGATGGCCCCGTCGCGGTTCCGGGCGGGGACGTTGTAATCTTCCGGATATTTCCACCAGCCAATCCCCACCTTCAGGGGCATGTCGCCGCGCGCGTCACGCGGTATCGGCAATTCCCAATGGTCTTCGTAGATTGCTCCGGGCTTCCAGCGGGTGGTCTCCAGGCTGCCGCCACCGGGGAAGCCATAGTTTCGCACCAGGATGCGTCCAACATCGTCCAGGAGGTGAACGTAGAAACTGTAGTTGAGATCGGAAGGTTCCTGCGGTTGCCAGTACAGCGTGACCGGCACGGTATCGCCCGGAGCGTATTGTCCTTGCGGAATCACGTAGCCGACAAGTCCGATGTTTTCGTAGAACAGATCTGGTCTGCTTGCCTCGACAGGCAGTTCATCGACCAGCGGGGGCGTGCCGTAGGCGGGGCGGATGCTGACAAGGGGCAGCAGGATGGCAACAACGCCCAATGCCAGCACAGCCGGTCGAGCCGGCAGGCGCAGTCTCAGGAGGCCCAGCGCCAGCAGGGAACTGCCGGCTGCGCTGACAGGAAACAACAGTCGTCCGGTTGAGGCGGCCGTCTGAAGCGTCCACACAAGGAGTGCGATCAAGAACAGGGCGACACAAAACAGCAACAGGGAAAGCGGGACAAGGGCTTTACGTCTGGCCCGGGCCTGCCACATCCAGCGCAGCAGACCGACCACGCCCGCCAGGGTGACAATGTCCATTGCCAGATAGAAAAGCGTCGGACTGAAGATGTTGAAAGCGCCAAAAATGCCCCAGTAGCTGTAGCGCAGACCGCGGAATTCCTCGGTCAGCAGATTTTCCAGCGAAGGGGCAGGCCGCCGTCCGAAAATATCCAGCATGGTCTGCGAGCCGGTGAGCTCGCCATAGAGCGCCAGATTGCGGGCGTACCAGGGGCCGGCGATCACCAGCAAACAGACGCCGGTCAACAGCGCCAGGTGTATAAGCTCCCTCTTCCGGCCACAACGATTGGCAGTCCAAAGGGCGGCCAGGCCCAGCGGCGCAATGAGCAGGAGCCCGCTGAGCTTGCTCGCTGCTGCCAGGGCCAGCAGCAGCGCCAGAGCCAGACTGCGCCGGGCATTCAGGCCGCTGCGCAACAGGACCAGCATCTGCCATATCACCAGGCTGGCCAGCAAGGTGATCAGGTTGTCGTTGCTGACCGATGTCGAGATGAAGAGGAACTGGGGATTGAACGCAACCAGGCCGGCAGCCAGCAGGGCCAGGCGCTGCGGATCTGTTCCGGTAAGGAATGCGAGTTCGCGGGCGGCCAGCCACACGGCGGCGACGCTGCCGCATGCCAGCAAAAGGCTGAAAACGCGGGCGACATAAATTGCCAGCGCACTGCCATGCAGTTGTGGCGCGGGCGGGTCATGCAGGTAGCGGTTCTGGTTGTTTATTGTGGAAGGATCGCCGACGATCGCGTGGGGATTCGGTCGCATCAGGTGCGGTAAATCGCCCGTGTCGACTGGCGCGATCAGGGCCGCTGCAAGAATGTAGTAAAGTGGGGGCTGGCTGCCTTCCTGGGCCCAGGGCGTGATTTCCCCCGGGACCTGGACCGGCAGCGTCCAGTGGCGGCTGATGAATTCGGCGAAGGCGAAATGATGGGGCTCGTCCGACGCTTCCAGAACAGGCGTCGCCCAGGCATACAGCAGGCCGACAAGCAGGAAGGCCAGCAGGAGCCTCGGCAGGGTAATGTCCACGAGTCGCCGGGGAAGCCTGATTGCCGGCAGAAGAGTTTTGCTCACGCGAAGGCCTTTACGGGAACTTCAGCCGACAGGGAAAATGGCCTTCAACTCCGGGACCTGAAGGCCGATAACAGTTTACATGCCGGGCTATTGTACATGGTCGGAGCAGTGGAACGATCAGGCGGGCCCAATGCTTGATGAAGGGCGAATCTCTTCCGTCCTGGGAGACCGGCCCTTCCTTTGGCGGCGGAAAACCGGAAGCACCAATGCGGATGCGCTGGACTGGCTACGCCAGGGCGCGCCGACGGGCTCCCTTGTGCTGGCGGATGAACAGCTGCAAGGCAGGGGCCGGCTGGGGCGCGGCTGGCATACACCGGCGGGAGCGGCGCTGGCGCTTTCAATTGTCCTGCGGCCGGAACCACAGGACCTGCCTCATCTGACCATGGCGGGGTCTTTGGCGATTGCGGGGATGGCGGACGACGCAGGCGCCAGGGACGTCAGCCTGAAGTGGCCAAATGACGTGCAGGTGGGCGATCGCAAGCTGGCCGGTGTGTTGAGCGAGGCGTTGTGGCAGGGCGACAGGCTGGTGGGCGCCGTGCTGGGTATGGGTGTCAACGTCCGCGTGGATTTCCGTGGCAGCCCGCTGGCAGGGCAGGCCGTCAGTCTGGAGACAGTCTGCGGCTGCGGTCTGGATCGCGCCCGCCTGTTGGCCCTGCTGGTCACACACGCAGATCGTTGGCTGGAGCAAAGGGGTGACGACGCGCTCTGGCGGGCCTGGCGCCAACGACTGAAATTGCCCGCCAGTTCGGTTGAGGTGAAGGGTTTGCGCGGCATGGTTGAAGGGGTTGGCCCGGACGGGGCCCTTCTGCTGCGAGCAGAAACCGGGCAGTTGCACACAATTTATAGCGGCGAAGCCTTACATGCGCCAAAGGCCTCCGATGGGCATTGAATTCAAATGGGACCTTGATGCGGCCAACGAGCAGGCGCATCCCGGCAAGGTCGGCAGGCGGGACACACGGCGCTTCCTGAAGCGTCTGGCGCGGCTGGCCTTCCTGCTGCTTGTTTTGGCGCTGGTGGCCGGAGGCTTTTATCTGCGACTGCGGGAAGTGGACACCCAAGAGGAAGACCTGTTGCGCGCCAGTGTTGAGACGGAAATCACGGCCCTGCGTCTCGGTGACCTCCAGGCCTTCCAACAGATGCAGGAAAGTGGCGACCCGGCGCAGCAATTGTTTTGGCGGGATCTGTTCGATGCCTGGCAATTGCGCAAGCTGGAGAGTAACGCCCGGGGTGGCGAGGTCGCAGCCCTGGCCATCAGCGGCGAGGATGCCTGGGTGCAGGTCGAAGAAATCATTCATGGAGAGACCTGGTTGCATACCTGGTTCTATCGCCGCAGCGGGGAAGGCTGGCAACATGTGTCGCCGCAAGCCGGTTGGCGCGGCCATGCGCGTAGCCACCGCGCCAGGGGATTGCGCATCGATTACGAAGACATCGACGCGCCTCTTGTGACCGAATTGGCCCCGCAACTTGAGTCATGGCTGGAAAGCGGCTGTCGCCTGCTGGATTGCCAGGTCAGGCCTGCCCTGAATGTACAGGTCCTGGCCCAACCTGGGGCGCCGGTCTGGTCTACGGCGGATTCCTGGCTGCTGCTCTTGCCTTCACCCTGGACAGGGCCGGTGCGTCAGGGCGACGCGCCGGACGATGGCCTGAGGGCGGAAGTCGCAAGGCTTCTGTCAGGACGCCTGTTGCGGGAGATTGCCGGGCAGCCAGGACCGGCCTGGTCCCGCGAGGCGCGCTGGTTGTATGCGTCGGCAGATGCCTGGCTGGCGGGTCGCCTGTTGCAGGGGGACAGCGGTCGGCATCTTCTGAAGAGCATGTCGGCAAATTACGGGGACGATGCGGTCACGGCCCTGGTCAATGGCCTTGAGCCAACGTCCACGCTGGAACTGGTCGCCCGCGTCACCGGTGTTCCCGATCTGCATGGGGCGGCGCTGGACTGGCGCGATCTGCTGACATGGCAACTGGAGGAAGAGGCTGCCACACGACTTGCCGGCGACCGCGACGCATTTCTGGCGCTTTACGACCTGCGTGACGATGCACTGGGGGTATTGGCCAGGGCGCGTTTTGTGGCCGGAGAGTTCATCGCTCCGCTGGTCGTTGACGAGGTCGCGCCGATCGACGCGTCGGATGGCGCTGCGCTCTTGCGGGCCCAGGTGCGGCATGCCGGCGGCACGGTTGCGGTCTTTTTCAGGCTGGTTGAAGGGCGCTGGTTGCGCGCCAGTTGAGCGGGCGCTGCGCAGGGTGAGATGGACTGAGGGTCGCTTCCGGGCCGCCGGACAGGTATAATCCAGACTGTCCAAAACCTTCGGAGGCGGGGCCAGGCAGTGGCCGATTCCGGCGAAATCCGTGCAATAAACATCAACGAGGAAATGCGCGGCAGTTACCTTGATTACGCCATGAGCGTGATCGTGGCGCGGGCGCTGCCGGATGCCCGCGACGGGCTCAAGCCGGTGCATCGGCGCATTCTGTACGCCATGCACGACATGGGTCTGCGCCATAACACGCAGTACAAGAAGAGCGCGCGCGTCGTGGGAGACGTGCTGGGCAAGTATCACCCCCATGGTGACGGCGCCGTCTATGACGCGATGGCGCGCATGGTGCAGGAATTCTCGCTGCGCTACCCCCTGTTGGACGGCCAGGGCAACTTTGGCAGCGTTGACGGCGACAGTCCGGCGGCCATGCGCTACACGGAGGCCCGGCTGGCACGCATCGCCAGCGAATTGCTGGTCGATATTGACATGGACACCGTCGATTTCGACGAGAACTACGACGGTAGCGCCGAAGAGCCGCTGGTCTTGCCGGCGCGTCTGCCCAACCTTCTGCTCAATGGCGCCAGCGGCATCGCCGTCGGTATGGCGACCAACGTCCCGCCGCACAACCTGCGTGAGCTGACGGATGCCATCGTCCATATCATTGACAACTACGGTCGACGGGGCGAGATCACGGTCGACGAACTGATGACTTTTGTACAGGGCCCGGACTTCCCCACCGGCGCGCTGGTGATAGCCGACGAGGGCCTGCGCGAGGCCTATGCGACCGGACGGGGACGGGTGGTCGTGCGCGCGCGTTACGAACTGGAAGAACACAAGGAACGTCATCGCATCATCCTGAGCGAGATTCCCTACCAGGTGAGCAAGACGGCGATCGTCGAACGTATCGTGGCGCTGGTGCGCGAGGGCCGAATCGACACCATCGCCGACCTGCGCGATGAATCCGACCGCAACGGCATGCGCCTGACCGTGGAGTTGAAGCGCAACGCACAACCTCTCAGAGTGCTGAACCAGCTTTATAAATACACACAGTTGCAGAGCACTTTCAGCATTCAGATGTTGGCGCTGGACGGCATGCAACCGCGCTCGCTCGGCCTGAAGCAGGCGTTGCAAATCTACATTGACCACCGCCTCGAGGTCATCGAGCGTCGCTCGCGTCACGAACTGGCGAAGCTGAAGGCGCGGGCCCACATTCTTGAGGGCCTGCTCAAGGCGCTGTCGCAGATTGAAGCGGTCATTCGCTGCATCCGTGCGTCGGCCGACACGGACATCGCCCGGGCGGAACTGATGCAGCGTTTCGGCCTCGACGAATTGCAGGCCAACGCCATCCTCGAAATGCAACTGCGCCGGCTGGCCGCTCTGGAACAACAGAAGCTGCAGGAGGAATACGACGAAGTCCTGGCGCGCAGCGCCTGGCTCGAGGAACTGCTGGCTTCGCAGGAGCGTATGCTGGCGCTCATTCGGGAAGACATGGTGGAACTGACCGAAAGCTACGGCGATGAGCGGCGCACACAGATTCTGCATGGCGTCAACACCGATTTTGACGAGGCGGACCTGGTGCGGGACGAACGGGTGCTGGTCTCGCTCACCACGATGGGCTACATCAAGCGCGTGCCGACGGCGACCTATCGCGCCCAGCATCGGGGCGGCAAGGGCCTGATTGGCATGACCACGCGCGAAGAGGACGTGCTGACCCACATCATCAACGCCGGCAGCCATGACCAGTTGCTGTTCTTCAGCGACAGGGGCAAGGTCTACAGCGAGCCTGCCTACCGCATTCCGGAAGCAACCCGCACGGGTCGCGGGATTACGATCCATGCCGTACTGCCGCTCGAAAGCGGCGAACGAATCACGACCATTTTGCCGCATGACGCCGACGCCGACGAAATCGTCGGCCACCTGATTCTGGCGACGCGCAACGGACGCATCAAGCGCGTCCCGTTACGGGAGTTGCTCCACGCGCGCTCCAGTGGTTTGATAGCCATTCATCTTGAGGAAAACGACACGCTTGTTCAGGTGCGGCCCAGCGACGGCGACCAGGAAGTGATGGTTGTCACCGAATCCGGTCAGTCCATCCGCTTTCACGAGAGCGCGGTGCGCGTCATGGGACGCAGCGCGGCCGGCGTGAATTCCATTCGCCTGCGGCCAGGGGACAAGGTGGCGGCGATGGACGTCATAGACGAGTCTGACACGCACCAGCTTGTTGTCACGCGCTACGGCTTTGGCAAACGCACTGGTCTTGACCAGTATCGCCAGCAGGACCGTTATGGCTTCGGCATTCGTACCCTGGCGCAAAATTCCAGGACCGGTCCGGTGGTGGCCATGCGTTGCCTCAAATCCAGCGACGACATTTTGCTCATGTCTTCCAGCGGCATCATCATTCGCACCAGCCTGGACGAGATTCGCGAAACCGGACGGAGCACCCAGGGCGTCAGGGTGATGGACCTGGACCGGAACAGCCACGTCGTGGGCGTGGCCGTGGTCGATCTTCAGGAGGAAGCAGCGGCCAGCCAGGACGGGAATCTGCAGGTAAACGGGCATGCCTGAAACCGGACAGTTGCGGGGCATTATCCCGCCGATGGTGACGCCATTTGCCGCGGACGAATCTCTGGACGAGGCGACGCTGCAGCGGGAAGTGCGCTGGCTGATTGAAGAGGCCGGTGTGCACGGCCTGGCGGTGGGCGGCAGCACCGGGGAAGGGCATACGCTTTCCACGGAGGAATTGCGCTGCTGCGTTGGCGCCGCGCTGGACGCTGCTTCAGGCCGCGTTCCGGTCGTCGCCGGGGTGATCGTGGACAGCACAAGGCAGGCGTTGGAGAAGGCGCGCGCGCTGGCGGACCTGGACCTGGCCGGCCTGCAGGTGACCCCGGTGCATTACCTTTTCCGGCCGGATGACGACAGCATGTTTCGTCACTTTGCCACCCTGGCTGATGCAACCAGCCTGCCCGTCATCGTCTACAACGTCGTGCCCTGGTCCTATTGCTCGCCACAACTGCTGAGCCGCATGCTCCGTGAAATCGATGGCGTTGTCGGGGTCAAGCAAAGCGCCGGGGACATGAAGCTGCTGGCGGACCTGTTGTTGCTGGCCGGGAGTGACGGCGCCATCCTGTCGGCGGTGGACGCGCTGCTGTATCCTTCTTTTTGCCTGGGGGCGCAGGGGGCCATTGCGGCGATACTCAGCGCGGCGCCGGAGCGCTGCGTGGCGCTGTGGGATGCGGTTGAAGCCGGCAATCACGAACAGGCCCTGAGCCTTCACCGGCAACTGTTGCCACTTTGGAATGCCATTGAAGGGGACAATCTGCCCGCCAACGTCAAGACGGCGCTGGCTTTGCAGGGTCGCCCTGCAGGCCAGCCGCGCGGCCCGATGCCGGTCTCCTCACCCGCTCAACGCGAGGCCATCGCGAAAGCGCTGAAGCCAGGCTAAAGCCTACTCTTCTTCTTCGCTGTCTTCGCCGACCCGCTCGACAGCCGCGGCATCGATCTCTTCATCGAGTTCGCCTTCAAGGTCTTCTTCCTCGTCCTCGGCGGCAACGGCGGCCGGCATAACGACGCGCACCAGCATTTCATCCGGGTCGTTGAGAATATCAATGTCGTCGCCGAGTTCGAGATCACGAACGTGGATGCCGTCGCCAATCTCGGCCAGGCCATCCAGCCTGATCTCGATCTCGTTAATCAGGTGAGTAGGCAAGGTCTCGATAGTCAGGTTGCCCGGCCCCGTGATGAGAATGCCCTGGCCGGAGACGACAGCGGGGCTCTCTCCCTCAAAACGCAGATTGACATCCGTAGCAATTTTCTGGTCCATGCGCAGAGCGAAAAAGTCGACGTGCAGGATGTCGTCGCGCAACACGTGCCGCTGTACATCACGCGCCAGCACGATATGGGTTTCACCGGCCACGCTGATGTCGATCAGATTGGTCCCGCCGGCGTCCATAAGCAGCAGTTCCAGTGCACGCCCGGGGATCTGGATGTTGACCGGTTCCATGACGGGCCCGTAGATGATCCCTGGCACCAGACCCTCGCTGCGCAGTCGGCGCACCTTTTTTCCTGTTAGATTGCGTTCCTGCGCTTCAATTGCAAACTCTGACACGCCAAACTCCTCATCGACCCGAATGCAGCACATTAACTGGCCCTGCATGAAAAACGCGCCCCGATTGGCGGGCGCATTCAACATAAGCGGGTAACGGGACTCGAACCCGTGACACCTTGCTTGGGAAGCAAGTGCTCTACCAACTGAGCTACACCCGCAACCTCGACGCGAGTATAGGCAGAGCCCGAAGGCCTGTCAAGGACAGAACCATGCATTGTACTCGTCTCGCGTTTGGATACCATGGGCAGGGAAGCAGGAGGCTGGAGAAGCGGTGAACCGTTGGCGAATTGGTCTGCCGGGCCTGATACTCAGTTTGCTGGCAACCGGGGCCCTGGTCGCGCAACTGGACCTGGACAGTCTGTTGTTTTCCCTGCGCACGGCGAAATACGGCTGGCTGTTGCCGGCCTTTTTGCTGTTGTTGACGGGTCAGTTGGTGCGGGCGCTCCGCTGGCGCGCCCTGCTGGACGGTGGCCTGTCGCTCGCGCGCGCCTTCCACATCCTGAATATCTCCTATATGGCAAATGCCTTTCTGCCCTTTCGATTTGGTGAACTGGCGCGCATCTGGCTGGTCAGACCCGGGCTTTCGTCGATGCGGACGGCGGGCAGCGTTGTGTTGGAACGTCTGCTGGACACTCTGGCGGTGATTGTGCTGCTGGCTGCCGCCTTGAGCGTCTTGCCTGAAGCCGGCGACGATTACCGACAGGTGGCGCGTTTCATGTTGCCGCTGCTGCTGCTGCTGGCGCTGGAGCTTTTTTTGCTGGCGCGGCGAAGGGCCCTGGCCAGGCGCCTGCTGGACTTGCTGCTGCGATTTCCCTGGCCCGGTCCTGTGCGGCGGCTCCCGTCGGGCGCATGGCTGGAGGCGCTGCTGGACGGTTTGCAGCCCCTGACAAACGCGGCCCTGCTGTTACAGGTCCTGGCCTGGACCCTGGCCGGATGGACGCTGTCGCTGCTGGCCAGTTACCTGATGATGTTGATTTTTTACGAACAGGCGGACCTTGCCGTGGCCGCACTCAGTATTGTGGCCGCGGCGCTGGTGATTGCCCTGCCGGCCGTGCCGGGCAATATCGGCACCTATCAATGGGCCATCATGCTGGCGCTGGCTGCAGGCGGGTA
The DNA here is from genome assembly GCA_963667305.2 of Aggregatilineales bacterium. Lineage (GTDB taxonomy): Bacteria > Chloroflexota > Anaerolineae > Aggregatilineales > Phototrophicaceae > JAGWBD01. The sequence goes on along the minus strand of CAXXWG010000020.1, from coordinate 54,046 downwards.
CGGCGACCCACTGGATGCCCCCAACGTCTCTCTCGCCATCACCGTTCACGCCATTAATTTGCTGATGTATACCCTGACTGGCTCATTGGGGCTTTTGCGGGAGCAGGTGACACCCGTCAGGCTGGTCCGCAGCCTGCAACAATTCAGATGGCGCCAGGAGGGTCATGGAAGCCAGAAATGACCGGCAGGACAGACTCAGAATCCTGGTTTCGCTGCTTTACTATCACCCACATCCGACCGGGCTGACGATCCACGTGCAACGGGTCGCGGAGGAACTGGCGCGTCGCGGCCATGAGGTGACGGTGTTGACGGCGCGCTACGACGCCTCCCTGCCTCGAGACGAGCAAATGCTCAACGGCGTGCGGGTCGTGCGCCTGCGGACCCTGCCACTGGCGATCAGCCGCGGCATGTTGATGCCGGCCTGGCCCTGGGCGGCGCTGGCGCTGGCGCTGCGTCATGATGTGATCTGGGCGAATCTGCCCATGCTGGAAACCGCCGCGCTGGCGGTAGTGTCCCGACTAAGCGGACGAGCCATCGTGGCCACGCATCATGGCGATCTCATCCTGCCGCGGGCCCCGTTGAATCAATTGATCGGCGCGCTAATGTATCGCTTTTACACCATACTGGCGCGGCGGGCCGGGCAACTCGTCGCCTACAGCGACGATTATGCCGCCCATTCGCGCTGGTTGGCGCCCTACCTCGACAAGGTCTCGGTGATTTCGCCTCCCGTCACCATGCCTGCACCCGACCGGGAAGCGGCGGTCCGCTTGCGGTCGCAATGGGCGCCGGAGGGCGGCCCCGTGATTGGATTCGCCGGTCGATTTGTTGAGGAAAAACGCCCGGACCTCCTCTTGCGCGCGCTGGAAGTCGTGGTCGAGGCCTTTCCCCGGGTCCGCGTGGTATTCGCCGGGCAGCACGAAATCGTCTACGAACATACGCTGGAGCGCCATGCAGACCTGCTGGAACGCTGGCGTGACCGCGTGGTGTTTCTGGGTGTGTTGCAAGGCATGCAGGCCATGGCCGATTTTTATGCAGCCTGCGACGTACTGGCGCTCACCAGCGATTCAGAGTGTTTTGCGCTGGTGCAGGTTGAGGCCATGCTTTGCGGCACACCGGTCGTGATGACCGACACGCCCGGGGGCAGGGTGCCGGTTCGGGTGACTGGTATGGGGCGACTTGCGCCCGTTGGCGACTGGCGCGCGATTGGCGAGGCGCTGGTGGCCGTCCTGCAAGAACCGGCGCGTTACCGGCGGCCGCGACATGAAATCGCGCAGGACTTCTGTTTTCAGGAAACTGTGGACCGTTATGAACGTCTCTTCCGCCGCCATGCCAGGCATTGATCCTGAAACCCTCGCCTGGATGCTGCGCAACGAGGCGGACATGTCTTTCCGCATGCGCGCGCGAACAGTGTTTGAGTGGATCCCGCTGCAGGCGGACAGTCTGATTCTGGACCTGCCCTGCGGTCGTGGCTTTTACCTGAAGATGTTGCGCCACGTCAGCGATTGCCGTTTGCTGGGCCTGGACCTGGATGCCGGCGTGCTAAGGGAGGCGCGCAGCAAGCTCGGGCCGGCGCCGGGCCTGTTGCCGGGGCAGGCCGACGCGCTGGCCCTGCCCTTACCTTCAGGGAGTGTCGACGCCATCATTCTCTCGGAGCTGCTGGAGCACGTGCGGGACGACGTGGCCGCGCTGCGGGAGTGTATGCGAGTCCTCAAGCCTGGCGGCGTCATGGCGATCACAGTGCCGCACGCCAACTATCCGCTGGCATGGGACCCGATCAACAAGACACTCGAGAGTCTGTTTGGCGTGCACATTGGACGTGGCCCGCTGGCCGGTATCTGGGCCAATCACCTTCGCTTGTATACGCCGGACCAGTTGCGCGCATGCGTCCTTGCCGCCGGTCTGCAGGTGGAGCAAGAGCGTTCCCTCCTTCACCATGCCTTCCCCTTCAGCCACAATCTGGTGTATGGCCTTGGCAAACCCTTGCTTGAGGCCGGCCTGTTGCCGGGAGCGTTGTCCGACGTGGCGGACCGCTCCCGCTTTGACAAGGCGGATGGCAGCCCACTGAATCCCCTGCGCCTGGCGCTGCGCGTGCTGGAGTGGTGTGATCGTCGTAACCGGCCAGACGAAGGGCCAGGCAAGGCAACGGTCAACCTGGCCATAAAGGCGGTCAAACCAGGGTGAACGAAGGCGAAAGGAAGACGGAAACAGACGCGTTGGAGTCTTTGACGCTGGCGCAACTTTGCCGCCGCCTCCTGCGCCATCCGCGTCAAACGCTCGCCGCTTTACGTCTGATCGTCACCGGGAGCCCGGAGGCGCCTCCTGAGACGACACAGGACAGGGCCCCTGCAAGGATGCCGTCAAGCTGGAAAATAACGGCCGGCCTGAACAGCGGCCGGGCTGCGTTGATCCTGAGATTGCTGGCACTTGCGCTGATTCTGTGGGGCTGTCATGTGATGGCGCCGGTTTCCCTGCCCGGTGACAACGCCGCGCTGGCAAGGTCGGCGCTGTTTTTGCTGCCAGGCCTGGTGCTGTGGCTGGCAACGGACATGCTGCGTCCCTGGCCGCAACTGGCCCACGGGGAAAAATCGCCGAACGTCATTTTGCAGGTCAGTGGCCACTGCGCAAGGCACACCAGAAGAAAGTCAGCCACAGTGCTGGCTGCCCTGTGCAGTTTCCTGGCGTGGCGTTATACGGCGGGGAACTCGTTCACAATCGTCGGACTGTTTGCCTGGGTCGGGAGCATTGCACTGTGGCTTTACGCGTTGATGCCGGCCAGTCTACCTGTACGGGAATGCTGGCACAGGCTCAGCTGCGCTGTGCGCGGAAAACACTGGCAGAGCGGCGATCTGCCGGCATTGCTTCTTGTTTTGCTGCTGGCCACCGGCATACGACTGGCACAGCTTGACGAAGTTATGCCTGAGATGACCAGTGACCACGTCGAAAAAATACGGGACGCCTGGCGTGTCAGCCAGGGCAACTACAATGTGTTTTTCGCCAACATTGGCGGTCGTGAACCCTTTCAAATGTACGCCATGGCCTTGCTGGCACAAGTGACAGGGCTCGGCTTCAATTTCTTCACCCTGAAGCTGTTGACGGCCCTGGAAGGCATCGTCGCCGTGCTTCTGGTCGTATGGGCCGCACGGACTGTGCTAGGCAGCAGGGCCGGGTGGCTTGCAGGGGCTCTGGTCGCTACAAGTTATTGGCACGTGATACTCAGTCGAATGGGTTTGCGCATTGTTCTGACCACAGCTGTGGTAGCCCTGGTGCTGGGTTTCCTCTGGCGGGCACTACGGGACAACCGGCGTCAGGATTTCCTGGCAACCGGCCTGGTGATTGGATTCGGCTTTTACACCTATCAGGCGACTCGCATGTTGCCGGCGGTCGTGATTGCCGCTGCCACGCCGGTCCTGTTGTTTTCTGCCTCTGGCCAACGATTGTCGTTCCTGCGAAATCTTGCCGCCCTGGTTATCGTTGCCTTCGTTGTTTTCGTTCCGCTGGGCGGTTACGCGCTTGAAGCGCCACAGGAATTCTGGCATCGGACAACCAGTCGGATACTGGGTGATGAAGCTGCCGGAACGGGCGCAGAAAACGAATTGCAGGCCTTGCTGGCCGACGTACCGGTAGTCCTCGGGCGACTCCTCGAAAACATACGCAATGCGTTGCTGATGTTTAATTGGAAGGGTGACTTCTCCTGGTTCAATGGTGCACCGGGCCGCCCGACCCTCGACCCGTGGACAGGGGCGCTCTTTCTCGTGGGTCTGGTGGCCTGGGGCAGACGAATCCAGCGTGAACGCAGTGTACTCTCGCTGCTGGTGCCCATTATGCTGCTGGTCATGTTGTTGCCTTCCGCCCTGGCCCTTAATTTCCCACACGAGAATCCCAGCCATACGCGCGCCAGCGGCGCCCTGCCCGCCGTTTTCCTGATCGCGGCCTTGCCGCTGGCCCAACTGGCCGGGATGTTACGGCAGGAACTGCACGGTCGCCTGGGACAGATCTGCGCTGCCGGGCTGGTCGTGCTGTTTGTGCTTGGCGGAGTGAATGCGAGTCATCGCCGCTATTTCGTTGAGAACCGTCACGCCTGGGAAATGGCCACCTTTCCCTACTCGACGGCCGGGCAGGTGCTGGCGTCTTTCGTAGACGTCAACGACGCGCCGGGCAACGTCTTCGTCATCGCCTGGCCTTACTGGTGGGACCACCGCGCGGTGGGCATCGAGGCCGGCCTGATGGAATGGCCCAACGGCCTCCACGACAGCAGCAATCTGCCGCAAGCCTTGTCCGCGGCCCGGACGCGCAACGGCCCTTACCGGCTGAGGGCCGGGGCCGGCCTGCTGTTCTTCCTGTCACCCGAAGACGAGGCATCCCTCGGGATTTTGCAGGACCTGTTTCCGGGCGGCCTGCTGGAACATCGACGCAGTGCGCTGGAGCGACACGAATTCCTGCTTTATCGCGTGCCGCCGCTGGATGAAGCAGCCTGGCAGCGACTGCTGAATGAGAAACCCTGAGGAAGCCCTCCGGTCGTGTAGAATGCGTCCGGTTGCAGGCGATTTCAGGCAGGGTTGACAAGGGCAGTGAGGAGCTGGACCGCCGGATCTGACCGGCGCAACACGGTGCTGACGGGCGTGCTGCTGCTGTTGCTGCTGCTGGCAGGCGGCGCCTTGCGCTACACCGGGCTCAACTGGGACGACTTCACCTTCCTGCACCCGGACGAACGCTTCCTGACGGATGTCGTGTCTTCCATCGGCGGCGGTCTGCGGTCGACCGAGGCAACGGAGGAACTGCGCAGCGGGCATGTCGCCCGATGTATGGAACGCTATCCGGAGCGTGGCGGGACCGGTCCTTATTTTGATACAGAGTGCTCGACGCTCAACCCACACAACGTGGGCAAGGGCCTCTATGTCTATGGCACGCTGCCCCTGTTTCTTGCGCGGGCGGCGGGCGACCAGCTGACGCAGATCACCGGCGACTCTTCCCACAGCAGTTTCTACGGTCTCCATCTGGTCTGGCGCGGCCTGTCGGCGCTGGCGGAAACAGCCATCATTCTGGTGGTCTTCCTCATCGGCGTGACCCTGCTGGACAGGCGCGCGGCGTTGCTGGCGGCGGGGCTCTACAGCGTGGTGGTGTTGTCCATACAGCAGGCGCACTTCGGCACGGTGGACGCCATCACCAATCTGTGCTGCGCGCTGGGTTTGCTGTTTGCCGCGCGCGTCTGGAAAGCCGGGCGTCTGTCGGACCATGCGCTCTTCGGCCTCGTCTGTGGCTGTGCCCTGGCCAGCCGCATCAACGTCGCGCCGCTGGCCGGTCTTGTTCTGCTGGCGCCGCTGCCGACCCTGGTGGGCCACTGGCGCAGCGGGCATCCAACAGGCGACCTTGCGCGCAAGGCAGGCGTTGGCCTGGTCGCAGCCGGCCTGCTGACGCTGTTGACCTTTCGCGTCCTGAATCCCTATGCCTTCAGCGGCCCCGGTTTTTTTTGGCCTGATGCCCAATCTGCGCTGGCTGGAGGACCTCGCTGAAGCGCGCAGACTGGTCAGTGGACTGGTCGACATCCCGCCCAACTGGCAGTGGCTGGGTCGCGCGCCCTGGCTGTTCCCGCTCAACAACATCCTGCTTTGGGGCCTGGGCCCGGGGCTCGGGCTGACCGCCGCGGCCGGCACACTTTGGGCCCTGCTGCGCCTGCTGCAACGCCGGCCAGACTCCACGCGTGTGCTGCTGCCGCTGGTCTGGGCTGTGGGCTATTTCGCGCTACTGGGCGGCGGCCACGTCGCCAGCATGCGCTACTTCCTGCCGCTTTATCCGGCCCTGACCCTGCTGGCGGCCTGGTGCCTGCTGCGCCTGGTCCAGATCGATGTCGGCCGGCGTCGTACCCTGGCCCTTGTGGTCATCGTTGCTGTGCCTGCCTTCACGCTGGTTTGGGCCCTGATGTTCAGCAACATTTATCGTCACCAGTTGACGCGCGTGCAGGCCAGCCACTGGTTCTGGGAGCGGGTGCCGGGCGATTTCGCCATTCCCGTCGAGAGCGCAGGAGGGGAGCCGCCGCTCATCAACATCCCGGTGGCCAACCGCGGCAGCCACGGTGACCTGCCTGTGCGCGCCAGTCTTTACGAAACCGGCCAGCCCTTCAGCCAGTACGTCCGTGCCACGGCGGACGGACTGCTCCGGTCCGTCCACATACCGCACCTGGGAGACCCGCTGGCAGACTCTGGCAACGAGACCCTGAGCTTCGTTCTGGCCGATCCTGTCAGCGGCGATACCCTGGCCGAAGGCCGGCTTGACGAAGACCTGGCGCCGTCAGACCACATTGCGGGTGACGCCAGGAACGTTCCGCTTGAGCCCCCCCTGCAGGTGCGGGCCGGGCAGGAATTGTTCTTCACCTTCGAGGTGCTGGACGGCGGGCCGGTCACAACCGCCGGTTCCATCGTGGCGCAGGAAGGGGTCTGGGACGACGCCATTCCCTACCTAGTCTGCACCCTGCCGCCGGGTGTCACACTGGCGGATGATCCGCCGCCAGGCCTGCTGAACTCCAGTCAATGCAGCGGGCGCAACGCCTGGAGCGGGCTGCTGCTGGGTGTGGACCTGGGCCTGTCCGGAGAGGACGACGAGTCCATGCGCTCGCGTTTGATCGAAAACCTGCACAACAGCGATTACATCAGTATCAGCAGCAACCGCTTCTACGATTCAAAACTGCGCAATCCGCTGCGTTGGCCGCTGACGGCGCGCTACTACAGGGCGCTTTTCTCCGGTGAGTTGGGATTCGACCTGGTGGCGCAATTCGAGGAAAGTTTCGAACTGGGCCCGCTGCGCCTTTCGGACCAGCGTTTGCCGACGCACGCCGGACCCGCCTGGCTGAATGAACTGGAGCCTGAAGAGGCCTTCCACGTTTACGACCACCCGACAGTCTTCGTTTTTGCCAAAAGGGAAAACTACGATCCGGCGCTGACGGAAGCGATCCTGCGGGAGCCGCCCCTGAATACCCTGGGCGAAGGCCGTCAGGCGCCGGTTGAAAATTGCCCGCAGATGTATCTCAACCCGGGCGGCGGCGGCTGCGACACGACGTTGGTGGACACCTTGCGTCGCGACACGCTCTCCGCGGACGGCAGTCCCGCTTGGCTGCTGCTGGATGACTGGCGTCAGCAGGTCCAGACGGCGGGCGGCAGCTGGAGCGAACGTTTCGACAGCGCCAGCCTCCTGAACCGGGAAGCGCTGGTCGCGGTTGTCGGCTGGTGGCTGGTCGTCAGCGCCTTTGGACTGGCAGCCTGGCCCTGGCTGTCGCTGGCCCTTCCGGCATTGGCGGACCGCGGTCTGGCTTGCGCCCGCATTGCCGGGCTGTTGCTGGTCGCCTGGCTGGCCTGGTCGGGCAGCAGCCTGGGCCTGCCGCTTTGGAATGGCAATGCGATCGCCCTGCTGCTCGTTGGCGTGTTTGTCAGCGGCCTGTTGGTGCTGCGACGCCAGGGCCAGGCAGTGACGGCCCGCGTCCCCTGGAACTGGCGGCGATTGCTGGCCCTGGAAGCGCTGTTTCTGCTGCTCTTTCTGGGCTTCCTGCTGGTGCGCGGCAGCAACCCGGACCTGTGGCATACGCATTTCGGCGGCGAAAAGCCAATGGACTTCGCCTATTTCAACGCCACCCTGCGCAGCACCACTTTCCCGCCCTACGATCCCTGGTATGCCGGCGGCTTCATCAATTACTATTACTTCGGCTTTGTGCTGGTCGGCGCGCCGGTCCTGCTCACCGGCATACAACCTGCCATCGCCTACAACCTGGTGTTGCCGACCCTCTTCGCCCTGACTGGCATGGGCGCCTTCAGCGTCGCTTTCAACCTGGTCGGCAAGCGCCGGGCAGGGCAAGGTCAGGCAGCAGACAGGGCACAGCGACGGTCAGTCAATCCCTGGGTGGCGGGCGCGGCTGCCCTCGTGTTGGCGGTTGTGCTGGGCAATCTCGACACGCTGCGCGTCTTCGGCAATGGCCTGGCCCGGCTGGGCGGCTACACGCAACCTCAGGGGCTGGTTGAATACCTGGAACATGAATTCGCGCTCGAGAACGGCACGCAGCCCCTGTCCGTCGAACGTCAGCAACTGCTGGAAAGGGCGCAGGCCAACCATCCCGGCGATCGTTTGCGCTACGAATGGCAGCATGGCCGCGACCTCTGGACCGGCCTGCTGCAGGGCGCGGGCCGCTGGCTGGAAGGTGATCCGCTGCCGATTGCAAGTCACCGTTGGTACTGGGCCCCGACGCGTATTCTGGCGGAGACGCCTGGAACGGGCGGCAACGCCATCACGGAAATGCCATGGTTCACCTTCCTTTATGGCGATCTGCATGCGCACATGATTGCCATGCCGTTGCAACTGCTGGTGATGCTGTTCGTCGTGCACGAATTTGTGGCGGTCAGGGAGGGAAAAGGCAGGCGGGCCAAACGCTGGCCGGCCCTGATTGCCGGCGCGCTGGCAGCCGGTATGTTGCGCGCCACCAACACCTGGGACTGGCCGACCTTCATGGCGCTGGGCGTTGCAGGCGTCGCCGGCGCATGGTGGCTGGAAATGCGCCGGGATGACGGCATGTCAGTCTGGACCTTGTTGAAGCGCGCAGGTGTTTTCCTGTTCGCAGGGCTCCTGTTCGCCATCCCCTTCACCCATTGGTACGCGACGGGATTCAACAGCCTGCGCCTGTGGCAGGGGGGGCGCACGCCGCTCTGGGCCTGGCTGGACATTCACGGCCTCTTCGTCTTTCTGCTGCTGTCCCTGCTGCTGTGGGATACGTCGCGCTGGATGCGCAGTACGCAGGTTGGGCAGTTGCGCGGCAAGGGGCGCGAGCTTGTCGGCGCCGGACTGCTCGTTCTGCTCGTGCTGGCGCTGGCCCTGGCGCTGGCCATGGCAGGCTGGCAGGTAGCGCTGCCGGTACTGCCAATGATGTTGTGCTGCGCCCTGCTCATGCTGCGACCCGGTCAGGCAATGGCGCTGCGCGTGGCTTTTGGCCTGGCGGCGCTGGCGCTGGCGCTGACTTTAGGGGTCGAGTTTCTGGTGCTGGATGGCGACATCGGCCGCCAGAACACGGTCTTCAAGTTTTACCTTCAGGCCTGGTTGCTGTTGAGTGTGGCGGGTGGGGTCGCCTTTGCCTGTTTGCAGCGGGCCATGCCACGCTGGCCGGGCCTGTTGCGTCTCATCTGGGTTGTGCCGGGCGGGCTCCTGTTGCTTATGGCCGCGCTTTATCCGCTGCTGTCGACCCCAACGCGCGCGCTGGACCGCATGGCGCCTGCCACCGGCTGGACTCTGGATGGCATGGCCTACATGCGCACGGCCCGGCACGAGGACAACGGCCATGAACTGTTGCTTGCGGACGATTACGCCCTGATCCGCTGGCTGCAGGAGGAGGTGGAAGGCGCGCCGGTGATCCTTGAAGCGCATGGCAGCGAGTACCGCTGGGGTGGACGTGTCTCCATTTACACAGGCCTGCCGTCCGTGCTGGGCTGGCGCTTTCACCAGACACAGCAGCGCAGCCTGCCGCAGCAAAGTCAGTTCATCGATCAGCGACGCGCCAACATAAACGGTTTGTACAGCACGGTTGACAGCGACGTCGCCTGGGAGATGTTGCAGTTTTACGACGTGCGCTACGTGATTGTTGGCGGCCTGGAGCGCGCCTGGTACCCCGCGGAGGGGCTTGCCAAGTTTGAAGAAATGGTCGGGCAGGGCAGGTTGCGGCGAGTCTTTGAGCAGGGCCAGGCAAGCATATACGAAGTCCCGGTCGCTGCTGCATGATCCTGGACTGGCTGGCGCGCGAGGGCTGGACCGTCCTCAGTTGGTGGCTGCTGACCAGTCTGGCGGGCCTGGCGGCGCTGCCGCTGTGCTTCAGTCTGCTCAAGCCCCTGCCGGACCGCGGCTACACCCTGGCGCGAGCCCTGGGTCTTTTGCTCACCGGTTTCCTTTTCTGGCTGGGCGTCAGTCTCGGATTCCTGCGCAATTCGCCCGGCAGCATCCTGCTGGCCTGGGCCCTGCTGGCAGGTGGCGCGCTGGCCCTGTATCAGCGTCGCGGCCAAACAACCGGTCTGCGGACATGGTGGCGCAGCAACCGCCGCTTCGTGCTGGTTGCCGAGTTGCTCTTTCTGCTGGCCTTGCTGGCCATGGCTGCATTGCGGGCGCACAACAACAGCCTGGTCGGCACGGAAAAGCCGATGGAACTGGCCTTCCTGGGCTCGGCGCTGCGCAGCGACGTCTTCCCGCCGGCGGACCCATGGTTCGCCGGTTATGCGATCAGCTACTACTATTTCGGCTATGTGTTGCTGGCGATGTTGGCCTCCCTGAGCGCCATTGGCAGCACCACGGCCTTCAACATGGGCATCGCGCTGCTCTTCGCGCTGGGCGCGCTGAGCGCCTACGGCGTGGCGGGCAACCTCGCGCGCAGCCGACCGGGCAGAAGGGGTTGGCGCAGCGGTCTGCTCGGCGCCGCCTGCGTCACGGTGCTGGGCAACTGGCAACTGCCGCTGATCGAATTGCCCTGGCAAGGCGGTCTGGGGTCCAACGCCTGGTTTGCCTTCTGGGGCCAGCATGACCGCCTGACGGCGAAAGCGCTGTCCGCCGGGGCCCAGGCGCCGGTCGGGCTGTCGGACTGGTCCTTCTGGTGGTGGTGGAAGTCAAGCCGGGTGCTGACGGACCGCAACCTGGACGGCAGCATCGTGCCGATCGACGTCATCACAGAATTCCCGGCTTTCAGCTACCTGCTGGCCGACGTGCATCCGCACGTGCTGGCGCTGCCCTTCGTCCTGCTGGTCACGGGCCTCGCCCTGAGTATTGTGCTCGCACGCCGGCCACCGGACCGGGCAGGTCTGCTGCTCCTTGCCGTCAGTGTCGGCGGCGTGATGTTCCTCAATGCCTGGGACGGGCCGATCTCCCTGCTGCTATTGACCGGCGCGGAGGGCTTGCGGCGATTGCGGGCGAGTGAAGCGGATCGGCCCGCGCGGCACCAATTGTTGGCTACGTTCGCGTTCGGCCTGCGTCTCGGTCTGCTCGCCCTGCTGCTGTATTTGCCCTTTTATCTGAGCTTTCGCTCCCAGGCTGGTGGCGTTCTGCCCAACCTGCAACACCCGACCAGTTTGCGGCAACTGTTTCTGGTGTTCGCTCCCTTCGCCATCGTCCTGGGCGCCTGGCTGTTGCTGGAAGCCCGGCGGGCCGGGTCGACGCTGAACCGGCGTCTGCTGGTCCGAGTAACGGTCCTCGTGCCGCTTGCCATTGTGGCCCTGACTGCCGTCATCGCGCTGGTCGGATCCCGGCTGCCGGACACCGCCAACCTGCTGCAGGGCTATCTGCAAGGCGGCGCGCCGCCGGATTCCCTGGCGCCGGCCCTGCTGCAGCGCCGTATCGCCGGCCTGCCCGTTCTACTGGTCCTGTGCGCCGGCATCGGACTTTGCCTGGCGAGGCTCTTGCCGACTGCAACATCACGGGAAGTACAGACTGACTCGCGGCCGGCGCCTGGCGCTGCATTTTCGACCTTGCTGCTCGCCATTGGCCTGTTGCTGCTGCTGATTCCGGAATTTGCCTTTTTGCGCGATGTGTTTAATTCGCGTTCCAATACGATCTTCAAGCTTTATTATCACGCCTGGTTGCTCTTCAGCGTGGCGCTGGCCTGGGCGGCCGGGTCCCTGCAGCTGGACGTGGCGGACAAGGGTCTGCGCCGCGCCCTTGTCGTGATGACGGGCGTCGCCATCCTGCCCGGTCTGTTGTTTCCCGTGGCCGGTGTCTACACGCGCGCGCTGGTCGAAAGCGGACGCTTGAATGCAGACCGGCCGCTGCCCCTGGCGCTGGATGGCGGCCCGGGCCTGGTCGCGGCGGACGACTATGCGTCGATCCGCTGTCTGGAGACTGTGGTGGGTGACGGGCAGCCGGTGGTGGCCGAGGCTGTGGGACCCCAGTACAACCAGTACTTCGGCCGAACCGGCACACTGACAGGCATCCCGGTAGTGCTAAACTGGGAGGGACACCAACGTCAATGGCGTGGCGCCGGCTGGGACGATTTGCGTGGCAGTCGCCCCGAAGACCTGGACCGGCTTTATCGCTCGGACAACATGGCGGAAGTGAACGACATCATCGAACGCTATGAAATCGACTTCGTGTTTTACGGAGACAGCGAACGGCGGCGCTACGGAACCGGCGGCGAAGGGAAATTCCGCGACCATTTCGAGACCCTGTGCCAATCGGGAGAGAGTCGCTTTTACCGCGTGGCAAAGATGACCGCCGCCGAAATGGGTAGCCCGTGACGGCCGGGGGATTGATGCAGGCGGGAACGTCCGCCATGGAACGCAGGGCCGTCACCCTGAAGGCGTCGCCTGCAGCCATGGGGCTGCTGGCGTTGTTGGTGCTGGGACTGTTCCTGCGCCTGGCGGAGCTGGACCGCATCCCGCTGGGGGAAGTGGAAGCGCGCCAGGCCATGGCGGCCTGGGACCTGTTGAATCCGCAGCAGGCAGTTGAGTCGCCGGCGGCGGCGAGTCCCCTGATGTTCGCCGCCCACTCGCTGCTGTTCAGCCTGTTTGGCGCGAGCGAAGTGACGGCGCGTTTGCCGGTGGCGCTTGCCGGCGCGCTGCTCCCGTTTGCGCCGCTTCTGTTTCGCGATGCCCTGGGGCGGGGCCGCAGCGCAGCCCTGTGCCTGCTGCTGGCCATGTCACCGATTCTGCTCATGGCCTCGCGCCAGTCCGAGCCTGTCATCCTGTCCCTTTTGCTGCTCGCGGGCGCGCTATGGGGCGTGTGGCGCTACCGGCAGACGCGCGAGCAAGCGGCTGCAATCGGCGCGAGCGCGGCGCTGCTTGCCACGCTGCTGCTCGCTGAAGCCGGCGGCCCGGTTCTGGCCGTTCAGGTCGGCCTGGCCCTGCTGCTGACACACTGGAGCCGAAATCGAAACCGGCCGCCGCGGGCCTACCTGACAACCCTGCGCGACTCGCTGCGGCGGTGGCCCTGCGCCAACACAACGCCGCCGGCCCTGCTGATCGCCTTCCTAGTGGCCACGCTCTTCATGTTGCATCCCGCCGGACTCGCGGGCGTGGGAGACCTGTTGCAGGCCTCGTTGTCCGGCCTCGTCGAAGCGAGCGGAATGGCAGGAGCCGAGGTCTGGCCGGCGTCAGACCAGAGCTCAATCGCACAACGCCTGGCGGACTTCCTCGCCAGATTGCAGCTGGTTGTTGCGTACGAGCCCTTGCTCATTGCGGCAGCGGGCGGTTTTCTGTTGCTGCGGCGCGAAGACGGATTGAGCGACGTCGATCGTTTCCTGCTCTTCTGGCTCCTGACGGGCATGCTCTCCATGCTGCTGTGGCGCGCTGCCAGTCCGGCGCACGTTCTGTGGCTGCTGCCGCCGCTGGCCGGTCTTGCCGCCGGTCTTCTGCCTGAAATGCGGGTAGTGGGCGAATCGCGACTTGATTGGCCAGTGTGGGGTATGGCGCTGGCCGCGGGTGTCGGCTTCGCCCTGTTGGCGACACTCAGCTTCTATGTCCGACTGCTGCTGCAAAACAGCGCAGCGCATTTGAGCGCGTTTGCGGGGCTCGCGTTGTTGCCGCCCACGCTGCTGGCGGGCGCCTGGCCAGGGCCATGGCCGACTCTGCTGCGCGCTGCCTTGCCAGGGGCAGTGATTCTGGTCCTGCTCGCTTCCCTGGGCGGCGGCTGGGGGACGGCGGTTGACCGGGCCGGGCAGGCGGATGGCCTGTGGCGGCGCTCGGCCACGTCGCAGGAGGTCTGGTTGTTGCGAGACACCTTGCGCGACCTTGCGGGCAGGGAAGGTGGTGGATTCAGCAGCCTTGAGATTGCTGCCCTCATCGATGGGGCGAGCCTGCCGCGCTGGGTACTGCGCGAGCAAAGCGAACTGCAACTCGTCGACAGCGTGCAGGACATTGTTGACGTCGGCGTTCTGCTGTTGCCGCAGGCATTCGAACCGCCGGACGGCGCCGGCGCCTGGGTCGGGCAGGACTTTACCTTCAGCCGCTTCCAGGACGCGGGGAGTGGCGGCGCGTCGGCAATTGACTTCCCTGGGGCCGGCAGCCGGTCTGGCAGGGAATCGACCTGGGTGCTGTGGCTGCGGTTGAATCTCTATGCGGGCTTCGCGGAAGATAGCGAAGCGCAGGTGAGTGCGACATGACGATGCCTGGTCTGTTGCGAGGTTTTTCCCGGCGCGAGCTCTGGCTTTATGCGCTGATACTGCTGCTGGCGTTATTCACGCGCTTCTGGCTGCTGGGCGAGCGCGTGATGAGTCACGACGAAAGCCTGCACACCCAGTTCGCCTACAACCTCTTCCGGGACGGCAACTTCCAGCACACGCCGCTGATGCACGGGCCGATTCTGTTTCACGCGACGGCCTTTTTCTATTTCCTGTTCGGTGACAGCGATTTCAGCGCGCGCATTTATACCTCGCTGCTGGGCGTGTTGATCATGCTCATGCCGGCGCTGTTTCGGCCCTGGCTGGGGCGAAACGGCGCGTTGCTGGCCTCGACGCTGCTGCTCATCTCCCCCGTCACGCTTTACTATCACCGTTACATTCGGCACGACACGCCCTCCATCTTCTTCGCGCTGTTGCTTTTCTACGCCGTGCTGATGTATCTCAACGGCCCGCCGGGCGCGCGCCGCCGGCAGCACTGGCTGCTTCTGCTTTCACTGGCCCTGATTGGCAATCTCGGGTCCAAGGAAACGGCCTTCATCTATATCGCCATCCTCGGCAGTTTCCTGTTTCTTTACTGGCTGGTGCGCCTGGCGCAGAGCCGTTGGCGACTTTCGGGCCGCGCGGTCTTCAACTTCCTGATTTTGTCCCTGCTGCTGGGGGGTCTGGCGGCCCTGGGGCTGGTCGTCCTGTTTACGATTTCAACGCCGGAGGCGGCGCTGGCGGCCGCCGCGCAAGTGGGTTGGTTGAGTGCCGTCGAGTTTCGGGTCCTGGTCCCTGGTCTCGCGCTGCTCCTGGCCGTTCTGCCGGCAATGTTGCTGTGGCCGATGTTCCGCGTTTTTGGGCGCATGCGCCGGCGAGACCTTTTGATTATCGCTGCCCTGGCCCTGATCGCCTGTGGCGCCTTGCTGCTGGTCGAGTCGGTATCCCACAAGGCCACGCCATTCCGGGAACAGGTGTCCGATCCGCAAGTCCCGGAGGAAATCCTGCCGGAAGCGGTTTCGGCGGTGCGGCAATTGCCCCTGGTGATCGCCTGGATCGTGGCGGCGCTGGTGTTGCTGGTTTTGCTGGTCGGGCAGAGGCGAGACTGGTGGCGACGCCTGCAACGCTATCCGGAACTGGACCTGATCGTTGTCATTGGCAGTCTGATTCTTCCCTGGGCGGCGCCCTTGCTGATCGCCCTGACGGGTGCAAGGGCGACGGACTATTCGCAGGAAGGGATTGCCCGGGCCGCGTTGGCGCTGTTGCCGCTGGCCGCCATCTCGCTCGGCATGGGGCTGATGTGGAACTGGCGCCGCTGGATTCCCTGCGCGCTGCTGTTTTACGCCGTGTTCGCCTTCTTCTTCACGACGATGTTTACCAATCTGAACGGCCTGGCGACGGGTTTGGTCGGCAGTCTCGGCTACTGGCTCGAGCAGCAGGGCGTCCGTCGCGGCAGTCAGCCGCAATACTATTACGTTGGCCTGCTGCTGCCGGTCTACGAATTTCTGCCCATGCTGGGCAGCGCGCTGGCGATGACGACCGGGCTGGGCGTGTTCTGGCGCCGACGCCGGCAACAACTGCGGTCAACGTCACCCGCAGCCGAACCGGATGCCGGAGCGGCACCGGCCCCATTTCCCCTGCAGCGCCTGCCCTTTCTGTTGCTGCTGGCCTGGTGGGCGGTGCTCGCACTCTTTGGCTACACCATCGCCGGCGAAAAGATGCCCTGGTTGACGACCCATTTGACCCTGCCGCTGATATTTCTTTCTGCCTGGCACTTTGGGCGCGTTCTCAATGCGCTTGACGCGGGGCAATTGCGGCGCGGCAGCTGGCCAGCGCTGTTGCTGCTGCCGCTGCTGGCGCTGACGCTTTTCCAGGTGTTGCAGCCGCTGTGGGCCGGCGGCACTGTGTTCTCCGGCCTGGGACAGGAGCAACTGGCGCGCAGCGGGCGCTGGCTGGGCCTGCTGGCAATCAGCGGGGTCGTGCTGGCCGGCCTGTACCAGCTCGGTCAACGTCATGGCTGGCGACATTTGCGGCATCTGCTGGCAATCGCCTGCCTTGCTCTGCTGGCCGTTTTGACCGGACGGGCGGCGTTGCGGGCGTCTTTCGTCAACCATGACCTGGCGACCGAGTACCTGGTCTACGCCCATGCAGCGCCGGGAGTAAGGACGGTGCTGGACCAACTGGAAGAGACCAGTCGCCGCGTGGCAGACGGGAAGGGCATGGTGCTCGTCTACGACAATCTCGTCTCCTGGCCCTACAGCTGGTATTTCCGCGACTTCAGCAACGCGCGCTACGTCGGTGACAACCCCACGCCGGAAACGCTGCAGGATGCCCAGGCCGTGGTGGTGGGGACCGGCAATCTGGGCACCTTTGAGCCCTTGCTGGAGGACCGTTACCACCGCTTTGACTACATTCGCATGTGGTGGCCGATGCAGGACTATTTCGGCATGACGGCCGCCCGTCTGGCCAACTTTCTGGATTTCAGTCCTTCCAACACGCGTTCGGCCGCCATGCGCCAGGCCGTTTTCGATATCTGGTGGGCGCGCGATTATCGGGCCTACGCAAGGGAAACCGGGCGCAATTTTGAACTTGCGCACTGGCCCGTCGCGGACCGCATGGTCCTGTTTGTGCGCAAGGACACCGCCGCCCGCATCTGGGACCTGGGGAGCGGCGGCGGGCAGGTGAGTAACCCGCTGGACGAGTTGCCACGCAACCTGTGCCTCGACAACTGGCAGAATCTGTCTGCGCACACCATCTTTGGCGGCACCGGCAGCCAGCCCGGGCAGTTGCTGCGTCCGGTTGGCCTTGCTATCAGCGGCGACGGTCTGCTGGCTGTCAGCGAGGAAGGCAACGATCGCGTGTCGCTTTTCACGCGCGAGGGCGAGTTCCGCGGGCAGCTTCCAGGTGACTCCGTGGCTGGCGGCCTGGAACGGCCGGGCGGTCTGCGTTTTGCCGGGGATGGTCGTCTGTACGTCGCCGACACCTGGAACTATCGTGTCCAGGTGCTGTCGCAGGCGGGTGCGCCGGATCACGCCTGGGGAGAGCCGGCGCTCTTCGGCCTTGGCGCCAGCGCCCTGCCGCCTGGCGGGTTGTGGGGGCCGCGCGACCTGGCGCTGGGTGCCGACGGCAGGGTCTATGTGGCGGACACTGGCAACAAGCGGGTCCGCGTGTACTCGGCCGACGGCGACTGGTTGCTGGATATTGGTGAGGGGGGCAGTGGCGCGGGCCAGCTGGATGAACCCAGCGGCCTTGCCCTGCACCCGGACGGTCGGCTCTTCATTGCGGAATTCTGGAACCGGCGCATTTCAGTGTTTCAGCATGACGGCGCCTACGTAGACCATTTCCCGATTCGTGGCTGGTATGCGGACGAGGGCAACCGGCCCTACCTGGCGCTGGATGCCGGCCGCGACCTTTTGTACGTGGGAGATCCGGATGCCGGGCGCGTGCTGGTGATGGACGGCGAAGGCAATTGCCTGGGTTCCTTTGGCGAGCCTGGAGGAGACAATCCGACAGGTAGCAGAATCGGGACCGTCGCCGGCATGGCCGTTGACTCGCAGGGCGACCTCTGGCTGGCGGACGCCGCCAGCGGTCGCGTCCTGGGTTTTCCTGCCTTTCCCCTGATTGCGGGCGCGGACGAGGAAGATTTGCGGTAGGGGCCATTTCGCGGCGATGATTGTTGAAACCTGGCTTGTGCAGCGTGCTGGAATGTGGTAAATTCGCTACCGGAGTGGGGACGCGCCCCCACTTCTGTTGTTATAATCGGGTAGAAGCCAGACGCAAATGCCGGCAGCCCAGCCCGGGCGTCATGCCGGCAAGAGGGCCAACAGGTCAGGAAACGGGCCATGAGAAGCGAATTTGAAGTCGCCTTTAACGAAATCACGGAACTGCGTGATTTGCCGCAGGACGTGGTGCTGGAAGCCTTGCAGTCGGCCCTGGTGCTGGCCTATCGACGGGATTCCGGCGCCAGCGAAGCCCAGTTGGTCGAGGCGGACATCGACCCCAGGACCGGTCGGCCGCGGATATTCGTAGAGAAGGAAGTGGTCGATACGGTCCTCAACGACGCCACCGAAGTTAACCTTGAAAGCGCGCGTTTCTTTGAGCCCGAGGCGGTGGAAGGCGACACCGTCATGGTCAAGGTGCAACGCACGACCCGAAATTTCGGCCGCATCGCGGCCATGACGGCCAAGCAGGTGATCCTGCAAAAGATTCGGGAGGCCGAACGCAACCTGCTCTATGAGGAGTATCTGGAGCGCGAGGGCGACCTCATCACCGGCACGGTGCAGAGCACCAATGCCCACATGATTACCCTGAGTCTGGGGCGCGGTGAGGCCATCATGCCCCGCTCGCAGCAGATTCCCGGCGAGCGCTACCGGCCGCACGACAAGGTGCGCACCTATGTGCTGGAGGTGCGTCGCAGCAACAGTGGCCCGCAGATCATTGTAAGCAGGGCCCACCGCAACATGCTGCGACGCCTGCTCGAATATGAAGTGCCCGAGATTTACAACGGGCAGGTGGAGATTAAGACCATTGCGCGTGAGGCCGGCTACCGCTCCAAGGTCGCCGTGGCAGCCTTGCAGGACGGCATCGATCCGGTCGGCGCCTGCGTCGGCATGCGCGGCATGCGCATTCAAAACATTGTGCGGGAACTTCATGAAGAGAAAATTGACGTCATCGAGTGGGTGCCGGAACAGCGCGACTTCATCGCCAAGGCCCTGAGCCCGGCGCGCGTCAATGGCGTTTATCTGGACGATGACATCGATACCGGCCGAACGGCGCTGGTCATCGTGCCGGACGACCAGTTGTCGCTGGCGATCGGGCGCGAGGGTCAAAACGCTCGCCTGGCGGCCAAGTTGACCGGCTGGCGCATCGATATCAAGAGTGTGTCCGAATCGGTGGCGGATGCGCTGGACCGTGTGGGCCAGCCGCCGCTGGCCGAACTGGCGACCCGGCATGCGGACTTGTTCGAAGAAGCGACGCGCATCATTGCGCGCAAGAACGAGGGTCGCATGATTATGCCGGAGGAGTATGCCTCCATGGGCCGCTTTGCGGACATGGTGGAAAGCCGGTTGCTTGTCATGCGGGAGGAGAAACGGGCCGAAAGGATGGCAGAGATCAATGCCGCCCGGGAAACCTTGCCGGAAGAAATGTTTCAGATTTCGGTCGATGCCTTCGATTTGCCGGATGACATCCAGGAGGCCCTGCAACCCTTCGAGACTGTGGGCGAAGTCATGTGGCGTTGTTTGCTGCGAGATGCCTCGCTGCTGCGTCGGCTTGAAGCGCCCGAGGCGGCGCTGGTGCAGATTCTCTCCGCCTATGAGGTGGTTCAGGCCGAGGATGCTGCAGCGTCCCTGGCGGAAGCGGAAGCCGCAACCGAAACCGCGCCTGAAGCGGAAGCCGATGGCGGCCCGTCGCCGACGGCAGGGCTGGATGAGGACGGCGAAGCCACCACTGCTGCGCCGGAAGAAGTGGATCTGACCGAAGCCGTGTTTGCCGATGACCAGGCGCCGGCGCCGCAGCCAGAGCCGCGGACGCCCGCCCGCCGGGTGTTCCGCAAGGTCCGCCCGGAACCGGAATTCGAGGAGGACCTTGAGGAACCTGAAGGCGAACTGGATGAAGTGACGAACGAACAGGACGAGGAACGCAAGCGCCAGGAAAGCAGAAGAAAGCGGCGCCAGTTGGTCTTTGATGAAGACCTGGGCGAAGTTGTGGCCGTTCGCAGGCGCAAGAAGGGCCGCGAGCGCGAAGAGTGGGACGACTTTCTGGACTAGGTGAAGCGGCGATGGGCGTCCGCAAGGGTGGGCGTGCGCGGCACCGGCCGCAACGCAGTTGTGTCGTGTGCCGCCGAAAGCAGGACAAGCGTTCCCTGACGCGCATTGTGAGTCGCTCCGGGGGCCTGTTGATTGATCCGGGGGGCAAGGCAGAGGGACGCGGCGCTTACCTTTGTCAGCAGTCAGCTTGCTGGGAAGTCGCCGCCAGCGGGACGGCCCTGGCCCGGGCCCTCTCCGTGAAACTGGATGAGGCGGACCGCGAGCGATTGTTGCAGGGAAAACCCGAAACATGAATCCGACGCGGATGCGCGCCGGACCGGGACCAACGATGTAGGCTGTGAACAAACAGTGAGCGGGTTCCTGGCCGGTCTCCGCAGAGAAGGAGGAAGTGTATGGCTGAGGAACAACGCGTCGTCATTCTTCCCGACAGTCTGACTGTACGGGAATTGGCGGATTCAATCGAAATTATTGTGATTGAGGTGATGAAGGTCCTGATCGCCAATGGCATCGTGGCCTCAATCAATCAGGAAATAGACTTTGACACGGCGGCCATCGTCTGCGCCGAGTTTGACATTGAAGCCCTTTCGCAATCCAGCCTGGAAGAGCAGGCGCAAAAGGAGGAAGCGGCCCAGGCGCAGGAATGGCGGCAGATTTACAGCGAAGAAGACCCGCAGGACCTGGAACGCAGGCCTCCCATCGTGACCATTCTGGGCCATGTGGACCATGGCAAGACGACGCTGCTCGACACCATCCGCAAAACGCAGGTGGTGGACGAGGAGGCCGGCGGGATAACCCAGCACATTGGCGCCTATCGCGCCCGCCATGGCGAACGACAAATCACATTTCTTGACACGCCCGGCCATGAAGCCTTCACGGCCATGCGGGCGCGCGGCGCCCATGGCGCCGACATCGCCATTCTGGTTGTCGCTGCGGACGATGGCGTCATGCCCACGACGCGGGAAGCGATCGCGCACGCACGGGCCGCCAACGTGCCGATCGTGGTCGCCGTCACCAAGATCGACCTGCCTGGCGCGAACCTGGACCAGGTCAACCGGCAACTGGCGGAGGTGGACCTGGTGCCGGTCAGCTGGGATGGCGACACAATGGTCGAAGCGGTTTCCGGCATCACCGGCGAAGGGATCGAGGACCTGCTGGAAGCCATTTTGCTCACGTCTGACGAAAATGACATCGTGGCCAACCCGCAAGCCAAACCTTCCGGGGTGGTCCTGGAATCCGAAGTCGATCCCTCCCGTGGGGTCATTGCGACGCTGCTGGTGCTTAACGGTCAGTTGAAACGCGGTGACGCCCTGATCGCCGGCCAGACCTCGGGTCGCATCAAGGCCATGTTTGACGAGAGCAATCGACGCATCAATGCCGCCGGTCCGTCCACACCGGTTGCGGTGATGGGCCTGGCGGAGATGCCGCAGCCCGGCGACAGTTTTGAATGGGCCAGCAGTGACAAGGCAGCGCGGCGCCTGTTGCACGAGCGCAGGGATGGGGGACAGCAGGGCAGCGGCCGCATGGAAGCGCTGACCCTGGACGATGTCTTTGCACGCTTTCGTCGCGGCGATACGCGAGAGTTGGCGCTCATCGTCAAGGCCGATTACCAGGGCAGCCTGCAACCCATTCTGGATTCTCTGGAAAAGCTTTCTCAGGACAACAGTGACGGCATCCAGGTTCGAATACTGGCGGCGGACATCGGCAGCATTGGTGAAAACGACGTCAACCTGGCCGCGGCGTCCAATGCCATCGTCGTGGGTTTCAACGTCGACGTGGATTCGACCGCCAGGCGCGTGGCGGATTCCCAGGGTGTGGATATCCGCAACTGGAAAATCATTTACAACTTGCTGGAAGATATCGAACTGGCCCTGCACGGCATGCTGGAGCCGGAAGACATTGAGGAAAGGCTGGGACTGGCGGAAGTGCGTCAGATCTTCAGCAATTCCCGTGTGGGCAATATCGCCGGCAGTTATGTCCGTGAGGGAACGGTCCAGCGCAACGCGCGCGCGCGGGTCATGCGTGAGGGTCAGGTGCTGGCCGATGGCCTGCGCGTCGGCTCCCTGAAACGCGTGCGCGACGACGTGCGCGAGGTTCGGGCGGGCTTCGAGTGTGGCATCAGTCTGGAACGCCACAACGACATTCAGGAAGGGGACCTGCTTGAGTTTTACGTCGTGCGTCGTGGCAGCCGGCCCGGGACATGAGCATCCGACAGCAACGGGTGGAAGGGCGCATTCGCGTCATTCTGGGTGAACTGTTGCTGCGCGAAGTCCGCGACCCGCGCCTGCAGAATGTCACCGTCACCGAAGTCACGCTGGACCCGGAACTGCTTTATGCCGACGTGTACGTGAACGCCCTCGGCGAAGAGGAACGTGCGCCGGAGGTGCTGGCCGGGCTTGCGCGCGCCAACGGATTTCTGCGGCGCCAGGTCGGGCGGCGCCTGCGCCTGCGCGCCATTCCGGAATTGCATTTTCACTGGGACGTCCTGCCCGAAGAAGGCGCGCGCATGGATGACTTGATCAGTAGCCTGGACATTCCGCCGGAAGCTCCCGACCTCGAAGACGGGGCCCATGATTGACTTTGCCGCAGCAAACGCGGCCCTTGGCAGGGCCGGCGGCATACTCATCGTTACCCACACCGAGCCGGATGGCGACGCCATTGGTTCGCTGCTGGGGCTGGGCAATGCCCTGCGCGCACAGGGGTTTGACGTGGCTTGCGCGGTGGACGGCGGTGTACCTGCGTTCCTGCAATTTCTGCCCCATGCCGACAAGGTGCTGTCAACGCTGACAGACCTGCAGGCGGACCTGCTGATTTGTCTGGATGCCAATCGCCCGGAACGCGTCGGTCAGGTTGGCGCCCGGGGAATGGCATGTTGCGACACTGTGATCAATCTGGACCACCACATCAGCAACACCGGCTTTGGCGATATTCAGCTCGTGATGCCCGAGGCAGCTGCAGCCTGCGAGGTGGTCTTCTACTGGCTGCGTTCCCTTTCCCTGACACCGGTCCTTGAGGTTGCCCAACCGCTTTTGACCGGCCTGGTCACCGACACACTTGGCTTTCGCACCAGCAATGTCCGCGCCGAAACGCTGCAAATCGCCCTGGAACTGATGGCGTGCGGAATCTCCTTGTATGACATCGTTGCGCAAACTTTCGAAAACCGCCCGATCGCTGATCTGTTGCTTTGGCAGCAGGTATTGCCGTCATTGAGCCAGCTCGAGGGCGTTGTGGAGGCGCAGATTCGCGTTGAAGACTGTCGGCGAGCGGGGCTGGAACCCGGGGCGGACGGCGACCTGCCGTCGCTGTTGCGTTCCACGGCTGAAGCCCGCGTTGCAGTGGTCTTCCGCGAACTGGAAGACGGCAGTGTCTCGCTCAGTATGCGCAGCAAACCGCCCTGGGACGTTGCGCAAGTCGCCGTGGCGCTGGGCGGTGGCGGCCATGCCCAGGCGGCCGGCGCGACGATTGCCGGCCCACTGCAGGCCGCGCGGGATCGCGTGTTGCCGCTCCTGCACGCGGCAGCGAACGGGGGCAGCGCGACAGCCGGACCATGAATGCCTTCGGCTTTCTGAATATCAACAAGCCGTCCGGCATGACCAGCCACGACGTCGTGGCGCAATTGCGGCGGACCCTGCGCCTGCGCAAGCTGGGTCACGCCGGCACGCTGGACCCGCTGGCGACGGGGGTGCTGGTGCTATGCGTGGGCCAGGCCACGCGACTCAGCGAATACGTCATGCGTGGCGACAAGCGTTACCGGGCGGTCATCCAGGCGGGAGTGAGCACCGAAAGCTACGATGCGGAGGGTGAAGTGCTGTCCCGGCGCGACGCGTCAGGTCTGGAACGCCAGACGGTGATGGAAGCGCTTGACTGTTTCCGCGGCGACCAGCAGCAACTGCCGCCCATGTACAGCGCCGTCAAACAGGACGGCCGCAAGCTTTACGAACTGGCGCGCGCCGGCAAGACTGTGACGCGACGGCCGCGCGAGGTGACAATTCATACCCTGGAACTCGTCGACTGGACGCCGCCGACTTTCACACTGGAACTGGGCTGCAGCGCCGGCACTTACGTGCGCAGTCTGGCGCATGATCTTGGCGAAGCGCTGGGCACGGGCGCGTACCTTGCGGCGCTGACACGTACGGCCAGCGGCGCGTTCCGGCTGCAGGATGCAGTGACGCCGGAAGACGTGTTGGCCGGTCCGGACTGGCGCAGCCGGCTGGTGCCGCCATCACAGGCCCTGCCGCAGATGCCGCAGATTCGCCTGGATGAAATCGCCCGTGACCGGCTGCTTCTGGGCCAGACGGTGGCGCGGCGCGCCGGCGATCCTTCGTCCGCGCTGGCCCAGGCCCTGGGTCCGACGGGGTCGTTGCTGGCGATTGTCGAATGCAAGGGGTCTCTCTGGCAGCCGCGCAAGGTCTTCCCGCCAGCATGAACGCAGTGACATCGTTTTTCGACCTGAACGCCCGCCCGTCACAGAGGCCGGCGCTGGTCACAATCGGCGTGTTTGACGGAGTCCATCTCGGTCACCGGCGTCTGCTTGAGGGGCTGGTGCGGCGGGCGCAACAGGCCGGGCTAAGGTCCGTCGTCGTCACCTTTTTCCCCCACCCGGATCTGGTCTTGCGGAACCTGCATGGTCGCTATTACCTGACGCGACCGGAAGAAAAGGAAACGCTGCTGCGGGAACAGGGGATCGATGAGGTGTATACCCTGGCCTTCGACGACGCCTTGCGTATGGTCAGCGCGGAAGCATTTTGCCGGCAACTGCGCCAGGGCCTGAACATGCGTGAGTTGTCGGTAGGGCAGGATTTTGCGCTGGGGCATCAGCGTGAAGGCGATGTCAACCGATTGCGTCAACTGGGCAGGGAACTGGGCTACGACGTGCAGGTCAACGACCTGGTCAGGGACGGCCGGGGGAAGATCAGCAGCACGGCGTTACGGCATGCGCTGGAGACGGGCGACCTGGCGGGCGCGCGTCGCGGGCTGGGTCGCAGTCACGCAGTCGCGGGCGAGGTTGTGCGCGGCGCAGGACGGGGTCGCCAACTGGGATTCCCGACGGCCAATATCGCCGTGTGGGAGCAGCAGGTCATCCCGGCCAATGGCGTTTACGCCAGCCAGGTGTGGCTGGGCGAGGAACGCCATGTCGCGGCAACCAACGTCGGCCGGCGCCCGCATTTTGACGGAGAGGTACTCACGGTTGAGCCCTACATTCTGGATTTCGAGCGCGATATCTACGGTCAGTGGCTGAGTGTCAGTTTCGAGGTCCGTCTGCGCGACGAGCAGAAATTTGACAGTCTGGACGCCCTGGTGACGCAAATCGGCGCGGACGCGGAGGCCAGCCGGAAACTGCTGGGCACCCGGGATTAGGATCTTCGCCTGGGGATGCGATACCCCAGGCGACGCAGAAAATCGTCGTCCTTGCGCCAGTTCTTTTGCACCTTCACCCGCAACTCCAGATAGACGCGCAGGTCCAGCATGCTTTCCAGTTCCAGGCGCGCCGCGCGGCCGAGATCGCGGATCATGCGGCCGCCCTTGCCCACCAGAATCCCCTTCTGCGAATCGCGCTCGACGTAAAGAATGGCGCTGATGTAGCTTCGTTCGGCGCTGCGCTCGCGATATTCCTCGACCTCCACGGCGACGGCATGCGGAATTTCCTGACTGGTGGCCAACATAACCTTTTCGCGCACGACCTCGGCGGCGATGAAGCGCAGGTTGACCTCGCTGACCTCGTCGGCAGGGAAGAAACGCGGGCCCGGCGGCAGCATGTCGCGCAACAGTGATACCAGATCGGCGACGCCCTGATTGTGCAGGGCGCTCAGCATGGCCGCCTGTTCGTGCGCCAGCAGCGCGCGATGGGTGGCGCCCGTTTGCTCGTCCGGCGGGCCTGGCAGCAGGTCCATCTTGTTCAGGGCCAGCACCACCGGCACGTCACCGTGACGACTGCGAATGCGTTCGGCGATGCTGCGGTCTTCTTCGCCCGGTGCACGGGACAGGTCCAGCAGCCAGAGGATGACGTCGGCATCGCGCAGGGCGTCGCTGGCGGCGCGCACCATGTGTTGACCCAGGCGGTGACGCGGCTCATGCAGGCCGGGCGTATCGACGAAAATGATCTGGGCGTCCGCTTCGGTAAGGATGCCCAGTTGCTGGCGATGGGTGGTCTGCGGTTTGGGTGAAACGATGGCAATCTTTTGACCGAGTATGGCGTTGATCAGGGTTGACTTGCCGGTGTTGGGTCTGCCCACCACCGCCACGTAGCCGGAGCGATGGTCCGCCGGCAGGTCTTCGCCAAAAATGTCTTCAGGGCAGGTCATGGCGCAAGTCCGCGGTGGACGTGTACACGGGCAGATACTGACGCACGCGCCCGGGCAGCGCATCTGGCGCTGCGGCAATTGCGGCGAGGGGGTTTGCCAATGGCAGGGAATCGCTGTCTGGCGGCCAGGGCCATGCGAGGACGCGTGGCGCTTGCGCAAGGTCCAGCCGGCTGACGCGCAGCTGGTCTTCCATGCCGTCATCGCGTCGACCGAGCACTTCGGCGCGGGGATGCAGGTTGCTGTGATGCAGGAGGAAGTCCCAGGCGGCCTCGCCGCTCAACTGTTCGCCGTATTCCATCACGACCAGTTCCGGCACGATGCAGCGTGCGGGAGTTTCGAGGCAGACCAGGCCGTAACGCAGCAGGAGAGGGCCGCCGGCCAGTGATTCAACGCCAGATATGGTCTGGCTGGACAGCAGCGTGACGCCTGCCATGCGCAGAATTTGGCCGCTGAAACGGTCTTCTACTGTCTGGCGCGGAGGGCTCACACTCAGTGGTCGTCGTGACCGTGGTAACGGGGTTCGTCAATGTCGTCGAAACCGGCGTCGGGGCGAGCGCTGGCGAACCAGGCAATCACACCGCAGATGAAGAGAATGGCGCCGGCGGCAAACAGCAGGCCGAGGTCGCTGCCGCCGCCGCCCGTGACGCCCAAAGCGGCGCCAATGACCATCAGGGTCAATCCAAGCCCGGCCACAAAGGACAGCAGGGTTGCCAGGGTAAGGGCAGGCGGCTTGCTGGTCACGGCGCTTCCTCACGAAATCAACTGCGCCTATTTTGCCGACGCAGGGCCGGCGAGTCAAGGCAGGGCGGGCGTGGAGTGTGACTCCTGGCTGTGCTATACTGCCGCGCCGTTGGCCGGCAGGGATTGCAGGGGCAGGAGGCAGCATGGCACGCAGCAAGGTCACCATCGTCGGGGCGGGCAACGTCGGCGCCACCTGTGCACACTGGATCGCGGGCAAGGAACTGGCTGACGTCGTGCTGGTCGACATCGTTGAGGGCATGGCCGGCGGCAAGGCCCTTGATCTCGGCCAGGCGGCGCCGGTAATGCACTTTGACATCGCGCTGACAGGCTCCGTCGATTATGAAGCAACAGTCGGGTCGGACCTGGTGGTCATTACGGCCGGCGTGCCGCGGCGCAAGGACCCCGCGACAGGGAAATATCCGAGCCGCGACGATCTGGTGCGCACGAACCAGGGGATCGTGGGAGAAGTGACGCGTCGCGTGGCGCAACTGTCGCCCGACGCGGTTTTGCTGGTGGTCTCCAACCCGCTGGACGCCATGTGCCACGTGGTGCTGGAGGAGAGCGGCTTTCCGGCGCAGCGCGTGGTGGGGCAGGCGGGCGCGCTCGATACGGCGCGTTACAAGGCCTTCATTGCGCAGGAGCTGGGCGTCAGCGTCCGGGACGTTCACGGCATGGTGCTGGGCGGCCATGGCGACACCATGGTGCCTCTGCCGCGGCACACGTCGGTCGCCGGCATTCCGGTACGCGAATTGATGGACGAGGAGACCTTGCAGACCATCATCGAGCGCACCCGCCAGGGCGGCGGCGAGATTGTTGACCTGCTCGGCTACAGCGGATTCTACGCGCCTTCCGCCGGCACGGTAGAGATGGTCGAGGCCATCCTGCGCGACCAGAAGCGGGTCATCCCTTCGGCCGTGCTGCTCAATGGCGAATACGGTCTTGAGGGCCTTTACGTCGGTGTGCCGACTGTGTTGGGCGCGGGCGGTGTGGAACGCATCATCGAGATGCAACTCAACGACGAAGAGCGCGCCATGCTGGAGCACAGCGCTGCGGCAGTCCGTACCGTGGTGGACGTGCTCGGTTACTGAGCCGGACTGCCCAGTCTGGCGTTGAGGAAATCGCGCCTGCCTCTCAGGAAATCCGCGCTGGTCTGCGCCTTGCGACCCGCCAGTTGCAGGCGACGGGGGCGCAGCAGACCTGCGCCGGTCCCAATCCCCACGCCGTCGGGCAGTGAAATGACCTGCCCGGGCGCGGCGGAGCCAGGGATGACGTCGGCCTCAATTATTTTTAATTGACGACCATCCCAATCGCAGTGGCTGCCCGGCCAGGGTGTGAAAGCCCGAATCTGGCGTTCAATATTTTCTGCCGGCTGCGACCAGTCGATCCTCCCGTCCTCCCTGCGCAGTTGTGGCGCCAGCGTGACCCTGGTCTCGTCCTGAGGCTGTGGCGCAAGGCGTCCCTCCAACCAGTCCGGCAGGCATTCGATCAACAATTCTGCGCCCATGGTCGCCAGTCGATCGTGCAAACTTTGGGCTGTCTCGTCGGGCGCCAGGGGTATGGCCCGCTGCGCCAGCACGGGGCCGCTGTCGAGGCCGGCATCCATCAGCATCAGGCTGACGCCGCTCTGCGCGTCGCCGGCGCGAATGGCGGCCTGAATCGGCGCCGCGCCGCGCCAGCGGGGCAACAGTGAGGCGTGGATATTCAGGGAGCCCCGCGGCGGCAGGTCCAGGACGCGCTGTGGCAGAATCAGGCCGAAGGCGGCCACGATGTAAAGGTCGGCCTGCCATTCGGCAAGCGCGTTGATGGCCTCATCGCGCCGCAGGCTGCGCGGTTGCAGCAGGGGCAGGTCATGTTCCAGCGCCAGCGCTTTCACGGGCGAAATACGGGGCGCCAGACCGCGTCCGGCGGGTCGGTCCGGCATGGTGACGACGCCCGTAACACGGTGACGGGCGATGAGAGCGCGCAGGGCGGGCAAGGCGAATTCCGGCGTTCCCATGAAAACGACGTCAGCCATGGCAGTCCCCGGCAATCCTGGAAAGGCGCATGGTAAACTGCCGCTGGCGGCACGACAAGGTGGGCGTTGACATCTCCGGAGGGTGCCTGCATGCGAAACGGGTCGATGCAGTGGCTGGTGGCAAAGCCACTGACCAGTTCGCAGCTGGACGCCTGGCGTGACATCCACCCCCTGGTTGCGCAGGTCTTGCACCAGCGCGGTTTGTCGTCGCCCGCATCTGCCGGCGCCTGGTTGAACGGCCCTGGTGCAGTTGTTGACCCCTACGCCATGACAGGCATGCAGGCCGCCGTCAAGCGCATACGCGCAGCTATCCGAAGTGGCGAAGACATGATCGTTTACGGTGACTTCGATGCGGACGGCGTCACCGCGACCGCGCTGTTGCTGCAGACCCTGGAATCCCTGGGCGCAGAGGTGCAGGCCTATATTCCCGACCGCGAGAGCGAGGGCTACGGCCTGAACGGCCCGGCCCTGACGACGATGGCGCAAGCGGGCGCTCGCCTGGTCATCACGGTGGATTGCGGAATTCGCGCGGTAGACGAGGTGGCTGCAGGCAGGGCCGCCGGGCTGGACTTCATCATCACGGACCATCACTCGATCGGCCCCGAAACGCCTGCGGCCAGCGCCATTCTCAACCCGAAACAGGAGGGCGGGGATCCGGCGGCCGTGCATTTGGCGGGCGTCGGTCTGGCCTTTCGTCTGGCGCAGGCCCTGCTGCGCAGCGCCCGCAATGACCGGTCAGCCGGGCTTCTGCGTGAACGGGACTTGCTGGACCTGGTGGCCCTGGGGACGGTCGCCGACATGGCGAGCCTGGCGGACCCGCAGAACCGGGCCCTGGTGCGCGAAGGGTTGCGGGTCATCAACGAAGCCCGCCGACCGGGCATTCACGCCCTGTTGCAGGTCGCAGGCCTGACCCCTGGGGTGGTGAAGGCGCGGGACCTGGCCTTTGCCCTGGGACCGCGCATCAATGCCGCCGGGCGCCTGGAGAGCGCCATGCTGGCCTGCCGCCTGTTGACCAGTGAAGACCCTGCCCACGCTGCCGGGATGGCCTCCAGTTTGCAGGCGCTGAACGACAGGCGACGGGCGTTGACTCTCACTGCGCAGGAGGACATCAACCGGGAACTGGCCGGGCAAAGAGAAACGCCGCCGCTGATCCTGGCCGCGCGTGAGGGAATCTCCCCCGGCATTGTCGGCCTGGTCGCCGGCCGGCTCTGTGAAGAGTGGCGGCGGCCGGCCGTCGTCCTGGCCAGCGGCCCGCAGGAGAGCCGCGCTTCCTGCCGCAGCGTGGCCAATTTCAACATCATCCGTGCGCTGGACCAGTGCGCGGACCTGCTGTTGCGTCATGGCGGCCATGAACAGGCTGCCGGATTCACTGTGCGCAACGACAACTTGCCCGCCTTGCGGGATCGCCTGACGCGATTGGCGCAGGATGCAGGAACCGGATGCCCACCACAGGCCTCGCTGGAGATTGATGCTGAAGTGAAGTTCACCCAACTCACGCCAGGCCTGCTGGAGCAACTGGACCTGATTGAACCCACAGGCGCCGGCAATCCGCCGCCGCTGTTGCTGCTGCGCGCGGCGCGTGTTCGCGAACGTCGCCGGGTTGGCCGTGGCGGCAGTCATCTCAAGCTGGTACTTGATGGCGACAATGGCGAAAGGCTGGAGGCGATTGGGTTCAGGCTGGGCGAAAGGGCGAGTCACTTGCCATCGCAGGTGGACCTTGCCTTCCATCTGGAGCGCAATGAATGGAAAGGCCGTCAGCGGCTTCAACTTAACCTGCAGGACGTCCGTCCGGCACAGGATGGCTGACCTGCGCCCTGTGGTAAGATGACCACGACCTTCGGCGCAACGTGGAGCGATATGGCGGAAAAGAAAGCATCCGGTCCGCGCCGGCCTTTCAACTATGGCGGGCAGGCGGTTATTGAGGGCGTCATGATGCGCGGCGCGCACAGTGCGGCAGTCGCCGTGCGCAACAGCGAGGGCCAAATCGTCGTACACGAGACTCCGCTCAGCCGTCGGCTGTACCGGGGCCGAATCATCCGCACGCCCTTTGTGCGCGGCGTGGTCGGCCTGTGGGACGCGCTGGGCCTGGGCACGCGCGCCCTGATGTGGGCCGCTGACGTGGCGGTCGGTGAAGAGGACGACGTGGACTTCAACGGGCCAGTCGGCTGGCTCACGATCGGCCTGTCGCTCTTGCTGGGCATGGGGCTGTTCTTCCTGGTGCCGACCCTCGGCGCGGCCGGCATCGGCAATCTGCTCGGCCTGACTCCGGACGGAACGGCGCCGATCGGTTTCGCAGCCTTCATCGTCAACCTGATTGAAGGTCTCATTCAGATCACCATGTTGATCACTTACATCTGGGCCATCGGGCGCATACCGGATGTAAAGCGGCTTTTCGGTTACCACGGCGCCGAACACAAGACAATCAACGCCTGGGAAGCCGGCGCCAACCTTACGCCGGAGGTCGTGGACGGCTTTCCGATTGAGCATCCGCGCTGCGGCACGGCCTTTCTGCTGACCGTGGCCTTCGTCAGCGTGCTGGTGTTTTCGTTGCTGGGGCGACCGCCGCTGCCCCTGTTGATCCTGTCGCGCGTGGTGCTGATTCCGGCGCTGGCCGGCATCGCCTACGAAGTCATCCAGTTTTCGGCGCGCAACTTCCACAGGCCGCTGGTGCGGGCGTTGGTGCGGCCCAACCTGGCGCTGCAGCATTTGACCACGCGCCAGCCGGAGCGTCACATGCTGGAGGTCGCCATCGTCGCCTTCGAACGCGTGCTGGTCTCGGAAGGCCTGCTCGCCAGGGAAGCGGCGCAAATCCCGCAGCCCGACCCGACAGCCGTGTCACCTACGCTGGCAGCCGGCGAGGTCCCGGACGTCGAAAGACGATGAAGAGCAGTGTGCACGCGCATTTGGCAGCAATTGTCTATGGCCCAAAGTAGGCCAGTGGACCCGGTTCGTGGCAACTGATCAGGCCTGAAGCAACTCCCAACTGACCGGTGCTGCGACCTTGTCGCCAACACAACTGGAACGGTAGGTCGCGTCTCCGGTGCAACGCTGCAGATGGACCTGCCTCGCCTCGCCGGCGACGCGAAAGGTGGCGACCCAGCGCGCCTCGCTACCATTCTGCAGGTCCAGTAATTCCAGACCGTCGATTTCCCTGACGCCATCGCGATGGCGCAGCAGGGTGGCGGCGGCCTGGGCAGGTTGCGGCCAGGCGGAGCGCCCGCGCAGCCAGCGCGGCTCCAGCTGGCCGGCTGCGTGCCGCTTGAGCACGTCGTCCAGCGCTTCCAGCGGCATGCGCCCGTAACACAGGCCCTCGGGCAGGAAGACCATGGTCGGCGCAAAGCGGTGGCCGCCAAAGTGGGAGCAACGCCAGGCGCGTTGACCGACTCGCTCGCGCAGGGCCGCAAACATGGGCATGCCGGCAAGCGCGCAGCACTGGTCTCTTTTGCCGTGGGTGCATACCAGAAAGAGCGGCTGGTGGTCACGAAACTCCGGCTGCTTTCCTTCCGCAAGGCGAGTCAGATCCAGAGACAAGAGGTCCTCGTAGCGCTCAAGGGTCAGGGCGTACAGGGCCGGCGAACCGGCATCGCCGACAGCCAGGAAGAGGCGCAGGCCGGCGGGGGCATCCGGCTGTCGAATGAAGAGAATGCCGGCGTCAGGCGTGGCCGACAGCCAGGCTTCGATGTGCCGGCGCAGGGCCGGCGGCAGGTCGCTGTCCGCCAGCGCCTGCGGCCCCCAGGGCGCATCCACTTCCAGCAGGAGCCAGATGCGACGTTGGGGCGCGGAACCGATCAGGCTGTCGCCTGCGTCCATTGCACGTGCCGAGCAGGTATCGTGGTCCATCATGGGGCAGCCTCTCCACTCTCTTCTTCAGCCTGGTGTTTCAGGTCGTACAGTTTGGTCAACGCTTCCAGCGGGCTCAGTTCGTCAACGCTGAGATCGAGCAGGGCCTGCTGCAAGGCGCCGGGCAGCGCCGCTTCCCGCTCCGGGGTTTCGGGGGCCGCTGCTGTTTCCTGCCCGTTCCGGGTCGCGGCGCCGTCCCTCGCTTCCAGTTGTCGCAACAGTTCATTGGCGCGCTGAACGACCGGCCGGGGCAACCCGGCGATGCGCGCCACGTGCACGCCATAGCTGCGGTCCGCGCCGCCAGGCACGACCTTATGCAGGAAGACGATGTCCTCCCCCTGTTCGGCGACGGCGACGTTGTAGTTGCGGGTTCGCGGCAGAATGTTCGGCAGGGCGGTCAATTCATGGTAATGCGTGGCGAAGAGCGTGCGGCAATTCAGTTGCGGACTGTTGTGGATGTACTCGATGACCGCCCGCGCGATGGCAAGGCCGTCCCAGGTGGAAGTGCCGCGGCCGACTTCATCCAGGATGATCAGGCTTCTGTCGCTGCTGCCGGTCAGGATGCGGGCGGTCTCGACCATTTCGACCATAAAGGTGCTGTGGCCGGCATGGATTTCGTCCTGTGCGCCTATGCGCGCGAAAATGCGGTCCACCAGACCGATACTTGCTTCGTCGGCCGGCACGTAACTGCCGATCTGCGCCATCAGGGTAATCAGCGCGACCTGGCGGATATAGGTCGATTTGCCCGACATGTTGGGGCCGGTAATGATGTGGATGCGACTCTCGTCTTCAAAGGAACAGTCGTTGGGCGTAAAGCGCAGACCGCGCTGCAAGCTGCGTTCCACCACCGGGTGCCGCCCGGCGATGATGTGCAAATGTCCGTCTTCACGGACCTGCGGGCGGCAATAGCCTTCCCGCATGGCGACGTCGGCCAGGGAGAGGAAGGCGTCGAGGTGAGCGATGGCGCGCGCCGTGCCGGTCAGGCGCGGCGCGAAGGCCGCCAGTTGCTGGCAAAGCTGCTCGTACAGGCGGCGTTCCAGCGCGAGGATCTGGTCCTCGGCGCTGAGCACCTTCGCCTCGTATTCTTTCAGTTCGGGCGTGATATAGCGTTCGGCGTTTACCAGAGTCTGCTTGCGAATGTATTCCGGCGGCACACTGGCTTCCCAGGCCTTGCTGATTTCGAGGTAGTAGCCGAACACCTTGTTGTAACCGACTTTCAGACGCGGAATGCCGGTCCGTTCCCGCTCGCCTTGCTCAAGCCCGGCGATCCAGTCGCGGGCTGCGCGAGTGGCCTGCATCACAGCATCCAGTTCGTCGGAATAACCCGGCAGGATGACGCCGATGGCATTGAGAGTGGCGGGTGCGTCTTCGTGAATGGCGCGCGAAATCTCTTTGGCGGCTTCCTCGCAGGCATCGAGGCGCTCCGCCAGGGGTTGCAGCGCCGGCAGGTTGCGGATGAGAATCTGCAGGCGGGGCACGGCCAGCAGGCTGCTGCGCAGGGCAAGCAGGTCGCGCGGCCCGGCGCGGCCAATCAGCAGGCGATTGGCGAGGCGTTCCAGGTCCGCGACTTGGCGCAGGTTGCCTTGCAGGTCGTCGCGCAATGCGGCGTCGTCGCTCAGGGTCTCTACCGCGTCCAGCCGCGCCTGTATGCGTTCCACTTGCAGCAGGGGCTGGTTGATCCACTGGCGCAATCGTCTTGCGCCCATGGCCGTCACCGTGCGGTCCAGGACCTGCAGCAGGCTGCCACTGCGGTCCCCGTCCCGCAGCGACCCGGTCAGTTCCAGATTGCGGCGGGTGAAGGTATCCAGCACCATGAACGATGCCGTGTCGTAGACCTGGATGCCCGTCAGGCGGGCCAGACTTTCGCGGCGGGTCTGGCGCAGATATTGCAGAATCGCGCCCGCGGCGCAGACGGCCTGCGGCTTGTCCTGCAGGCCGAAGCCGGCGAGCGTCGTGACGCCGAACTGTCTGCAAAGCATTTGTTCCGCGCCGCTGTGTTCAAAGCGCCAGTCGGGCAAGGGACTCAAGTGGATGTCCGCCGGCAGGGAGACGCCCCGCTGCGCCCAGCTCTCGGGCAGCAGCAATTCACGGGGCGTCAGGCGCGCCAGTTCCTCCAGAACCTGAAGGGCGCAGTTTTCACCTTCCATGGCGGTCGCCGCAAACTCGCCGGTGCTGATGTCGACCCAGGCCAGGCCGGCGGCGCGCCACAGGCCACTGTCCGCACTGCCGTCAGGCCACAGCGCCAGCAGATAGTTGGGTCGGTCCTCGGCCAGCAAGGCGTCTTCAACGACTGTGCCGGGTGTGATAACGCGCGAGACCCGTCTCTCGATGATGCCCCTGGCAGGTGCTTCGCCCACCTGGTCACAAACGGCGACGTGGTAACCCTGTTCAATGAGGCGGGCAATGTAATTTTCCAGCGCATGATGTGGCACGCCGGCCATCGGTATGCGGGTGTCGTCCTTTCCCGGGCTGACCGGGCGGCTGGTCAGGGCCAGGTCCAGCACGCGGGCGGCGATTTCCGCATCGTCGTCAAAGGTCTCGTAGAAATCGCCCAGGCGGAAGAAAAGGATACAATCGGGATATTCGGCCTTGATGTCCAGATATTGTTGACGCAGGGGTGTGATTCTGGCCATGGTAGTTCCCGTGTTCGCCAGGGAATCATTGTAGCCGTCGCCCCGTAACGCCACAAGCGGCGGGCGGCACTTCCAGGCAAGGCAGGGGGGCAGGTTGCAAATCATCGCGGTAGATCTGGGCGGGACGCGCATTCGGACGGCCTGTCTGGATGAAGGATTGAACATCCTGGAGCGGCGCGAGACCTTGACCCGGGCGTCAGAAGGAAAGGCCGCCGTGCTGGGCCGCATCGAGGATCTCATCTCTTCGGTTTGGCCGATGGAAGCGGACGTTTCGGGCATTGGAGTGTCATCGCCAGGGCCGCTGGACCCTTACCAGGGCATCGTGCTGGCGCCGCCCAATTTGCCGGACTGGCAGCGGGTGCCGCTGGCGGGCCTGCTGGAGCGACGTTTTGCCGTGCCGGTCCGGCTGGGCAAGGATGCCAACGTCGCCCTGCTGGCGGAAGTGGCGCAGGGCGCGGCGCAGGGCTGTCGGCACGCCATTTACCTCACGCTCAGCACGGGAATAGGCGCCGGCATACTTTGTGACGGTCGCCTGCTGCTGGGACGTTCCGGTTTGGCGACGGAAGTGGGAAGCATGATGTTGCCGGTAAACGATGCGGCCACGCGGCTGGAACTGGAAGCCGCCGGCCCGGCTCTGGCGCGGCAGGCCAGACAAGGCCTCACCGATGGCGAGGAGAGTCTGTTGCGAGAGCTGTCTGACGGGGACCTGGGCCGGGTCGATGCGGCGTTGGTGGGGCAGGCGGCGCAGCAGGGCGACCCCCTGGCGCTGGCGTTGGTCAGCCGGGCCGGTCGCCTGATCGGCCTGGCCTTGACCAGCCTGTTGCATCTCTTCAACCCGGAAATCGTGATCATTGGCGGCGGCCTGAGCCAGATTGGAGAACCATTGCTGAGGCCCATGCGCGACACCGTCCGTCGCGAGGTGATCTACGAGGGTTACACGCGGGCGTTGCGCATCGAACTGGCTGCGCTGGGCGCGGACGTCAGTCTGGTGGGGGCCGCTGCGCTGCTGCGCAGTGACCCTGGGCGGGGGACGCAGGACTGAAATGGCGACGGACAGTGGTCAACTCACTGGTCTGTCTGACAGTCGTCTTCAGACCATGCGTACAACTCCAGTTTCGCGATGGCTTTCAGGTCCCTGATTTCACAATTGTGGGCATCTTTGGCCAGGGAAGACGCCAGCGCCACGTAGCCTTGACTGTCACGTGAAGTCTGCAGCAACCAGAAGCGGGAATGCGCCCTGGCGCTGGCCAGCCAGCTTTCTCCACCCCCGGCATCGACATAAGTGACAGGCAGGGGCAAGGTCTGCAGGTAATATTCCCGTACCAGAGACCAGATTATGTCCTTGTCGAATTCACCTGCCAGCAATACGTCTCCTGCTCTGCCGGCGGACACAAGTTCCCGCTGAATGACGTGCATGCGGTCGCGGTAGGCGGAATTGCCGAAGCTGTATTTCAGGAAGGGGTGATTGATCGCATGGAGACCCGTGACAATCATTGCAACCAGTACCCACTCGGCAACGCGATAGCGCCAGGTCCTTTGCTTGCGGACGAACCAGGCAAGCAAAATTGCCGTCAGGGGCAAGAGGGGCAACAGGTAGCGAATTCTGCCAGAAGTAATGACTTGTGCGAATTCGTTGGCAGCCAGGGCCAGCAGAAACGCAATGGCGTAGACTATTGTCAGGTATCCTGGCGGGTCCAACCGTGATGAATGTCTGTGGCGAAACCACCACAGCAGCGTGCCGCTCAGGGACGCCAGCAGCAGCCAGCCGGCCGCGAGCGGAATCTCCAGAGTCTGGTTGAAAAGAAAGCGCAGGAAAGTCGTCAACACCGCCGCTGCGCCCAGTACGTCCAGCTTCAGATTCTCGTCAACCAGGCTTTCCTCCAGCCCGGTCAAAAAGGTTGGCAGTTGCATTGTGGCCAGCAGGGCGGCGATGGCGAACATCGCCAGCGGCCAGCGGAAGTGGCGACGGCCATGGCCGGATATCAGGTGAAAGAGCGCGACGGCCGCGATCACTGTGACAGAGAAATAGTGCAGGTAGGCGAGAGCGGTAGCGGCCAGCAGCAGCCCCGCAAAATGGACGGGTCTGGCGGCGCGATCGTGGAAGCGGATGCGCCAGTAACACCACAGCAGCAGGGTCGAACACAGCGCCAGCATCGTGAAGGCACGGGCGTACCACATGAATCCGGTGAAAAAGGCCGAGGTCGCCAGCATCAGGATGGCCAGCAGGCCAAGGGAATGATGCGACAGGTCACGCCCGAGGCGCCAGGTCCAGGCCAGGGCCAGCATGCCGGCGAGTAGCGGCAGGAGACGAACGGCAGGCTCGCTCCAGCCGACGACCCGGACCCAGAGCGACACCAGAAGGGGCCAGCCAAAGGCCTGTTCGGCAGATCGTTCGACCAGCATGGCCTGGAAGTCGGCGAAAGCAAGCGCTTGTCGCTGTCCGCTGCCGGCCAGGCGCAGCGTCGCCAGTTCGTCTTCCTGAAAGGCACGGTTGTCCAGCTGGCTTGTGGCGAAAAACATCGCCAGCAACAGCAGCGGCAGGGCAAGCAGCCAGGGATGGCCGCGCAGGGCAAGGGGCGCCGGTTTCACAGGCGATGCTGCCGCTGCAGGAAGGGTGACATCGGCCGCAATGTTAGCACAGATGCCCGGGGGTTCCGCGTTAAATGTGAACGCTTGAGACTCGGGCGGCGGCCGTTACAATTCAGCCATGCTCCTGATACCGGATTATCGCGTTCGCCAGCGGGACCTGCTGCTGGAAATTATCCGTGCGATGACCTCGCGGCTGGACCTGGCGGAGGTGCTGCGCCTGGTGCTCAAGGCCTCCGTCACCATGGTAGGTGGCGAAGGCCCGGGCTTGGTTGCGCTGCGAAATCCGGACTCTGGCGCCTATCGAATTCACGCCACGCTTAATATCGACGGCGATCGCATTGCCCGCCTGGAAAGCCAGCTGCAGGAACTCGTCACCGGCATCCAGGAGGGGCTGGACTACCATGATCTGGAGGAGACGCTGCGGCGCATGACGGCGGAAATCGACCCGCGGATGCGCCAGCTTTTTCCCATGCCGCTGGTGATTGCCGACGAGCCCGTCGGCATCCTGATCGTGTTTCGCGATTATCCCGCTGCCATTACGGTCGATGACCGGCAAATCCTGCGAAGTTTTGCCGATCATGCCGCCATTGCCGTGCACAATGCCAGACTTTACGAAAACATTGATCGCGAGAGGCAACGCCTGAACGCCTTTGTCGCCCACAGCGCGGACGGCGTCATGATTCTGGATGCTGAACGGCAGGTCCTGCAACTCAACCCCGCGCTGGCCGGCATGACCGGCTGGAGCGAGGCCGAGTCTTTGGGCAGGCAGGAGGAAGAGGTGCTGGTGTGGAGCACGGTGTCGCCTGGCAACCTGCACGAATTGATGGACGGTGGCTGGCCGGGTCCCTCGCAGGACGGGGCCATCCCCCTCTATGTTGAAGGCGACATATTGCGCCGGGACGGCCAGGAGCTCAGCATCGCGATAACCTACGTGCCCTTGCATGGCGAAGGCGGCCAGTTGGCGAATATCTTCGCCAACGTGCGCGACATTACCCATTTTCGCCGGGCCCAGGAACTGCAAAACACCTTCGTCTCCGGCGTGTCCCATGAACTCAAGACACCCGTCGCACTGATCAAGGGCTATGCCGGTACGCTGCGCAGGGAAGATGCCGACTGGGGCATGGCTGAACTGCGGGAGGGGCTGGAGGTCATCGAGGACGAGGCGGACCGCCTGGCCGGCCTGATCGACAACTTGCTGGAGGCCAGCAGGTTGCAGGCACAGAAAATGCAACTCGACCTGGGCCCCGTGGACCTGGTCGGGCTGGCGACGCGAGTGGTCAAGCGATTTCAAATGCAGGGCACGGGGCATGACTTTCGCCTTGCCTTCCCGGAAGTGTTCCCCGTCATTGTGGCCGACGAAGCGCGATTGCGACGTGTGATGGACAATTTGCTGGGCAACGCGGTGAAGTACGCGCCGCAGGGCGGGCAAATTGAGGTGGGTGGCCAGGCCGCCGTCGACGCCGTCACACTCTTCGTGCGAGACGAGGGAATCGGGATCAGCCCGGAAGAGCAGGATCGGATCTTTTCGCGCTTTTACCGGGTCAATAATGCCTTGGGCCAGCGAACCCAGGGGACCGGCCTGGGGCTGTATCTGGCGCGTGCCATAGTGGAAGCGCATGGCGGGTCCATTGGCGTTGACAGCCGTCCCGACAAGGGCGCGACCTTTCATTTCACACTTCCTCGCGAAGCGCGGGTAACAACTGACTCAACACAGGAGCCATAATGCCAGCAAGCATGAGTGTCAACTGCCCTGCCTGCCAGTCCGTGGTTGAGGCTGACGTGGAGCAAATCATTGAGGTCAAGAGACAGCCGCAACTGAAGCAGGCCCTGGTTTCCGGCCAGTTGAATCGCATCCAGTGCAGGGCCTGCGGGGCAAGCAACGTGCTGGTCACGCCGCTCCTGTACCACGATGCCGACAACGAACTGCTGCTGGCCTTTGTACCACCTGAATTGAATCTGCAAGGTACGCAGCGAGACCAGGTAGTAGGCGACCTGCTCAGGGAACTGACCGGCCGCATTCCCAAAGAGGACTTTCGTGGCTACATGTTCCAGCCCGGCCAGGCGTTGACCATGCAGGGCCTGATCGAACAGGTGCTGGAAGGGGATGGCGTCACGAAAGACATGCTGGAAACGCAGCGGCAGCGCGTTGAACTGCTGGGCCGCATGATCCAGGAGGATCCGAAGCGCCTGCGTTCTCTGGTGCGAAAACACGACGCGGAAATCGACGCCGTCTTCTTTCAGGCCGCCCTCGCCATGATGCAGCAGGCAGTCCAGCAAGGCCAGGAGCCGTTGGTCAAGGCGCTGGCCGCCATTCAGGAGGCGGCTGCCAAACATTCCAGCTTCGGCAGGCAATTGACGGCGCAGGCCGAAGAACAGGACAGGATCGTGAAGGACGTCGCCGGACGTCTCCAGGCATTGGGAGAGAAGCCGACGCGCAAGGATATTCTGGCGCTGGTGCTTGAACTGGCGTCAGACGAAGCGCGGCTGCAGGCGCTGGTCGGGCTGGTGCGGCCGGCGCTGGACTACCCCTTCTTTCAGGAACTCAGCCTGCAAATTGCCCGATCGCCGGTGGCGGCCCGCCCGCAACTGGAAGCGCTGCGGGAGCAATTGGGGGAGTTGACGCGGGAAGCGGATGCCCAGGCCCAGGCCGCCTTGCAGCGGGCGGCCGCTGTGCTGCA
Organism: Aggregatilineales bacterium; assembly: GCA_963667305.2. Classification (GTDB taxonomy): domain Bacteria; phylum Chloroflexota; class Anaerolineae; order Aggregatilineales; family Phototrophicaceae; genus JAGWBD01. Next base: position 13,389 of record CAXXWG010000020.1, on the reverse strand, counting down.
GGCTATCGTCGCCAGCCCGGATACGGACCGGGCCATTCGCGAGAATCTGTCGCTGATTGACGAGAGCTTCATGGCTGTGCTGGCGGGCAACATCCGCGAGGCCGAAAGTCGCCTGGACGTCCAGGCCAGCAGCAAACTCAAGAGCATACACCAGAAAATTGTTAACCTGATGCGCCGGCAAATGCGTCCCGAATTGCGTTTTGTCAACGAGTTGCTGGAGGCGCCGGACGACAGCGCGGCTCTGGCCATGCTGGAGCAGGGCGCGCAAAATTTTGGGGCTGCACTGCTGCCGGCACTGAACGCCGTGGCGGCGATGTTGCGTCAACAGGGCCAGGAGGCACTTGCGCGTCGCCTGGATGTCCTGCACAAGGCTGCCAGTGACTCTGTAGACGGCAAGATCAATTGATTCCGTCCACGGGCCAGTCCCAGATCCAGGTATCGCTGAAGTTGCAGGTCGTGGACAGGTTGTCGAAACTGACAGCGGCTATTCCGATTGTGCCGGAAGAAACTGCGACCGGCTGTACACCAACAAACTGGTGGTTGGCGTAAAAGTACAGGTTTTCACCATCTGCAATCACAAGTAGCCGATCATCCGTGCTTCCCGGCGCAAGATCGCTGCGCAGCGGCCCCGGCGCGAAGGCATCGCCATTGCGGCGCGACAGCCCGGCGCTGCCGCTGTTGTCCAGCCATGCCAGGGTGTAGGTCTCTGCGTCCTGTGTTTCGAGCACCAGGCCGCAGCCGGCCAGCAGGTCACCGGAATCGGGCTCCGCAGCGACGCTGCTGGCCAGCGCGAAGCGAGCGAAGCTGTTCTCACCTCCCAGGCGCAGGGTACTGACGCCGGCGCGACTGCTGATGACGAAACTTTCCGGCACGTTCATGACAAGGGCGCCGACGGCGGGAACAAGGCGTTGCCGCTGGAGTTGACGCAGGATCGTCGAACGTTCCTCTCCCGGCAACATGTCGGGCACGATGGCGCCCGACCAGGTCTGGGCCGGCACCGTAAGCCTCAGGCCACTGAACCACGCCGTAACCTGCCCGCCATCGGGACTGCCGGTGGCGGCATACAGGCCGGTGCGTCCAGGGCCTTCAGGCAGTCCGTCTACAATTCGCCCCAGCGACTTGCGATTAAAGAAGAACTCAATGACATCATCGTAAAAGACCAGCCCGAGGCTCTCCGGTTTTTCACCGGGCTGAATGGCGGCATGCGGCGCCAGGGCACGCAACACGCGCAGGCCCGCAGCCGTGTTGACCAGGTATTGCCAGCGTCCCTGGTCATCCACCATGAAGCGCGCCCAGTCCCGTGGACTTTGCCAGTGGGTGACGATGCCGACCCGCCAGCCACGGTTGCCGGCCACCTCGGTGATGGCCACGTGCAGGCCCCAGGCATCCCCTGGCAATTGCAACTCGCGAATGAGGACGACATTCGTGGCCGGCGGTTCCAGCGAGAGCACCGCCCGCTCGTCTCCCAGGAAACTGACCACTGAATCGGGGCGGGTCTCCCAGGCGGAGGCGTTGCCGAAGTCCGCCTCCCAGGCCAGGGTCGACCAGCCCTCCTGCAGGACCAGTTCATAATTTCCGGCGTTATTGCCGACGTTGCTGACGCGAACCCGGTAGCTGCCGTTGCTGAACGGGCTGAAGGCTTCGATGACGGCGTTTCGGCTTAGCGGCCAGTCGACATCATCATTTGACGCGACAAGCAGGCCGTTGCCGTCGAAGACGTCGAGGCGGGGGTCGATTCCGCCCGTGACGGCATACGCTGACAGCGACAACATGCTGCCGGCGCGTGCATTGAATTGCCAGTCCTGCGTTTCACCGGCGGCCAGGCGACCAGACACAGGATTGAGGTAGTCGAGCGCGGGTTCCTGGGCCAGCAGCGCGACGGGCAAGGCGACCAACAGCAGCAGCGTCGGCAAGCAGAGATGGCGCGCAAGTCCCTGAATGCGCATCGCAACCCAATTCAGACCAGGTCCGGCATCCAGGCGGGAAAACGCTGGCGCAGGTGACGCAGGCAGGCGCTGAAATCCTCCCTGCTCATCTCGCCGCCATGCAACCAGCGCAGTTGTTCGGCGCTGTGCAATCGTTTCTGCTCTCCGGCAAGTCGCAGGTCTCCGCTTTCCCTGCGTTGACGCCTGCCCTGCAGGGCTGTGAAGCTTTCATGATGGCGCAAGGTCTCAAAGTCATCGGAAGACATGAAGGTGTACAGAGGTATGTAGCGCTCTCCCTGCTCCAGCGCCACGGCGACCATTTGCCAGCCCTTTGGCACGCGAGAGCGGCGGCTGATGCGAAAACGCCAGGTCAGGACATTGACCTCCTGCGCGGTATCCAGCGATTCCTGCTGCTCTTCCCGCCGCAGCAGGCGAATGCTGCTGTCCGTGACCGATACGCTGCGCCCACTGGGCCAGCGCCGTTTCAGCGGTCCTTCAAGGCGTTGGGCTGAAAGGGCAGCGATGGCGAATCCGGCCACAATCGAAATGATCAATGCGCCTTCAATGGCCAGCAGCATTTGCCCCAGCAGGAAAACCAGGAGCCAGACTCCCACAAAAATCAGCAACATGGCGACGCGCAACCATCCGTGTTCAGGGTCCAGCGGAAAACGTCTTTCACCCGAAATGCCGGCGGGCAATAATTCATCCATGCCGTTCATTCAGCCCTCGTTCAAAAAACTGGTTGCAAGGGATCACAGCGTTGCGGTGCTGAACACCAGATTGAAGCGGCGACAGAAAATGACGACGCTATTATACAGGCCCGGGTCAACTCCCGCCGGAACCGGATAGTTCTGGTTGCCGACATTGCCTTTTAGTCTGCCGAGATCAAGTGCCAGCCCCCCTTCATTGAGCTCGGCCGGGCTGCGCGGCGCCGGGCTGGCGGAGAGCATGACGCGCAGGTCCGGTCCGTTGGCGGCGCGGAAATTCTCGAAGCGCAGCACGTGGTTGCCGTCCGCCTGGCTGTAGACCAGGGCGTCCCCCTGCGCCCAGTGCAGCGGGTCGATGCGTACGAAATTGCCCCTCGCCCGCAAGGAAGACACCGCTTGCTGCGCTTCCTCGACCAGGACGGGGTCCTGCAGGGCGGCTTCCAGCATGGACTGCGCCATGGTTGGGTCCTGGCGCGCCAGTTGCAGCAGGCTTTCCTGCTCGACCTCGCCCAGTTGACGGAAATCTTCCAGCAAATCCGCCCTCAGGCCAGGAAAGGCCTCGTCAACCACGTCATCCATCACCAGCGGTCGCCAGAGCGGAAAGCTCCAGGTCAGGGCCACCAGCAGGGCGCCCGCCAGCACGACCAGCAGTCGACTTCGCATCAGGCAGGGTGCGGGGCCGAAATGCAACGACGCGCCAGGGCATTTGCTCCGACCCGCGAAAGGGGGATGGGTCGTACAGGACTCGAACCTGTAACCTCTTGAATGTAAGTCAAACGCTCTGCCAGTTGAGCTAACGACCCCTGGCCACAGTGTACATCCCCGGAGACTTGCCTGGCAATGACGATAACGTGGATGGCGGGGGAAGCGCGCCGGGAAGGCGCTAGTTGGTCAGGCAGGTCATTTGACCAGGTTTCCGCGGCGCTTGCTGCCCAGGCCTACAACTTCGGCAGGGTGAGTCGGTCCTGGCGCTGGTACTTGCCGCGCTTGTCGGCGTAGGAGGTCTCGCAGGCCTCGTCGGCCTCGAGGAAAATGACCTGGGCGATGCCCTCGTTGGAGTAGACGCGGGCGGGCAGGGGCGTGGTGTTGCTGATTTCCAGCGTGACGTAACCCTCCCACTCAGGCTCGAAGGGCGTGACGTTGACGATCAGGCCGCAGCGGGCGTAGGTCGACTTGCCTACGCAGAGGGTCAGCACCTGACGGGGAATGCGGAAGTATTCCATGCTGCGCGCCAGCACGAATGAATTGGGCGGGATGACGCAAATGTCGCCCCGATGGTCGACGAAGGAAGCGTCGGAGAAGTCCTTGGGGTCGACGATGGCCGAGCGCACGTTTGTGAAAATCTTGTACTCGTCGGCCACGCGCATGTCGTAGCCGTAGGAGGACAGGCCGTAGCTGATCACCCCTGCGCGCCGTTGCCCGTCGACGAATGGTTCGATCATGCCCTGTTCCAGCGCCATGCGGCGGATCCAGTGGTCGGGTTTGAGGCTCACAGGATGCTCCTGCCGGTGTCCCGGCCTACATGGTCTCAGGCGCGCTCATGCCCATCAGCGTGAGGACCCGGCGCAGGACAAGCTGCGCGGCGCGATAGAAACGCAGTCGCGCTGCCGCCAGTTCCGGCGGCACGTCTTCACCAAGAACGCGGGCGTTTTCATAGAGCGGATGGAAGATTCCGGCCAGGTCGTGCGCGTAAAAGGCGATGCGGTGCGGCTCCAGATCAGTGACGGACTGTTCAATGATCGCCGGCAGTTCCAGCGCCTTGCGCAGGAAATGTCGCTCGTCGTCACCCAGCAACGACAAATCAGCGCCGGTGTCATTCAGTCCTGCCCCTTCTGCCCGGCGCAGGATGCCGGCGCAGCGCACGTGCGCGTTCTGAATGTAATAGACGGGGTTGTCGTTATTTTGCGCGACGGCCAGGTCAAGGTCGAAATCGAGGCGGGCGTCGGCGCTGCGCGCCAGCAGCAGGTAGCGAACGGCGTCCGGTCCGGTTTCGTCAATCAGGTCGTCAAGGGTCTCGTAGTCGCCGCGGCGCGTGCTCATCTTGCGTTCCACGCCGCCCTGCAGCAAACGCACGAATTGCAGGATCACGACATGCAGGCGCGACGTGTCCTCGCCCAGCGCGTCGAGGGCGGCCCGCACCACCTGATGTTGCACGTAGTGGTCGGCGCCGAGGATGTTAATGGCCAGATCATAAGCGCGCGCCAGCTTGTCGCCGTGATAGGCAATATCGGGCAGGGTATAGGTGGGCGTGCCGTCGCTGCGCATCAGCACGTGGTCCTTGTCAACGCCATGGCGGGAGGCGCGGAACCAGGTTGCCGGCGCGCGACCGCGGGCGCGTTCCCTGTCCTCCGCACTGGCGCCTTCCCATTCCGCGGCCTGGTAGAGCTGACCGCGGGCCTGCAGCCTGTCAAGCACGTCCTCCAGCGCCCCGTTTTCATAAAGGCTGTGTTCGTTGAAGAAGCGGTCATGGCGGATGTCGATGCGCTCCAGAGTGCTGCGGATGGCGGCAAACATCTGCGCCTCGGCCAATCGCTGGAATTCCCGTGCGGGGGCAGGGAGCAGCGCCTCGCCCAGTTCGTCCCGCAGCTGTTCGGCCTGCTGCACCAGATAGGCGCCCTGGTAGAAGTCCTCATCCGGCAAGTCGACCTGCCGCCCGAGGGCCTGCAGATAACGGATGCGCAGACTTTCACCGAGCATCTGCATCTGGCGTCCGGCGTTGTTGAAATAGTATTCGCGTTCGACCTCGTAACCGTTGGCCTGCAACAGCCGCGCCAGGGTATCGCCGACGATGGCGCCGCGGCTGCGGCCGATGTGCAGCGGCCCGGTGGGGTTGGCGCTGACAAACTCCACGAGCGCCCGCCGGCCGTTTCCATTGACCAGTTGGGCCAGCGTTTCGCCTTCCTGCAGCATGGCGTTCACCTGGGCACAGAGCCAGGTTTCATCCAGGCGGAAGTTCAGGAAACCGGGCGGAGCCACCTCCACGCCGGCAAGGAAGGGGGCCGGTGGCAAATGCGCGGCGATGCTGCGGGCGATGTCCAGTGGCCTGCGGCGCATGGGGCGCGCCAGTTGCAGGGCGATGGCCGAGGCGTAATCGCCCAGTTCAGGCCGGCCGGCCGGCCGTATTTCGACTGCGGGCATTTCGCAGGAGGGCAGGTCGGCGGCGGCCACAGCGGCTGCCAGCGCCTCTTCAACCAGACGGGCATGCGCGGCGGGCAATACGATCAAGTCATTCTCCCTTCCCGGGGCACAAGGCCGCATTCTGGCGCAGCGGGCGGCAATGTGCAACGGTGATCAGCGCGACCTGCTCCAGGCTTCGTGGTCAAGGTAAGCGTCGCCGGCCCTGATCTCCCGGCTGCAGTTGCAGCAGCGCCAAAAGCCCGCTTCACGTTGGTCCAGTCCGACCCCGGCGCACACGGGACAGCGCAGCAATTCAGCCGGTGGACGGGCGCCCACGGGTGTTGCCGTCCCCCTCTTGCGGGCGAAAATCCGTTCATAGTCGATTTGCCATGGCTCGCGACGCATCGATTCGGCGCCACTTTGCTGCAACAGGCGGGCCAGCTGTTGCCGGTTCCAGGTCTTGCCAGGCATCAGACGGGTGTTGACGCGATTGCTGATAAACAGCAGGCCGCCCGGACGCAAGACTCGCAGCAACTCGGCCAGAACGCGACCGGGCCGGGCCATGAATTCAAGCGCCTCCAGGCAGGTGACCAGGTCAAAACTCCCGTCCTCAAAGGGCAGGTCGTGGGCGGGACAGCGCAACAGGAGGCAACGTTGCTCCTGGCCGCACAACTTGTGTGCCGCGATGCCCAGCATGCCGCGGCTCAGGTCGGTGGCGACGATTCGGCCCTGGAAATCCGGATGCCCGAGCAGGGCCAGCGGCAGGCGTGCGGTCCCCGTGGCGACGTCCAGCACCATCGGCGCGCGGTGACCGGCGAGTTCCTCCAGCAAGGGTTGGGCCAGCAGGGCCTGTTCGAAGACGGGCTGAAAGTTCTTGGTATCGTCGTAGCGCGTGGCGAAACGATCGTATAGCCAGACCACCACGCGACGACCCAGGTAGACTCCCTCGCTGGCAATCAGGAGCCACCAGGCCAACCACAGCAGCGCCAGTGCCAGCAGCGCAGCGGCGACTGTCAGCACTGTTTCAGGCATCAGGGCCCGACCTGTACAGCCAGGCAGACCCTCCGGGCGTTCTCATGTATGTTGCCCGACGTCGTCTAGTTGAGCCGCCAGCTGCCGCTCTCCTCAATAAAGCGAAAGCCCTCGCCGTAGAGGCTGTGCATCACGTGTTCGCCTGGAGCGGAGACGTAGCGGCCGTCTTCAAAACGGAGCGTGGGATGGTACTCGTAGCTGGTGACGAAACCGAATTCATCGGAAGTTGCCCAGCCCAGTTGCTCCCGGACCTCGCTGTTGTCACGCCACAGGCGGCCGAATCCCCGCACGGGTTGTTGCAAGGTGTCATCCGGCGGCACAATGCCGGGGTCTGATTCGAGGTCGCCTTCCTCGAACAGGTCTTCATAGACGAACCAGTCGCCCCTGCCTTCGGAAGTGACCACCAGTACCCAGATCTGCCCTGTCGGTTGCAGCCAGAACATGCGGCCCCGCTCGAAGATTTGCTCGGCCACCTGAATCTGGCGCACGGTTGGCGTCGGTTGCGTAAAGAAAGGCGTCCCCGGCAGGGGCGCGGGCGTAACGCTGCTGACGCTTGTCGGCGATGAAAGCGGGGTGGACGTCGCTGTTCCCAGCTCGACTGCCTGGCTTCGCTGCTCGACTGCCTGGCTTCCCAGTCCTGACTGGACCGGCGGGCGGAACGCCGTTTCAGGGCCGGCCTGGGCGGCGAAACCCTCGGGCGTGGCCGTCACCACCAGGACAATTTGCGTGGGTGGAGGGCCCTGACAGGCGCTGACGAGAATCCCGATCAGCGTGACGCATAACCAGGCTCGTCGATGCATGGTATTCTCCAGAAAAATTCGAACCCGGTACCTTCGAATTCGGATCTGACGACCTGCTGACATTTTAGCAAAGGCCGGAACCTTTGCAAGCGGTGCCGGCGAGGGAGGCAAGTCCATGCGGCCACAGGCTGTCACCCTGGACAGACAGTCCCGGACCCTGATCATCCGCTGGCAGGATGGCGAGACCTGTCATTATCCCTGGGCACAGTTGCGGGAAGCCTGCCCCTGCGTCGCCTGTCGCGGTGGTCACCGTTTTATGGGTCAGGCCCATGAACCCGGGAACTTGCTGGAACTGAAGCCGGCCCGTTCATGGCAACTGGTATCTGTAGACCTCGTGGGTTCCTATGCCTTGCAACCGGGCTGGGATGACGGCCACGCCACCGGCATTTACAGTTGGGCGTACCTGCGTCGACTCTGCCCGCCCGGGACCGGTACAGAAGACAAGGGGCCCGGTTCCTGATCCCGGCGCTCAACGCGAGGCCAGCAATTCATCGATCAGCGAACTGACGGTAAAGTCACAGCGGGCAGCCTCCGGGATAAATCCTTCGCGAATGGCGTCAAGCGGCGCTTGCGGATTGTAGGCATTGTAGATCAGGCGTGACACCTCGGCCATGAGGGGCAGGGAGCGCTGGAAATCCAGCCATTGCGGCTGATTCAGCAGCAGCACGATGACATAATCGCCACCTGGCGTCTGAAAGAGGGCGGCGTTGCTGTGGGTGTCGGCGATCCAGCCATGTTTGTGGGCCACGTCGGTATCGGCGGGGACCCCGGCCCTTAGGAGGGCGTCGACCGTATTGTTGCGCATGACCTGAAGCGCCTGGCGGCATTCGCGCGCCAAAAGACCGGCCGCCGTCAGGGCGTTGTTCTCCTCGCGGGCGCAGTAGTACAGCGACGCCAGTTGCTGACCGGCGTCGCCCGCAGTGATTCGATTCCAGGGGTCCGCCTGCGCCACTGAGTCACTGCTGAAGGATGCCGGCACCGCCGGAAACACAGGGGGCGGCTGCGGGGTCTGGCCCGGTATGGTGTAGGGCGTGAGCAGGTAGCTGCCGGTCATTTCCAGGGACTCCAGCAGCCGGGTTACCTGCGCCGCTCCAGCCCAGGTGTCGCCGTCTCCGATGGTCGCCAGCAGGCGGTTGGTGGCCACATTTTCACTGCAAATCATGGTATTGGCCACGTCGACGGCCAGATCACGGGACAACAGCCCCTGCCGTGCTGCAAACAGGGCGGCCAGGATGTTGATTTTCTGGATGCTTGTGCCGCTGAAGGCCAGTTGCTCGTGAAAGCCGAGGGCGGTCCCGCTCGCCAGGTCCACGACGTATAGCGCCGCCGGCCGGCCGCTTTCGCGTTCAAAGCCGGCCGCCAGCACAAGGTCCCATGCCTGATGACCGACAGGGACCAGGTCGACAGGTGGCGGCAACTGTCGCTCGCCCTGGCCGTTCACCGCGCCAACCTGGCCCAGAGAAGGCGTGGGCGTCAGGGTCGGCAGGTGCAGCACAGTTTGTGTAAAAAGCGGCAGGCTGGCGAGGTCGCCGTCAATTTGCAGCAGGTCAAGGGCGATCCAGGCGCGGCCCGACGGTCCGCGCGCATCCAGCACCTGCACCCAGGGCACCAGGCTGTGGCGGGCGGTGAGACGGAAACGCTCGCCGGCCTGACCCACCGCGATGCGGGCGTATTCCACACCGGGACCCTGGCGAATATTGACCGCACCGGCGAGCGAACCGAACACGGCCGCCTGGGGAGCGGGCGTCGACGTCGGCAGCTGTGAAGTCGCTGCTTCTGAGGCGGGGGCAGGAACGGGCGTGGGCCCGGCCGGTTGGGCGGGCAGGACCAGCGTGGAGAGTGGAAGGCCCAGTCTGTCGCCATGGAGAGTCACCAGGTCGGCGTAGACCCAGCCCATCGGTTGCCCCTGGTCATCGCCCAGCAGGAACCAGGGGTAAATCTCGCTGCGCGCCAGCACCGGCCAGCGTTGACCGCTGAAGATCTCGCCGCGCAAATCGGATTCCACTGATGCGGCCGCGCGCAAATTGGCCTGGCCCAGGGCTTCCGCCATCAGCGGGGCGGGAGACTGGCTCAGGGCCGGCCAGGCGCAAAGCATGGCGAGCATCAGTGGCAGGAGCCTGCGGCCCATGTTGCGCTTCCTCCGGCACTCATCGGTCCCCTGTTTTCATGGTAGGCATGCAGCCCTCAGCGCGCAAGGTAGTCGTTGACAGGGTCGGGATTGCTGTTACAATGCCCGCGTCAGCCGAAGTGGCGGAACAGGCAGACGCGCTACGTTCAGGGCGTAGTTCCCCTTGGGGAGTGTGGGTTCGACTCCCACCTTCGGCAAGGCCAGGCAGTCCTTTCGGGGGCTGCCTTTGCTTTATTCCAGGTCTGGCAGGGCGATGATTGTCGGCTCGGCATTGATGAAATGGGCCAGCAACAGGGCCGGGACGCTGCCCCTGTTGTGCAAGCTGTGCGCGACGCCCGGCGCCACGAAGAAGGTGCTGCGGGCCCTTGCCAGGACCTGGCGATCGCCGATGTCCGCCGTCAGCTCGCCCTCCAGTATCGTGAGGGTCTCCTCAAACTCGTGATAGTGCAAGGGAATGCGATCCCCGGGTTGCAATTGCTGTTCCCAGACCGTCACGCTGCGCGCGCCGCACTCGCGGGAGACGATGGTGCGCGTCTGCAGGCCGCTGCGTTGGGTGCGCCATGCCTTTTGCCCTTCGTGCTCTACATGTGCCATGGGGCCATCCCTGCTGCCATTTTGCTCCGGTTATACTGTGATTCATGAACGGGTGTCCAGGCGGCAGGGTCAACCGTATCAACGGCATTCAGGTGGTGTTTGCGGTCATTCTGACGGCGGCGCTGACCCTGGCCATAAACTTCAGCACGCGCATCAGCGCCGGCAGACCGCTGCAGGAAGCCCACCGCCAGGTGCTGGCTGAAATCGAAACGCTGCGCGCGGACCAGGCCAGACTTGTGGCCGAACGTGACCGCGCCCGCAGCGATTCCTACGTGCAGCGCTGGGCCAGGGACGAAGGCAAGATGGTGCGCCCGGGCGAACGTCTCGTCATTCCGGTTCCGACCGAAAACACGCTTTACATTCCGCCGGTCAGCGCCGCCGACAGCAGCGCCGCCGGACGCGTGGAAGTGCAGACCGTGCCTCGTCGCCCCCCCAACTGGACCCTGTGGTGGGCGCTGTTTTTCGATCAGCCTCCGCCGGCGCCTGAGGGATAGTCCCCTGGCTGAACGCCCGCCGGCTCCAGCACCTTCAGCCGCACACCGCCGGCGGTCTTGAGCATCGTGCCTGGCCCTGCCTGCGCCCGGCGCAGCACGCCCAGAGCGTAGCGCTCGCCGTCCGGCGCAGTGACGCTGCTGGTCAGGCGACCGGCGACCCGGCCCTCGTGCAGCAGATCAGCCGGGGCCTCTACATCCGCCGCCGCTTGCAGCCGCACCAGCATCTTCGCCAGCTGCCCGCGGCTTTCCATCCGCGCGATGATCTCCTGGCCGGTATAGCAACCCTTGCTGAAGCTCACCTCGTCCCAAAGTCCCAGTTCCAGTGGAATATAGTCGGCTGTCAGTTCGCTGCCCGCTGCCGGCTGACCGGCGCGAACGCGCAGGGCATTGAAGAGCAGCGATCCGGCGGGCAGGGCGCCGGCGGCGCACAGGGCTTGCCACACGTCGCCGGCGGCAATTGCGGGCGCCAGCAGGGACAAGCGCGGCACGCCCGGCGCCTTGCGGGCCGCCACCTGCACGACGTGGCCGGCCAACTCCCTGTGCCAGAGCCCGTACGTTTCCAGGCCTGTTTGCGGAAGTTGCAGCAGGGCAGGCGCCGCCGGGCCAGTCAGATCGAGCAGACTGTGGTCGGGCGCCAGATCTGTGATTTGCACGTCGTCGTTGAAAAAGATATTGCGCTGCAGATAGTCCTGCAGCGAGGCAGTCCGTCCGGGCCCACCGAGCAGCAGCAGGCTGTCGGGCTCGCGCCAGACTTCCACCCGCTCAAGCACCCGACCGTGCCAGCTTGTGAAAATCGTCGGGCAACCCTGATTGAGGCCAGGGGCAAGCACGTCATTGGTAGACAGCCGCTGCAGGAGATCGGCCGCGCTGGCGCCGGACAGCCGCAGCCGCGCCTCATGCGAGCGGTCCAGCAGCACGGCCGACTGCAGCGCAGCCTGCCAGGATTTTTGCGGGTTGTTGAATTCCAGCGGAATGCCGTCCGGCGCAAGGCGGGCGCCCTGGGACTGCTGAAGGGCACGCAGGTCCATGTTCAGGGCGACGTCAGGGCTTCGCTGACATTCAGTTGCTGCGCAAGGCCGGGCGGCAGTTCAGGATCCTGCAATGAGGTCCAGCGCCATCCTGGGGGAGCGGAATCGGGGGCATCCTCCAGGCGGTAGACCCAGGTGAAACGCAGCTCCCGGGCGTCCGCGCATCGCTCTGCCTCGACCAGGGTCGGTGGCATAAAGGAGCCGGCGTGACCCAGTGGATCATGAAGGCAACCCCTGGCGGGCCAGGGCAGGTCATCCAGACAGCGGAGGGCGGCCTGGTGGGGAACTTCCTTCGCCCGCGGCACACGCCAGGGCATGGGCTCGCCCTGCAGGCGCAGCAGCGCCCGCGTACCGTCCATGACCAGCAGTCGGGTGATACAATAACGGGCCGGTTCGCCTTCCGGCTGAAGCCGGTGTCGCTCCCTGCGCTCCTCCAGAATGTCGCGCAAGCGCTCACGGGACCTGTCCAGGTCGTCGTTGACTATGACCTCATCGGCAAGTGCAGCGTACTGCATTTCCATGTGCACACGACGAATGCGTGACTGAATGTCCGTCTCCCTGTCGCCCCGCCTCTGCATTCTCAGGGTCAGCTCCTGCACTGAGGGCGGCTGAATGAAGATCAACGCGGTGTTTTCGGGATACAGGGTTTGCAGGCAGGTGGCCCCCAGCACGTCCAGATCGGCGATGAGATTCTCGCCCGCGGCGAGACCGCTTTCGACAGCCAGGCGCGGCACCCCGTAATAGCGCCCGGGATGCACTTCCTGCCATTCCAGTAACTCGTCATTGGCAATCATTTGCCGAAAGCGGGGCATGGACATGAAGCGGTACTCGTCCGCTTCCAGTTCACCTGGGCGCGGCGCACGGGTGGTGCAGGTCGCCAGATGGGTTAGCCAGGGCAGTCTGCAAAGTGCATCGTTCATCAGGGTGTTCTTGCCAGCGCCCGGCGGTCCAACCACCATGAAAAAGATGCCGCGACTGTCGCTCAAGCCGTCTCCCTTCCGGGCTGCCAGGGCACGATACCAGTGTAGCAGAAAGCGGATTGCAGAACAGGTTGCCCTGTGAGTTACCGTGGCCAGGGGGTGTAGACTGTAAACGCAGGCGGGACTACGGGAGCGGGATGGCCGCAAGGATTCTGGACGGGCAGGCACTGGCGCAGCGTCTTCAGGCAACGCTGGCGCGAGACGTTGCCCGGCTGCGCGAGGAACAGGGGGTGGTACCCCGTCTGGCAGCCCTGCTGGCCGGCGACGATCCGGCCTCGGCGCAATACGTGCGCATGAAGCGCCGCGCCTGCCAGAAAGCGGGCATCGAGTCGCAAACCCGTGAACTGGGTCCCGACAGCAACCAGCAGGAAGTTGAGCAGGCCTTGCGCGCCTTCAATGCCGATCCGGCCATTCATGGCATTCTGGTGCAGTTGCCCCTGCCGCCGCAAATTGATGAACAGGAGGCCCTGGCGCTGGTCAGCCTCGCAAAGGACGTGGACGGTTTCCATCCCCTGCACATCGGCCAGTTGGCGATGAAGGGGCGCGAGCCGGCCTTCGCGCCGGCGACGCCTTCCGGCGTGATG
>CAXXWG010000019.1:0-2352 GCA_963667305.2 Aggregatilineales bacterium | reverse complement strand
GCCGCCAACGCCGCCGGCCCCCACCACTGCAATACGCATGCACCACCTCCTCAACGTTCAAGACGAATCATCCAACACACCGCGCTGCTGCAGCAGCGTCGCCAGTTGCTCATAGCTGATGCCGTATTTTGAGGCTATCTCGCGGGCGTAGCTGCGTCCCATGGGCGGGTCCCGGCAGAATCCTGTATGACCTCCCGTCACCGTTATCGCCATCTTGCAGGCGCGACGCCACCAGGCTGACCAGACCGCCTTCACCCTCCGCTTCCGCATTCTAGCTCCGGGACCGCGGCGGCCAACTCGTGCAAATGGGTAGCAAAGATGGCGCGGCTGCCCATGCGGCGCAAAATGCGGCTGATGTCCTGCGCCAGATAGGACGCTTTCACCGGGGCTGGTACTGGAAAGCGATTCGTTTAGCAGAATCAGGCTGTGCCGCGTGGCTCGCTTGGAAGATCTGAGCCAGTCGTTGCGCTTCATCCCCGAACCGGCCGGTAGCCTTGGCCTGGCTCTCCTCAACCGGGTAATGGGTGAAAATATTGTCAGCCGGGCTAATGTGCGCCTCCGCTGCCGGCACCCACAGTCCGGCCTGGGCAAGAATGTGGCACAGCCCGACCATCTGCGTGTAGGTCGTCTTGCCGCCCTGATTGGGGCCGGTCAGGATGGTGATGCGATGATGGCTGTCTACGCAGACATCGTTCCTGACGATGTTGCCCTCCCATCCCGGCTGCCCGGCACCCTGCAATGCCAGGTTCAGGGTTGTATGCCTCGCGGCAATTTCCCGACGCGCTCCTCCATCGGCAGAATGCGCGGCCGGCAAAACGGCAGGCCTGCACTGCTCAACCGCTTCATGAGTCGCAGGGCAGCGAGGTAGAAGGTCATGTCGCCATTCAGTGTCGCCAGAAAGCCGCTCTGCACCGTGACGTAGCGGCGCAGGGTTCGGGCAATCGGGCGGCAGACGGAATCCAGCACGCGGGCAAGGTCGCTGAACAGCGGAACCATGAGCGGATTGACCTCTTGGCGGGCGCCTGCCAGCCCTGGGAATGCCCGGCCCGGGGTCGAGCGCAGGGACGCTGTGCAGCGGGCCGATGCCCTTGAAGTCGTCGCGTTCCCCGACCCAGGAGACGGTCGAGGAAGGACGACGAAACAAAGCGCCTGGCATTTACCGACAGAAGGGTCGCCGCCACGGGGCGCAACTGGCTGTCCAGATTGACGCCAATAGTAACGCTGGCCTTGGTGCGCAGGGTGTCGAGCATGTTCGGCAGTTCGCCCGCCAGGATTGCGGTATACGGGGTCCTTGGCGGTCTGGGCGGTGAGCTCGCGCAGGGTGCGCCAGCCCTCTGCCCGCAGATCTTCCCCAACGGCGTCGAACAGATCATTCAGGCCGTTAACGCAGGTCACGAAATGGGTCCAGTTCGCCCAGCCGCCACGTGAACGTCCTGAAAGGTGGAGCGCTTGCGGTCAAAGGACGAGCGATACGAGTCCAGGGCGCCAACGGATGGCAGGAGGGCGTCAAGTCCGTCCCGGAATACCGGGTGGCGCCACAGGTCTTCGATTACGTCCTGTCGGTAGGCAATGACGGTGGAGTCGGTGCAGATGCGGGTGAGAATCTCGCGCACCTTGCTGCGTTCGATGCTACTGCGGGGTGAGCGCCAGCAGCGTCTGGTGCAATTCCATATCACGCACGCCCACTGGTCATTCAGTTCCGTGTTGCAACGCGCCGCGCCAGCAGGCCACAGAAGGCTGAACGATTGCGGGGTGTCCATGGATCTCCGTAAATCGGCCTCAGGCGCCAACTTCAGGAAAACAGGGAGGCATTCTCGGTGGTCGACGGGGCGGCGCGCTCTTCGTGCCCGAAGGCCTGGGCCAGAAGCTCATAGCTGCGGTGGCGTACCGCCTCGTCATGGGTCCAGGTGACCACCGCGACTTCCTGCACGTTGAGGTCAGCAGCGAGCCCGCAGATGCGGGCCGCCACATGCTCCTTGGTACCCACCAGCGACTCGCGGCGCAATTCCTCCACCCGCCTGGTCTCGGCAGGGCTCAACGGCTGTGCCGCCGCAACGTCCGGCGCCTCGAAGGGAAGAAATATGCCCCGGTCGCGGGACAGGCGCCAAATGGCGCGCGAGGTGAAATGGTACTGCGCTTCTTCCTCCGTATCGGCGGCCAGCGCCCACACGCAAATGCCGGCGTGCGGATGCGGGTGCCTTTCGCTGGGGCGGTACGCCTCCTGGTAAACCCGCAGCGCCTGACTTGCACCCTGGCCGTCCGTGAAGAACCAGGGCGAAGCAATACGGCAACCCGAAATGCGCCGCCACTTGCGCCCCCGTACGTTGAGCTTCCGAGTATCCACGTCTCGGG
>CAXXWG010000018.1:0-86415 GCA_963667305.2 Aggregatilineales bacterium | reverse complement strand
GCTCGGCATGAGCAATGACCCGCAGGAGAAACTGAAGGCCTGGCACAGCCGGGAGCAGCTCAACTACGATCTGCTCAGCGACCCGGGACAGGAGGTCATTCGGCAGTGGGAGGCAGGGGTCTCGCTGCTGGGCGTGGCGAAGATTCCGCTGACGCGGCGTTCCTGCTGGGTGATCGACGAGCAGGGCGTTTTGGTGGACATGAAGGTCGGCATCAGCCCGGAGGCCAGCGTGGCGCTCGCCTTGCGGGCCCTTAACGCCGGCGCCGCGGGCTGAAGTACCGGGCAGGGCGGGCGACATGATATGTTGCCCAGCCGAACAAGGCAAACGCAGTACGGGGTAAGACGGGCGACATGATATGTCGCCCCTACAGAGCCAGGCCTTGCCGCGCCGCCGGGCGCGAGTCACAATCTTCGCAGGGACCAGACAGGAGACAATTATGCCCGCGATCGGTGAAGTGGTGCCGGATTTTGAACTGCTCAATCAGGATGGCGAGACCGTACGTCTGGGCGACCTGCGCGGCCGCCGCGTCATCCTGTTCGCCTATCCGAAGGCCGCCACGCCCGGCTGCACGGCCCAGGCCTGCGGCTTCCGCGACAACTACCCGCAGGTGGAGGCCGGCGACGCGCTGGTGCTGGGGCTCAGCCCGGACGAGCCGCCGGCCCTGCGTCAGTGGATCGACGACGAAAGCTTCCCCTTCGACCTGCTTAGCGACCCGCAGCACGAGGTGCTGGAAGCCTGGGGCGCCTGGGGCGAACGGTCGATGTACGGCAACAAGTACATGGGCGTCATCCGCTCGCACTGGGTGATTGGCGCGGATGGCGTGATCGAAGACGAACAGCTGAACGTCAGCCCGAAAAACAGCGTCAAACGCGCGCTGGCCGCGCTATAGATCGTCCTCATCGCGCCCGCGGAGCACAAGCCCGGGGCTTTCGGAGGGCAGCCAGGCGTCAATCTGCGCGATGACCTGTTCCAGCGGTCGCCGCGTGCGGCCCTTCAGCGCGCACTCCCAGACCTCCAGAATGCGCCAGCCCGCGTCCGCCAGCGCCTGACGGCTGGCGTCGTCGGTCGCGCGCGTCTTTGTGATTTTGGCGCGCCACCAGTCGGCGCGGCTGGAGGGCCACTTGAAGAGATGGCAGTCGTGGCCGTGCCAGAAGCAGCCGTTGACGAAGATGACGGCGCGATAGCGCGGCAAGACCAGGTCGGGCTTGCCGGGCAGGTCCTTGCGGTGCAGGCGGAAGCGGTAGCCGAGGCGGTGCAGGCTGCGGCGGATGAGCAGTTCGGGCCGGGTGTTCTTGCCCCGGATGCCGGACATCATTCGGCTGCGCACCTGCGGACTGACCACATCGGTCATGTCTGCCTCCGGTGACGCGCGCAACGCCGGCCATTATACGAAGGAAGAAGGCCGTCGGGCAAACGATTGTGACGCCGGAGCCGGGCCGTCCTTATGTGCGGCGCTGCTCGACCAACAGCCTGATGTCGGCGTCGACCATCATGCGGGTCAGCTCCTCGAAGCCGACCTGCGGTTCCCAGCCCAGGTCGACCTTCGCGCGCGCCGGGTTGCCGCGCTGGGCGAAGATTTCGGTGGGGCGCAGGAACTGGTCGGCGGAGACGACGTGCTGTTCCCAGTCGAGGCCGACGTGGGCGAAGGCGACGCGACAGAGATCGCGGATGCTGAAGGCCGTGTTGGTGCCGATGACGTAATCGCGCGGCCGGTCCTGCTGCAACATCAGCCACATGGCCTCGACGTATTCCTTCGCGTAGCCCCAGTCGCGCCAGGCGTCCAGGTTGCCCAGTTGCAACTGGCCGTCCTGCACCAGGGGCTGGCCGGCCTCGTTGAGCGGCGGTTCATCAATACCCAGATGGATGCAGGCCACGCCCATGGTCACCTTGCGCGTAACGAAGTGCAGGCCGCGGCGCGGGCTCTCGTGGTTGAAGAGCATGCCGGCGCAGACGAACATGTCCCAGGACTCGCGGTAGTTGACGGCCATCTGGTGGGCGTAAAGCTTGGCGATGCCGTAGGGGTTGTTGGCGTGGAAGGGCGTGTCTTCGTCGACGACTTCCGCGGCCACGCCGCCGTAGATTTCGCGGCTGGTGGCCTGATAGAAACGGGCGTCGGGTTTGTGCTGACGCACGGCCTCCAGCATGCGCACCGTGCCGAGGGCCGTGATCTCGCCGGTGACCAGCGGCTGGCTCCAGCTGTCGCCAGGGACGGACTGGGCGGCGAGGTGATAGACCTCGTCCGGACGCTGCCGCTGGATGATGGCGGCGAGGGCGGCGGCGTCCAGCAGGTCACCGTATTCCAGCTCGATGCGGCCCGCCAGGTGGGCGATGTTGGGGTAGTGATAGTTGGTGGAGCGGCGCGCCAGGCCCACGACGCGATAGCCTTTTTCCAGCAGCAGTTCCGCCAGATACGAGCCGTCCTGACCGGTGATGCCGGTGATGAAGGCCGTCCTCGCCATGTGCAACGCTCCCCCCTAGTGTCCGGCCCATGATAACGGAGCAACGTCCGTTTTCCAGCCCCGGCAGAGACAAAAGGAGGCCTCCGGCATTGACCCTCGCCCGCGGCGCAGGCATGATGCCGCAGCCGCCGGTATGAAACACGGAGTACACATGCTCGATAAAAGCAAGAGCCAGGCCCGGCCGCGCAGCATTGCCGCGTATGCGCGTTTGTTTCTGACGGGCTGCGCCATGGGCGCGGCGGACCTGGTGCCCGGTGTTTCTGGCGGCACCATGGCCTTTGTGCTGGGCGTCTATCAGGATTTGCTGGACGGAATCCGCGCCGTTAATCTGAAAGCGCTGCGCCTGTTGCTGCGTCTGCGCCTGGGGGAACTTGAGCGGCAGGTCCCGCTACGTTTCCTGCTGGCGCTGGTGCTGGGCATGTTTGCGGCAGCCTTCACATTGGCCGGCTTCCTGAGCGAGACCCTGGAGGACTCAAACGGGCGCATCTATCTGTTTGCCTTCTTCTTCGGCCTGGTGCTGGCTTCCATTGTGGCGGTCGGAGCGCAACTGCGGCGGACGTTCTCCACGCTGCTGGTGATGGTCAGCGGCGCGCTGCTCGCCTTCGTGGTCGTCAATCTGGTGCCGGCCAGGACCGAGCCAAACTCGCTCAATCTCTTCCTGGCGAGCATGGTCGCCATCTGCGCCATGATCCTGCCGGGCATCTCGGGTTCCTTCATCCTGCTCATCCTCGGGCAGTACGACCACGTGTTGCGCGCGGTCAGCGAGCGCGACCTGGGCACGCTGATCACGGTAGGCGCAGGCGCGGTCGTGGGCATCGCCATCTTTGCGCGCCTGCTGGGCTGGCTGCTGCGCAATCGACCGCAGCTGACCATTGCCGCGCTGGTGGGCTTCATGATCGGCTCGCTGTGGAAAATCTGGCCCTGGAAAGATTGCATCGCCGGCGATCTTGACCGGCATGGCGAGTTCCGCTGTTTGCAGGAAGTGAATCTTGCGCCGGAGGGCGAGACCCTGCTGCCGGCGCTGCTGCTGTTGCTGGCAGGCTTCGCGGCGGTGACGCTCTTCAGCCGTTACGCGCGGCGGGCGGAAGCGGAATCTGCGGGCTGACTGGTGGGATTCGCCAAAGCGCCACAATTCGTCATCATAGGGACGACCGGGAGAAACAGGAGTCCATCATGGACGGGCAGGAAAAAGCGAAATACATCACCTGGATTCGTGAGTTGCCGCAGCAATTGCGGGCACTGGTCGAGGGGCTGGACGAGGAGCAGTTGACCACCCACTTTCTGGAAGGAGAGTGGAACGTCGCCCAGAACGTGCATCATCTGGCGGACGCGCACATGAACACCTTCCTGCGCATAAAACTGGCGTTGACCCAGGACCGGCCGACGATAAGCAGTTTTGATCAGGACCTTTGGGCGGTGACGGCCGATGCCGATGGCATGCCGCTGGAAACGTCGCTGGCCCTGCTGGATGGTCTGCAGGAACGCTGGGCGATCCTGGCCGAATCCCTCAGTGACGAGCAGTTGGCGCGCAGCTCCGTCTCTCCGCTCTACGGTGAAGCGACGATCTCCGACCTTATCCGGGGGTATTCGCAACATGGCCTGAACCATCTGGACCAGATCCGCGAGACACTGGCCGCGCAGGGTTAAGGTGGAGGGCGGTCACGACTGGCCGGTCATCGGGCATGGCCACGCCGTGCGTCGTTTGCGGCAGGGCCTGCAACATGGCCGCCTGCATCACGCCTGGCTGATCACCGGGGCGGAGGGGTTGGGGCGCGCCACGCTGGCGCGCTGCTTCGCCATGGCGCTTAACTGTGAGGCGGAGCTGCCGGGAGGGCGTCCCTGTCAGGATTGCAGCGCCTGCCGGCGTACCCGGAGCGGCAATCCCCCGGACCTGTTGCAGGTGCGGCCGGAAGACGGCGCAACCCTGCGCATCGATGCCATCCGGGACGCGCTGCGCAACCTGGCGCTAAAGCCCTGGGAGGGTCGTCACCGGGTCGCCATTTTCCACGATTTCGAGCGCGCCCTGCCACGAGCCCAGGATGCCTTGCTCAAGACCCTGGAAGAACCCGCGCCAGGGGCCGTACTGATCCTGGTCGCCACGTCGGTCCGGGCCCTGTTGCCCACCATCACCAGTCGCTGCCAACAGTTGGCGCTGCGGCCGCTGCCCTTTGAAGATCTCTACACTGCCCTGTTGCAACGGGGCGCCAGTGCGGAACGCGCGACCTTGCTGGCCCGCCTCAGCGGCGGACGGGTCGGCTGGGCGTTGCAGGCGCTGGAAGACGAGGTCAGGCTGGAGCAAAGGCAGGAGGCGCTGGACCTGCTGGAAGGCTGTCTCGGCAGCGACCGGGCCGCCCGTTTTGCGCTGGCGGAGAAACTGGCGCGCCGCCCGCGCCAGGACCTGCGTGTGCTGCTGGAGCAATGGCAATCCATGTGGCGTGACATTTTGCTGCAGGCGCGGGGCAGTCAGGTGCCGCCCGTCAACAGCGACCGCAAGGAGACGCTCTCGCTGCAGGCCAGGCAACTTCAGGCCGAAGAGGTCCGCGTGGCACTGGTGGCCACGCGCCAGCTGCTGGCCGACCTGCGCAGCAACATGCAACTGCGCCTCGCGCTGGAAGTTATGTTGCTCGACTATCCTGGATTGCTGGCCGGGTGAGGCTCAACTGTCGTCGCCGGCGACGGGGCGCGGCTCGACCGTGAAACGCAGGGCCGTACGTTCCTGCCCGTCGATAATGACCTCGGTGAACATGGGCGTACACACGATGTCGATCTCGTCCTGTTCGAGGTAACCGCGACAAATGGCAAGCGCCTTGACGGCCTGGTTGACAGCGCCGGCGCCGATGGCCTGCACTTCGGCGAAGCGGTGTTCCCGAATCACCGCAGCGATGGCTCCGGCGACGGATGTTGAACGGGAGCGGGAAGAAACCTTGATGATGCTGACCCGCGGTTCGTACGCTTCTTGCTCGTCGTCGTCGTCCAGATTATCTACCGGAAGATCCGGTGGAAGCGCGTCAGAGTACGGGTCATCGAACATCGTTATCCCCTAACCGGATAAGTGCAAAATCAACAGCAAATAAACTTTCTCCATTCTAACAAAAGGCAAATCTGTATACAACATTCATATTCTCTTCGGTTTCCCGTGGCCCAACAAAAGCAATTTTGACCATCATCGCGCGCCCGCGCTATACTAACATGGCAAGACAGCGTTGGCCTGCGCAGGCAGCCACACCCCTTGACCTTCCCTGATATCATCGGCGTGGCGCATGTTCGAGACCTCTATCGTGGACCCACAGGAAGCCTGGAATACCACGCTGAACCAGTTGGAAATCCAGCTGGACCGCGGCAATTTCGACACCTGGTTGCGCGATACCGTCTACCTGGGTTGCGAGAAAGCCAGGGACGGTGAAGGCGCAAGTACCTTCACCATTGGCGTGCGCAACAGTTTCGCGCGTGACAACCTGCAGCATCGTCTTTATCGCAGCGTGCGGCGTGTGCTGCGTGACGTCTATGGCACCGAAGTCGAGTTGCGCTTTGAGGTGCATCGTCCCCAAAAGGTCGACAACGGCAACGAGGCAAACCGGGTGGACAACAAGCCGTTGTTCCGCTATGCCTCGCGTCAGGACAGGCAGGGTAATGCGCCCGCCCGCCCGGCCGGCAAGCCGCCCCAGGTCGAGTTGCCGGAAAGCCATCTTAACCCGCGCTACACCTTCGACCGCTTTGTGACCAGCAATGCCAACATGATGCTGTATTCGGCCGCCCGCGCCGTGGCCGAAGAGCCGGCGGCCCGCTACAACCCCTTCGTCATTTATGGCGGCGTCGGCCTGGGCAAGACCCATTTGCTGCAGGCGATCGCCAATGAAAGCCAGCAGGGCAACTATCGCGCGCTCTACATCCCTTCCGAGGGTTTTATCAACGACCTGGTCAATGCCATTCGTTATCGCACGACCGCGCCCTTCCGGGAGAAATACCGCTCGGTTGACCTGCTGCTGATCGACGACATCCAGTTCATCGCCGGCAAGGAGAGCACGCAGGAAGAGTTTTTCCACACCTTCAACGCCTTGCACATCGAAAACAAGCAAATCGTGGTCGCCTCCGACCGGCACCCCAGCGAACTGGAACTGCTGGAAGACCGGCTGCGCTCGCGCTTTGTAGGCGGACTGGTGATCGACATTCAATTGCCGGAATTCGAGACGCGCGTGGCCATCGTGGAAAGTTGGGCGCAGGAACGGGGGCGCAGCCTGCCGCGCTCCATCAGCGAAAAGCTGGCGGATGGAGCGCGCAACAGCATCCGCGAACTGGAAGGTCTGTTTACCAGTATGCTGGCCACCATGGACCTTGCCGACGAACCATTTTCCACCACGGCGGCCGGCCGCGTGGTGCAGCAACACGAAAGCGCGCGGGCGCGGCAGGCGAAAATCACCATTGATCAGGTGCTGACCGCCACCGCCGCCGCCCACAACCTGACGGTGATGGACCTGACCGGCAAGAATCGCTCGGGGCATATCAGCCGCGCGCGTCACGTCGCCATGTATCTGGCGCGCGACCTGACCGAGGCCTCATTCCCCCAGATTGGACGCGCCTTCGGCATGCGCAGCCATTCAACCGCGATGCATGGTCATGAAAAAGTCGCCACGCAGATGCAAGAGGACGAGGCCTTTCGTTACGAGTTGCTGGCCCTGCGCGAACGCATCATGAAGAGTGAGTGAGGCCGCGCCGGCGCTCTCCCCCGTCTTTAGCGAAGCACCAGATTGACCTTCGGTTCCTGACCCCTGCGGGCGGGGATGAAAATCGCATTCTGCGGCTCGCGTCCCTGCAAAATGCGCTGTGCGGCCTCGCTTGCCAGGGCCGTGGCGATGGCCTGCTCGCGTGAGATATCCACCGCGACCTGCGTTTCACCGCGCGGCCGGCCGTTGACCATGACCACCAGGGCGACGCTGTCGGCGCGCGCCTTTTCCTCGTCCCATTGCGGCCACGCCCGGGTGTGGATGCTGTAGTCGCCGCCGACGCGCTGCCACAGCTCCTCGGCAACGTGCGGCGTAAAGGGCGCCATTAGCAGCAACTGGGTGCGCACAATCTCCTGCCAGGCCTTCGCGCTGACGCTGCCTGAGCGCAGGGCCGCGCGCAGGTCGTTCTTCAGCTCCATCAGGGAGGCGATGCAGGTATTGAAGCGGAAACGCTGCAGGCCGTCGGTGACGCGACGGATGGTCTCCTGCGTGCGTCGCTCCAGTTCGCGTTCCACCTGTGCGTCGCCAGGGCCGGCGGGCGCGCCCGCGCAGACCAGCTCCCACACCTCGTGCAGCCAGCGTTGCGGCCCGCGGATGCCGTCCGGATCCCAGGGTCCGCCCTTTTCCCAGTCAAAGGCGAACATCAGGTAGGCGCGCACGGTGTCCGCGCCATACTGACTGACCAGATCGTCGGGGTCCACGACGTTGCCCTTGCTCTTGGACATGCGCTGGATCTCAAGGTGCTGCTGTAACTGGTTGACGTTGTTCTCTCCCTCAATGTGCGGGATGATGACGTCGGCGTCCGCCCGGACCTCTACCACGTGGCGGACGCCGGCCATGTCCACCTGCAGGATGTTTTCCGTGCGGCGCATGATTTCGCCGACCACGCCTTCGAAGCCCGGCGGCGTGTCGGAGGGCCGTTCGATTACCTCGACGCGATCGGCCAGCAGGCGCAGGCCCTGCATCCTGCCCGAGGCGAGGACGATATCTCCGTTGCGCTCCGCGCCCAGCACCTGGCCCTGGTTGCGCAGTTGCAGCATGGGTTCGCCCCAGGTCAGCACGTCGGGGTCGCGGCCATGGTCGGCCATGATGCGCATCGTCTCGTCAAACAGGCCGCAATCGCGCATGGCGCGCGCGAACCAGCGCGAATAGAGCAAATGCATGGTGGCGTGTTCGGCGCCACCGGTGTAGGTATCGACCGGCAGCCAGTAGGCCGCTTCCTGCGGGTCAAAGGGCCCCTGGTCGAAGTGCGGGCTCAGGTAGCGATACCAGTACCACGAGGAACACATGAAAGTGTCCATCGTGTCGGTCTCGCGCCGCGCGGGATTGCCTTGCGAATCGCGCGCGCGCAGGAAAGGCTCGTGCCAGGTCAGGGGACTGCGGCCGCCAGAGTCAAACTCGACGTCTTCCGGCAGGAGCACGGGCAGCGCCTCGTCGGGCAGGGCCTCGATGGCGCCGTCGGCGCGGTGCAGGACGGGGATGGGGCAACCCCAGTAACGCTGGCGGCCGATGAGCCAGTCGCGCAGACGGTAATTGATGGCTTCCTCGCCGATGTCTTCCGCTTCCAGCCAGTCGATGACCGCGTTGATGGCCGGGTTGCGGCGGCCGCGGTTGTGGTCCGAGAGCAGGCCGTCGAAGGGGGCGCTGTTGATCATGACGCCCGGACCTTCCCAGGCCTGCTCCATCGCTGCGTCGGGGTCCACGCCATCCTGCAGGATCACGCGAATCACCGGCAGGTCAAAGCGGCGCGCAAATTCGAAGTCGCGCTGGTCGTGGCCCGGCACCGCCATGATGGCGCCGCTGCCGTAGGTCAGCAGCACGTAGTCGGAGACCCAGACTGGCACCCGCCCGCCATTGACCGGGTTGATGGCGAAGGAACCCGTGAAGACGCCTGTGCGTTCGCGGGTCTCGGAGGTGCGCTCAATTTCAGTGCTGCCGGCGGCGCGTTCGACGTAGGCCTCGACGGCGTCGCGTTGGGCGTCTGCGGTCAGTTTGCTGACCAGATCGTGCTCCGGCGCCAGCACCATAAAAGTCGAGCCCCAGAGCGTGTCGGGTCGGGTGGTGTAGACGGGGATGGGGTCGCCGGCCTCGCTGTGGAAGGTCACGTGCGCACCTTCGCTGCGGCCGATCCAGTTCGTCTGCATGATACGAATCGGCTCGGGCCAGTCGATGCGGCTGAAGTCCAGCATCTCGTCGGCGTAGCGGGTGTAGCGAAAGAACCACTGCGTCATCATTTTCTGAATGACGGGCTGGCCGGTGCGTTCGTCGCGGCCGTCGATGACCTGCTCGTTGGCCAGCACGGTCTGCAGGGTGGGCGACCAGTTCACCTGGGCCTCGCCGCGGTAGGCCAGGTCATTGAGGTAGAAGAGACGGAAGAACCACTCCGTCCAGCGGTAGTATTCCGGCTCGCAGCTGATCATTTCGCGGCGCGGATCGAACATGGCGCCCATGCTGCGCAGTTGCCCGCGCATGCGCTTGATGTTGTCCCGCGTCCAGCGCGCCGGGTGGATGTTGCGCGTGACGGCGGCGTTTTCCGCCGGCAGACCGAAGGCATCGAAGCCCATGGGGAAGAGCACGTTGTAGCCCTGCATGCGCATGAAGCGGGCGCGCGCATCGGAAGGCGTCATGGCGAACCAGTGGCCGATGTGCAGGTCGCCGCTGGGGTAGGGCAGCATGGTCAGGGCGTAATGTTTGGGCCGGTCCCAGTCGACGTCGGCGTGGTACAGGCCGTCCTGCTCCCAGCGCTGCTGCCAGCGGGATTCAACAGACGCGGGGTTATAACGTTCGCTATCCATATTCATCATGTTTTCCTGTGTGCGGGATCAGCGGGTCGGGCGACCCGTGGCAAGGGAAGAGCGGGCCACCTCCAGGCTGCCCTGTGCGATCTGCGACTGGAAGACCATGCGCTCCCCCCAATGAAGAACTGGCGCCAGTATAGCAGACCATGGAGGACAATCAAGGCGCGGGCCTGCTGTATACTGACGCCCTGACAAGCGGAAGGGACCATGGCCGACGACACTTTCGAACTTGCATTGACGACGATGGCCCACGGCGGCCGCGCCATGGGTCGCCATCAGGGACAGGTGGTCTTCGTGCCATACAGCATCCCTGGCGAGCGCATTGAGGCGCGCCTGACCGGCCGCAGCGGGCGCGTCGCCTTCGCCGAGGGTCTGCGCCTGCTGGAAGCTTCTGCGGACCGCGTCTGGCCGCAATGCCCGCACTTCGGTCCGGGTCGCTGCGGCCAGTGCCAGTGGCAGCACATCGACTATGGCGCGCAGCTGCTGTTGAAGCAGGACGTGCTGGCCGACCAGCTGGCGCGCATCGGCGGCTTCGACGAGGTCGAGGTGTTGCCGACGATCCCCGCGCCGGCCACGCAGGGCTACCGTTGGCATCTGGCGCTGCGCGTGAACCGCAATGGTGAAATCGGTCTGCCGTCGGACCAGGCAGGTCAGGTCGTGTGGCCGGAAGCGTGCCACGTCGCCCACCCGGACCTGCTGGAGCTGTTGCCGACTCTGGACCTGGAAATTGGCGGCCTGCGCGAATTGCAACTGCTGCGCGGCAGTGACGGGGCGCTGATGTTGCTGCTGACGATGCAGGACGATCGGGCGCCGGAATTGCTCAGCGACCTGCCGGCCAGCGTCAACATGCTGCTGAAGGGCGGCGAACCGGTCAACCTGATCGGCGCGTCACATTTGTTGCGGGAAGTGGAAGGGCATTGCTTCCGCGTGACGGCCGGCAGCAGCTTCCGCGCGCACGATGCCTTGCTGCCGCCACTGGCGGCGCTGGTACGCGAGTGGCTGGCGCCTGCCGCCAGCGACCATATCCTCGACCTTTATGCAGGCGTCGGCTTTTTCAGCGCCTTCCTGGCTGAGTCAGCGGCGCTGGTGACCCTGGTGGAGCGATTTCCGCCCGCGGTCACCGACGCCGAAAGCAACCTTGAAGCCTTTGACAACATCAACCTGATCGAGGGCCGCGTGGAGGAGGTGCTGCCGGAACTGGAGACGCCGGCCGACGCCGCCCTGCTTGACCCGCCGCGCGACGGGCTGTCGCCCGAGGCCATCAAGGGGCTGGCGAAGAGCGGAGTCCGGCGTCTGGTCTACGTCAGTGGCGATGCGGCCACTCTGGCGCGCGACGCCCGGCGATTGCGTGACAGGGGCTGGCAACTGCGCCAGGCGCAGCCCGTGGATCTGGAGCCGCTGACCTGGCGCATCCATGCAGCGGCCCTGCTGGAGCGCAGCAGGGCCTGAGTTGCAATGCCTTACATGCTGTCGTGAATCATCCCGATGAGCACGGGCGTTCCCGGGCGCGGGTCGAAACCCTGCGCGTTGCAATCGCTTTCCAGTGTGACGACAAAGGCATCGAAGGGGCCGAAGTTGTAACCCGGTATGCTGTATGAAGCGCTGAGCGTGCCGTCGCCGTTGTCGGCGGCGACGCCGGTGCTGAGCGCATAGGGCGCGGCCTCGACCGCGGCATTGAAGCCGACCATCTCGACGTCGCCGAAGGGCGGGCCAAGCGCTTCATCGGAGTCGCTGGAATTGGATACGCCAGGACCGCCGAAGAGGCCGGCATCCACCACCCAGCCCTCCAGCACGAGGCAGCCTTCCGGCCCGGCGCTGCCATTGAGTTGGATGCTGAAGTCGATTGCGCTGCTGCCATCGCTGTAGAGTGTGGCGCTGCCGCTGGCCGCCTCCAGGTTGGCGTTGGCGGCCAGTGGGGTGGGGCCCAGCGTGACCTCGATCGCGTCGCGCATTTCAGGGGTCTCCGCCGGGCCGACCATGGCGAAGACTTCGCCGACGGCCTCGCTCAGGTCAGCGTTGTCACTGGACATACCGGCGGTGAAGAAGGGCGCGCCCGGGCGCGGGTCCCAGGTGTCGCCGGCGTTGCCATCCGACTCGGCCGTGATGACGACGACGTCATAGGGGCTGAAGTTGTAGTTGGGGATGTGAAAGTCGAGGCTCCAGTTGCCCTCGCTGTCCAGCTGGATGATGCCGGTGCTGAGGGCGTAAGGCGCGGCGCTGACAAGCACGTCCATGGCCAGGTTGCCGAATGGCGGTCCGTAGCCCTGATCGGCGACGCTGGCGTTGCTGGCGGACCCGGCGAAACGGCCCAGGTCCACGACCCAGCCTTCCAGCACCGTGCCTGCGGGCAGTTCCGCTCCCATGTGTATGAGGTTGATGAAGAGGCTGCCGTTGGCGCTGTCGAAGGTGGCAGTGCCGGTGACGCCACCCAGGCCGGCCTGCTCCGCGAAGGGCGTCGCGCTGAAGGCCGAGACCAGGGTGCCCATGTCCGTGTCCTGCGCGGCAACGCCGCCAACCAGGGCGATCAGCAGCGCGCTTGCCAGCAAAAAGGTTACTGTTTGTTTCATGTCACTCTCCCTTAAAAAATGATGAACGATGCTCCACTTATCAATTCTGACCACAATTGTTATGTAGTTCTTACAGGCGTCAGCCTCCCTTGCCCGAAAAATCGTCGTTGCGCCGCGGCGTCCAGTGGCAGCGTTTGCGCCAGGCGCAGCCCGTGGATCGGGAGCTGCCGGCCTGGCGCAACAAAAAAAAGGCCCTGCCGCAATGGCAGGGCCTGGAATTGCATTGTGGCTAGTGGTCGTGCGCGTCGCGCTCGATCATGCCGATCAGGACCGGCGTGCCCGGCCGCGGGTCGAAGCCCCTGTCGTTGCAGTCGCTTTCCAGCGTGACGACGAATGCGTCGTAGGGATCGAAGTTGTAGCCTGGAATCTCGTAACCGGCGCCCAGCATGCCATTGCCCATGTCGGCGGCGACGCCGGTGCTGAGCGCGTAGGGGGCGGCCTCAACGGCGGCGTTCAGGCCGACCATCTCGATATCACCAAAGACCGGTCCATGCGCCTCATCGGAGTCGCTGGAACTGGACACGCCGGGGCCGCCGAAGAGGCCGGCATCCACAACCCAGCCTTCCAGCACGAGGCAACCTTCCGGCCCTGGGCTGCCATTTAGATCGATGAAGAAGTCGATACCCGCGTGGTCGCCGTGAAAGATGGCGGCGCCGGTGGCCAGTTCAAGGCCGGCGTTGGCGGCCAGCGGCGTGGGGCCCAGTTCGACCTCGAAGTGTTCGTGATCCGCGCTGACCATACCCTCATCCGCCGGCCCGACCATGCCAAAGATCTCAAAGGGCACGCTGGCCAGTTCGGCGTTGTCTTCCCGCATGCCGGCGGTGAAAAAGGGCGCCCCCGGTCGCGGGTCCCATTCGCCTGCATTGCCGTCGGACTCGGCTGTGACGACGACGGCGTCGTAGGGGCTGAAGTTGTAGTTGGGGATGTGGAAATCGAGGCTCCAGTTGCCCTCGGTGTCCAGTTGAATGACGCCGGTGCTGAGCGCGTAGGGCGCTGCGCTGACGAGCACGTCCATGGCCAGATCGCCGAAGGGCGGCCCGTAGGTCTGGTCGGCGACGCTCGCGTTGTAGCCAGGGCCGGCGAAGCGGCCGAGGTCCACGACCCAGCCTTCCAGCACCGTGCCCTCCGGCAGCGTGGCGCCATTGGGGAACAGGTTGATGAAGAGGTTGGCGTAGTCGCTGTCGAAATAAGCGAAGCCCTTGACGTCTCCGAGACCCGCCTGTTCGGCAAAGGGCGTCGCGCTGAAGGCCGATATTTGGGTGCCTCCGCTTTCTTGTTCCTCTTCGTCGCCGTGGGCGAGGGCGTTGCCGACAAGTGCCAGCAGCAGCAAGGTGACGAGTAGCAATGATACGGGCTGTTTCATGTTCCTCTCCTGTCCCTCTTGCGGCGACTGCGCGTCGCCGTCACCAAAAAGACTGCGTAAGGGGTCCGGCCGCCGGGACGGCAAAACGCGCCCGGCCGAACGCTCCCTTGCGTAAATGTCCCTGTTGCGTCCGCTTCCTTGCTGGCATAATGCCACCTGGGCAAGAGGAATTGCAAGAGGGCCAATGGACGCGGACGACAGGTTGAAAGTATTCATCACCGGGGCGACGACAGCGCCGGGGCTGGCGATCCTGCGCGGCTTTGTTGCGCATGATCATGCTGTGGCCGGCAACGCCGCCACCCTGGCCGAAGCGCAGCGTTTGCGCGCCCCCGGCGGTCTGCCGGTTTACATCGACGAGCATAACGCGGATGACCTGGCCGGCGCGCTGCGGATGACGGGCGCCAATGTGCTCATCCATGCCGCGCCGCTGGCCGCCAACAGTCTGCTGTCCGACGCCGACCAGCTGACGGCCGCCCTGGCCAGCCTGCAGGCCGGCACCGATGCCCTGCTGGGCGCGGCGGCGCAGGTGGAAGACCCCTTCCTCGTTTTCTGCAGCTACGCCTCGCTGTATGGCGATACGCAGGGAGAAGCCGTCTGCGAGGCCCATGAAGCGGCCGGCGGTAGCGCGCTCCATGAGGCCACCCTCGCTGCGGAGCGCAAGGTACTGGATTCGGACGTTTCGGCCTGCATACTGCGGGCGGGCGTGCTTTACGGGCCGGAGAGCGAGAGCCTGGCGGCGCTGCGCGCGTCCCTGCTTGGCGGCGGCGGCCTGCCTTCCGGCATCGAGGAGGGCCTGGCCAGCTGGCTGCATTACGAGGACCTGGCCCAGGCGACCGTGCTGGGCGCGGAACAACGGCCGGCGGGGAGAGTCTTCAACGTCGCGGACGAGCAGCCCGCGACCCGGCGCGAGTTCCTTGAGCATTTTGCGCAACGGATGGGCCTGGCCTTGCCAAGGGTGGGACACCCGGGCGCCTTGTTGCGCCGTCTGCCGCTGCCCGGCAGGGCCCGCGGGCAGACTGTCAGCTCCTTCGCCGTGAATTGCGATGCCATTCGCGCGGCGCTTGGCTGGTCGCCGCAGTATGCCGGGCATGACAGCGGGCTGGAGCAGACCCTGCTCACCTGGCGCGCGGCAGCCGCCCGTGGTTGACACACTGCGGGCCGTCCTCTTCGATCTTGACGACACCCTGATTGATTGGAGCGGCTGGGGCGGTAACTACAACGCCCGCAACCGCGAACACATCGAGGCCGTGCTGGCCTCCCTGCCTGCCAATGGCCGGCAGCCTCCCTTTCTGGACCTGAACCAGCAGCAGCTGGAAACGCTGCTGCATGACCTGCCACAGGATGGCTGGCAGGAGCCGGACCTGAATGCAGTGGAGCAGGACTACATCAGGCGTACCGAGCGGGCCTGGGCCGTCGGGCGCAGCAACCTGCGGGCGCCGCACCTTGGCGACATTCTGGTGGAGACCCTGTCAGCGGCCGGTGTGCCGGACTCCCTGCTGCAGCGGGAGGCAATAGTGGGGGCCGTGCCATGGGGGATGTACCCGGGCGTGGTGTGCTTTCCGGACGCGCTGCCGGCACTGCAGTTGCTGCGCGAGCATGGCATCCGCCTCGGCCTGGTCACCAACGCGCATCAGCCGATGATGCTGCGCGACCGCGAACTGGAAGCCTGCGGCCTGCTGGACTACATGCCCGACTGTCGCCTGTCGGCCGCCGACGTGGGCTGGTTGAAGCCGCATCCGCGCATCTTCCGCAGGGCGCTGGAGCTGCTGGAGGTGGCGCCACAGGAGGCCGTCTTCGTGGGCGACAACCCGGTGGCGGACATCGCCGGCGCGCAGAACGTCGGCATGCGCGCCGTCTTGCGCTGCGGCCGCCAGGACACGGCCATGCTGGCAGGGCTCATTGAGCCTGACAGCCGCATCCAGTCCCTGGTCGAGTTGCCGTTCCTGCTGGACGAGTGGTTCCCGGGCTGGCGCTGATGGACCCCGTCGCGGCGCGCGGCCGCAACCTGGTGCTGAGCGGTTACATTGGGCCGCAACAGGCGACCATCGGACGACGGGTCGCCGAAGCGCTGGGAAGGCCCTACATTGATATCGACACCCGCGTTGAAGAGCGCAACGATCTCACCAGCGACGAAATCCGGACGCGCTTCGGTGAAGCGCGGCTGAAAACCCTGGAAGACGAAGTCATGGAAGAAGCGTTGCTGCAGCGCGATGCCGTGATTCGCGTCAGCGGCTATCGTCTGGCGCAGGGCGAATGGTTGCAGCGCTTCCGTGAGACGGGTGTGGTGATTTGCCTGGTGGCCAGTATCGACGCCGTGCTGCACAGCCTGCACCTGGCGCTGGGGGCGCGATATCATGACCCGGATGAACGGTCGCTGGTGCTGGGTCAGTTGCAACGGGAGTGGGGCTTGCGCGGGCGGCCGGGTACAGTGGAACTGGATACCAGCGACCTGGAACTCGAGGGCGTGGTGACAAGGGTGCTGCGGCTGCGACAACAGGCGCTGGCGCGGGAGGGACAGGGATGAATGACAAGGTTGCGATCAGCATTGCACAGATGAACATCGTCGCGGGCGATCCGCAGGCCAATCTGGCGCAACTGGCGCAGATGACGGCCGACGCCGCCGGCCGCGGCGCGCAACTGCTGGTATGCCCGGAGTTGTGGTCGACCGGTTACGTGCTGGAGCGCGCGCAGGAACTGGCCAGCGTCGCCGGCGAGGGGATGTTCGCCGAGGTGGCGGCCCTGGCGCGGCGTCACCGAATTCACATCCTTGGGTCGCTGCTGGAGCGCGATGGTGACTCGGTCTACAACAGCGCCGCCTGCTTCAGCGACGAAGGCGAACTGAGCGGTCTCTATCGCAAGATCCACCTCTTTCGTCTTTTCGACGAGGACGTCTGGCTGGGGCCGGGCGAAGCGCCCCTGTGCCTGGAGCTGCCCTGGGGCGCGACCGGTGTGGCAATTTGCTACGATTTGCGTTTCCCGGAGTTGTTTCGCGGTTACGCAGTGGAAGGCGCGCGCCTGATCGTCCTGCCAGCCGAGTGGCCCATGGCGCGGGTCGGGCACTGGCGCACCCTGCTGCAGGCGCGCGCGATCGAAAACCAGTGCGTTGTGGTGGCCTGCAATGCCGCCGGCACGACGGGCGACCTGGTCGTCGGCGGTCATTCCATGATCATCGACGCCTGGGGCAGCATCCTGGCCGAGGGCGGGGCGGGGCCGCAATTGCTGGGTGCAACCATCGATCTGGCGCAGGTGGACGAGGTGCGGCAGCGCATCCCCGTCTTCAGGGACCGCCGGCCCGATATCTATGAGCGGCAGGCGGACGCGACCTTTGCGGGCAGCTGAAACTGGCTCGCCCTTCGCTGCCAGGCGCTCAGGAATTCAGACTGTCGAGAATCATTGTGAGGGCGGCGTCGGCGCTGGCGCGTTTGACGTCCAGGCGTCCCCCGTCGTGGCTGCGCTGCTCGCTGAGTAACAGGTCATCCGGCCCGGCCAGCGCCATCCAGGTTAACCCGACCGGCTTTTCCACCGTGCCGCCGCCCGGCCCGGCAATCCCGGTGATGCTGATGGCGAAATCCGTCCCCAGCAAACGTCGGGCGCCCAGCGCCATTTCGCGCGCAGTCTCTTCGCTGACGGCCCCATGGCGCAACAGGGTGGTCTCGCGCACCTGCAGCAGGTCGCGCTTGATACGGTTGTCGTAGGCCACCACGCCGCCCATCACCCAGGCCGAACTGCCGGGCACGTTGGTCAGGCGATGCAGGACCAGGCCGCCCGTGCAGGATTCGGCGGTGCTGATGGTCCGGCCCCGGGCGCGCAGCGCTTCACCGAGGAGCATTTCAGGCGCGGCAGAAGGATTCACCGTTTCCGTCCGCAAGATTCTGACAATGCAAAAGGTTGCCGCAACAGGTGAAGATGCAAACCCGGATGGCCCCGGCAGGCGCAAGCCGGGTTCGGGGAGGCCGGAAAATCAGCAATCGTCGCAAACGAGGGTACCGATGCCGGACTTGCCCTTTACGGCCTGCAGCAGGTCGTCGCCATCGAAGAAATTGATCACGAGGATGGGCATCTGGTTTTCCTCGCAGACGGTGAAGGCGGTCATGTCCATCACCTCCAGCTTGTCGCGCAGCACCTGTCCGTAGTTCAGGCGCTCGAAGCGCTGCGCGTCGGGATGACTTAGGGGATCGGCGGAGTAAATGCCATTGACCTTGGTGGCCTTGATGACAATGTCCGCGCTGATTTCCGAGGCGCGCAGGGCGGCGGCGGTGTCGGTGGTGAAATAGGGGTTGCCGAGGCCGCCGGCGAGGATGACCACGCGTGATTTCTCCAGGTGGCGAATGGCGCGCAGGCGAATGTAGGGTTCGGCGACGGCGTTCATCTGGACGGCGGTCTGCACCCTGGTGCGAACGTCGCGACGCTCGAGGGCGTCCTGCAGGGCGAGCGCGTTCATGACCGTGCCGACCATGCCGATGTAATGGGAGGTGGGCTCGTCCATGCCACGCGCGACGCCGGTGGTGCCGCGCCACAGGTTGCCGCCGCCAATGACGACGGCGATTTGCACACCGAGTTGATGCACGGCGCGCAACTTGCAGGCAATTTCGTCGGCGCGCTCCGGATCGATGCCATGTCCGTCGTCGGCAGCGAGCGCTTCGCCGCTCAGTTTGAGGACGATGCGGCGATAGATGCTAGCTGGCGCCATTGCCGTCCTCGCCCACGGCAAAGCGGGCAAAGCGGCGAATCTCCATACTTTCGCCAAGAAGCGCCACGGCTTCGGCAAGCGCCTCGGCCACAGTCTTCGAGTCGTCCAGCAGGAATTCCTGCTCCATCAGGACAATACCGGCGAAGAACTTGCCCATGCGGCCCTCGATGATTTTCTCAAGAATGGCCGGCGGTTTGCGGGCGTTCTTCTCGTCCTCCTGCAGGATGCGCAGTTGCAGGTCTCGCTCGGCCTGCACGACGGCCTCCGGCACGTCTTCACGGCGCACGTACTCCGGCGCCATGTTGGCGACATGCAGGGCGACGTTGCGGGCGAATTCCTGGAAGGGCGCGGCGCTGGCGACGAAATCGGTCTCGCAATTGACTTCCACCATGACGCCCAGCCGCTGGTTGAAGTGCTGGTAGGTCTGGATCACGCCTTCGTTCATGGCGCGCCCGGCGCCAAGTTTTTTGGCCGCGCTGGCCAAGCCTTTCTCGCGCAGGAAGTCAATCGCTCCATCAAAGTCGCCGTCGCAGGCCTGCAGCGCTTTCTTGCAATCCAGCGGGCCGGCCCCGGTGACGGCGCGCAACTCCTTGACCATGGAAACGGTGATTTGGGTCATGACTGGCTCTCGTCCTTTTCTGTGGCCTCGGCCGGGGCACCCGGCTCCGGTTCTGCGGGGGTCTCGGCCGCGGCCGGGCTTTCTGCAACGGGCGTCTCTTTTTCTGTTGCGGGAGTCTCTGCCTCGAAGAGGTTGGCATCGCGCAGCTTGGCGAGGGTGGCTTCGCCGAGGAACTGCTCGTCGTCGGCATCCTCGCCGTCCCCTTCGTATTCGATACTGACGTATTCCGGCAGGGCCGTGTCTTCCGTCTCGTCTTCATCGGCCTTGCGCATGGCCTGACCTTCAAGGACGGCGTCACTGACGGCCTTGACCAGCAGGTTAATGGCGCGCACGGCGTCGTCGTTGGCAGGGATGATATAGTCGATCTCGTCCGGGTTGCTGTTGGTATCGACCAGGGCGATGACGGGCACCTTGAGAATGTTGGCTTCCTTGACGGCGGTCGCCTCGCGCACCGTATCAACGATGAGCAGCATTTCCGGTGGCTTCTGCATTTCGCGGATGCCGCCCAGACGCAACTGCAGCTTGTCAATCTTGCGCTGCAGCATCAGCGCTTCTTTCTTGGTGAGCAAATCGAATTCACCGGCGTCGCGACGCTTTTCGAGGTTTTTGAGCGTGTCGATACGCTCACGGATGGTGCGCCAGTTGGTTAGGGTGCCACCCAGCCAGCGATGGTTGACGTAGGGCATACCGCAACGCTCGGCCTCGCGCCGGACCGTCTCCTGGGCCTGGCGCTTGGTGCCGACGAAAAGGACGCTGCCGCCGCTGGCGACGAGGTCGCGCACCATGTCGTGAAAGCGATTGATGTTGACGATCGTCTGCTGCAGATCGATGATGTGAATGCCGTTGCGCTCGGTGAAAATCCAGGGTCTCATGCGCGGGTTCCAGGTGGAAGTCCGGTGACCGAAGTGAACCCCGGTCTCCAGCAAGGCGCGCATCGTAATGGTGGAAGGCATGGGTTGCTCCTGACTGTGTTTGGTCGATCATGCCCTTCGTCCCGCGGCACAATCCCTGAGGGGACAACACCTGCCGCAGTCCGGGCATGTGATATTTCCGGCAAAAGTCGCACCTCCGCCGGAGGCGCCAGTGTAGCATGGCGACCAGGAGGGAACAAGCCGCAGTGCGCGCCTTGTCGTCAATGGCGCGGGCGGCGATAGCGACGGCGCAACTGCCAGACACTCAGGGCGGCTTCCAGCGCAATGGGCAGCCCCATCTTGGAGCTTCCCGCCACACGATCCGGAAAATGAATCGGGACTTCGGCGATACGGCAACCGTGCCGGTGGGCCATGCAGATCATCTCCACCTGAAACACGTAGCCGTTGGACGTTACCTGTGCGAGACCAAGGGATTCCAGTGCCGAGCGGCGCCACAGGCGAAAGCCACCGGTGGCGTCACGCACCGGCAGGCCCAGCAAAAGCCGCACGTAGACGCTGTTGGCCCACCAGCTGAGCAACTTGCGCGGCATGCCCCAGTTTTCGTCCACGCTGCCGCCGGGCACATAACGGGAACCGATGACGACGTCCGCGTTCGCAGCTTTTTCGAGCAGGTCAGGCAAATAGCGCGGCTGATGGGAGAAGTCGCAGTCCATTTGCACGATGTAGTCCGCGTCCGTTTGCAGCGCTGCCATGAATCCGTCCATGGTTGCCGGACCGTAGCCCCTGCGCTGCCTGCGGTGCAGCACCGAAATCTGGCCAGGATGTTGCCGGGCGAGCTCATCGGCCAGACGACCGGTACCATCCGGTGAGTTGTCGTCAGCGACCAGCACGCGCAGGTTCTCCAGTGGCAGGGCCAGCAGAGCGGCGACCATGGCGGGCAGGTTTTCCGCCTCGTTCCAGGTTGGCAGGATGACGATGGTTGAAGGCATGCAAGGCTCCGGTTGCGCTTCCTGACGCACACTTCACGCGCGGAGATTAGAGTATGCTATATTCGCGTCGCTGACCATACCTGCGGGACCTCATGGATTACGAACTGGAACAGGCGTTGACGCTGCGCGCGCAGTTGCGGGCCGGGGGGCGCCGGCTGGTACTGGGCAACGGCCATTTTGATCTGCTGCACACCGGGCATCTGGACTATCTGGAACGCGCCCGCCGTCTGGGCGACGCGTTGATTGTCGGAGTCAATGGCGATGCCAGCAGCGGGCGTCTGAAGGGGCCCGGCCGGCCGCTGGTGCCGGCGCTGGAACGGGCGCGTCTGCTGGCGGCGCTCAAGGCGGTGACCGCGGTCGTGATCTTTGAGGAAGACGTCGCCGATGGCCTGATCCGTGCGCTGCGGCCCGAGATCTACGCCAAGGGCGCCGACTATGCCCACAAACCCCTGCCGGAACGGGCCGTCGCCGAGGCCTGCGGCGCGCAGGTCGTACTGATTCCCTTGCGCCCGCAGCGCAGCAGTTCAGGGCTGATCGAGCGGATCAGGGCCTTGCCCGCCGCCGGCTCATCATCTACGGGAATCGCATGAGCGCTACTGCTCGCCATATCGCGGCAGCCAGCTTGCGCGAGCGCGTTTACCGTCGCAATTTCATGCTGTTTACCATGGACGGCATCCTCTTCATGGTGGCGATGGGAATCATCGGCCCCACCACAGTGATCCCCGACTTTGTGCGGCGGCTGACGGACTCGGAGATTCTGATAGGGCTGTCCGGCAACCTGTTCCACGCCGGCTATGCCCTGCCGCAACTCTTTGTGGCGCGGCTCATCGTTCACAGCGCCCGCAAGAAGCGCTGGTTCGTCTTGCCCAATATCCCCACGCGCTGCATATTGCTGGTCTTTGCGCTGTTGCTGCTTGTGCTGGCCGGTGACCATCACGGGCTTATCCTGCCCGCCTTCTTTTTGTGTTACGCTATCGCCGCTCTTGGCGATGGCCTGGTGGGAGTCCCCTGGGCGGACATGATCGGCAGCAGCCTGGACAGCCGCTGGCGCCCGCGGCTGTACGGTCTGATGTCCGGCGGTACCGCGCTGGTCATGCTGGCGGTGGTGCCGCTGGTCGCGCTGGTGCTGGGCGAACAGGGCCCGGGCTTCCCGCAAAATTACGCCCTGCTCTTCGCCGCTTCCGGCGCCATATTTGCCTTGTCCATTCTGCCTGGCGTGTTTCTGCGTGAGTTACCAGGCGCTGCGGCGCTGGACAGGGTGCCGGGTTTCACGGAATTTTTGCCGCAACTGGGTCGCCTGGTGCGCAGTGACCCGCAGTTTCGCGCCCTGTTGGTCATCCGCACGCTCACCGGCCTGTTTCTGATGGCCGCGCCTTTTTACATCGGTTACGCGACGCTGCGCCTGGGGCTTTCAAGTGAAGTTGCCGTGCCGACCCTGCTGCTGATGCAGACTCTGGGCACCACCAGCGGGGCCATGCTCTACATGTGGCTGGGTACGCGCCACAACGTGTTGTACCTGCGCCTGGCTTTGCTGGCGTCGGCGTTGCTGCCCCTGTGCGCCTTGCTGGCGGCGACGGCCGGCCCGGTTGTGCTGGCCCTGGGCTTTCTCGTCTCCGGCCTGGCGACTTCCAATCTGTTTTTCGGTTTCCAGAACTGGTTGGTGGAACACGCAAAACCCGCTGACCGGCCCGCCTGCATCGGTCTGGCCAACACGACCTCGGCCGTGGTCACGCTTTTCTCGCCGGTGATTGGCGGCAGCATTGCGCGCCTGGCCGGTTTCGAGGCCCTGTTCGTCGTGTCGCTGGTGTTGGCGCTGGCCGCGCTCGGTGTGCTGTTGCGTTTCATTCGGAGGCCGCTGTCCCTGTCAGTGGCGGTCCCGGCCGGCAACTGAACTGCCATGCTCACTCCCACTCGATGGTGCCGGGTGGCTTGCTGGTGATGTCATATACAACGCGGTTGACGCCGCGCACTTCGTTGACGATGCGTCGGCTCACGCGGGCCAGCAGCTCATGGTCGAGGCGCGACCAGTCGGCGGTCATGAAGTCATCGGTGGTCACAGATCGCAGGGCGATGACCTCTTCCCAGCTACGACGGTCGCCCTGAACACCCACGCTGCGGACCGGCAACAGGACGGCGAAAGACTGGGCTGTTTCGTCGCGCAGCAGACCGGCGGTAGCCAGTTCCTCCAGGAAAATTGCGTCCGCCGCGCGCAGGATCGCCAGGCGCGGGCTCGTCACCGGCCCCAGGCAACGAACGGCCAGTCCCGGGCCGGGAAAGGGCTGGCGCCAGACCATGCTGTCGGGCAGTCCCAGCGCCGTCCCTACCTTGCGCACCTCATCCTTGAAGAGGTCGCGCAGGGGCTCAATTAACTCAAACTGCATGTCCGCGGGCAAGCCGCCGACGTTATGGTGGCTCTTGATGCTGCGGGCGTCGGCGCTGCCGGCGGCGCTTTCGATCACGTCCGGGTAGATGGTGCCCTGCGCCAGAAACCTTACGCCCTGCAAGGCCCGCGCTTCGCGGGCAAAGCGATCGATAAACAAGGCGCCGATGGTCTTGCGTTTCAGTTCCGGTTCTGTGATCCCCTGCAGCGCGTTCAGGAAGTCCTCCGCGGCGTCCACGGCCCGCAATTGCAGCCCCCCCTGGCGCTCACGAAACAGGCCGGGCACTTCCTGCGCCTCGTTACGGCGCAACAGGCCGTTGTCGATAAAGATCGCCGTCAACTGCTCCCCGATGGCGCGCTGCAGCAGGACGGCCGTCACGGAGGAGTCGACACCGCCGCTCAGGCCCAGAATCACTTTTTGCTCCCCGACCTGTTCACGGATGCGCGCGATGGCTTCGTCAATGAAGGCCTGTGGCGACCAGTCGGCCAGGCAATCGCAAATGGAGAACAGAAAATTGCGCAACAGGCGCTCGCCCTGCGGCGTGTGCCCGACTTCCGGGTGGAATTGCACGCCGTAGTGGCGCTGCCCGGGGTGGCCGACAATGGCATCCGAAGCATTGTCGGAGGATGCCAGCGAAGAGAAACCCACCGGCAGGACGGCAACGTGGTCGCCATGCGACATCCACACCTGCATGGGGGAGGGCAGGCCGCGCAGCAGTGGGTCGCGCGCCTGATGCCGAATGCTGGCCGGGCCGTATTCCCTGTTACCGTCGCTCACGACCGCGCCGCCGCGGGACTGCACGAGGAGCTGCATGCCGTAGCAAATCCCCAGCAGGGGCAGGCCGCAGGTCAGCAAATGGCGCGGGAGGCGGGGCGAACCGGCCTTGTAGACGCTGGCCGGGCCGCCGGAAAGCACAATGCCGCGGGGCCGGTGTTGCATGATTTCGCCGGCCTCCGCTTCCCGCGAATAGACAGCCGAGTAGACGCCCTGTTCACGAATGCGGCGGGCAATCAGTTGCGTGTACTGGGAGCCGAAATCCAGGATGGCAATGCCGCCGTCGCGCGGATCGCTCATGGCTGCTGGTCCGCCAGAACGATCTGGCCGTCCTGCATGCTGGTGATCACGGCAAGGGCTTCCACCGGGACATCTGCGAATCCCGAGGAGGACAGGCAGGCCCGACCCTGCTCGAAGGACTTCTCGATGACCACGCCGACGCCCGCCACTGTGGCCCGCGCGCTGACGACCATGCGCAACATGGCCAGGGTGGTCAACCCGCTGGCGAGAAAGTCGTCGATGACCAGCACGTGCTCGCCGGCGTGCAGAAACTCCGCCGCCACCATGAGCGTGACCTCGCCGCCGCGGGTATGGCTCGGGGCTGTTTCCAGATACACGGGGCCGGACATGGTGATGGGCTTGTGCTTGCGCGCGTAGACAACCGGCACGTTCAGCGACAGGCCCGTCGCCAGGGCCGGGGCGATGCCCGAGACTTCGCAGGTCAGGATGCGGTCGACGGACGCGGACCGGAAACGCCGCGCCATTTCCTGGCCGATGGCGCGCATCAGGCCCGGGTCGATTTGATGGTTCAGGATGTGGTCGACCTTGAGAATGCCGTGACCGAGGTTCAGGCCACCGCCCTGTATCGCCTGCGCCAGTTGCTGCATGGACGTCACACTCCTCCTTGCATTCGGGTGAACAGGACGAATGTCAGCCGCGCTCAGGTTGCCGTGGGCGTGCTCCCGCCTTCTTCTTCATAGACTTCGGCGAATACCATTTCGAAGGAACCGGCGGGCAGGCGGCCCAGTGCCTCGCCGGCCTTTTGACCTGCGCCGGAGGTGAGGGCGGTCTCCATTTTGGCGCGGTCGTCGAAATAAAGTTCCAGTATGCGAAAGAGTTGCGTTTCGCCAACCGGGCTGCCAAGGATATCGATCACCTGGCGGCGGCTGATGTTGGGCATCTTCTCCACCAGGGAAAAGAAGTCGTTGTAAATGTCCTCGAATTCTCCCGGCTGCTGCGGCTTGCCGAAGAGAATCATGAACTTGCTCATGAAGCTGGACATGGCGCCTCGCTGTGTTTCGGCGACGTAGGTCCCAGTATACCTGCCGTCTGGACGTGGCAGAACCCTGTGGCTGCCGCGCTGGTATACTCGCCGAAAGTCGGGAGGTGAGCGATGCGCGCACGCAGGGCCTGGCATGAAACAGCATCGCAACTGGTGGACGTGGCGACGGGCCGCGCGCCGGCGGACCTGGTCATTCGGGACGGACGCTGGGTCAACGTGCTGACCCGTGAGATATTGCCTGGCATGGACATTGCCCTGCGTGAGGGTCGCATCGCCTGCATTGTGGCCGACGCCGGCTATTGCATCGGGCCGGACACGCAGGTGATTGAGGCGGCCGGTCGCTGTATGCTGCCCGGCCTGACGGATGCCCACATGCACGTGGAAAGCAGCATGTGCACGATCACGGAATTCGTGCGCGCCGTGTTGCCGCGCGGCACCACGGCCATCTTCGCCGACCCGCATGAAATCGCCAACGTCTTCGGTCTCGAGGGCGTGCGCATGATGGTCGAGGAAGCCGCGGCCATGCCGATAAACGTGTTCATACAGATGCCCTCCTGCGTGCCTTCCGCGCCGGGCCTGGAGAACGCCGGCGCAGAGATCACGGCGGAGGACGTGGCGCAGGCCATCCACTGGCCGGGAATAA
This sequence comes from Aggregatilineales bacterium, assembly GCA_963667305.2. Classification (GTDB taxonomy): domain Bacteria; phylum Chloroflexota; class Anaerolineae; order Aggregatilineales; family Phototrophicaceae; genus JAGWBD01. The sequence continues at coordinate 60,256 of CAXXWG010000018.1, read as the reverse complement.
TCGGCCTGGGCGAGGTGATGAATTTCCCGGCGGTGGCCGCCAACGACGCGGTCATGCGCGACATGATCGCCGCCACGATGCGCAGCGGCAAGACGGTGGGCGGGCATTACGCCAGTCCCGTGATGGAGCGCGATTTTCACGGTTATCTGGCGGCCGGACCGGCGGATGACCACGAGACCATGCGGGAAAGCGAGGCGATCGAGCGCGCCCGTCGCGGTCAGCGCACGATGATCCGCTACGGCTCCGCCTGGCACGACGTGGCCGCGCAGATCACGGCCATCAGCGACAGGGGGCTGGACCCGCAGCAGTTCATTCTCTGCACCGATGACGTGCACGCCGCCACCCTGGTGCAGGAAGGCCACATGGACCGTGTCTTGCGCCACGCCATCGACGAAGGTTGCGATCCTTTGGTGGCGCTGCAGTTGATGACCATCAACACGGCCCGGCACTTCGGCGTGGACCGCGACCTGGGTTGTCTGGCGCCGGGGCGTTATGCGGACATTGTGCTGGCCGACGGTCTGGAAGACTTTCGGGCCGACCTGGTCATCGTCAACGGCGAGCTGGCCGCGCAGGATGGCGAATTGCTGCTTGACCTGCCGCCCTGGCAACATGAACAACGCTTTCGCCAGTCCCTGCATCTGGCGCGCGGGCTGGCAGCGGCGGACTTCGAACTGCGCGTGGCGCAGGCGGGTGGCGAAGTCTGTGCCAACGTCATCGGCGTTGTGGAGAACCAGGCGCCCACCGCACATCTGCGACGCCGGTTGCCGGTCGTCGACCACGTGGTGCAGCCGGACCGGGTCAAGGACGTGCTGCGCGCGGCGCTGGTGGAGCGCCACCGGGCCACGGGCGAAGTCATCAACGGTTTCGTGAGCGGCTTTGGCTTCAACGTGCCCTGCGCGGTGGCCAGCACGGTGGCGCACGACAGCCATCATTTGCTGGTGGTGGGCAGCGACGAAGAGGACATGGCGCTGGCGGTCAACACCCTGGCGCGGGTCGGGGGTGGTGTGGCCGTGGTGCGCGAGGGACAGGTGGCGGCCCTCGTCGAACTGCCGATCGGGGGGCTGATGTCCGACCAGCGCGCGGAAGACGTGGCGCAGCAGTCGGCGGGTATGCTGGCGGCCATGCGCGAATGCGGCTGCCGGATGGAAAACGGCTTTATGCAACTGGCGCTGCTGGCGCTGGTGGTCATCCCCGAGTTGCGCCTTTCGGACATGGGCCTGGTGGACGTGACGCGCTTTGAACGCGTGCCGGTGATTGAGACATGACCTTGCGCCGGGCGTCTGGCGCCGGCCTGCTCTGCATCCTGTTGCTCGCCGCGCTGGCGCTGGACCTGGCCAACCAGGGCCTCGCCTGGCGCACAATCCATGCCCTGACCGGTGAAGAAGGAACGCCGGCGCAGTTGCGCGGCATGGTCGAACTGGCCGGCAACCTGATCCGCGTCCAGCCCGACACGAGGCCCTCCGTAGCGATCGCGCATACGCAGGTCTCGCCTTACGGCATCAACGTCTTTCTCGAACAGGAGGTCGAGCCGGAGAAGCGGGCGCGCAGCCTGGAACTGGTGGCCGAAGCCGGCTTTCGCTGGATCCGGCAGCAGTTCCCCTGGGAAGACATCGAGATTCACGGGCGCGGCGATTTCGAGGACCGCCGCAATCTGGACGTTACCGGCGCCATCTCCGCCTGGGAGAAATACGACCAGATCGTGGCACTGGCGGAGCAGCAGGAGTTGGACATCCTCGCGCGCCTCGACAACCCGCCGGCCTGGTCGCGCGCGGATCCCGGCGCCGGCGACCAGGCGCCGCCCGATGACCTGGCGGATTTCGAGAACTACGTTCGGGCCGTCGCCGAACGCTACCGTGGGCGCATCCGCTACTGGCAGGTATGGAACGAGCCCAACATCTACCCCGAATGGGGCAATCGCGACGTCGACCCGGAGGCCTACACGCAATTGCTTTGTCGCGCCCACGCGGCGTTGAAGACGGCTGACCCGGCCAACGTGGTGGTTGGCGGCGCGCTGGCGCCCACCGTCGCAATCAGCGGTCGCAACCTGAACGACTACGTGTTTCTGGAACGGATGTACGCGGCCGGCGCGGCGGACTGTTTCGACGTTATGGCGGCGCAGGGCTATGGTTTCAACAGCGGCCCGCAAGACCGGCGCATGCGCCCGACCAGTTTCAACTTTGCGCACAATTTGTACATTCGCGACCTGATGGTGGCCCATGGCGACGCCCACAAGCCGATCTGGCTCACCGAGGTCGCCTGGAACCCGATTGACGCAGTGGACGTGCCGCCGGACGTCAGCGGGCGCGCCAACTACGGCATCGTGACGCAGGCGCAGGCGGCGCGTTACCTGCCGGGCGCCTGGCGACGGGCGCAGGAAGAATGGCCCTGGACGGGCGTCCTCTTCTACTGGTTCCTGAAGCGGCCGGGGGACAGCGAACGCAACCAGAGCTGGTACTACTTCCGCATGCTGGAGCCGGACTTCACGCCCTTGCCGGTGTACGAAAGCGCGCGCCGTTATATCGCCGATGAAGTGCCGACCCTGTATCCCGGCGTGCATCAGGCCGAGTCGCGGGAGATTCAGGCCGTTGACCCGCAGTTGCGGGCGCAGCCTGACGCGCAGTTCGGCGAAATGCTGGAGGCCGGGGCATTGTCTTTCCGCGCGCGCGGCACAGAGGTGTGGGCGCGCCTGTTGCGCGACGGGGCATGGGAGCAGGTGCTGCTGGCGCAATCGGCGTTGACGCAAACCCATGAGATTCAGCTGTCCGCCGGGGCGGGCGAAGGACTGCGGGTGGACAGCATCAGGGTCAGCGACCGCGCCTGGGCGACGCTGTTTGGCCCGTTGGCGGCGCTCCTGGGCGGCGCCGGGATGCTGCTGTGGGTCCTCTTCGACGCCCGGAAGCAAGGGCGGCGATGAGCCCTTCCGTCTGGCGCTGGCTGGCGCCCCTGCTGGTCATGTTGCTGGCGACGGCGCTGCGGCTGCATGCCATCGGCGTCCAGTCGCTGTGGAGCGATGAAGGCAACAGCGTGGTACAGGCGGGGCGCGGCCTGGCGGACATCGCCGTGCACGCCGCGCGCGACATCCACCCGCCGGGCTATTACTGGTTGCTGCATGGGTGGGTGCGCCTGACGGGCCACAGCGAATTGGCCCTGCGCCTGTTTTCCGCACTGGTCAGCGCGCTCGGGGCAGCCTGCACACTGGCGGCAGGTCGCGTCCTCTTTGGCTACACGGCCGGTCTGATGGCGGCCCTGCTGCTGGCGCTGAACGGCTTCAGCATCTGGTACGCCCAGGAGGCGCGCATGTACGCGCTGCTGGCCCTGTGGGGCGCGGCGGCCGCGCTGGTCCTGACGGCGACGATCCTGCGGCCGCGGCGCAGGCGCATGGTGGCCCTGGCGCTGGTCAACGCGGCGGGCCTGTGGACGCATTACGCCTGGCCCTTTGTGTTGCTGGCGCAGGGTGGGGTGACGCTGTTGTGGTTGGGCGGCGCTTCCCTGCGGACGAGGGCGACGCGACGCCGTTTGCAGGCCCTGCTGGCGGCGGCGGGGTTCGCCTTCCTGCTGTTTCTGCCCTGGCTGGCGACGGCGCTGGAGCGGGTGTCCGCCTGGCCTGCGACCGGCGCCCTGCTTTCCGGCGGGATGGCGTTGCAAAGGCTCTTTCCGCTTCTGGCAGTGGGCCCTGCTTTCGCCAGTCTGACGCCTGACTGGCAGACGTTCGCAGCGATTGCAGCCCTGCTGCTCATCCTGGCGGGCAGCGTGCCGACGCCGCGAGCGCTGTGGCGCAGCGGGTTGCCCCTGGTCTGGACCCTGGCGCCCTGCGTCGCGTTTCTGGCGCTGGGCCTGTACCGCGAGCCAAACCTCAAGTTTCTTTTGCCGGCCCAGGCGGGATTCGCGCTGTGGGCCGGGCGCGGCTTCGCCTGGCTGTGGAGCTGCCCCTGGCTGTTGCCGAGGGCGCTGGCGCTGGCGGCCGGCGCAACGCTGGTGACGGCTGTGGCGCTGTCGCTGGGGCCGCTGGGCCATGATGCGGCTTACCAACGGGCGGACTATCGCGGCCTGGTTGCCGACATCGGCGTCGGCCTGACGAATGAAGATCTCATCGTCCTCAACGCGCCCAACCAGGTGGAAGTGTTCCGCTACTACTATCAGGGCGACGCGGAAGTCTTGCCCATGCCACCGGGGACGGGGCCCGTTGACGACGTGTCCCTGAGGCGGCTGCGCGAAAGCGTCGGGCGGGCGCGCAGGGTCTTCGCGCTTTACTGGGGCGAGCGAGAACGCGATCCGAAGGGCATCGTGGAGCGCACACTGGTGGAACTGTCGCACGTCGCCGACAGCCGCTGGTACGGTGACGTGCGTCTGGTGACCTACAGCGTCCCCGGCGCGCTGTCCGTCGTAGAGGAACCGCAGGCGCGCTTCGGCGACCACATTGTGTTGCTACGGCACGCGCGCAACGCAGAGCAACTTGCGCCGGGCGCCGTGCTGCAAGTGCAACTGGACTGGCGCACGGATGCGGCCCTCGACACGCGCTACAAGGTCTTTTTGCAGCTGCTGGACGCCGGTGGCGTTCTGGTGGCCCAGCACGACGGCGAACCTGGCGGCGGTCTGGCGCCGACCAGCGCCTGGGTTCCCGGCGAGACCGTCGCGGACCGGCGCGCATTAATACTGCCTGAAGGCCTGGAAGTGGGCCGATACAGCCTGATTGTCGGGCTGTATACTGAAATTGATGCGGGACAACGTTTGCCGACAGGCGACGCGGACCATTTGCTGGTTGGAAGGTTGGAGATCACAGGGGAGGAAGGCTGATGCGAGTACTGATCGCAGGCGGAAGTGGCTTGATCGGACGTGCGTTGGCGAACTCCCTGGCCGCGGACGACCATGACGTGACTGTACTCAGTCGAAGCCCGGCGCTGGCGCGAGGTCTGGGCCCGCGGGTGCAGGTTGAGGGCTGGGACGCCCGCACGGCGGCGGGCTGGGGCGGCCAGGTCAACGGGGCCGACGCGATCGTCAACCTTGCCGGCGCCAGCATCGCCGGTGAGGGCTTTCTGCCGGCCCGCTGGACGGCGGAGCGCAAACAACTCATTCGCGACAGCCGCGTCAACGCCGGCGCGGCCATTTGCGAAGCCATCGACCAGGCGGAGAAGAAACCCTCCGTCCTGCTGCAGGCGTCGGCGGTCGGTTACTACGGCACGCACAGCGCCGACGTCGACATCACCGAAGAGTCGCCGGCCGGCAGCGACTGGCTGGCGCAAGTCTGCCTTGACTGGGAGGCTTCCACGGCCGCGGTTGAGGCCATGGGCGTGCGCCGCGCCATCATCCGTACGGGCATCGTGCTGAGCTTCGAGGGCGGCGCGCTGCAGCGGATGGCCTTGCCTTTCCACATGTACGCGGGCGGACCGCTGGGCAATGGACGCCAGCCCTTCCCATGGATTCACCCGGCCGACCAGGTGGGCGCGATTCGCTATTTGCTGCGGCACAGCGGCGCGGCCGGGGCCTTTAACCTGTCCGCGCCATCGCCCCTGACCAACGGGCAGTTCAGTCGCGAACTGGGCGCCGTGTTGAGACGGCCGTCCCTGTTGCCGGTGCCCGGTCTACTGTTCCGCGCCATGTTCGGCGAAGTGGCGATGGTGGTGCTGGAAGGGCAGTGGGCCTTGCCCCAACGTTTGCTGGAACTGGGCTACGATTTCCGCTTTCGGGAGGCTGGCCCCGCGCTGGCCAATCTGGCGCAGGAGCCGGGCTAGCGGTCCAGCGCGGCCAACATGTCCTCCACGCGGCTGAACTTGAGGCGCGGCCGGCCCAGGGCCTCACCGCGCTCCTGTTCCAGGGCATCCAGGGCCTGCCAGTCCGCGAATCTGACGGAGCGCAGCCCGCGGTCGGCTAGCAGGTCGTCGATGGCGGCGGGCGCCGGGGCAGCCGGCTGCCACAGCTGGCCGGCCGCAAGGTCTTCCAGCAGCATTGTGACCGTCTCGACGGAGTCAGGCTTGTTGGTGCCGATGACGCCGCTGGGGCCACGTTTGATCCAGCCCACGACATAGAGGCCAGGCAGGGAATCCGCGCTGTCCTGCTCACGCAGCACGCGGCCCTGTTCGTTGGGGATGATTCCCCAGGGTTCGTAAAAGGGGATGTCGGGCAGGGGCACGCCGCGGTAGCCGACCGAGCGGAAAACGAGGCCGACGGGGATGGTCTCGTAAATGTCGGTGGCGCGCGCACTCAGGTAGCCGTTGTCGCGCAGTTGCAACTCGTTGCGCACCAGACGCATGGCCTCGACACGGCCATTGCCCAGGATTTCGACGGGGGACGTCAGAAAGCGCATGATGATGCGACAGCGTTTCCCCCGGGGTTCCTGCCGGGAATAAGCGCCCAGAATCTCAACGTTGCGGGTGGCGGTGCGACTTTCGCCGCTTTCCACGTAGGCGCGGCTGTGCGGGTCCAGTTCCACTTCTTCCGGCGTGACGATGACTTCGGCGTCTTCCATCTCGCCCAGTTCACGGATTTCGGGGTTGGTGAAGGCCGACTGGGCCGGGCCGCGCCGCCCCAGCACGTAGACGTTGCGGACCTTGCTGCGGGCCAGCGCGTCCAGCGCATAGTCGGCGATGTCGGTCTGTTGCAGCTCGGCCGGCGTGCGGGCAAGGATGCGCACCACGTCCATGGCCACGTTGCCGAGGCCGATAACGGCCACGTCCGTGGTGGACAGGTCGAAGGAACGGTCGCGGTAGTCCGGGTGGGCGTTGTACCAGGCGACGAATTCGGTGGCGGCGTGGCTGCCGGGCAAGTCCTCGCCGGGGATTCCCAGTTCGCGGTCGGTCTGGGCGCCGACGGCGAAGATCGCGGCGTGATAGTGGGCCTGCAGGTCCGCCAGGTGGATGTCGCTGCCGTAGGTGATGTTGCCGTAAAAGCGGAAGCCATCCTTCGACGCGATGCGGTCGTAGACGCGCGTGACGGACTTGATCTTCTGGTGATCTGGCGCGACGCCGCCGCGGACCAGGCCGTAGGGCGTGGGCAGGCGTTCGAACATGTCGATGGCCACATGCAGTTCGCGCTCACGTTGCAGCCGTTCGGCGGCATAGAAGCCCGAGGGACCAGAACCGATGATGGCCACGCGCAGCGGATTTTCCGCCCTTCCTGGTGTCATGCCTGTCTCCATTAGCCCTGCAGGGGCAGCAACACGCGCTTGTGAAAGTCGGTGAGCGCAACCAGCGCGCCACTCTCGTCGATCGTCATGGTGTCTTCCAGACGCAGGCCGAAGCCACGCTCCGGATAGTAAAGGCCGGGCTCGATGCTGATAACGTTGCCAACCTGCAGGCGATCGTCACTGGTGTGCGAGAGCGAGGGGCGTTCATGGATGGCCATGCCGAGGCCGTGCCCCAGGCTGTGCACGTAGCCGACGACGTTGCCGGGCTCGCTGCGCGGCGTGGGGTGCCCTGCGCCCTCGAAGAAATCCAGCACCGCTTCCTGCAATTCGCGAGCCGGCTGGCCCGCTTCGTCCCAGGCGTCCAGCGCCACCTGAAAGGCGCGTGACACGGTCCCGTAAACGTCGGCGATTTCGTCGGGCAGGTGGCCCGGGCACCAGGTGCGCGTGACGTCATGATGGTAACCGCCGCCGTGTTCGCGCGGGAACAGATCGAAGACCAGAGTCTGGCCGCAGCGCAGGGGCTGGTCGTCCTGACCCCGGCTGTGCGGATAGCCTGCGTCGCGCCCCTGGGCAAGGATCATGCCGGTGTCTTCCAGATCGTAATCCAGCAGGGTGCGTCGCACGAAGCGGCGCAGGGCGCCGATGGTCAAGGCGTCGCCCTGCGCATCGCAGACGAGGTCATTCACTGCCCGATGACCGGCGATAAAATCCCAGGTGGCGCGCAATGTCGCGTTGGTCCCGGCGGCGACGCGGCGAATGCGCTGCATTTCGTCGGCATCGCGCGTCATGGCCGCCTCGTCCAGAAGCGTCATGCCACGCTCGCCGCAAAAGTCGTAACCCTGCAGGTTGCGGAGTTCGGGCAGGAGCTCGATGAACCTGTGCGCGGCCGTCGTGCCGTAAATGCCGACGCGGCCCGCATTTACGTCCAGGCGCTGCAGGGCGCGTTGCCACATGCCGACCTGCGTGCGATCACGATCGCCGCCATTTTCCTGCAGCAGTTGCGCCCAGCCCAGGTCGTGCCAGCTGATGGCCTGCAAGCCGCTGTCGCGCGCCTCTTCGATCTCCATGGGGTTGACGAACAACACGGGCGCGGCGCCGCGGCGCTTGATCACCAGGCCGCCGGTGATGCGGGCGCCATTGGACAGATAATCACGCTCGACGCTGTGGAGTTCATCGCCCACGACGACAATGGCCTGCAGTTCGCGCGCGGCCATCAATTGGTCCAGGTCCGATTTCATGGCGCTGCCTGCTTGCGAAGTAACGGCGTCCAGTCTATAGTTTTTGCTTGCGCTTGCCAACCAAAAGACGGTCAGCAACAGGCAGCGCCGACCGTCGCGGACGGCGCAACGACCTGTGAAGACGGAACAGAGACGAGGGCTGCCCTCATGCGATTCAGCGCGATTCTGCTGCTTGTACTGCTTGTTTTGACGCCCACCGGCCTTGTGCTGGCCCAGACTGACACGTTGAATGGCCTGACCCTTGCCGAACCTCTGGCCCAGACAGGCTGCAACACCGCCGGCACTGTGTTCACGACCCTCAATTTGCAGAAGTGGCATGCCTATACCTTCTTCTGGGTAGGGACGCAGATGCCCCCGGCGGACCTGTCGCTCAGGTTTTGTGACGTCAATGGCAACGTGCTGGCCGACCAGGGCGACAATGCCAGCATTCTGCGCGGCAGCCTGGCGCTGGACCATGAGGTCGACGGTTTTCTTGCGCTGGAGGACCTGAGCGGGGTGACGGTCCGCCTGAATTCGGATGAGACCCTGGAACTCGGTGATTACGTGATGCGTCACTGGACCTTTGAGAGCAGTATCGGGGAGCAGGCCTATCGCTTCCCCGCCGGTTACACGCTGGTCACCGCCTGTGGCAACGAGACCAACGATCGCAACGGGGTGGCCGTCGATCTGCAAGCCGGCCGTGCCTATGAATTTACCGGCAATGAATTTGTCAGCGAGCTGGCCATTTGCGAACAGTCGGGCCAGAGTTACATCATCCCGCAGACCCACGCCAACGCGTTGCGCGAGAACGATGAAACGGCCCACGTTTTCCACGTGCGGACATCCGCCGACCAGAACCCTGCCAATCCGGCAGATGCCGTGTTTACGCTGACCACCCACACCCCGGGTGACGTGATTTACCCGGGCATGATGGAGGAGGACACAACGCCACAGCCGGTGACGCCGTCCGAACCGGTCGTTGACGACGAGCATTTCGCCACGCTGGGCTCGATGGCACAGTTGCATTACGTCGAGTTGCCCGATGGCATCAATGCTGTGGACGTATACAGTGTCAGCGACGAAGGTCGGGGTGAACAAATTCTGCGCGTGGACCAGGTGCAGGTGGACGGAGTCGTTTCGGGGCTGGTGGTTGCCACCGGCGATGATCGTCTGGTGGTGTCCGTTTCCTCAGCGGACATAATCACCTTTGCCATGGGCCCGGATGACGAGGGCCGCGTGTATTATCTCGAAATGGACGAAGGCCTGGCCGGTCCGATCAGCGCCAGCAGCAGCAGGCAGGGCAGCCCACCCGGCGAGGCCTGGTCCTGAGGGGACGAATGGCGGTGACCGGCGTTACAGCAGCGCTGCCCGGTCGATTTCCTCGTAGTCGCAGGACAGTTCGCGCCAGGCGCGGCCCAGACGCTGAAAGCCACGTTCGATCATTGCCGGTGGATGGGCGCCGTAGTTGATGCGCATGTTCCAGGCGCCGCGACTGTTGGTGTGGAAGATGTTGCCGATGGCGTAAGACACGCCGCAGTGCACTGCCGTGACGTAGAGTTCCGCCGCATTGGGGCCGGTGCGGGGCAACTCCACCCACAGGAACAGGCCGCCTTCCGGCACTTCCCAACGCGTGCCCGGCGGCAGGTGACGGGCCGCGGCGTCGAGGGCGGCGTCGCGCCGCCTTTTCAGTTCGTAGACATTGCGTTTCAGTTGTTGCGCCAGCAGGCCGCGTTCCAGCAGGAGATGCAGGGCGCGCTGGTTAAGACCGGGCGTGGATATATCGGCGGCATGTTTGATCCGCACCAGACGTTCATGGTGCTGCGCGTCGCTGATCAGGTAGCCGATGCGCATACCCGGCAACATCATCTTGGTGAAGGCGCTGACGTGCAGCACAATGCCGGTATCGTCCAGCGCCTTCAGGGGCGGCAGGTGCTCCCCTTCAAAACGGATCTCATGGTAAACACCGTCTTCCAGCAAGGGGATGCGATAGGCATTGGCGAGATTCAGAAGCTGGCGGCGACGGTGCAGCGGCATGACGCGTCCGGTGGGGTTGTGGAAGCCGGGTATGACGTAGATCAGCCGCGGACTGTGTTCGATGACGAAATTTTCCAGCATGTCCAGGCGAATCCCGTCGCGGTCCATTTCGACGCCCTGCAACTGGACGCGGCGCGCGCGGGCGATATCAAGAATGCCCAGATAGGTCGGGTTTTCGGTGACGAGCAATTCGCCTTCGGAGAGCAGGGCCTGCACCACCAGGTCGACACCCTGCTGCGTGCCACCCGTGATGAGCACCTGATTGCTGCTGCACCGGATGCCCAGCGCGCTGACGTAGTCCCGCACCGCGCTGCGAAGCGGCCCGTAACCCTCCGGCGCTTCATAGCCCAGCGCGCGCGCGCCGTCGCGCAGCAAGACCGAGTTGAGTACGTCCTGCAGTTGTTGCAGGGGAAAGAGGTCGGTGGAAAGCGAGCCGTGACTGAAGCTGATGACGCCATGCTTTTGGCCAAGGCGCATCATCTCGCGAACAGCCCGGTGGGGCACGTTGGAGGTTTCCGGGTGACTGATGGCCACGCCGTTGTTGTCCGCCGGGTCTTCACCGGACTTGCCATTTTTGGCGGCGACAAAGGTGCCCCGCCCGGCGTGCGCGCTGAGCCAGCCCTGGGAACGCAGTTCGGCGTAGGCGTTGACGACGCTGATGCGGCTGACACCCAGTTGATGGGCCAGGTCCCGGCTGGCGGGCAGGCGCGCGCAGGCATCCAGGCTGCCGCTTTCAATTTGCATGCGAATGTGACGGATCAACTGGCGGTAGATGGGCTCTTCGCCCTCACGCTCAAGGGCGATCTTGAGATTGATATGATTCACGACCGAAACCCCCGGGCGCGCGCCCTGCGCATGCTGACAGTATACCGCGGAATCCAAAATGGTCTGCAATGGACTTATTGGGTCTGTAGAGCGGATTCCTGGATTTCACAGGCGCTGCATGAACCTGTGGATTCGCTGCAGCGCTTCTTCCAGTTGTGCATGGCTGGTGGCGTAACTGGCGCGCACGAAGCCGGCGCCGCTGGCACCGAAGGCGCTGCCGGGCACGACGGCCACGCGTTCTTCAAACAACAGCCGTTCGCTGAAGCTGTTGTCGTCCAGACCGCTGGAGCGCACGTCCGGGAAGGCATAGAAAGCGCCGCGCGGTTCAAAGCAGGGCAGACCAAGCGCGTTGAAGCCATCCACGATCAGGCGCCTGCGCCGGTCGTATTCACAGCGCATGGTCTCGACGTCGCCCGTGCCCCGCTGCAGGGCCTGCAGGCCCGCCACCTGGCCCATGGTGGGCGCCGACATGGTGAGGTACTGGTGCAGGCGGCCCATGGCGGCCACAAGGTCCGGCGGCCCACTGGCGTAACCAATGCGCCAGCCGGTCATCGCGAAGGACTTGCTCATGCCGCTGAGCAGCACGGTGCGTTCGCGCATGCCGGGCAGCGACGCAAAGGAACGGTGCCGGTGGCCGAATACAAGTCGTTCGTAGATTTCGTCCGAAATCACGACCAGATCGTGGGCCTGCGCCACAGTTGCCACCTGCATCAGGTGATCATCCGTCAGTACGGCGCCGGTCGGATTGTTGGGGTAGTTGATGAGAATGGCGCGCGTGCGCGGGGTCACGCTTCTTTCAAGCGCCGCGGCGGTGACCTGGAAATCGTGGTCGACGTCGGTGCTGACCGGCACGCAGACGCCGCCGGCAATTTTCACGGCGGCCGGGTTGCTGACGAAACAAGGCTCGACCACCAGCACTTCGTCGCCAGGATTGAGCAGGGCCCGCAGGGCGAGGAACAGTCCCTCGCTAACGCCGACAGTGACCAGAATCTCTTCATCCGGGTCGTAGGACAGGCCGTGCAACTCCTCGACGTAGTCGCTGATGGCCTGGCGCAGTTCGGGCATGCCGGCGTTGGCGGTGTAGCCGGTGCGGCCCGCAAGCAGGCTGTCGGCGCCCTTGCGCGCGACGTGGGTCGGTGTGGGAAAGTCCGGCTCACCGATGCCGAGGGATATGACGTCCTCCATATCCGCCGCAATATCAAAGAAGCGGCGGATGCCCGAGGGCGGCAGGCTGCGAACGTCTTCAGCGATACGGTTGGGCATGGCAATGCGGTACCTGTTTTACGGGGAGGCCATCATGGTGGACGCCTGCGTTCAAGTCAAGTTCAGCCCGGTTTACGTCCTGCAGATGATTTGATACATGGTGTACGAAAGCTTACGCTGGCTGGTCCGGTCGGGCTGCCCACAGCGCCAGCGTTTCTTCCAGGTCGCGACGAATGGCAAGACGGCGACCTGGCTCCCAGGCGCTTGCGTAGCGGCGACCCTCCCCGGTCGGCGGCTGGCCGTTGTCCTTGTAGCAGGTACGGAATTCGCGCCGGATGCGATGGTAGTAACTTTCGGCGCTGAAGAAGGGCAGGGCGTAGCGCAGGGCGCGCAGGCCGCAGACAACGTCAATCGCTTCCGTTTCACTGCGCAGCGCCCAGATGCCCAGCAACTGGATCTGGTCGTAGAAGTAATAGCCCTTTCTCTTGTACCAGAGCGCAACGCCAACCCAGGCGTGGGGCAGGAAACCGCGAAACAGGTCCGGGCCGAAGGCGCTGATGTCGCGATGCCGGGCCTCCTGTTGGGCAGCCAGCAGGCCCCAGGCATTGATCTCGTCAAGCACCTTGCCGAGGTCATCGACGAAAGCGGACCGGCGCTTGCTTCTGCGCGCCCGTCTGCGCAGCTGTGTGTCCCAATGCGGGAATCTGACGCCGCTCACATAATGTTCTCCTAGCCGGGCCCCGCCACCAAGTATAGCCACTCTGCCGGCGAATCCGCTGCGGCCGTCGCTACTTCAGCACCACGTCGGCGTAGACGTAAGTGGGGTTGCGCTGGCCGCCTGCCTCGTCGGCGCTCGCCAGGATTTCGCGTTCCACCACGGCGCCGGTGCGGGCCTCGAGCGGATGCGAAAACATGGGTCCGTCAATGACGCAGGTGTGGAATTCGCCATTTTCGCCAAGCGGGTCCGCCGTTTGCGGCAGGTCGGCCAGCATGGCCCGGTCGAAATGCCGACCGGCGAATGAGGCCGGAATCAGTTGGGGGTTGACGACAGTGACGATGGCGCGCAGGCCGGAATCGATCATCCGCTGCGCCAGGGCGGTGGTGTCGGCGCCAAAGAGGGGAAAGAGGGGTTTGAATCCGGTCCCGCGCAGTCGCGATTCGCGGTAGGCGCGAATATCTTCCAGAAAGAGGTCGCCGAAAGCCAGGTGACGCGCGCCGCAACGCTCGTCAAGCGCACGGACACGCTCCAGGAAGGCCGCCATCGCGGCTTCATACTGCTCGTTTGAACAGGGATAGGGGATCGGAATCTCGTAGAGCGGCAGGCCCAGGCGTTGGGCCTGCAGATGCAGCACCGCGCGGGGTGTCGCCTGAATGGACACCCGGTCGAAGGCGCTGGTGACGGTGGTGAAGATCCCCCGCACTTCGTAGCGTTCGGGTTGCCGGCGCAGGGCATGCAGGGCCCAGGCAGAGTCCTTGCCGGATGACCATGAGACCAGCACCGGCACGGGTGCGGGCATGGGGCGCCTCCGCGCGATTGAGGGACCGGTCGCGCAGTATACACGACCAGGCATCGCCGGCGGCGCCTGGCGCGCCCGCTGCTATAGTGTCAACTGAAAGAGAATCAGGGAGAAATGCATGGAGCTCCGCTGGCTCGAGCTTGCACGGCGCATTCAGGCGATCGCCCAGACCGGCCTGCACTACAATTCAACGGCTTTCGACCGCGAACGCTACGAAAAGCTGCGTGAGATCGCCGCCGACATGCTGGCAGCCGGCAGTGGGGCCGACCCTGCGCAGCTGCGGGATCTGCTGGAACAGCAGACGGGCCACGCCACACCCAAAGTGGACGTCCGTGGCGTGGTCTTTCGTGACGAACGGGTCCTGCTCGTGCGCGAATTGCTGGATGAGGGGCGCTGGACGCTACCCGGCGGCTGGGCGGAGATCAACGAATCGCCGGGCGACGCCACCGCGCGCGAAGTGCTGGAAGAGAGTGGCTGGCGCGTGCGCACGACCCGATTGCTGGCGCTATACGATCGCCGCCGACACGCACATCCCCCCAACCTGTTTCACATCTACAAGGCGTTCTTTCAATGCGAGTTGCTGGAGGAAGCGCCGCTTTCCGTCCGCGGCAGCGGCGCTGCCTGGGAGGAGACCGGCGACGCGACTTTCTTTGCGGAGGACGAGTTGCCGGCCGACCTGTCCACGCGGCGGGTGACGCGGCAACAGCTGCTGCGTTTCTTCGAGATGCTGCGCAAGCCGGAACTTCCGGCGGATTTCGATTAATTGCTAATCGACGTGGAAGCGTTGCAGGACGTGCATGTCGCTGACGACACCGGTAGCCACGTCACGGGCGTTGAGGCGCGCACCGGTGCGCCAGTCGTAGATCGCGACATGCAGCTCATAGTCGCCCGGCGGCAGGGCGCCGAGGTTGAAATCCGTGATTTTTCTGACGTGGGTGTCTGCACCGATACCGCTGTCGGCCTGGGTGACGCGCGCACCGGTAACGGGGTCGATGACGTGTACAGCAAGTGAAAGGTTTTCCAGCAGGGAAGCGTCGACGCTGCGAATATGGGTGATGAAACGCAGTTTGTCCGTCTCGCGGAGGATTCCGGTACCGGATATGCGAACGCCACCGTCGAAATCCAGCGCATGCGAATCGATCAGCATTGTGGAGAAGGGAGTGACCAGGCGGATGAAAGTGATGTTGTTGGCCTGCCAGGAATCATGCGGCAGCCAGTGACGCTGCAACAGATAGTCCACGTGCTGCTGCAGGTGCAGGGTCTCCTCCATCGAACTGCGCAGCAGGAAGGTCAATTCATGGTTGCCGCGGGCCTGTTCCAGGATAGTGGCGGAAGTCGTTTCCGGCGCAAGCAACAGGGTGTCGTCGACGAGCGCATCGGTGTAAATGTACCTTTGCCGTCCCGCGCCGAAGAACCATTCCTGCACGACCAGCAGGTTCTCCGGAGAATCGCCCAGTTCCTGCGCAATCCGGTTCATATCGGCTGTGGGGAATACACTGCGCCAGGACCAGGAAGTCTGGATTAGCGGGCCTTGCTGCACAAAATCGTAAGCGCCGAAGATGGCTACAGCAAGAACGAGCACAATCCCCAGCGGTTTTCTGAGTATGGCCCGGGCGGGATGCAACAGGGCCAGGGCAATGAGCAACATGGCGGGCGGCCACAGGACCGACAGGTAACGGACCCGGGTCGGATCGAGAACGCGGCCCCAGGCATTGAAAGCCAGCGTGAACAACAGTTGCAGGATCGTGGAAATGGCAAGGAAGGGAGCCCCGCCCGTCAACTGGACAGGTTTGCGGTTTCTCAAGCGGCCAATGATCGGCACAAGGGGCAGCACGAGGAACAGCGCTGCTGCGGCCGGGTGGCGCGGGTTAATGAGGTCACTGCTCAGGTAACGAAGCAAGAGCGGCAGGATGTCCGGATAACGCAGCGCCCTGGCATGGAGTGGATCGAACAACGGGTCGTGGTCGCGCGCAATTCTCGAGGCGAAATCCTGGAACTGTGGCAAGGCAAGCAGCAGCGCCATCCCGAACAGCATTGCTGGCTGCCACCAGCGTCGGTTTTTCCGCACGAAAAGCAGATGGAACAGCCCCAGCGCCGGCAACAAGAGGGCCGCAAAAATATGAGTGTAGAGCAGGACGGTTGCGCCACTAAACAGGACTATTCGGCCCTTTGGATCCACCGGTCTTTCATCCAGGGCGACACGCCAGTAACCCCACAGTACAACGGCTGTGCAAAACATTGCCGGCCCGTAGAACCGGGCGTTGTTCATGTAGACCAGAAAGAGAGCGGACGTCGACAGGAGCAGCGCAGCGGCGAGAGCAATACCCGGTGACAACAGGTCGCGACCGAGGCGATAAATCCAGGCGATGGTCAGCAGGCCGGTGAGCCAGTGCAACGCACGAATGGCAAATTCGCTCCAGCCAACCACCTGTCCCCATTGGGAGAAAAGAATCGCAGTGCCCCAGCCAACGTCACGCCATCGAAACGCCTTTATCGCTTCTGCTGGCGTGCAGGGTCCAAGATGACGCCAGCAGGCATCACCCATGGTTGCGGCTTCGTCCACGTCCATGATGTCCCTGCCCAGAAAGGGCACGACCAGGACGGCAGCCAGCAGCATGGGAACCAGCGCCCACAGCCAGGCTGGAGTGGTCATTTGCTTGTTTGCGTTGTACGCAGGCAAGGCCAAGCGTCGCTCTTGTTCCTCAGTTTGCCAAACATAGAGTTTAACCGGTTCCGGGAAAAGGTTTAGCCGGAATTGAATCGCTGCAGGACGTGCATGTCGCTGACGACACCGGTAGCCACGTCACGGGCGTTGAGGCGCGCGCCGGTGCGCCAGTCGTAGATCGCGACATGCAGCTCATAGTCGCCCGGCGGCAGGGCGCCGAGGTCGAAATCCGTGATTTTTCTGACGTGGATGCCCTCACCGATACCGCTGTCGGCCTGGGAGACCTGCGCGCCAGAGCGCGAATCGAAAACGTGTACTGCGAGGGAATAATTGGCCAGCAGGGTGGCATCGGCGCTACGAATATGGGTGATGAAACGCAGTTTGTCCGTCTCGCGGAGGATTCCGGTACCGGATATGCGAACGCCACCGTCGAAATCCAGCGCATGCGAATCGATCAGCATTGTGGAGAAGGGAGTGACCACGCGGATGAATGTCATGTTGCTTGCCCGCCATGAATCATGCGGCAGCCAGTGGCGCTGCAACAGATAGTCCACGTGCTGCTGCAGGTGCAGGGTCTCCTCCATCGAACTGCGCAGCAGGAAGGTCAATTCATGGTTGCCGCGGGCCTGTTCCAGGATAGTGGCGGAAGTCGTTTCCGGCGCAAGCAACAGGGTGTCGTCGACGAGCGCATCGGTGTAAATGTACCTTTGCCGTCCCGCGCCGAAGAACCATTCCTGCACGACCAGCAGGTTCTCCGGAGAATCGCCCAGTTCCTGCGCAATCCGGTTCATATCGGCTGTGGGGAATACACTGCGCCAGGACCAGGAAGTCTGGATTAGCGGGCCTTGCTGCACAAAATCGTAAGCGCCGAAGATGGCTACAGCAAGAACGAGCACAATCCCCAGCGGTTTTCTGAGTATGGCCCGGGCGGGATGCAACAGGGCCAGGGCAATGAGCAACATGGCGGGCGGCCACAGGACCGACAGGTAACGGACCCGGGTCGGATCGAGAACGCGGCCCCAGGCATTGAAAGCCAGCGTGAACAACAGTTGCAGGATCGTGGAAATGGCAAGGAAGGGAACCCCGCCCGTCAACTGGACAGGTCTCCGGTTTCTCAGGCGGCCAGGGACCAGCGCGAATGGCAGGATAAGGAACAGCACTGCTGCGGCCGGGTGGCGTGGGTTAAGCAGGTCACTGCCAAGGTAACGCAGCAGGAGCAAGAGGGCCTCCGGTGCGCGCAGCACAGAGGCTATGCGCGGGTCATACGAGGGGTCGAAATGGCCTTCAACTCTTGACGCAAGGTCAGGTGCCTGGGGCAGGGCGAGCAGCAGCGCCAGTCCTGACAATGCCACGGCCTGCCTCCAGCGCCTGTTTCGGGGGACGAACAAGAGATGGAAAAGTGCCAGCGCCGGCAAGAGGAGAAAGGCAAAGGCGTGGGTGTAGAGCAGACCGGTTGCGCCACCAAGGAGGACAATTCGCCCCTTTGCAGTGACCTCTCTTCCGTCCAGGGCGACGCGCCAGTAACCCCACAGGACGAGCGCTGAACACAGCATGGCAGGCATGTAGGAGCGGACGCTGTTCATGTAGACGAGAAAGATGACGGAGGTCGCCAGGAGCGTGGCGGCGGCGAGGGCGATACCTGGCGAAAATATGTCGCGGCCGAGGCGATAAATCCAGGCGATGGTCAGCAAGCCGAAGAGCCAGGACAGTGCGCGCAGCGCAAATTCACTCCAGCCCACCACCTGTCCCCACTGGGAAAAAAGAACATCGGCTCCCCAGCCGTGCTCAAGCCATGCGCGTCCCTCAATTGCTTCGGCGGGCGTGCAGGGACCAAGATGACGCCAGCAGGCGTTGATCATGGTATTGGCTTCGTCCACGTCCATGATGTCTCTGCCCAGAAGGGGCACGACCAGGACGGCGGCCAGCAACATGGGAACCAGCGCCCGCAGCCATGCTGGAGTTGTCACATGCTTGTAATCGTTGGGTTCAGGCAAGGCTCGGCGTCGCTCAGGATTCCCGGAGTGCCAAGCCTGGAGTTTAACAGACTTGGGGAAATTGTTTAGCCGGAACTGAATCGCTGCAGGACGTGCATGTCGCTGACGGCACCGGTAGCCACGTCACGGGCTTTGAGGCGCTCGCCGGTCTGCCAGTCGTAAAGCGCGACATGCAGCTCGTAGTCGCCGGGCGGCAGGGCGCTGACGTCGATTTCGCTGCGCAGGGAGACGGCCTTGCCGGCACCGGCGCCGACGTCGCCCTGGGCGACGCGCTCGCCTGTGCCCGGATCAATGACGTGAATGGCAAGGGAATATTGACTGAGCAGGTAGTCATCCGCGCCCAGCAGGCCTGTTTCCAGAAGCAGGTGATCACCTTCCCAATGAGGCTCAAAAACGGTTAGCAGGATGTCGTTGTCGAAGGCCAGCCTGGCGCGCTCGTTTTCGCACCCGGCAGCGGCGCGACCATAGCGAACCACAGTGAAGCCCGCAACATCTTCCAGCCGCTCACAGGCCAGGCGGCCGGGGGCATTTTCGGGAGTGAGGGCGACGCCGGCCATGTCTGTGGGGTAAACCAGCCAGAGATTAAGATAAGGAGAATGAACGGGCGCGGCACTTGTGAGAGTCTTGGTGCTGGCCCAGAAAACGGTGTCCCAGGGCTGGTTCGCAAGAGGGAAGTAGTGCTGGTGCAGGTAAGGTACTTCCCGGTCCCGCAAGGCTGATTCGAGGACGACCAGGTCACCGGTGGAGGCTCGTTCCGACAGGATGCGCTGCACGTGATGGAAAGTGGAGGTATGACGGAATGTGAAGATTTCTGCTTCAGTGAGGACCAGAACGGGACCGAATATCAGCCAGAAGGCCATGAAGAACTTCAACCCCCGGGGAAAGGTCCGCAGATAGCGGTGCATGGCATTTCCTGCCAGCATGGCGACAGGGGCCAGGAGCGGAAGCACAAAACTTGTCCGGCTACTTTTCAGGGAGCGGGCCAGTTCGTTGACCATCACCATGATCAGGAAGGCAGTTGCAGTCACAAAGACCAGCATCCAGCCTGAACTGCCTTGCGGACCGCCCCGCAACCTGCGGCCAGACGTGAACAACAGGAGGACAACAAGAAGCGTGATGAACAGCGCGCCGGCCGGCCAGGACAGCCTGACCAGAAAATTGCTCAAGATGTAAAGGACTTGCCCAGGGACCTCGAAGGCCGTCATTGCGAGGTGCGCAGAATCTTCCCCGGTACCGACACTGGACAGGAAGTCAAGGAAACCGGGCAACTGTATCAGGCCGACCAACAGTGCCAGCAGCAGCAGCAGGGTGACCTGCCACCAGCGTCGGTCCTTTCGCACAAAGAGAAGGTGGTAGATGCCGCCAGCCGCCAGAAAAAGGGAGGCAAGGTAGTGAGTATAAAGCAGGGCAACAGTGCCCGCCCACAGGGCGACCAGCGTTCCGGTTCCTGACTGGGGCCGGGCAAGAATCAGGCGACCGTAGCTCCAGAGGATCAGGGTGGTGAAGAGAACGACCAGAGTAAAGCCACGGGCAATGGCCATAGAGGCAAGCAAGAAGACGGAGGTGCTGGCGAGCAAGGCGGCCAACTGGCCCGCCCTGGACGAGAGCAGGTCCTGGCTGGCGCGGTAAAGACTGGCGATGGCCAGCAGACCGGCAAAAAGGGACAGGGAGCGAATGGCGGGTTCGCTCCAGCCGGCGAGGCGACCCCAGAAGAACAGCAGCAGGGACCAACCCCGGGCCTGATTGGGGCGGTCTTGCTCCGCATGGCGCCAGACCTCCGGCAGGGTTGCGGGCCCCGATTCGTAGATTCCGGCGGAATAAAGGGCCTTGAACTCGTCGCGGTTGAAGGCGTTGTCATCCAACTGAATGGATGCGAACAGGGCAGCCAGCAACAGGGGGAGAACGGCCGACCACCAGGAGGGGATTTCAGGCTTTGTGATTTTGGAGATCAGGATCAAGGAATTCATCCCTGCCAGTCCGTTTGAGAGTGTAACATGAGGCGCGTTCTCGCGAGGATGCTGATCCGGTATCTGCCCGCGCGGAAGTAACATCGTGTGTGCCAGTCTGCATTGGCGACCGTGTTCGGTTTACGAAAAGCGGCGTGTCGCCGGTCTGTGAGTTAGAAAAGTCGGCGTGAATGTTGGTGGTACCTTGCCGGGCGGTCCTGAAATAACTGGTGACTGCACAAGGCAACAGCTTGTGCCCGCTGTCTGATCTGCCTGTCAGAGTCGAGACCCTTCGGGGCGCATAGCCCTTATGGCGGCGGGGAACGCAGGTGCCGTAAGGTGGCTCTTCCATCTTGCCAGTCGAGGAGGACATCCCAACCCGCTTGCGAAAGTTGATTGACAATCTCAGGTATCTGGAGCGCATCTTCAGAGGCGCTGAGGTAAAGCAACCAGACGTCCCGGTGTTTCCGGGCCCGGTCGACCAGTTCTATGGCCGGCGAATCCGGATACAGCGGCACGCGACGATCATCCCAAGCGCCGGTGTACAATTCATAGCTGTGGTTTATGGCTCCAAACGTGACGGGATCGACAAGCAGCAGGCTGTCAGGTCTGGCTTCCACGGCGATTCTGTTTACGATCGGAATGGTGGCGCGATTGGGTCGTCGACGCCAGTTGTTGCGAAGCAGCGCTTCTTCCCCAAGAAAGTCAGTCGCGCCGGAGAAGGCGATGAATGTGACCGCCACCAGCACGGGTAAACGCAGGGAGTGGCGCAACAGGTAATGAACGGCCACGCCGGCAAGCAGCATGGCGGGGGGCCACAGGGCTGCCAGATAGCGAATTCGCTCTGGCGCAAACACCTTTAGCCGTTCATTGAGGGCCAGGCTGAGCAAAGCCAGGAGCACACTGACAAGCGTGACGTACGCGCCGGCATCCGGCTGCCAATGCCGACGCCTTCTTGTCCAGATGCTCCACAACACGAGCAGGACCATGGCAGGCAACAGGAGCCTGGCCAATGGATCGGGGACCTGAAGTGTGTCACCGCCCAGGAATCGAACCAGGAGGGCAAGGATTTCATGAGCCTGCAGGGCCCGATTGTGAAGGTCGCTCTTTACCTCGTTAAAGGCGATGCCGCTGAGCACACCGGTGACCTGGGGCAGGGCCAGCAGGCCTGCCAGACCGAGCAGGAAGGGGGCTCGCCACCAGCGGCGATCGATGCGCACGAAGAGCAGATGGAACAGGCAAAGCGCCGGGACCAGCAAGGCGCTGAAGTAATGCGAATAGAGCACACCCGTGGCGCCCAGCAGCAGGGCAACCTGCGCACCAGGTTTTGGCCGCCTTCCAAAACGGGTGACGCGCCAATAACCCCAAATTGAGATTGTCGTAAAGAGCATGGCTGGCCCGAACAGGCGGGCAATATACATATAGACCAGAAAGAGGACGGAGGTTGACAGGAGCAGTGAAGCGCTCAGGGCGATGGCAGGCGTAAACAGTTCACGTCCCAGCCGGTAGACCCAGGCGATGGTCAGGGGGCCAACAAGCCATGACAGGGAGCGGATGGCAAATTCGCTCCAGCCGACCAGTTGTCCCCATTGAGAAAACGCGATGGCGATACCCCAGGCCTGATCGGGCACAATAAACACAAGTTGCTGGACAGCTTCTGCAGGGGTACAAGGGCCGAGATGGTTGGCACAGGCGACGCGCAAGGTGGCTGACTCGTCGCCGCCGAAGATGTCCCTGCCGAGGACAGGCACGACCATCGCCGCCGCCAGCAACATGGGAAGCAGCGCCCACAGCCAGTCAGGCGCTTTCACCCGATTGATTGTTTCTTTCTCAGGCAAGTACGTGTTCCCGGCCAGGCCAGGCGCCCAGTTTAGCACAGGGATCTCCGTTGCCGACGCAGTCAGTCGATGCCTGCGCGCTGCAGGACGTGCTTGTCGCCTGCGCCGCCGGTCTGCGGGTCGCGGGAGATGAGGCCCATGAAGTTTGCCAGCCTTCAGGCGCCACACGCGGTTCGCTGCCGGCCGTCTTTATGGCGTACGGTGTATTAGCGGTCAAATGGAATTTGTTGCCAACGAAACTACTCCTGTCAGGAATCGGCACAATCGGTAGCGGTCCTGGCATGGCGTTCCAGTGTGTAACCCGCAAGATTCTCAATTCGCTCGCAGAGAATGCGGCCCTGTGCGAAGTACGGTGTGATGTCGTCACCCTTGTCATCCGGCTCATACACGACCCAGAAGTTGGTGTAGCTTGACCGGGCAGGCGCAACGCTCTCCAGTGCTTGGTTGCGGTTCCAGAAGACGGTCTCCCAGGATTGGTCCGAGAGCTGTATGTAATTCGGGCGCAGATACAGGACCTGGAGGTCCAGCAATGAACTTTCGAGAACGACCAGATCATCGGGGCCGGCACGCTTCTGCAACCAGCGCTGGACGAGGTGGAAGGTGGATGGATGGCGGTCGATGTAATACACCAGGCCGGAGTTTAGAAGTGCCGGGCCAAGAACCAGCCAGAAAACCAGCAGGCCGCCAACCGCGAGGCGGAACTTTGCCCGCTGTTGACTCAATATTTCCCCCGCCAGCAGGGCCAGCACAGGAAGCAGCGACATCATGTAGTGTATGCGGCTGCCCGTCAGCACGGAGACCACTTCGTTGGCGGCGAACATGAGCAGAAAGGTCGTGCCGGCCAGAAAGGCCAGCAGCCAGCCGGCATCAACGTGTCGGCCTGCCTGAATTCGGCGCCAGGTGGCCCGAAGCAGGGCAAGCAACAAAAGCAGCAGCAGGGCGGCGCCCGCCGGCCTGGGCAACCCGAGGGTGAAGTTACTCATGAAATAAAGGAAAGCGTGCGGGATCAGGTCGGCATCCAGCGCAGCGTTTCTCAATACCTGACTATTGGAGAAGTTTGACAGGCCTTCAAAAAATCCGGACGCTTGTACCAGGCCGATAGCAAGGGACGCCGTCATTGTCACCGGAACTTGCCACCAGCGTCGGCCACGCATTGCGAAGAGCAGGTGAAACAGGAACAGCGCAGGCAGAATCAAGGCAGTGAAATAGTGTGAATACAGCAGGCCAACACAACCCAGGAAAAAAAACAGCCAGGGTGACGGAGCCAGATTGGCGCCTGGCATTCACAAGGCGACAGTAACTCCAGAGGACTGCTGCGGTGAAGAGCGCGACCAGGGTGAAGGTACGCGCAATCAGCATATAGCTGAGAAAAAACAGGGATCCGCTTGCCAACATG
Organism: Aggregatilineales bacterium; assembly: GCA_963667305.2. Lineage (GTDB taxonomy): Bacteria > Chloroflexota > Anaerolineae > Aggregatilineales > Phototrophicaceae > JAGWBD01. Next base: position 36,501 of record CAXXWG010000018.1, on the reverse strand, counting down.
GTTGCATACAGACCTGCGCGGGGAGTCAACAGGTCATGGCCTGCACGGTAAAGCCAGGCGAGCGCCAGCAAGCCGGCAAGGAAGGACAGTGAGCGGATGGCGGGCTCACTCCAGCCGACGAGACGACCCCAAACAAACAGCAGGGCACTCCAGCCCTGGGCCAGGGTTGGGTGGTCTTTGTTGATGAATTCCCAGACTTCTGTCAGCGTGCCGGGGCCAGAGTCGTAGATTCCGGCTGCATACACGATGTCTGGCTCGTCTCGATTGAAGGCGAATGCATCCAGATGCATGGAGGCGACAAGGGAAGCCAGCATGAGCGGACCAAGAGCCAGCCACCAGAAGGGCGCCCTGGCAATCGTGGTTTCTGTGTGCGTGGTCAAAAATCCAGCCCGTCTGAATGCAGATTCATTGTAACTTGCGGCGTGCTTGCTGCAGACGTCATCCCTTTCAATCAATGCGGAATCGGTGCAGGACAAACATGTCGCCGGCGTCGCCGGTTTGCAGATCACGGGCGATCAGGCGCTCTCCCGTCTGCCAGTCATACAGAGCGGCGTGCAACTCGTAGTTGCCCGCCGGCAGGTCGCCGAGGTCGATGTCTCTGCCGATGGCGACGAAGCTGCCCGGGCCGACGCCGACGTCGCCCTGGGCGACGCGCTCGCCTGTGAGCGGGTCAATGACGTGCAGGGCAAGCGTATAGTGGCTGAGCAGGTAGTCATCCGCGCTCAGCAGGCCGGCTTCCAGTCGCAGCAGGTCATTTGCGAGGGAGAACTCTGAACCGGTCAACTGGATGTCCCGCTCAAAGGCCAGCCGGAACGGGACGGGCTCACAGCCGGAAGATATTTTTGCATGGCGCTCCAGCGTGAAGCCCGCCAGGTCATCCAGTCGCTCGCAGAGCTGACGTCCCGGGACATTGGCAGTGGTGAAGGCAAGGTTGGGTTCATCCGCCCGATCAATCAGCCAGATGTTTAACCAGGCGGAGTGGGCGGGCACAGCATCTCTCAGCGGTCCCTCGCCATCCCAAAAGACGGTGTCCCAAGAATTGTCCGAAAGCGGGATATAGAGAGGGTGCAAATACAGCACTTCCCGATCCCCCAATGACTCTTCGAGAACGACCAGATCGCCGGCGGTCAGACGCTCCTGCAGCAGGCGCTGCACATGGTGAAACGAGGTCTGTTTGCGATAAGTGTCGAAACCGGTTTCGTTCAGGACAAGGGCCGGGCCAAGCAACAGCCACAGGGCAAGAAAGCCGGCGCCGGTACGAGGGAAAACATGAAGATACCTGCGCAGGCCATGGCCTGCCAACAGGGCGATCGGAGGCAACAGCGACATCATGTAGCGAATCCGCTTTTGCTCCATCACGCGCACGACTTCATTGGCTGCAATGATGAAAAGAAAGGTTGTTGCCGCCACGAAAGCCAGGAACCAGCCGGTGCCGGCGCCTTTGCCGGCCTTCAGCCGGCGCCAGGTAAGGAGTACCAGGCCGGCCAGCAACGCGACGACAAATATCGCGCCTGCCGGTTTTGGCAGGACGGCCAGATAATTGCTCAGGGTATACAGCAGACGCCCGGGGATTTCCGCGACCGTCAGGGCGCTGTTGGCCAAACCACTGGATGCGCCGGACAGAGAAATACCGTTTAGAAAGCCTGGCGCCTGCAAGAGGGCAATCAGAAGCGCCAGAGCAAAGGTCATGGTGACTTGCCGCCAGCGCCGGCCCCTGTTCACGAACAGCAGGTGGAAAAGCATCAGGGCAGGCAGGAGTAGCGCTGCAAAGTAATGGGAGTACAGCAGACCGGCGCTGGCCGCGAACAGGACAACCAGCATGGCGTTTGCCGCCGGCCTGGTCACGTGAAGCAGGCGCCAGTAGCTCCAGAGAATCATGGTGGTGAACAGCGCGACCAGCGTGAAGACGCGCGCAATTGCCATGTAGGCCAGAAAGAAGACCGAAGCGCTCATCAGCAGAACGGCAAGCAGGGCGGCCTGGGGCGAAAACAGGGTCTTGCCGACGCGGTATAGCCAGGCGAGGGTCAGCAGGCCGGCAAGAAGTGGGAGGGAGCGAGTGGCAGGTTCATGCCAGCCGACGAGGCGACCCCAGACGAACAGCAATTTCGACCAGCCCTGGGTCTGGTTGGGACGGGTCTGCTCAACATGTTGCCAAACCTCCTGCAGCGTGTCTGGCCCCGAGTCGTAGATACCGGCCGAATAGAGTGATTTGAACTCGTCATCATTGAAGGCGTTGTCGTCCAGTTGCATGGACGAAAGCAGGGCGGCCAGCAACAGGGGCGCCAGGGCCAGCCACCAAAAGGGCAATCTGGACTGCATGATTCCTGTACGCGGAGTCAAGGGCGTTTCCAGGATGGCAGAGCCTGACAGTGTAGCACGAGCGGAGGCATTGAGAGCACCTGGGCGTGTCAATCGATACGTATACGCTGCAGGATATGCATGTCGCTGACGGCGCCGGTCTGCATGTCGCGGGCAATCAGGCGCTCGCCGGTCCGCCAGTGATAGAGCGCGAGGTGCAGTTCATAATCGCCCGGCGGCAAGTCGCTGACGTCGATGTTGCTGCGCAGTTGTGCGAATTCTCCAGGTCCAACGCCAACATCGCCCTGGGCAATGCGCTGGCCCGTAACAGGGTCAATGACGTGAATGGCCAGCGACAAATTTGCCGGTTGTTCACCTTCCGGTCTGTAGACACCGGCCTCAAGGCGCAACAAATTGCCTCCAAGCGATATTTCGGGGTCCGCAAGCGTCAGGCCTCTGTCTGATTCGAAGCGCGGCAACGTCCTGAGGCATTCCAGGGATGAGTGCGCGATGCGCTCAAGCATGTAGCCCCATTTGTCGAGCGCGATTTCACACGATACCCGCCCATACCCGGCCACCAAGTCAACCACATCTGCCCGATGCCTGGACAGATAGAGTAACCAGATCCAGGGATGGTCGTGCTGGTCTGTCCCCAGTGTATCAAACGGGAACTCGTTTTTCCTGTAAAAGATGCCCCACGAACGATCCACCAACTGGAAATGATAGTAGCGATAATGGCGTCTGTCGGGGCTGGCCGCATTGTATTCGACAGCCAGGTAGTCGTTGGCAGGCACAAAGTCCGGAATTGCCTGACGGAGGTGATGCAGGTCCAAGCGGAAGAAAAACCCCAATTCGTAGCGGAAATCAGTGGCGAACGCGAGATAGGTACCCTGCAATACCCAAAATGCAAGCAAAATTGTTGCCAGAACTCGCCGGCTGCGGAAAAGCCGCCACAATCCTGCTCCCGTGAGAAGTGCGCAAATTGGCCAAAGAGGCATGAGGTAGCGAACACGAGTGTCCGCCAATATGCTGAGGAATTCGTTGATGAGGAGAATGGACGCCAGCAGGGCAGCACCTGCAAGGATGAGGAATCCAGGCGCCGACGCGACCCACATTCGCATGTTCCAGCCGGCGGCCATTGCCGACAATGTGATCAGGACAAGTATTGCCAGCGCAGTGGAAATCGAAACATCCAGGATGCCATTGCTCATGTCATAGAGCAGGCGGGAAAGGAATTCGGCTGCAGTGTGTGCCCGGATTGTAATATCCTCGTTTTCTGTATAGGCCCAACCCTCGGGTAACAGGGGGACCTGGATCGCGCTTGCTGCAGCGGTCAGGGATAGCAGCAGTATGGTGCGCCACCAGCTTTTCCCCCTTGGGGCGAAGAAAAGGTGGTAAATGGACAGAACAGGCAACAGCAAGGCGGCGAGGAAATGCGAGAATGTCAAACCGATACCGCCCAGCACCAGGCTTGCCTGAGTCCCTCTGCCGATCGCGCCCGGGTGCATCGCCACCCTCCAGTAACCCCAAATTGTGATGGCAGTGAAAAGCGCAACACTTGCGTAGGGACCGGCCCGAATCATGTAGGCGTGGTGAAATACCGATGCGCCGAGCAGCATGACGGCGAACACAGCCACGGGGGGTGAAAAGAGGTCTCTGCCTGCGCGGTACACAATAGCGATGGTCAAGAGACCAACAAGTAATGCAAGGCTTCGAATGGCGGCCTCGCTCCAGCCCACCATGCGTCCCCACCAGGACAGCAAGAGCGGCCAGCCTGCCGCAACCCGCGGCGCAATGTTTTGCCATACCTCCGCGAAGGAATGATTTCCGTCGTGCAGGGCGCCAGCAGCAACCAAAACCGAGGTTTCATCCCCGTTGAAGGCATCGTAATCCAGCAGTGGGACGGCCAGCGAGGCGGCCAGCAGCATGGGAAACAACGCCCACATCCAGGCGAGGCACGATGACCTGCTGTTTTTGCTGCGTTCAGACAAGGTCAGTTTTTGCATCTGTCGGCCACTATGGCACAGGGGTCAATTATTGCGGACGGCACGATGTTAACCAATGTGGAAACGCTGCAGGACGTGCATGTCGCTGACTGTGCCGGACTGCAGGTCGCGGGCGGACAGGCGTTCTCCGGTCTGCCAGTCGTAAAGCGCGACGTGTACCTCGTATTCGCCGGCCGGCAGGGCGCTGACATCGACGTCGCTTCTGACGGGTACACAGATTCCTGGCCCGACGCCGACGTCGCCCTGGGCGACGCGCTCGCCTGTTCGCGTGTCGATGATGTGCAGGGCGAGAGAATAGATGCCGGGCAGGTAATGGTCAGCACTTTGCAGATCAACCCCGATCATCAGGCGTCCGTCCTGCAAGAAAAACCACGAGCCTGTCATTCTGATTTGCCTGTCGAACTCCAGGCCGGCTTGACGACTCTCTTTCAGGCGCAACGGAGAACGCAGTTGCCGCAATGTGACGCTTCCGTCTTGCCAGTCGAGCTCCCGGGACCATCCTGTCTGGCTGAGCTGTTCGACTGTTTGCGGGATCTGAAGCGCATCTTCCCAGGCTGTGCGGTAGAGCAGCCAGACGTTTTCGCGGACCCGGGCCTGCTCAATGACATCCATGGCGGGAGTATCCTGATGAAGGGGTACACGGCGAAGGCCCCAGGCTCCGGTATACAGCTCGTAGCTACGGTTTTCGTACCTGAAAACGTAGGGATCGACCAACAGCAGGCTGTCTGAACAGGCTTCTGCGGCGATCCTGTTCACGAGCGGGAGGGTCACGGGGTGTTTTTTTGCAGACCAGGATATATGAATCAGTTCACCTTCCTGCAGGAGGGTGAGCGTTCCGGAGACAGCGATCAATGCGACCGGGACAAGCGCCAGGTTAGGCAAGGAGTTCCGAAACAGGCGATGAATGATCGCAGCAACCAGGAGCAGGGCGGGCGGCCACAGGCTTGCCAGATAACGTACCCGTCCCGGAGCGAGCACCTGTATCCATTCATTGACACCTGCGATGAGCAACAGCGACAGGGTACTGGCGCCAGTGAGGAACCAGGCTGCATCCGGCTGCCATTGACGCCGGCGCAAGGTCCTGGCAGTGATCAGCAACAGCAGGGGCAGGGCCAGAAAGAGCAGGCTGTTGGCGTTTTGGCCAGGATTGAGAAAATCATTGCTGAGGTAGCGCAGGAACAGGGACAGGACCTCCGGCGCATGCAGGGCCGAGTCATGTAGCCTTTCCTTGTCCTGATTGATGGAGATGCCGTTGATCAGGTCCGGCGCTTGCGGCAGGGCGAGCAGAACTGCAAGGACGAGCAGGGCCGGCGCCTGCCGCCAACGGCGGTCCCTGCGGAAAAGGAAAAGATGGAACAGCCCCAGGGCCGGGACCAGCATGGCGCAGAAATACTGGGAGTAGAGCAAACAGGTGGCGCCCGACAACAGGGCAGCCTGGGCAACGCGATTTGGCGGCCTTGCTGCAAGGGCCACATGCCAGTAGCCCCACAGCGTGATGGTTGAGAACAACATCGCGGGTCCGTAAAAACGGGCGACGTGCATGTAGGTCAGGAAGAGGACGGAGGATGCGAGGAGCAGGGCGGCGGCCAGGGCGATGGCTGGCGAGAACAGGTCCCGCCCGAGGCGGTAGACCCAGGCCAGGGTCAGTGGGCCGAAGAGCCAGGGGAGGGCACGTATGGCGATTTCACTCCAGCCGACCAGTTGTCCCCACAGGGAGAAGGCGATGACGTGGCCCCAGCTTTGGCCCGGCCAGCGCGCAGATGCCCTGACAGCTTCCAGCGGGGAACAGGGGCCGAGGTGACGGGCACAGGCGCCGATCATGGTGGCGGCTTCGTCGACGTCGAAGATGTCCCTGCCGAGGACAGGCACGACCATGGCCGCAGCCAGTAGCATGGGGACAAGCGCCCACAGCCAAACGGGCGCCCTCCCGCGCTTGTTGATTCTGCGTCCAGGCAAGGTCAGTTCTCGCATCTGTCCCTCAGGCCGACAACCAGGTCCATTATTGCGGACGATGCGTTGTCAGCCAATGTGGAAGCGCTGCAGAACGTGCATGTCGCTGACAGTGCCGGTCTGCAGGTCACGGGCGGACAGGCGTTCTCCGGTCTGCCAGTCGTAGAGCGCGACGTGAAGTTCATAGTCGCCTGGCGGCAGGGCGCTGATGTCCATGTCACTTCGGAGGGGAACAAGGGAACCGGGGCCGACGCCGACGTCGCCCTGGGCGACGCGCTCGCCCGTGCGCGGGTCGATGACGTGCAGGGCGAGGGTATAGCGGCTGAGCAGATAGTCGTCGGCGCTGCGCAGTCCGGCCTCCAGGCGCAGCACACTGTCGCTCAGGGAAAACCAGGGCCCGGAGAGCTGGATGTTGTTGTCGAAAGACAGCCTGTCGTTATCGTCTTCACAACCCGTGGCAGACCTGGCGTAGCGTTCCAGTGTGTAGCCCGAAATTTCATCCAGCTGTTCACAGAGCAGGCGTCCGGGAGCGTTGTGAGACGTAAGGGCGACGTCGCTCAGGTCTGCGGGCCAGGCCAGCCAGATGTTCACGAAGTGCGAATGGATGGGAACGCGGCGCTTAAGAGATTTGCTTCTTTCCCACAAGACTGTCTGCCAGGGCTGGTCCGCGAGCGGGATGTAGTCCGAATGCAGGTAAAGCACTGCCGGATCAAGCAGCACCTGTTCGAGGACGACCAGGTCACTGGAGGTGGCCCGCTCCTGCAGAATGCGCTGAACGTGATGGAAGGTGGAGGGATAGCGGTAAAGATCCAATCCGTATTCGGCGAGGATCAGGGCAGGACCGAGAATCAGCCAAAGGGCCAGAATAGCCGTGACAGCCCGTGGGAACGCTCGCAGATACTTTTGCAAGGTAATTCCGGCCAGCAGGGCGAGCGGCGGCAACAGCGGAAGCACGTAGCCAATGCGGTTGCCCTTCATGGTGGATACCGCTTCATTGGCTGCCACCATGATCAGGAAGGCAGTTGCCGACACAAAGACCAGCAACCAGCAGGCATTGGCTGGCACAGAGGCCCGCAGGCGGCGCAAGGAAGTGTTGACCAGAGCGACGAAAAGCAGGCCGAGGCACAAGGCGCCAACAGGCCAGGGCAGCCTGAACAGGAAATTACTCAGGGCGTTCAGGAATTGCCCGGGGACCTCGGCGGCCGCCATGGCCCTGCTCGCCAGTTGTTCGTCGTCGGCTCGAAGTGAAGGGCCGCTCGGGAAACCTGGCAATTGCGGCAGGGCGACGAGTAGAGCAAGGGCAAGGGCAAGGACGACTTGCCACCAGCGTCGCGTTTTGGGCATAAACAGCAGGTGAAAGATGCCGAGGGCTGGCAGGAACAGCGAACCAGGATGTTGGCTGTAAAGCAGGCCCGCGATGCCCAGCCACAGGACTGCCAGGGTGCCGGTTCCGGTCGGCCGTGACGTCAGCATCAGGCGACCGTAGCTCCAGAGAATCAAGGTGGCGAAAAGTGCGACAAAGGTGAAGCCACGCGCAGTGGCCCCGTAAGCCAGAAAAAGGACCGAAGCGCTGACCAGCAGGCTGGCCAGCAGAGCAGTCTGTGGCGAGAAGAGATCCCGACCTGCGCGGTAGATCCAGGCGAGGGTCAACAGGGCGACAAGGAAGGCAAGGGAGCGGATGGCCGGCTCACTCCAGCCGACGAGGCGGCCCCAGACGAATAGCAGCATCGTCCAGCCCTGGGTCAGAGTCGGGTGGACTCTCCCGGTAAATGCCCACACTTCGTTCAGCGTGCCTGGGCCGGACGCATAAATACCGGCCGAATACACAATATCCGGCTCGTCGCGGTTGAAGGCGTAGTCATCCAGTTGGATGGAGGCGAAGAGGGCGGCCAGCAACAGGGGGATCAATGCCGGCCACCAAAGCGGGATTTTCGTCCCCGGGATAAGGGAATCCGCGATCATCGAAATCAACCGGGCCTTTCCGACGGGGAGTGTAACATGACATTCAGACGCGCAGGGTTGCTGACCCTGTTACGGTCCACGTACACGGGAAACCACAAGGCTGCCATTCGGGCAACTGGTCGGACCCGGTGTCGGGCAGAAGGTCCGGTCAATTCTGGAGCGGGGAACGCAGATGCTGCAGGGTGACTTGTCCATCCTGCCAGTCGAGGAGGCCCACCCATCCGATCTGCGTCAATTCATCGACAAGCTCGGGTATCTGGAGCGAAGCTTCAGAAGCGGTGAGATAAAGCAACCAGACGTCCTGGTAGTCCCGCGCCCGATCAACCAGTTCGCCGGCGAGCGAATCCGGATACAGCGGCACGCGGCGATCGCCCCAAATTCCGGTGTACAACTCGTAGCTGTGGTTAATGGCGCCGAATGCGGAAGGATCGACAAACAACAACCTGTCCGGCGCGGCTTCCATGGCGATCCTGTTGACGACCGGGATGGTGGCACGTTCCAATTGCCGGCGCCAATTGTGGCGAATCAGGTCTCCTTGCCAAAGAAAGTCAGCCACTCCGGCGAAGGCGATCAATACGACCGGGCCAAGGGCAAGCCAACGCAAGGACCGGCGTAACAGGTGATCAAAGACCACGCCAAGAAGGAGCACGGCGGGGGGCCACAGGCCTGCCAGATAGCGAACCCGTCTGTGTTCCAGCGCCTGGGTCAATTCATTGGCGGCCAGGCTGAGCAGCCCCAACAGTACAGTGGCCAGAGTCAGGTACCAGCCAGAGCCCGGTGGAGAGGAACGCTGTCTTCTGTTCCAGAAGGCCCACGGCACCAGCGCCACCATGGCCAGCAGCAGGAAGCCGGCCAGTGGACCGGGGACCTGGAGCAGATCGTTGCTCAGGTAACGAAAAAAAAGGGCGAGGACATCCCAGGGCTGCAAGGCCCGGCTGTGAAGATCGTCCTTGGCCGCGGTGAATTCAATGCCGGCAAGCAGGCCCGGCGCCTGGGGCAGGGCGAGCAGAACTGCAATGACGAGCAGGACTGTGGCTTGCCACCAGCGGCGTTCCTTGCGCACGAAAAACAGGTGGAACAGCCCCAGCGCCGGGACCAGCAGGGCGCTGAAGTAGTGGGCATAGAGCACAGCCGTGGCGCCCAGCAGAAGTGTAGCCCGCCCACCGCGTTTGGGCCGTCTGCGGGCAATGGCGACGCGCCAGTACCCCCAGAGCGCGACAGTCGTGAAGAGCATTGCGGGCCCGAAAAGGAGGGCGATATACATGTAAATCAGGAAGAGGGTGGAGGTTGACAGGAGCACTGCGGCGGCCAGGGCGATGGCTGGCGTGAACAGGTCGCGTCCGAGGCGGTAGACCCAGGCGATGGTCAGGGGTCCGGCGAGCCACGGCAGGGCACGGGTTGCGAATTCGCTCCAGCCGACCAGTTGTCCCCATTGGGAAAACACAATGGGAATGCCCCAGGCCTGGTCCGGCGTAAAGGACAACAGGACCTGAATGGCTTCCGCAGGGCTACAGGGGCCGAGATGGCCGGCACAGGCCATGCGCAAGGTGGCTGACTCGTCGCCGCCAAGTATGTCCCTGCCGAGGACGGGCACGACCAGCGCCGTGGCCAGCAGCATGGGAGCCAGCGCCCATAGCCAAACAGGCATTTTCACCAGGTTGGTTGCTTTGGGCTCAGGCAAGGCAGCAGTCTCGTGTCGATCCGGCGCACAGTATAGCAAGGGCACTGTCTTCAAGGGATGCCAGGGGCCTGTGCTTAACCCAGGGGAAAACGCTGCAGGACGTGCATGTCGCTGACCGTGCCGGTCTGCAGGTCGCGGACGGTCAAACGTTCGCCGGTCTGCCAGTCGTAAAGGGCGACGTGCAGTTCGTAGTCGCCTGGCGGCAGGGCGCCGAGGTCGATGTCGCTGCGGACGGGTACAAAAATGCCCGGTCCGACGCCGACGTCGCCCTGGGCGACGCGCTCGCCTGTTCGCGGGTCGATCACGTGCAGGGCGAGAGAGAATTGGCTGAGCAGGTTATGGTCCCTGCCTTGCAGATCAACGCGGACCAGCAGGCGCCCGTCCTGCAAGAAAAACCACGAGCCTGTCATTCTGATTGACCTGTCGAAAACAAGGCCGCCGTGATGGCTCTCGCCTGACTGCAACGGAGAACGCAGTTGCCGCAATGTAACATTTGCGTCTTGCCAGTCGAGGCCCCGGGTCCATCCTGCGGACATGAGCTGTTCGAGAAATTCAGGAATCCGGAGCGTACCTTCAGAGGCGGTACGGTAAAGCAGCCAGACACTTTCGTGGGCCCGTGCCTGCTCCGTCAATCCCGTGACATTGGCGTCCGGTTGCAGAGTTGCGCGACGATTGCCCCAGGCGCCGGTGTACAGTTCGTAGCTGCGATTTTCGTATCTGAACGTGTCGGGGTCGACAAGCAGGAAACTATCGGAAAAGGCTTCCGAGGCGACCCTGTGGGCGACCGGGACGGAGATCGGGCTTTTTCTTCCGTCCCAGGAGTGACGAACCAGTTCGCCCTCCTGACGAAAGTCAAGCGTTCCGGAGATTGCGATCAATACGATCGGTACAAGCATTACGTAGCGCAAGGGGCCCCGTAACGGGCGGAACATGATGGCGCTGAACAGCAGCAAGGTGGGAGGCCACAGGCTTGCCAGATAGCGAACCCGTTTTGGATCGAGCACCTGAATCCATTCATTGACTCCTGCGATGAGCAAAAACAGAAGGGAACTGGTGCCGGTAAGGTACCAGGCGGCATCCGTCTGCCGGCGGCTATGGCGCATGGTCCGGACAGCGAACAGCAACAGCAGGGGCAAAACAGGCAACAGCAAGCTGTTGACGGGCTGGCCAGGATTGAGAATGTCATTGCTCAGGTAGCGCAGGAACAGGGACAGGACCTCTGGCGCATGCAGGGCCGAGTCATGTAGCCTTTCCTTGTCCTGATTGAAGGAGATGCCGTTGATCAGGTCCGGCGCTTGCGGCAGGGCGAGCAGAACCGCAAGGAGGAGCAGGGCCAGCGCCTGCCGCCAACGGCGGTCCCTGCGGACAAGGAAAAGATGGAACAGCCCCAGGGCCGGGACCAGCATGGCGCACAAATAGTGGGAGTACAGAACGCCGGTGGCGCCCGCCAACAGGGCAGCCTGAGCAACGCGTTTTGGTGGCCTTTCTGCAAGAGACACATGCCAGTAACCCCACAGCGTGATGGTTGTGAACAGCATCAGCGGGACGAAAATGCGGGCAATGTGCATGTAGGTCAGAAAGACAAGCGAGGTCGACAGGAGCAGCGCAGCGACCAGGGCGATGGCTGGCGAGAACAGGTCCCGCCCCAGGCGGTAGACCCAGGCGAGAGCCAGGGGCCCGGTTAGCCAGGGGAGGGCCCGCATGGCCATTTCACTCCAGCCGACGAGCTGGCCCCACTGCGAAAAGGCAACAGAGAGGCCCCAGGCCTGGTCCGGCCATCGCAAAGATGCCCTGATGGCTTCTGCCGGGGAACAGGGGCCGAGGTGACGGGCACAGGCGCCGATCATGGTGGCCGCCTCGTCGACGTCAAAGATGTCCCTGCCGAGGACAGGCACGACCATGGCCGCAGCCAGTAGCATGGGGACAAGCGCCCACAGCCAAAAGGGGGCTGTAGACCGGCCATTTGTGCTGCGTTCAGGCAAATGCAGTGCCTCTTCCACCAGAGCGGGCGGTCTGGCCATAGACTTGGATTATGGCGGTTGTCGCGATGTCAGCCAATGCGAATTCGCTGTAGAACGTGCATATCGCTGACTGTGCCGGTCTGCAGGTCACGCGCGGACAGACGCTCGCCGGTGCGCCAGTCGTAGAGGGCAAGGTGCAGTTCGTAATTGCCCGGCGGCAGTGCGCTGACGTCGATTTCACTCTCAACCATGACGTAGGATCCCGGTCCGACGCCAACATCGCCCTGGGCGACACGTCCTCCTGTGCGGGGGTCGATGACGTGCAGGGCAAGAGAGTAGTGGCTTAGCAGATAGTCGTCGGCGCTGCGTAAGTGCGCCACGACCTGCAAAGTGTCCTTGTCCAGCAGCTTTCCTGCGCCAAGGATGTCAATGTCACGGTCGACATCAAGTACGCGCTGATCCTGTCGGGGGTTGAGAAAGGGGGAGGCGAGGCGGACCAGGGTTATTCCATCCCTGCTCCAGGAGCGTTGCCGGACCCAAAGCCTTTGCAAAAAGAAATCAAGATGGCCCTGGAAATTCAATTTTTCCATTTCGGAATTGCGTAGCAGCAGCAGAATATCATGATAGCCGGGAGCATTCCGCAGCAATTCCAGTGAAGTGGACGTGCCACCTGGCCGCACCCGGTTTTTGGCGTGGGTACTGAAGTAAGCCTCGCCTAGCCTGACCCTCTCAAGAAGCGATCTGTCCACGATCAGCAAGGAATCCGGCTCACCTTCAGACAATTCTCCCAACACCTTTTGCATGGTGGCCATGGTGACGTCATTGTGCCGCCAGGCCCATGACGTTCGCACCAGCGGGCCTTCCTGCAGGAAGTCGTTGATGCCGAACAGGGTGATGGCGAGGACCAGAACGACACCGGGAGGCGGTCGCAGAAGCATTCGCCCTGGGTGCAGCAAGACCAGGCTTGCCAGCAGGGCGGAGGGTGGCCACAAGGGAGCCAGGTAGCGAACCCGTTCTGAGCCAAACACACGTGTCAGTTCATTGGCGCCCACAATCATCAGCAGCGACAGGATGCAGGTGAAAGTGATGTACCAGGCAGCATCAAACTGCAACTGGCGCCGCCGTCGAACCCAGGACGTGCCCAGCAGGAGCAAGGGCAAGGCCAGGAGCAGCAGGCTGACAGCAGGTTCCCGGAGGTTGATCAGGTCGTTGCTCTGGTAACGTAAATACAGGGCCAGAACGTCTGTTGCCTGCAGGGCCCGGGCCTGAAGCGCTTCCCTTCCCTGGTTTCTGGCTATTCCACTGAGCAAATCAGGGGCTTGTGGCAAGGAAAAAAGAACTGCCAGGCACAGCAATAGCGCGGCCTGTTTCCAACGCTGATCCTTGCGCACAAGGAATAGATGAAAGAGACCCAGGGCCCCAATTAGCGAGGCTCCGAAAAACAGCGAGTAGAGCAGACCCGTTGCGCCCAGCAGCAAAGTCGCACGATCCCGCTGGCTGGCTGGCCGTTGCTGCAGGGCGACGCGCCAGTAACCCCACAGTGTGATCGAGGTGAAGAGCATTGCGGGACCGTAGAAGCGGGCGATATGCATGTGGGTGAGAAAGAACACGGAACCGGCCAACAGCAGCGCGGCGGCCAGGGCGATGGTTGGCGTGAACAGGTCACGTCCGAGACGGTAGACCCAGGCGACAGTCAGCAACCCGGCAAGCCAGGACAACGCGCGCATGGCGAACTCACTCCAGCCAAGGAGTTGTCCCCATTGGGAGAAGACAATCGCATGGCCCCAGCCATTCTCCGGCCAACGGGCAGATGCCATGGCAGCTTCTGCCGGTGTGCAGGGGCCGAGGTAGCCGGCGCAGGCGCTGATCATGGTGGCCGCCTCGTCGACATCGAAGATGTCCCTGCCAAGCAAGGGCGCGACCAGCGCCGCAGCCAGCAACATGGGGATCAGCGCCCACAACCAGACAGGCGTCGTCCTGCGATTGTTTGCGCTGCGGTCAGACAAGGTCCGTTCCTGTGCCTGTCAGTCAGTCTGGCCAATAATATCGACTGTTGCGCCTGGCGCGATGTCAGCCAATGCGGAAGTGCTGCAGCACGTGCATGTCGCTGACGACGCCGGTTTGCAGATCACGCGCGGTCAAACGCTCGCCGGTGCGCCAGTCGTAGAGGGCAAGGTGCAGTTCGTAATCGCCTGGCGGCAGGGCGCGGATATCAATATCGCTCACTGATCTTACGTGGCTGCCTGGCCCGACGCCCTGGTCGCCTTGGGCGACGCGCTGGCCGGTTGACGGATCGATGACATGGACTGCAAGCGAATAGTTGGCCAGCAGGTTTTCATCCCTGCTGCGGAAATGCGCCAGGAAGCGCAGTTTGTCAGTTTCCCGAAGAATGCCCGAACCGACCAAAGTGATTTCCTGGTCATACTCCAACTGGTATTGGTCGATCAGCAGGGTGGAAAAGGGAGATACGAAACGGACGAAGGTGATTTCATCTTCGCGCCAGGTTTGATGGTGGATCCAGAGGCGCTGCTGGAACAGATCGACGTGATCCTGAAGGTGAAGGTCCGCTTCCATGGAACTGCGCAGCAGCAGGACGACTTCATGATTGGCGTCAGCTCCGCGGAGCAGTCTTTGTGATGAAGTGTCGGGAAACAGCGGGATGCTGTGCCCGTCAAAGACAATGACATAAGCTTCCATTTGCCGATTCGGGGCAATCAATTTTTCATCCACGACCATCAGGGTGTCGGACGTAGCATTCTCCAGGGCCCGCCTCATGGTCGCTGCAGTGACTTCGTGTTTGCGCCAGCCCCAGCCCGTCCGGACCAGGGGGCCTTCCTGCAGGAAGTCGCTGGCGCCTGACAGGGCGATGGCGAGGAGCAACAGGACGCCGAGAGGCGGTCTTACCAGCGTTCGCGTCGGGTGCAGCAGGGCCAGGCTGACCAGCAGCAGGGCCGCGGGCCAGAGCGTGGACAGGTAGCGCACGCGGGTCGGGTCAAGTACCCTGGCCCATTCGTTGGCGCCCATTATGAACAGGAGCACCATGACTGACGTGACCGCGAGAAACCGGACGGCGCCGGGTTGCGGACGGCGCTGACGTCCCCGCCACCAGGACAGCAACAGGCAAAATGGCAGGATCGGGATCAGCAGACTGGCCAGGAGTGGCGGGACCTTGAGCAGGTCGCTGCTCAGGTAGCGCAGGAACAGGGAAATGACCTCCGGCGCATGCAGGGCCCGCCTGTGAAGACTTTCCTTGTCCTGGTTATAGGTGATGCCGCTGATCAAATCCGGCGCTTGCGGCAGGGCGAGCAGAGCTGCAATAAACAGCAGGGTCATGGACTGCCACCAGCGACGGTCCTTGCGCACAAGGAAAAGGTGATGCAATCCCAGCGCCAGGACCAGCAGGGCGCCGAAATACCAAGAATAGAGCACGCCCGTAGCGCCCAGGAAAAGGGCAACCTGCGCCATGCGCGTTGGCGGCTTTTCTGCAAGGGCGACGCGCCAGTAGCCCCAAAGCGTAATGGTTGTGAACAACATCCCGGGGCCGTAGAAGCGGGCGATATGCATGTAGGTGAGGAAGAGGACGGAGGTCGACATGAGCAGGGCGGCGGCCAGGGCGATGGTTGGCGTGAACAGGTCGCGTCCGAGACGGTAGACCCATGCGACAGTCAGCAACCCGGCAAGCCAGGGCAGCGCGCGAATGGCGAATTCGCTCCAACCGACCAGCTGCCCCCATTGGGAGAAGGCGATCGCGTGGCCCCAGCCATTCTCCGGCCAACGCAAAGATGCCTTGACGGCTTCCGCCGGGGAACAGGGGCCGAGAAGGTGGGCACAGGCGCTGATGATGGTGGCCGCTTCGTCGACATCGTAAATGTCTCTGCCGAGGAAGGGCGCGACCAGCGCCGCGGCCAGCAGCATGGGGACAAGCGCCCACAGCCAGACTGGCGTCGTCCTGCGGTTGTTTTTTCTGCTTTCGGCCAAGGTTCGTTCCTGCGCCTGTCTGTCTGGCCAATAATATCCCCTGCTGCGGTTGTCGCGATCTCAACCTATGCGGAAACGCTGCAGGACGTGTATGTCGCTGACGACGCCGGTCTGCAGGTCACGGGCGTTCAGACGCTCGCCGGTCTGCCAGTCGTAGAGCGCGACCTGCAGTTCGTAATCGCCCGGCGGCAGGGCGCTGACGTCGATTTCCCGGAACAAGGGAACAAACACCCCCTTTCCCAGCCCGCCGTCCTCCTGGGCCAGCCGTTGGCCACTGTCCGGGTCAATGACGTGCAGGGCCAGCGAGTAGCGGGAGGGCAGATCCCGGTCCGGACTGCGGACCCCGGCTTTTACCAGTAGAAAGTTGTCCTGCAGTGAGACCTCAGGCGCAGAAAGCAGCAGTCCCCCATCAAACTCCAGGCGCGGGGCGGCATGGCGACACTCCTGGGCGGTTGGCGCAAGGCGATCAACGCTGAAGCCCCAGCGGTCAAGCGACCTTTCGCAGAGCGCTCGCCCCAGTTGCTGCGGCAGGTCACTGAAGCGCTCGCGGTCCTCACTGCGATAGAGCAGCCACAGGTCCTGGAAATCTTCATGCGCCGTTCTCACGCGTATGAAGGGGTCTTCCCAACGCCGGTGAATCACCCTTGACGGGGTGCCCAGCAGGCCGGTGTACAGCTGGATCGAGTAGCCACCGGCGACGTGGTCGTCGAGGACCAGCAGGTCCCCAGGCCCGGTCTGGCGGGCAAGATGATCGAAGACCCTGTGGATATTGGTGGGAAAGAAAAAGCCAAGCTCGTAACGAAAGTCGCTTGCCAGGCTCAGGAATGCGCCGAGGGCAAGCCAGAACGCCATCAGAAGCGACAGCAGGCGTTGCCTCTGGCCGGCCAGGCGCAACAGCCCCATGGCGGCCAGCAGCGCGCAAGGCGGCAGGAGCGGCATCAGGTAACGCAGGCGATCATCCAGCAAGGTGCCGATCACAGCATTGACCGCTACAGCGAGCAACAGGAATCCCGCCGACGCGAATAGCAACAGCCACCGGGCATCGCGCCTGGCGCCAATCCGCCAACGTCGAAAGGCGACATACAGGAACAACAGCGGAAGCAGCAGCAGCAGGGCGTTGCCGAGCCACTCCGCCGGCGGGAGGATGCCATTGGACAGTCGATATGCCAGACGGGCGAGCAAGTCGGGCGCCGCGAGGGCGCTGGTGCCCAGGGCATGATCGCCGGTCGTCATTTGCAGGCCATTGAAGAAGCCCGGCAATTGGGGGCTTGCCAGCAGGGCGGCCAGCACAAAGAGGGCCCCGGTCTGCCACCAGCGCCGGTCTTTGGGGCGCAGTGACAAATGGAAGAGGATGAGCACTGGCAGAAACAGGGCGCTGAAGTAGTGCGCGTAGAGCAGGCCGACGCTTCCCGCAAGCAAACCGGGGCGCGCCATCTTTCGCGCCGGCTGCGGGTGGAGGGTCAGGCGCCAGTAGCACCACAGAATGAGCGCCACACAAAGGGCCACCAGGGAAAAGGCGCGCGCGTGGGTCAGGTAAGCGAGAAAGAAAAGCGAGGCAGCGAGCAGCAGACTCGCCAGCAGGCCCGCCGCCGGGGAGAAGAAATCGCGGCCGCAGCGGTACACCCAGGCCAGCGTCAGCAGACCGGCGAACAGGGGTAGCGCGCGGATGGCGACCAGACTCCAGCCGACGAGGCGTCCCCAGACGAAGAGCAGCAGCGCCCAGCCATGGGCCTGGTGCGGATCGCCTTCAGCGATGAAATGCCAGGTTGCCGCCAGGGTATGCGTATCCGGCTGCAAAATACCGGCCGCAAGCAGCGTTGCGGGCTCGTCGCCATTGAAGGAATCCGCATCCAGGAAAGGGATGGTGAGCGCAGTCGCCAGCAGTAATGGCAACAGGGCCCGAAGCCAGACGGTGGCAGGCACACGCACAGGCAAGGGTGACTCCCTTTCAGGAACGGATGCGCGCCAGTATACTGGGAAATGACCATGGCAGGCCTGCGGACCCCTGACGGAGTCGGTGGCCTGCCTCAGCCAGACGGAATTGAATGCCATGTCCCGCAGACGAAGTCGCCGGCCGAACCTGCCGCAGGACACTCTGGCGCGTGCCCGACGGGAGGCCGGTCTTGAGGACAGGCCCGCTGCCGGCGCAGGCGACCGGACCCGGCGCGATTCTGAAGCCGGAGTTGTCACAGGCAGGGCAGCGCGCCGCACGCGCAGGTTGCGCGCCGGTGAAGAACTGACGCAGGAAGAGATCGCCGAGCGTCTGGCGAATCCGGTGCGACAGGTCAGCGAAGAGGAACTGCGGGCGCAATACGGCTATGTCATTGCCGACTTGCGCAGCATGGGTGTGCTGGCCCTCGGGTTGTTTGTCCTGATGATTCTGGCGGCCCTGCTGCTCTAGTCACGGTTGTTGTCGCTATTGGTTGTGAAATACTGGACAGGTGATATTGTGCCTGTTAGGCTAGGTTCATAGAGGCAGCCCAAATGTGGCGAGGAGACCCGTAACATGACGCACATCATCACCCAGTTGTGCCTGCGCGACAGCGCCTGTGTGGAAGTGTGTCCGGTGGAATGCATCATTCCGGGGCAGCCCGAGAGCGAATGGCCCTGGTACTATATCGACCCCGATACCTGCATCGACTGCGGCGCCTGCATCCCCGAATGCCCTTACGAGGCCATTTTCGTCGAGGAAGAAGTGCCGGATGACTACGTGGCGGATGGCAGCCAGGAAGTGTTGCCCCATGACAGCAAGGAACTGCGTACGCCGGAAGAGGGCGAGGTACTGGACCTGACGGTCGACATCCAGCCCAACTACGACTTCTTCATCGACGGCCCGGGATACGACGCGCTCGGCTGAATTGCAGGTCAAACCTGGCAGGCGGGCGGACCTTCCCATGCAGGACAATCTGCTGGTCACGACAGACTGGCTACAGCGGAATCTTGACGACCCGTTTTTGCGGGTCGTCGACATTCGCGGTCATGTGATTGCGGCCAGCGAGCCACCGCCGCATTACTTCAACCACCGCGAGGACTGGCTGGAAGCGCATATTCCAGGTGCCGTCTTCGTGGACTGGGTGCACGAGATTACCGACCCGGACGACCCGCGCCATGCGCCGGTCGCGCCGCGGGCGCGCTACCAGGCCTTCGCACGGCGCATCGGCATTTCGGAGCGCACGCGGGTGGTGGCCTACGATGACGCCGACGGCATGTTTGCGGCCCGGCTGTGGTGGACCCTGCTCTACTACGGCCACCGCCATGTCGCTGTGCTGGATGGCGGCTGGCAACGCTGGGTCGCGGAAGGCAGACCGGTGACAGCCGACATTTCCGCCATCGCCCCCGGCAACTTTGTGGCGCGCCCGGATGAAAGTCTGCGGCGCAGCGGCGACCAGGTGCTGGCCGGTCTGGAAAGCGCGGAAGGGCTGCTGGTCGACGTGCGTTCCCCGTCGGAGTTTGCCGGCCAGTCCAGCCGCGCCCGTCGTTTCGGCCACATCCCCGGCGCGCTCAATGTGCCACGCCCGGCGTTGGTCGCAGAGGATGGCGGTCTGCGCCCGGCGGATGAGTTACGGTCGCTGTTCGCCCGGCATGGTCTGGACGACGAGGCCGAGGTCGTGACCTATTGCAATGCCGGCGTGTCGGCCAGCTACGGCATGCTGGCCCTGCGCGTCGCCGGTTACGGCGAGGTGGCCGTCTACGACGGGTCCTGGAAGGACTGGGGCAACGACGACAGCCGGCCCGTCGCGAGCTGAGCCGGGTCTGCGGCCGGCCGCCGCTGCTCACGCATCAATCCAGAAAGATATGTTGCAGGGTGTGAATGTCGCTGACGTGCCCCAGCGCCAGGTCGCGGGCGACGTTGCGTTCACCGCTCTCCCAGTTGTAAAGAGCAATCCGCAGCGCGTACTCGCCAGGTGAAAGCGGCCCGGTGTCGATTTCGGCATGAAGGGGAATGATGTTTCCCGGTCCGATGCCGAGGTCTTGCTGGGCGACCCACCTCTGCGTCGCGAGCTGGTACAACTGCAGCGAAACGGAAAAATGATACAGTTTCTGTGCATCGTTGCTGCGAAACAACAAATCCACCAGCAGCGTTTCGTCCTGCAGCGCGACGTCGGGTTCTGCCAGAATGATTCCCTCGCCGAAGTCAAATCGCGCCGGCAATCCCGGGCAGGAAAGGCCCGGCAGGGCCAGTCGCTCCAGGCTGTATCCGTGTTGATCAAAGGCAACTTCACAAAGTTTGCGCTCCAGCCCGGCAGTCGTCTTACGCACCGCACTGCGATCCTGCGTGCGATAGAGCAGCCAGACCCAGGGGTGGCGCGCGTGAAGCGGCAGGATATCAGCCAGCGGATCTTCCTGGGCGCGGTCCAGGACTCTGTAGGGTCTGGAAATCCAGCGGTCATAAAAACGCCCGGGGTCCGTCTGCGTGGCTTCCCAATCGATCACAAGCAGGTCCCCTGGTCGCATGTTGTCGTCCAGGGCGCGGTACGCAATGTGGATCTGTGATGGAATGAGGTAGTGGTCACTCACCCGAAAATCCCGTGAACGACTGAACTGTACACCTGACCAGGTCCACAGGGCCAGCATCAGGGCAAGCAGGGGCGGCGCCAGTTGTCTGGCCGGACGTTGAAACGTTGCGGCCAGCGACAGGGCGGCCAGGGGCCACAGCGGAATCAGGTAGCGCAGCCGGTTACGCGCCATCACTCCAATCAGGGCGTTGACGATGAGCACCAGCCCAAAAAACGTGATGGCGGTGAATAGCGGCAGCCAGAGGACGTTTTCCCTGCCCTGTACGCCCCGTCGGCGAAGGGCAGCAAACAGCGCCGTCAATGGAATGACCAGCAGCAAGGCGATGCTTGCCAATGGACCCGGGTCGATGAGACCGTTGGCCAGGACAGACTGTGTTTGGCGTAGTAGAGTAGTCGCGTCGAGGGCGTTGCTGCGAAGAATCTCGTTGTTCAGGGTCTGGTTCACGCCCATCAGCAAAACTGGAAACTGCATCAGCCCCAACATGAGCGCAACTGCCCATACCAGGACGGCGCGCCACCAACGCCCTGACTTGCGCACAAACAGAAGATGGTAGAAGCCCAGCGCGGGCAAGAGCAGCGCCCCGAAATAGTGACTGTAGAGCAGGCCCAGGGCACTCAGGAACAACCCCGCTATTGAGCCGATGCCTGGCAGGCGAGGACGCAGGGCAACGCGCCAGTAAAATCAGAGCGACAACGCGGCGAACAGCGTCACCAGGGTGAATGCGCGCGTCACGCCCGCGTAAACCAGGAATAGTGAGGAGCCGGCCAGCAGAAAGGCCGCGAGCAGACCGGCGAAGGGCGAGAACAGATCGCTGCCAACCCGATAAAGCGCAGCAAGGGACAACAGGGCGGCGAACAGCGGCAGCGTCCGAATTGCCGCTTCGCTCCAGCCGACCAGAGGGCCCCAAAGCCAGACCAGCACCGGCCAGCCGAGCGCCTGATCAAAGTGTCCCTCTGTGACGTCCAGAACGCTGGAGATGGAAACCGGGCCGCTGCTCAATGCACCGGCATCGAAGAGCGTGGCCCCTTCGTCATGGTAAAAGGCCTCATTGTCCATCCGCGGCACGGTGAGCAGGCAGACCAGCAGCAAAGCCGCCAGCATCCATGGCCAGGTGTTGTTTTTGCCCGTGAAGTCGTGCAGCAAGGATTGGGCCCCGGACATCAACTCACGCCCGCGTCATTGTCGTCTCGAAGTAGGTGGACCAGGAATTGCCATCCACCGAGTTTAGCGAACGCATCAGCAGGCGGCCATCGCCCGGCAAGGTATAAATCACACGCGCGCGCTGCGCAGCGACCGGATGCACCTGATCGAAGACCAGTTTTTGCCCTTCCTCAAGGCGTCCTTCATAGACCAGCAAATTGCCAAGGTTGTTGGCGGCCCAGGAACGGTAGCCGCCGTCGTCATCCTGAATCACGCCGCCCTGCACCTGATACTCGCCCATGCCGGGCATTTGCAGCCGGCTTTCGAAGCAGAGCCAGCGGCCCTGCAACTGCCGGTGAAAGCGGGTCTCACCGCATATTGCGCCACCCGCTCCGAAGCGACCGGGATGAACAATGCCGCTGTTTCGCCATTCACCGACAAAGTCGTCGAGCAGGCTTGTCTGCCGGGAATCTTCTGTGGCTGCTTTCATGGCTGGCTCTCCCTGGTTGTCGTTGAGGCCGGGCCCGCCGCGGGCAACCAGACCCTGAAGGTACTGCCCGCGCCTGGTCCCCCGCTGCTGGCGTGAATGCTGCCGCCGTGGGCGAGGACGATCTCCCGCGCGATGGCCAACCCCAGGCCGCTGCCGCGCCGGGGTCCGCGCACCTTGTCGACCTGATAAAAGCGCTCGAAAATGCGTTCCAGCTCCTCCGGCGGGATGCCGGGGCCATCGTCAGCTACCGTGATTTCGACGCCTTCGCCGCTGGTGGCGCTACGCAGGCGCACCGACCCGCCGGCGCGCGTGAAGCGTATGGCATTGTCCAGCAGGTTGGTCAGCATCTGGGCGAGACGGTCGCCATCGCCGCGGATGGTTGGCGAAGGTTCGCAATGCCGCTCCAGAGTGACCTGGCGGGCAACTGCCAGAACGGACAGACGTTGCAGGACGCCATCGATGATCTGGCCGGGGTCCAGAGGCTCAAATGCCGGCGCCAGGAGCTGGTCCTGCAGACGCGCCAGGTCGGTGATGCCGGTGACCATGCGGTTTAGCCGGCCGGCTTCCTCGTGGACCACCTGCGCAGCTGCCACCGGGTCCGGCGCTGCCCCGTCGATGATGGCCTGCGAATACCCCTGTATGGAGGTGAGCGGCGTACGCAGGTCGTGGGACACGTTGACCAGAAAGTCCTGCTGCGCCTGTTGCGATGCCTGGACCTCGGTGCTCATCTGTTTGAAGGCCGTCGCCACATCCTGAATCTCCGGCGGGCCGCTGACCCTTACCTGCCGTTCATGGTCACCGCGGGCGATAGCGCGCGCGGCGCCGGCAATCTGTTGCAGGGGGCCGGCAATGGTGCGGCTGACCGCCAGGGAAAGGACGAGGGCCGCCAGAACGCCCGCCATGGCCGCCTGCAGCAGGGGAGCGCGCAGCGCAGACCCAAATTCGGTAAGGGCCGCGCCCAGAGTCCGGGGCGTTCCCGGGCTGGCCAGAACGACGGCCTGGACCGCCTCACCTGAAGTGCCGGTTGGCAGACCGGTGAACAGCCAGGTGCTTCCATCCGGGTCAACGAAGTTGCCGGCGACGACATTGCGTTGTGCCCGGCCGAGCCTGGGCAAGGCGCGTTCCATGTCGGCGTCAATGCGCAGCGCCAGTCTGGAATCTGGCGCAAGGGCGCCGCTGCTGTCGAAGCGCACGCGGGGATTGCGGGATATGTCCAGCGCCAGGACGCGCACGCCGGTGGCGCTGGCAAGGGCCTGCAACCACTCATCCGGCGGATGCGTGTCAGGCCGCTGTTCATCATGGTGGTCGGCGCTGTCCTGGTCGAGACCGCGCAGGCCGACCTGCAAATTGCCAACGAGCTGACGGTAGGCGGCCAGTGGCGGCGCCGGCCGTGATTCCAGTACAAAGAGCAGGAAGACCACGATCACCCCCAGAGTGACCCCGATCAGCAGCAGGTAGGAGAGCAGCAGCCGCGCCTGCAGATTCACGCTTGCAGGGCCTCCAGCCGGTAGCCGACGCCCCAGACCGTTTCAATGCGGGCGTTCATACCCGCCAGCTTGTGGCGCAGGTGGGCGATATGGACGTCCACCGTACGTGTTTCGCCGGGGATTTCGTAGTCCCAGACCAGGTTGAGCAACTGTTCCCGGCTGAAGACGCGGCCCGGTTGGCGGGCGAGGGTGTGCAGCAGGTCGTATTCCAGGCGCCGCAGCCGGACTTCGCGCCCGTCCAGCAGAACACGATGTTGCTCGGGTTCGATGCGCAGGTTGCCGATGACCAGGGTCTGCCGGTCTTGCTGCCTGGACTGCGTTCCTGCGCTGCGGCGCAGGATGGCGCGAATGCGGGCGACCAGTTCGCGTGGGTTGAAGGGCTTGGTCAGGTAATCATCCGCCCCCAGTTCGAGGCCTACGATTTTGTCGACGTCGTCGTCGCGGGCGGTGAGCATGATGATGGGTATTTCGCTGCGGGCCCGGACGCGACGGCAGATCTCGCGTCCGTCCAGGCCGGGCAACATCAGGTCCAGCACGACCAGGTCCGGCGCTTCCTTCAGTATTTGTTCCAGCGCCGCCTGGCCGTCACTGGCGCTGGCGACGTGGAAGCCTTCCTGTGTCAAATAGAGTTGCAACAGGTCGAGGATATTCCTGTCGTCCTCGACGACGAAGATTCGTTCGCTCATGGTGCGAGGTCCTGGCGCATGTGCAAGACCTGGCGCAAAGGGCGGAAGAAAAGGCCGCGCAGAACGCCGGTGACAGCTTCCTCGTCAGTCGGATGTTCCAGCAGCAGGCTCTGGCGCCCGATGCCATGGCGGCGGACCGCCGAACCCAGCAGCAGCGCTGAATTGGCCGCCTGGCGGGTCTCGTCGGCGAACAGGGTCAACTGCGTGGAGGCCGTCAGCAGGCCGTGGTCGATCCACAGGCTGGCGAGCAAACGCGCTTCGTCTTCCGCGCGGATGACCAGGCGTTCCTGCCCGCGCATGTTCAGCCAGTCGTTGAGGCGCAGGGACAGGGACCGCCGGAACTGGTCGCGGCACAGTGGGCGTTGCCAACCCAGGCCGCCGCGTTCGCGGGGCCGCAGCCGTTGCGCCAGTTCGTATTCGGCCTGCCACTCGCCACGACGAAGGTGTGAGATGCGCGACCCGTGGCTCGCCACGTCCGGCAGGATGCGGATGCTGGCGTCGCGGCGCCAGTGCGTCCAGGCGCGCTCGACGTGAAAGCCGCGGCGTTTGTAAAGACGGTGTGCTGCCTCGTTGTCGCAATCCACCTGCAACAGGGCGAGGCGCCCGCCACGGCGCCGAATTTGCGCAATGGCGGCGGCCACCAGCCGGTCGCCAATACCGCGTCGACGATAATCCGGATGGACGCCGACGTTGGCGATGAGCCAGGTGTCCGCCTGTGGTTTGCTGCTGGCGAAGAGCGAGATGTTGCCCACCAGACGTCCCTGCGATACCCAGACGAAACCCTGGCCCATTCCCTGGACGACGTCGCTCATGCCGGGCAGGGCGGCCAGGCCGCTGCGGCCCAGCAGACGCATGTCGCGCACGGCTTCGCGCCCGGCCCTGTCCATGCCGGGACTGAAGACCAGTTCAATGAGGTCGGCCAGTTCGCCAAGGTCGCTGCGCAGGTTTACGGGGCGCAAACCCCCGGCGCAGCGGCTGCCGGACGCGGCGATCGTGGACACGCGTTCCTCCACTTGCCGGAATCGCGTTCAGTATAGCGGAAAGGCGCAACGCCGCTTCCTGCGCCAGGGGGCCAACGCCGCTTGCACGGGCTGTCGCCCTGTGGATAATGGCCGTTCCGGGCCCCGTAGTTCAGTGGCAGAACAGCGGACTTTTAATCCGCGTGGCGCAGGTTCGAATCCTGCCGGGGTCACTGGAATTGCAGGGGCCGGGATTGAGGCCTGGCCCCGCCGGCCAAAGGCGGAGTCGCGTTTGCGGCGCTTCGCTTCCGTACGCATTGGATCCACCGGCGCAGGTCGCGGGTCGCGCTGCCCAACGCTGCCAATCCGGCGCCTTCAGAGTTCAGGGGCCCAGGATCGTCTGCCGGTCGACGATTGCCTGTTGCGCGAGGATGCGCGCCTTCCGTTCCGGCGACAGGGCCAGCACGCGTTGCAACCAGGTCCCCTCATGGTAGAGGATATTGCTCTTCTGGAATTCCGGACGCTCCGCGTCGCAGAGGTTGCAGTCGAAGCGAATGAGATGGCAGCCATTTTCGGCCCCGCCGCCCTCCGGGTTGATGTGCGCCAGCCCCCAGCGGACACCCTGCCCGTCGCCGTTGTCGGCGAAGGCGTCCGGGCAAAAGGGCCCCGGCGCCTGGGGTGGCATGGTCACGTGCGCCCTGGGCACAAAATTGAGCCCGTCTTCCGCAAATTGCACCGTGTTTTTCTCCGGCCCGTCGAGACTCAAAAGGGCGGCAATCCCGCCGCGCCAGGGCCAGAGCATGGTCTCATGGCCGGAATTGGTGACCGGGTTGAGCGGCGACTTGACGAAGGGGCCGGCCGGATGGTCGGCGATGGCGACGCCCTGGGCGAGGCGCAGGTTTTCGGGCGGTCTGTCCACTGGCGTGCCCTTGTAGTAGAGCCAGATCTGTCCCTTGTAAACCAGGGGGAAAGGGTCGTGGATGGCGCAGCCATCCCATTCCTGCCGTCCACCCCGCATCACGACCGGCCGGTCGAGGCGGGTCCAGGGGCCCCAGGCCGAATCGGCCCAGGCGGCGCTGACGCTGACGCAATCGTTCTCACGCCAGCGCGTGGTGAAACACTGGTAATAGAGCCAGAATTTGCCTTCCCAAACGAGGATGTCGGGCGTGGAAAGCGAGCGGTCGCCATAGGTGCCCTGTGGCGCGCGCGGCACGGCGACGCCCTGTTCTTCCCAGTCGAAGCCGTTGGACGAGGTCGCGTGGCAGATGTCGGCCAGGTCCCAGTCCACCGCCGGAATCTGCTCGTCGGCTTCTTCAAAGCGGTGCATTCCCACGGGCGGCACAGGGGTGATGCGACGCGTGTACCAGACGTGATAGAGATCGCCGATCTTCAGCACCTTGGAGGGATCGCGGCGCGAGACCGAGACCCTGTCGTCACGACCGATGCCGGTGACCGGGGAGTATTGAAAGGTGGTGTAGAATGGGTTCGTGCGGTCCTGCTGTGCATCCCACAGGTCATAGAGCCGCGCTGTGGCGGCGCTGATCGGGCGGTCGACCGGTTTGTCTTCGGCAAGCCGGGCGGGGAAGCTGCCGCTGGCCTGGGTGTCTTCCATGATTCTCTCCCTGAGCGACCCCCTGGACCGGGAAGAAGGGCTGTCGGGCCGCGAACAAGTGCGATAGTGTAAACAGTCTACAAAATCCGCCCGCGTGACGCCGGACTTAATCCACAGGTTGGCAGCAAACGATTGTTGCCAATGAATCGATGCCTGGCTAGGCTTCCAGTGCCGGCGCTGCATGCCGACGAGCCAAATGTCCCACCAAAAAGGCAAACGGCCAGGATGTAGCGCCGGCGCTGCCGAGGAGCCCGCATGAGTCTCGCCGACATCACGACTCGTCTTTACCGTTTGCCGCTCATCCACCCCATGAGCGATGCGACGCACGGCAAAATGACCCATTTCGAACTCGTGACGGTCACCCTGCGCGACGATGAAGGGCGCAGCGGTCTTGGCTACAGCTACACGATTGGCGAGGGCGGCGCAGCCCTGCGCGCGCTCATCGACAGGGCGCTGTGTCCTGTGCTGACAGGCGCGGACCCAGGGCGCATCGAGCAGATCTGGCAGCGCATGTGGTGGCAATTGCACTACATTGGCCGTGGCGGGCTGGTCTCTTTCGCCATGGCGGCGGTGGACATCGCCCTGTGGGACCTGCGCGGGGTGCGCGAGGGCGAGCCGCTCTGGCGCCTGCTGGGCGGCTGCCATGGTCAGGCGCGCGCCTACGCCGGCGGCATCGACCTGCAACTCTCCACCGAAGGGCTGCTGGAACAGACCCAGGCCAACCTTGACGCCGGTTTTCGCGCCATCAAGATCAAGGTCGGACGCGAGCGACTGCGGGAAGACGTCGAAAGGGTGCGCGCTGTACGCGACCTGATCGGCCCGGACATTCCGCTGATGGTCGATGCCAACATGCGCTGGAGCGTCGAGCAGGCGATTCGCGCGGCGCGGGCCTTCCGTGAATGCGATGTTTACTGGCTTGAGGAGCCCACCATCCCCGATGACTATCGCGGGCACGGCCGCATCGCGCGTGAGGGTGGCGTGCCGCTGGCCGCAGGAGAGAACTTCCGCACGGTCTACGAATTCCGGCATTTGATGGCCGAACAGGCCGTCGACTTTCCGGAGCCGGACGTCTCAAACATCGGCGGAATCACAGCGTGGATGCAGGTTGCGCGTCTGGCCCAGGCCCACAATTTGCCGGTGACCTCGCACGGCGTACATGAGTTACACCTGCATTTGCTGTCCGCCGTGCCCAACCCTTCGCTGATGGAGGTGCACAGCTTTGGCCTGGAGCGCTTTATGCATGATCCGCCGGCATTGCGCGAGGGAATCATGCAGGCCGGCGACGCGCCCGGCCATGGCGTCCGCCTGGACATGGACGTCATCGGCGAATTCGAACAGGACTGAAGATGAAAGCCAGGGGCGCATTCACGCGCCGCCACACCTGGCTGACGGGAAATCGCCTCTCCCGGCGTTCGATGTCATAATCCACAACCGTTATCCCTGTTGCCCTGACTGGAGGTCCTGGTGCGCGTCATTGATGCCATTGCACACATCATGAAACAGGAAAATGTGGCCTTCCTCGCCACCTTTCCCACGACTCCCGTAATCGAGGCCGTGGCCGGTGTCGGCATCCGGCCGATCGTTTGCCGCCAGGAGCGGGTGGGCGTGGGAATCGCCGATGGCTTCGCCCGCACGACCAACGGCGTTCCCGTCGGCGCCTTTGCCATGCAGTTCGGCCCTGGCGCGGAGAATGCCTTCGCCGGCGTCGCCAGCGCCTACTCCGATTCCGTGCCGCTGTTGGTGCTGCCCCTGGGTCACCGGCGCGACCGGGCCCAGGTATTCCCGCACTTCAGTTCGGCGCGCGCCTTTGAGTCGGTGCTGAAATCGGTCGAAACGATCAACGTGGCGCATGACGTAGGCCCGGTGATGCGGCGGGCCTTCAACGCGCTGAAAACCGGCCGCTTCGGGCCGGTCATGGTCGAGATTCCCGATGACCTGGCGCTGGCGGAGGTGGACGAGGCCGCTCTGGACTACGTCCCGGTGAAGGCCGCCCGCGCGGCCGGCGACCCACAGGATATTGCGAAGGCCGCCCGGGCATTTGTTGAGGCGGACTGTCCCTTGCTTATTGCCGGTCAGGGCGTGCTTTACGCTGACGCGAGCGACGAACTGGTCGAACTGTCCGAATTGCTGCAAAGACCTGTCTTGACCACCATGGAAGGCAAAAGTGCCTTCCCGGAAGACCATCCGCTGGCGCTGGGCGCGGCCGGCGGCGGCGTCATGACCGGCCCGGCCCGCCGCTTCCTCATTGACGCGGACGTCGTACTGGCCGTCGGCTGCAGCCTTACGGCCCATTTCATGCACTTCACCATGCCGGCGGGCAAAACGATCATCCACGCCACCAACGACGCGCGCGACCTGAACAAGAGTTACCGCGCGGAGCACCCGATTCTGGGGGATGCCAAACTGGTCTTGCGGCAGTTCATCGAGGCTGTGCGGGACATGGGCGTGCAGCGGGCCGGCGGTGCCGCCCTGGCAAGCGAAATAAAGGACAGCAGGAAAGTATGGCTGAAGGAGTGGATGCCGAAGCTGACGTCGAAGGAAGTCCCGATGACCCCGTACCGCGTGATTTGGGAGTTCATCCAGCTGGTCGACCCGGCGAAGACGATCGTGACGCATGACTCCGGCAGCCCGCGCAACCAGTTGCTGCCTTTTTACCGCGCCACCACGCCGCGGGGCTACATGGGCTGGGGCAAGTCCCACGCTTTGGGAACGGGTCTGGGCCTGATCATGGGGGCCAAACTGGCGCAACCGGACAAGTTCTGCGTCAATTTCATGGGTGACGCGGCCTTCGGCATGACCGGCCTGGATTTCGAGACGGCCGTGCGCTGCGACATCCCGATTCTTACGGTGGTCTTCAACAATTCCACGATGGCGATTGAAACCAACGCCCGCATCCTGTCCCACAAGCTGTATCGCACGCGGGACCTCGGCGGCGACTATGCCGACATGGCCCGCGCCATGGGCGGCTACGCGGAGCGCATCGACGACCCTGAAGAGGTTGGCGCGGCCTTGCGGCGGGCCAAAAGGGCGACGGAAGAAGGCAGGGCCGCCCTGCTGGAGTTCATCACCAGCGAGGAAATCACATTCTCCAACTTCCGCAATATCCCGTCCCATTGATGGATGGCCATAGCGGATCAATTTACCGAAAGCCGTGCCTGCAAGTCCGCGAATCTGAAGGGAGCGCATGCCCGTGAAACCAAGAGTATGGATCAGGGTCAAGTCCCCGCCCGTAGATGTTCTGGCGCCACTTAATGACCTCGCCGAGGTCGTTACGGACGCGGACCCGGAGAGTTTGCCTGGTTCGAGGGTCGTCGTAAGCGGCGGGATAAACAGGACTGATGGCGCTTTCATGGACCGGGTGGGGCCCGAGTTGCAGCTGCTGGCCATGCCCGGGATTGGCCTGAACCACATTGACCTCGGGGCGGCCAGCGAACGGGGCATTCTGGTCTGCAACAATCCCGATGGTCCTACCGAGTCGACGGCGGAACATACCGTTGCCCTGCTGCTGGCTGTGGCCAAGAGGGTCATAACCGGTGACATGCAAATGCGCGGGGCCGACATCCCCCGTTTGGACATGCGCGGCACCGAATTGCGTGGCTTGACTCTCGGCATGCTGGGATTTGGTCGGATCGGCCGGCGTGTGGCCGAGATTTGTGCCCTGGGGCTTGGGATGAAGGTATTGGTCCACGATCCCTTCATTGACCAGAGCCAGACTATGGCGCATGGAATCCGTCTTGCGGAGGATATGGAAGCCGTGTTCACACAGGGCGACGTCGTCACGCTGCACACCCCTCTGACGGCCGAAACGCGCCATCTGGTGGGCGAGCGACAGTTGCGCCTGATGAAGCGCGGCAGTTATCTGATCAATGCCAGCCGGGGACCGGTAATCGACGAAATGGCCCTGATCCGGGTCTTGCAGGAAGGCCACCTGGCCGGCGCCGGGCTGGACGTCTTCGATCCGGAACCGCCGGAGGCGGACAATCCCCTGCTGCGCATGCCCAACGTGGTCGTGACACCTCACATCGCGTCCTATACGGAAGCGGGCGTGCGGAGGATGTGGGGCGGGACAGCCCATCAAATCGGCCAGGTGCTGCGCGGCGAACGCCCCACGCACCTGGCCAATCCGGAAGCCTGGCCGGGCAGGGTCGGGCAGGGCTGACTGGCCCCGGGCCCGGGGTCATGGCCGCCCGCGCAAGACCGGTAAACAGGGATTTGTCCTGACGCTGTGATGAAACCTGCTGCGAAGCCCAGGCTATGGATTGAGTTCCCGCTGCCCGCGCGTTATCTGGCAGCGCTGGAAGGCGTGGTTGACATCGCCGATGGCGGGGACCCGCGCAAACTGCCTGGCTCGCTTGTCGCCATTTGTATCCCGGGTCTCGCCATCGATGCGGACTTCATGGACCGCGTCGGCCCCGCCTTGCAGTTGCTGGCCATGCCCGGCATCGGTCTGGACCACATTGACGTGGCAGCGGCCAGCCAGCGCGGAATTCTGGTCTGCAACAACCCGGACGGGCCAACGGAATCAACGGCTGAACATGCTGTTGGCCTGCTGCTGACGCTTGCCAAACGAATCGTGATGGGCGATGCGCAGCTGCGGCGCAACGAGGTTGACCGCACTGCCCTGACCGGCACGGAGCTTCGCGGACGCCGCCTGGGCGTGGTCGGTTACGGTCGCATTGGCCGGCGCGTGGCCGAAATCTGTGCGTCGGGGCTGAACATGTCCGTGCTGGTCTATGTACGCTCCGTCGCTTCGCGGCAATCAACGGCGCCAGGCGTCACTTTCACGGACGACCTTGATGCGCTGTTCACCGAAGCCGACGTCGTGACCCTTCACCTGCCCCTCAATTCCGGGACGCAGCATTTGGTCCGGGAGCGACACTTGCGCCTGATGAAGCCCGGCGCTTACCTGATCAATACCGGTCGGGGACAGGTGATTGACGAGGCGGCCCTGATTCGCGTTTTGCAGGAGGGGCACCTGGCCGGCGCGGGTCTGGACGTGTTCGATCCGGACCCGCCGGCGCCGGACAATCCCCTGCTGCGCATGTCCAACGTGGTGGTGACGCCGCACATCGCGCCCTATACGGACCAGGCCTTCGAGGCGATGTGGGGCGGGGTGGCGCTTCAGATCAGGCAGGTGTTGCGGGGAGAACGCCCGGCCAACCTGGCCAATCCCGAAGTGTGGCCGGGTCGGACCGCCCAAAACTGAGGTGCTACCAGGCGTAGGCCTCGGGCGACTGACCGCCCGGCCCCGGCCAGATATCATCGAGGCGCGCCATCGCGGCATCATCAAGGTCAAGTTCCAGCGAACGCAGGCTGTCGGCCAGGTGCTCGACGCGGCGCGGGCCGATGATCGGCGCGGTCACCGCCGGATTCTTCAGTAGCCAGGCGGTCGCCACGTGGGCCGGCGCTTCGCCCAGTTCGCGGCAGAAGGCTTCCCAGGCGTCGATTTTGGCTTTCATGCCCGGGTCCAGTTCATCGAACAGCGGCGTACGACGGCCCGCGGCAGCCTTGCGCAGCGTGCCGGCCAGCAGCCCGCCGGCGAGGGCCATGTAGGGCAGGAGGCCGAGGCCGTATTCGCGGCAGGCGGGGATCACTTCCATTTCAATCGAGCGCTGGCTCAGGTTGTAGAGGCTCTGGTCGCTGACCAGGCCGAGGAAATTGCGTTGCCGGGCCCGTTCGCAGGCCTGGGCGATGTTCCAGCCGGCGAAGTTGCTGCTGCCCAGGTACAACACCTTGCCCTGCTGCACCAGCAACTCCATGGCCTGCCAGATTTCCTCCCAGGTCGTCTCCGGCTTGCGCTGGCCGGAGCGGTGACGGTCAATGCCGGGTTTGGCCATGCCCCATTCATATTCCGTCGGTTGCGGCTGGCCGCGGTCGACGTGGTGCATCTGGTACAGATCAATGTGGTCCGTCTTCAGGCGGCGCAGGCTGTCCTCGCAGGCCTGGCGGATGTGGTAGGCCGACAGACCGCGGTCGTTGACGTCGTCGCTCATCGGGAAGTAGACCTTGCTGGCCAGCACGATCTGCCTTCTGCGGGACTTGTCCTCGGCCAGCCAGCGCCCGATGATTTCCTCGCTCAGGC
The DNA here is from genome assembly GCA_963667305.2 of Aggregatilineales bacterium. Taxonomy (GTDB): domain Bacteria; phylum Chloroflexota; class Anaerolineae; order Aggregatilineales; family Phototrophicaceae; genus JAGWBD01. The sequence goes on along the minus strand of CAXXWG010000018.1, from coordinate 3,691 downwards.
CGGGTTGTTCGCGGCCGCCCCACCAGCCGTAAATGTCGGCCGTATCAAAAAAGTTGATGCCCAGCTCCAGCGCCTCGTTCATAATGGCCGGGCTGTCCTCCGGGGCGGTGAAGGGCCCCAGGTTGGCCGTGCCGAGGCAAAAGCGGCTGACCAGCAGTCCTGTGCGTCCCAGATGGGTGTATTGCATGACTGTCTCCCTTGCGGCCTTCGCGCGGCCCTGCGGACGATTGTAATGCCTGGCTCCGTCCCTGCCATGCATGACGCGGTTTGCCGGGCAGGGCGATAGCTTATACCATCACCGGATACCCGACCTGAAGCGGAAGGACTGCCCGGTGAGCGAGCGACGACGCCCCAACATCGTGCTGGTGATGACCGACGACCAGGGCTACGGCGACCTGGGTTGCACGGGCAACCCGGTCCTGCGCACCCCCAACCTCGACGCCTTCCATGACGAGAGCCTGCGATTGCGCGATTACCACGTGGGGCCGACCTGCGCGCCGACGCGGGCCGGGCTGCTGACCGGACGCTACGCCAACAGCACCGGCGTCTGGCACACGATTGGCGGGCGTTCGCTGCTGCGCCAGGACGAACGCACGGTGGCGGACTGCCTGCATGACGCGGGCTGGCGCACCGGCATCTTCGGCAAGTGGCACCTCGGCGACGTCTCGCCCTACACGCCGCAGGAGCGCGGCTTTGACGAGGCCGTCGTGCATGGCGCCGGCGGCATCAGCCAGACCAACGACCACTGGGGCAACGACTACTTCGACGACGTTTATCGCGACAATGGCGAGCTGCGGCGCTTCGAGGGCTATTGCACCGACGTCTGGTTCCGCGAGGGACTGGCCTTCATCGAACGCAATCGCGAGCGCCCTTTCTTCTGCATGATCACGCCCAACGCGCCGCACAGCCCCTGGAACGTGGAGACGCGCTACAGTGAGCCCTACCGCGGGCAGGTGTCTGAAGAGCGCGCCCGCTTCTACGGCATGATCGCCAACATCGACGAGAACTTCGGCGGCCTGCGCGCGCGCCTGGCGGAACTCGGGCTGGAGGAGGACACCCTGTTGATCTTCTCGACCGACAACGGCAGCGCCGGCGGCGTCACCGTGGACGGGGATGGTCACCTCGTCGATGGCTACAACGCCGGCATGCGCGGCATGAAGGTCTGGCAATATGAGGGCGGTCACCGCGTGCCTTTCTTCCTGCGCTGGCCGGCCGGCGGCCTGGCTGGCGGCCGCGACGTCGATCAGCTCAGCTCGCACGTCGATATCAAGGCGACCCTGCTGGACCTCTGCGGCGTGGTCGACGAGGCCGGTCCGCCCGTGCACGGTCGCAGTCTGCGTCCGCTGCTGGAAGGCGACGACGCGGACTGGCCGGAGCGCAGCATCGTGACCGACTCACAGCGTTTGGTGCGGCCGCGCAAGTGGCGCAACAGCGCGGTGATGAACGGCCCCTGGCGTTTGATTGACGGCCAGGAGCTTTACAACCTCAATTGCGACCCGGGCCAGCGCGAGGACATCGCCGCGCAGCACCCGCGGCGGGTGGCACAACTGCGCGCGGACTACGAGCAGTGGTGGGCGCTGGTCAGCGAGCAGTTCGAGCGCGACATTCCGATGGCGATCGGCGGGCCCAACGCGCAGCAGACCCTGCTCACCGGCCACGACTGGCGCAACGAAGACTGCGACGCCATCGTCTCGCAGGGGCACGTGCGCCGCGGACACGACGCCGAGGGTTACTTCGAGGTGGAGATTCTGGAGGGGGGGCGCTACGAATTCGAGTTGCGTCGCTGGCCGCCGGAGACGCAACACGCCATCGACGCCGGCATCGAGGGCGACGACGTGCCCTGGGAGCGGGAGTGGGTCGAGGAACGGTTCTATTTCTGGTACACGGGTGGCGTCGCCTTGCCGCTGACGAAGGCGACGCTGAGCATCGACTACGCCGACGGCCGTCCGCCGCTGGACCTGGCAGGTGAGGTCGAAGCGGGCAGCCGCAGCGCCCGTTTCACGGCGGAACTGAAACCCGGCGCGGCCCATCTGCGCGCGCGTCTGCTGGACGATGAGGGTCACGCCCGCGGCGCGTACTACGTGCAGGTGCGTTTACTGGAGGCGACGGGTGCTTGATGATTTGGCTGCTTACAGGGCGGACGCCGGCGTGTAGCAGTCTCAGCCCTCACAGACCAGGGGATCGCCGGCGCTGCGCTGCCAGATGCGCAGGCGATTGCGCATGCGCTCCAGGACGTGCTGGTAACCGCGCAACTCTGAGAGGTCGTTCATCTCCAGCGGATCGGCCTGCAAATCAAAGAGTTGCGTGTGCCCATCGCCAGCCACCCGCGACTCGATCAGTTTGAAGCGTTCGCCGCGCAGACTGCGCATGTGCGCCTGCGAGCCCGGATGTCCCTGCGCGGGCTGCCAGGCGGCGAAAAGCGAGCGACGGTGGCGCGTGCGCTGGCCGGAGAGCAGGGCGTTCAGACTATAGCCCTCGTTGGTCTCCGGCAGGGCGCAGCCGGCGCGCTCCAGCAGGGTGGGGTAGAGGTCGTGCAGGTAGCAGAGCGCATCCGAGCGTTGACCGGCGGCGATGTCCGGTCCGCGCAGAATCAGCGGAATGCGCAGGCTGTGCTCGTAGACATTCTGCTTGCCCATCAGGCCGTGCTGGCCGAGTGAGAGGCCGTGGTCGGCGCAGTAGATGACGATTGTGTTGTCGGCCAGGCCCTGTGTCTCAAGCGCCCCCAGGATGCGCCCGATCTCATGGTCCATGTGCGTGATCATGCCGTAGTAGTCGGCGACGTGCTGGCGAATCTCGCTTTCCTCGCGCGGCTGTGCGGCCAGCAATTCGTCGCGGACGTCGCTGATGCCGAGGTCGAAGGGGTGCTCCGCCATGAAGTTGGCCGGCAGTTCGACGTCGTCGGCCCGGTAGCGCCCGGCAAAGTCGCCGGGCGGCGTGCGCGGGTCATGCGGCGAGGTGAAGGACACCCAGGCGAAGAAGGGTTCGTCGTCCGCGGGACTGCGGGACTGCAGGAAATTGATGGCCTCGTCGGCGAAGAGCGTGGTGGAGAAGGCGTCGTGGACTTCCAGCCGGCTCTCGTCCTGCGTGCGCACGGCGGACCAGGGGTAGACGGGGACGGCGTACTGGTCGGACATGCCGCCAAGAAAGACTTTTCCACCGGTGCTGAAGCAGCGGGCGTAGCTTTCGCTGTGGTTGTGCCACTTGCCGATGCCGCAAGTGCCGTAACCCTCCTGCCACAGCAGTTCGGGCAGCAGGGGCGCATCAATCGGCAGCGGGTCAGGCGTGCGGAAGAGGCCGCGTCCGCTGAGCAGCATGCCGCGGCTGGGCAGACAGACCGCGTGGGAGGTGGCGCCCATGATGCCGGCGCGGGTGAAGGCCGTGCCCTGGGCCATCAGGCGGTCGAGGGTCGGCGTCGCCACCGGCTCCAGACCGAGGGCGCCGATGGCCGAGTGGCGGTGGTCGTCGGCGATGAGCAGCAGAATGTTGGGTCGCTTCATGTCAGTCCCTGTCCAGTTGAGTAGAGATTCAAAATGCCATGCACGACGAAGTTAAGTTGGCGTCGCTGGATTTGCCACCAGCTTCAGACTTGTAGAACCCGATGACATATTCTTCATGCATTCTTTGCTGAATCACTGAATTGACATCCTTCATTGTACTGACCGGCATCATCCGCCTGTTTCGGTCCAACTGG
>CAXXWG010000017.1:0-32264 GCA_963667305.2 Aggregatilineales bacterium | reverse complement strand
ATTGCTGCAACTGGTCGCGGGTATCGACGTCGCGCGCCAGCGACAGATTGCGGCATGCGGCGTCAGGTATGTAAAGGCCGGCCCCGAGAATGTAGGCGTGGCCGTCGATCATTATCCGGCGCACGTAGGTGCTTTTGGGCTCCTCCTGGCTGGTGGCCGGGTTTCTCAGGCGGTAATAGACGTAGCCGTCGTCATGGCTGGCCAGGATGCGCTGCTTCTCTCTTGCGAAATGCACGCCGTCCGAATCGGCCAGTGCATTGCCATCCACGCCAACCAGGTGCGGCTGCCCGGCGGCGAGCACGCCGACGAGGCTCTCCTGGTCCAGCACAATGAGATAGGTGGGGCCGGAGAACCAGCGCGGGTCCGTGTTGAAGTCGTGCAGGGCCTGCAAGCCATGCTGGCGCAAATGGTATTCGGCGCAGGTCACGAAGCGTTCGACGTCGCGCTCGTTGTAGACCAGTGAGGCGCGCACGACTTCCGGCGGGCAGGTGGCGTGCGTGTCCTGCGAATGCAGACCGGCGCCGATAAAGGCCGGTTCGCCCTGGTAATCCAGTCGCAGGACGTAGGATTCCTTGGGTTCTTCCAGTCCGCTTGCGATGTTTTCGATGCGGTAATACACGAAGCCGCCGCCGAAGTCACGCGCGATGCGGGCCTGTTGCTGCACTATCGGCGTACCCTCCGAATCGCGCCAATCCCACAGGTCGCTGCCCGGGGCTATATCAACACCATGGGCAAACAGGTGTTGGCCGTTGATCTTCGCGGCAAAGAGCGCCAGCGGACCATCATGCCAGTCACTGCCCGTGAAATCCTGCAAGGCCTGCTCCCAGCCGACCGCCTCTACGTGGGCGGCGGCGCAGTGAACGAAGGCCTTCAATTGCCCGCGGGTATGCAGGTCGGCCAGACGGCCGGCGTGGCTGTCGCAGGCTGTCTGCGCTGCAAGCGGCGTGCCAAACAGCAACAGGACCAGTGAAATTGCAACGATGGGCAGTCCCTGGCCCGCCAGGTGATGTCGCATTGGTCTCTCCTGTCCGGGGGCGGCCTGGATGGCTCCCGCGCGTGGAAGAAGCTTGCGGGACGCGGGAGCCATCCGGCGTATGCGCTACTGCAGTTCTGATTCGTAGAGGCCGGCGCCGACCGAGACCTGTTCCCCGTCGAGCGTCGAGCCAATGATGTAGGAACTCTTGGTCTCGAGCGAATCGCTGGCCGGGTTCAGCCAGACGTAGTCGACCCAGCCCTCGCCCGCCTCGCTGGTGGCCATGTCGAGGATGTCCTGGTTCACCAGGTTGCCGGCGGAATCTTCCAGCGCGCAGGTCTGGGACTCATCGTAGAGGTAGTCCAGCGGGTAGAAGATGTTGCGGCAGTCCGAGCCGGAGACGAAGAGGTAGGACGAGCCGCCGACCCATTGCGGGTGATGGCGGAAGAGGTCGAAGGCCAGTTCGCCGCGTTCCTCGAAGAGTTCGACGCCGCAGCTTACGTAGAGTTGCAGTTCCTCGCGGGTGTTGATGTCGTGCGCCATTGGCAAGGCGCTGCACTCAAGTGAGGGAACGTAGAGGCCGGCGGCGAGCAGGTATTCGTGGCCTTCAAGGAGGACGCGGCGGGCGTAGGTGATCTTGCGCCCTTCTTCGTCGGTGGCCGGGTTGCGGAAGCGGTAATAGACGTAGCCGTCATCGTGGTTGCGCAGGATCCGTTGTATTTCCTGCGTGATCTTCACACCATCCGGGTCGGTGGAGCCACTGCGGTCGGTGCCGACCAGGTGCGGCTGGCCGGCGTTGAGCACGGCGAAAGCGCTCTCCAGATCGTAGAAAAAGAGGTAACTGGGGCCGGAGATCCAGCGTGGGTCGTTGTTGAAGTCGTGCAGGGCCTGCAGGCCGTTCTGCTGCAGGTGATGGGCGGCGCAGTTGACGAAGGTCTCGACGTCCAGTTCGTTGTAGACGAGGGAGGCGCGCACCGTATCCGGCGAGCAGGTGCCGTGCGTGTCCCGTGGATGCAGGCCGGCGCCGATGAAGACCGGCCCTCCCTGGTGGTCCACCCGCAGGACGTAGGACACCTTGGGTTCTTCCTGGCCGGTGAAGATGTTCTCAATGCGGTAAAAAACGTAACCGCCGCCGAAGTCGCGCGCAATGCGCGCCTGTTCCTGCACCACGGCGACGCCGTCCGAATCGCGCAATTCCCACAGGCTGTCACCGGGCTCGGCGTCTGTGCCGGGGCTGAAGAGGGATATTCCTTCCAGCGTGCTGGCGAAGAGGTAAAGCGGGCCATCCAGCCAGTCGTCACTGGCGAAGTCCTGCGCGGCCTGCTCCCAGCCGACGCTCTCGACGTGGTCGGCGGCGCAGTGGACAAAGGCTTTAAGCTGCTCGCGGCTGTGCAGGTCGGCCAGGCGACCGTCATGGCTGTCGCAGGGAGTCTGCGCCGAGGCCGGCGCGGCCAGCATTGCGAGCAGCAAGGCAAGCAGCAGCGTTATCAGTCCAGGGCCAGTCAATCGAATTCGCATGATGGGCTATCCCTTCCCGTCGTGGGCAAAAAACCGGGCGCAGGTCAGTATCCTGCCCCGGAGTCGTACACGATTAATATAGCATGAAGACATCCTGCTGATAACCATTGGAACATGGCGCTTCAGCCCTGCCCGGCGTCCCACTCCTGTGACCAGGCGACGGCCCGGTGGATGCCTTCACGCAGCGAGGTCTGCGGCGCGTAGTCCAGCAATTCACGGGCCTTGTCGATGTTGGCCACGTAATGCGTGATCTCGCCCGTGCGACTGGGCTCGATGCGCAGTTCGGGCCCGGTCCCCAGCGCCTCGCCGATGAAGCGCACCATGTCCAGCAGGCGGTGGCCCTCGCCGCAGGCCAGGTTGATGGTCTGGTCCCGCAAGGCGCCGCCGAGCAGGCGCTCAATGCCGGCGCTGACGCCCTGGATGCAATCGTCCACGTAGGTGAAGTCCAGCACCTTTTCCTGCCCGTAGACCGTCACCGGCCGGCCGGCGCCGATCTCGCGGATGAAGAGCGGGATGACGCGCTCCATGCGTTGGAGGTCGTTGTCGAAGCGCCCGTAGACGTTGCTGAAGCGAAAAACGAGGTAGGGCAGGTCGTAGCACTGGGCGTAGGAGTAGATCAGCGCCTCGCCCGAGAGCTTGCTGGCGGCGTAGGGGCTCTCCATGTAGTAGAAGTCGGCGTGCGCCTCGTCGGTGATGTAGCGATGGATGTCGCCATAGATCTCGCGCGAACTGCTGAAGACGATGGGCAGGCGGTTCTGGCGGCAGAACTCCAGCACGTTGAAGGTGATGGTGATGTTGTCCAGCGAGCGCAGCGGGTTTTCGACCAGTTCGTGCACCTTGGCGTGGGCGGCGAGGTGCACCACCAGGTCCAGCGCTTCCGGCCAGTCCTGGCCGCCGACGCCGCCGTTAAAGCGGGCGGTCCGTTCGCCCAGGTCCTGCAGCAGGGTGGGGATGCGCGTCGTCCAGGTGTTGGGGCGGACGTCGACGCCGAAAACCTCGTGGCCCTGCTGCAGCAGATGCAGGCCGAGGTTGCTGCCGATCTGGCCGCTTGAGCCGGTGATGAGTACGCGCACGGTCGCTCCTGTCCCTGATGCAGCCCACTATAGCAAAGGCGCAGGCCCGAAGCATGGCGCAGGGCTGGCGCGGGCGGCAGCTGCGGCTGGTCTGGGGGCGGGGCCCTGTCCCGCATGTGGAGCGAGCGGAGCGATGGTGGGGGCCCTCACCCCAACCCCTCTCCCTGAGGGAGAGGGGCTTTCCTTGGCCGACAGTGGTCGGGTCCTGTTCTCCAGCATTGTGCGGACGACTTGCCGGCAAGGGGAGGCTTGTTCCCGAACTGTTCAAGGCAAATTTGGTCTCCGCCTTTCCCTGAGGGAAGGGCTCCCGCGACTGAGCGGGACAGGGTTTCTGGTGAGGGCGCAATGTCTGGTGCTCTCCCGTCGGGCGGGAGCGGAGGCAGACGGTGAGGGCGGGGAGCGTCTAAATCGATGGATATATCTCTGTGCCGGGCACGATGGGCGATTTGATAAATCGCCCCTACGCCGTAGGCGCCATACCATGGCGCACGTACCAGAAGAACGCGGAGGGTCGCCTGGACACTGCGCGACGACACAGAGCGCTTTGACAAGGTTGTACGCCACCACAAATCCGCAACATTAGACACACCTGGGAGAATCAACAGGATAAAGCCCCTCTCCCACCGGGAGAGGGGTTTGGGGTGAGGGCGGCCTGACTGGCGCGCACTGCCGCAGCTGCGCTAGACTGCGCAGCCAGCACCGGACAGGGAAGACCATGACTCTCGATATCGTCCGAACCTTGCTTGACTACCATTATGGCGAACAGCACAAGGTCTGGCAGGATTGCGTGCTGCAACTGGATGAAAGGCAGTACCTGCACGATTCGAAATATGCGCATGGCAGCATTCGCGACTGCCTGCTGCACGTGCTGAACGGGGAACGGACCTGGCTGGCGCGCGCCCGTGGCGACGCCGCCGCAACGCCCCATGCCGCCGCGGACTTGCCGGACCGGGCAGCTCTGGGCGCGCGTTTCGTCGAGGTGGAGGCGGAAGTGCGCGAATTCGCCAACGGGCTGGATGAGGCGGGTCTGGCGGCGCCGGCGCCGTACATTTCGGCGGCGGGCGAGCGCATCGACAACCGCGTGTGGCACATCTTGCTGCACGTCGCCAACCACGGCCTCATCCATCGTGCCGAAATCATGGCCACGTCAGCCGCGATGGGCGGCCCGTCCTTCGATCTCAGCCTGATGCGCTGGCTCTACAAGGGCCGCTACTAGAGGGAAGGTGCAGAATCGTGATCGACCAAAAGCTGCTGGGGCGCTTTGAAGACGAGGGCTACGTGGTTGTGCCCTCCCTGTTCCCGCGGGAGGAAGTGGAGACCATCAAGGCGCATTTCATGCGACTGCACGCGCGCAAGGTCGGCTTCCACGACGACGGCATCACGGACGAGCACGACCCGCTCTACCGCTATCCGCGCATGATCCACCCGCACCGTTACGATGCCCTCAGTCGCGACTGGCTGCTGGACCCGCGCCTGCGCGCCTGGACGACGGCCCTGCTGGGGCGCGAGCCGCTGGCCGCCCAGACCATGTTTTACTTCAAGCCGCCCGGCGCCCGCGGCCAGTCGCTGCATCAGGACCAGCGCTCGCTGGAGGTGCGGCCGGGCACCTGTCTGGCGGCCTGGATGGCGGTTGACGCCAGCGACGAGGACAACGGCTGCATGAAGATCGTGCCGCATACCCAGGGCCTGGAAAAGCTCTGCATCATCGACGCGGACCGGCGCAAGTTCTTCAGCGGCACGACCGTCGAACTGGCGGACTGGATGGAAATGCGTAGCCTGCCCATGCAGCCGGGCGACGTACTTTTCTTCAACGGCCAGGTGATTCATGGCAGCTGGCCCAACAGGACAGAAGACCGCTTCCGCCGCGCCATGATCGCGCATTACATCGTCGGCGAGGCGGAGAAAGTGGCGAAGTTCTACCAGCCGCTGCTGACCTTCGATGGCGAGGAACTGGAGATGGGCGTCAGCGACCATGGCGGCCCCTGCGGCGTCTGGGTGCCGGCCAGCGAACCCGGCGGGCGTGATGAACTGGAACTCGTCGAGCGCGCCTGAGGAACCAGTTGACGCTACGGAACGACGCTACCCGACATTCTGAAAACAGCCGTGGAAAGCAGCGATGCAGTGCATCACCCTCGATCGCGTCACCCTGTCCTACGCCGCCCGCGAGATCTTTGCGGAGCTCTCCTGGGGCATTGACAGCCGCGCGCGCAGCGGTCTGATTGGCCCCAACGGCGCCGGCAAGTCCAGCCTGCTGCGCATCATCAAGGGCGACCAGCAACCTGACAGCGGGACGGTGCAGCGTCTGCCCGGGACGCGCATAGCCTACCTGCCGCAGCAGGTGGACCTGCCCGCGGGCCGCACCCTGCTGGAAAGCGCCATGGCGTTGCCGCCGGCGCTGGCGGCCGTCGAGACGCGCCTGGCGCAACTGGAAGCGCGGCTGGGGGAGCCGGCAGTCTATAACAGCGAACGCCGTCTGACGCATGCCCTGGCGCAGCAGGAACGCGCCCTGGCCGAGTACGAGCGCCTCGGCGGCGCGCAGCATCAGGGTCGCGTGCGCTCCCTGCTGGCGCATCTGGGCCTCGACGAGGCCGACCACGAGCGGCCCTGCGAGACGCTCAGCGGCGGACAGAAAAAACTGGTGGCCCTGACGCGCCTGGCCGTCGCCCGGCCGGACGTTTTGCTGCTGGACGAACCGGACAACCACCTTGATCTGGTCGCGCGCCGCCGCCTGGAGGACTTCATCCGCAACTACGAAGGCAGTGTCATCATCGTCTCGCACGACCGCTGGCTGCTGGACGAGGTGGTCACGGAGATCGTTGAACTGGATGCGGGCGCGCTGACGGTCTGGCCCGGCAACTACAGCTGGTACGCGACGGAGCGCGAACTGGCGCGCCTGCGGCAGCAGCAACAGTACACGGCGCAGCAGAAACGCATTCGTCAGATCGAGGAAGCCATCAAACGCTTTGAGCACTGGGCCCACATCACCGAGGACCCGCGCCACAAACGCAAGGCGCGGCACCGGCGGCGCATGCTGGAGCGCATGGAAGAAAAGGGCGAGATCATCGAAAAGGTCGTCGAGCGGCGTCAGATGAACGCGGAATTCAGCGGCTGGCGCGGCAGCACGAAGGCGCTGGAGATCACGGGCCTGGCGATGGGCTACGACGACGAGTTGCTCTTTGTCGATCTGGAGTTGTTGCTACGGCACGGCGAGCGGGTCGGGTTGATCGGCCCCAACGGCGCCGGCAAGTCCGTCCTCTTTCGTCTGGTGCTGGGTGAGGAGACGCCGCTGGACGGCCAGATCCGCGTCGGCCCGGGCACGCAGCCCGGCTACTACGCCCAAGACCACGAGACGCTCGGCGCCTGGCTGGAGCGTTCGCCGCTGGAACGCGTGCGCGACATTCGCCCGATGTCCGAAAACGACGCGGTCGCCTTCCTGCTGAAGTACCAGTTTCACTATGAGCAATTGCGTCTGCCGGTGGCCGCGCTCAGCGGCGGCGAGCGCAGCCGTTTGCAACTGGCGACGCTGGTGCTGGAGCGCCCCAATCTGCTGCTGCTGGACGAGCCGACCAACAATCTCGACATTCCCACCGCCGAGGTGCTGGAGGCGGCGCTGGCGGACTTTGAGGGCGCGATCCTCGCCATCTCGCACGACCGTTACTTCCTCGAGCGCACGGTGGACCGCATCGTGGAGCTGCGCGATGGCGCGCTGACCAGCCACGCGGGCGGCTACAGCGACTGGCTGGAAAGGCAGGCAGAGTCAGTTTGATTTCTTACTGTCGCTTGTTGCTGCTGCCGATGGGCGGCAGTCCGGTGCTGAAAACCCGGACTCCGGCATCCAGTGCCTCGGCAAAGGGTTGGGCAGCGATCCGTTCCCGCGATATTTCGCAGTATTCAGGTTCCTTGTCGATGCCAATGTAATGGCGGCCCAGGCCTTTGGCGGCGACGGCCGTGGAGCCTGAACCGATGAAGGGGTCGAGCACGACGTCGCCGGGTTGGGTAAAGAGGCGGATGAACCAGGCGGGCAGCGAAACCGGGAAGGCGGCGCTGTGGCCGACGTTGTTGCACTCGGTGGCCATGTGCAGCACGTTGGTGGGGTAGGCCCTGTCGCGACCCTCCCAGTTGGACACATTCTTGCCGAAGCCGCTTTGCACGCGCGATTCATCGCGCAGGCGGTCCGTTTCGCTGAGCGATTTAAGGCGCGTTTTGGCCCAGTCGCCCATCGGAACCATCACGGCTTCCTGATACATGGCGAACTTGCGTTGTCGGTTGAACTGCAGGCAGCGTTCCCAGGAATCACGGAAACGATTGGGCCACTTTCCAGGGTAACAGTTCTTCTTGTGCCAGCAGAATTCCTCGGTCCACAGCCAGCCCTGTTGACGCATGGCCAGGATGAGTTCCAGAACATAGGTATGGCGTTCGCCCTGAACGACACGTTCCTTGATGTTCAACAGGAATGACCCTTGCGGTCGCAAGACGCGCAGAAACCCGGCAGCGAATGGTAGAAACCAGTCGACATAGTCGTCTGGCGAGATTCCGCCGTAGGTTCTCTTGCGTTGGTCTGCGTAGGGCGGTGAGGTGAAAATCAGGTCCACGGAATTGGCTTCCATGGTCGAAAGCACCTCAAGCGCATCGCCATGGTAAATCCTGTCGATGCTGACTGTCGAAGTGACCTGATCCGACACGACTTCAAAACCTGGAAAACTATTCGATGTGAGGTTTGTGTACATTGTTGGCTACCTTGCTCACTGACAGCCAAAGCATAGCAGGGATGGCAGGTCAGGCAAGCAAAACAAAGTTTTTCAGGTCGTGGCGGGCTCGTCGCCCGACCTGGGCTTCGGCGCGTTGGGGAAGGACTCGATGTAGAGCGTGCGGCTGGGGAAGGCGACGCTGAGCCCCAGGTCCTCGATGATGTCCATGATCGTCAGCAGGATTTTGTGCTGCTCTTCCATGAAGTCCCCCCAGGCGGGCTCCGTCACGTTGCAGCGGATCAGGATGTTGAGCGAGCTGTCGCCGAAGCCGGAAAAGAAGACCATGACGGTCTCGGGATCGACCTTGTCGCGCGCCTTCAACATGGCGCGCAGGCGCTCGACGAGGGCGCGCAGATCGCTGCTGGTCGAATCGTAGGTGACGCCGACGGTGACGTCGAGACGGCGCTTTTCCATGCGCGAAAAGTTGATGACCGGCGCGCCGGTCAGCATGGTGTTGGGCACGGTGACCAGCGCCTGGTCCAGTTGGCGGATGCGCACGGCGCGCGCGCCGACCTCCTCGACGATACCGGTCACGCTCGGCGTGCGGATGAACTCGCCCTCGCGCAGGGGTTTGTCGCTGATGATGGTGGCGAAGGAGAAGAGGTTGGCGACGGTATCCTGGGCGGCCAGGGAGATGGCCAGGCCGCCGAGGCCGATGCCGGCCAGCAGGCCGTTAACGTCGTAGTGCCACTCCTGCAGCAGGGTGACCAGCGCCAGGGCGAGGACGAGGACGCGCAGGGCGGTGCGCAGGAAGGGCAGCAACTGCTCGTCAAGCGTGATGCCGGTGACGTTGTGCAGGCGCGGCGAGGATTCGACGATGATGCCGATGCTGTTGTAGAGCGCGGCAAAGAGCGCGAAGATGACGAAGCTGCGCGCCAGCTGGGTGAAGAACTGTACGGTGGCGTCGTCACCAGGCAGCAGAACGCCGACGATGAGCAGTCCCGGCGCGATCACCAGCAGGCGCACGGGGTTCTCGATGATGCCGAGGACGATGTCATCCAGGTCCGACTGGCGCCGCTCCAGGATTCGGCCCAGGGGCCGCAGCACGAGCCAGGTCAGCAGGCGGCGCAGCAGCCAGACGACGAGCAGCGCCACTACGGCCAGCAGGACGCGCAGGACGACGTTGCGCAGTTGCGGGTCCAGCTGGTTGAGGAAGGGCAGTTCGATCACGCCGGGTCCCTCAGTTGCGCGCGGCCTGGCGCGCCTGGGCGTCCATGACGGCGGCGGCGGTCATGGCCACGATGTCGTCGACGTCGTCGCTGGCCTGCAGCACCTGCACCGGCTCGCCCATGCCCAGCAGGACGGGGCCGATGGCCTCGACGCCGGCCATGCGATGCAACAGCTTGTAGGCGATGTTGGCCGAGCCGAGGTCCGGGAAGACCATCACGTTGGCGTCACGCACGTCGCTGAAAGGAAAGCGCTCGTTGACAATGGCGTCGACCACGGCCGTATCGGCCTGCATCTCGCCATCGACCACCAGGTCCGGGCGGCGTTCGCGCACCAGCGCGGCGGCGTCGCGTACCTTGTGCGAAAGGGGGTGCGGCGTGCTGCCGAAGTTGGAAAAGGAGAGCATGGCCACGTGCGGCTCGACATCGAGCGAGCGAGCGAAATCCGCGCCGAGGATGGCGATGTCGGCGAGGGTCTCCGCGTCGGGGTCGATGTTGACGGTGGTATCGGTGAAGAAGTAGCTGCGGTCCTCGACGATCATCAGGTACAGGCCGCTGACGACGCGGGCGCCGGGCGCGGTGCCGAAGACCTGCAGCGCCGGGCGCAGGACGTCCGGGTATTCCCGGGTGAGGCCGCTCAGGAAGACTTCGGCGGCGCCCGTGTGCACCATCATCAGGCCGTACCAGGTGGGCTGTTGCAGCAGGGCGCTGGCGAGGGTGGCGGTCATGCCGCGACGGCGGCGCAGGTCGACCAGCGCCTGCACCCAGTCCGCCCGTTCCTCCAGATGCGGCGTGATAATACGCGGCGCAAAGTCCAGCCCCAGTTCACGGATGCGCATTTCGATCACTTCGCGTTCACCGAGCAGGACGGGCGTGCCGATGCCTTCCTCGCGCATCTGGTAGGCCGCGCGGATGATGCGCGGGTGCTCGCCCTCGCCATAGACGACGCGCGTCTGCGCCCCGCCGGCGCGGGCCTTGTTCATGATGCTGGCGCGCACGGTCTGGCCGTGGCCCTGACGCCGCAGCATCTCGAGGCGATAGTCGTCAAGGTCGATCTCGCGCCGCGCCGCGCCGCTGTCCATGGCGGCCTGGGCCACGGCCGGCGCTACCCAGAGCAGCACGCGCGGGTCCAGCGGCTTGGGGATCAAATAATCGCGCCCGAATTTCAGTGAGGACAGGCCGTAGGCCGTTAGCACGCTGTCGGGCACGTCCTCGCGCGCCAGGGCGGCGAGGGCGCGGGCGGCGGCCAGCTTCATCTCCTCGTTGATGCTGCGCGCATAGACGTCCAGCGCGCCGCGGAAGAGAAAGGGAAAGCCCAGCACGTTGTTGACCTGGTTGGGATAGTCGCTGCGGCCGGTGCCGACGATGGCGTCGGGACGCACGGCGAGAGCGTCCTCGGGCATGATTTCCGGGTCCGGGTTGGCCATGGCGAGGATGATGGGGTCGCGCGCCATCTGCTTCACCATGTCTTGCGTCAGAACGCCGGCGGCGGAAAGGCCGATGAAGACGTCTGCACCCCTGATGGCATCATCCAGCGTGCGCGCGTCGGTGTAGTTGGCGAAGCGCACCTTGTATTCATTCAGATGTTCCTCGCGGCCGGCGAAAATGACGCCGCGCGAATCGAGCATCAGGATGTTTTCGCGCTCCACGCCCAGCTGCACGCAGAATTCGCCGGAAGCGATGGCGCTGGCGCCCGCGCCGGAGATGACCACGCGCAGATCGGGCATGGACTTGCCCACCAGGTCAGCCGCGTTGACGAGGGCCGCGCCGGCGATGATGGCCGTGCCGTGCTGGTCATCGTGAAAGACGGGGATGTCCAGCTCGGCCTTGAGGCGCTCCTCGATCTCGAAGGCCTCGGGCGCCTTGATGTCCTCCAGGTTGATGCCGCCGAAGGTCGGCGCCAGCGCCTTGCAGATGGAAATGATCTCCTCGGGGTCGTCGCAGTCGAGCTCGATGTCGAAGACGTCGATATCGGCGAAACGCTTGAAGAGCACGCCCTTGCCCTCCATGACGGCCTTGGCCGGCAGCGGACCGAGGTTGCCGAGGCCGAGGATGGCGCTGCCGTTGGTGACCACGGCGACGAGGTTGGCGCGGGCGGTCAACTCCCAGCCCAGCATGTTGTCGCGGTCGATCTCCAGCACGGCCTCGGCCACGCCGGGCGAATAGGCCAGCGAGAGGTCCTGCTGGGTGGCCAGCGGCTTGGTGGCCCGCACCTCAATCTTGCCCGGGCGTCCGCGGCGGTGATATTCAAGCACGTCCTGCATCGTGATCGCCATCGAAACTCCGTTCCCTGTCTGTCGCTATCCTAACCCGATTATACGACCTGCGCCCGGCGTTACAGTTGCAGGCGCTCCCGCCAGGCCTCGTGGAAATTGTGGCGCGGGCCCTGCGGCGCGCGCAGGCCGCTGCGCTCGGGAAGGTCGTACTGCGCGAAGAAGGCATCCATTTGCCCGCCGAGGTCGGCGGCCAGCTGCGGCTCGTCGGCGCGGATGTCGCGCCGCTCGCGCGGGTCGGCCTGCAGGTCGAAGAGCAGTTCGTGGTCCAGCGCCGCGTTGCGCAGCAGCTTGTAACGACTCGTGCGCCACATACGGGTCGGGCCGTATTCGCCGGCCTGGAATTGACGCCAGTCGGGCAGCCCCGATGCGTCCCCAAACAGGGGCGCGAGGCTGCGGCCCGGCCCGTCGCATGAATCGTCGATCCCGGCCAGATCGAGCAGGGTCGCGTGCAGGTCGCAGAGATCGACGAAGTGCCCGGCCGTCTGGCCGGAAGCGACCCTGCCCGGCCAGTTGAAAAGCAGCGGTACGCGGATCGACTCTTCCAGCATGTTGGGCGGGCGGGTGGCGTTGCCTTTGCCCCACAGGCCGTGATGACTGCAATTGAGGCCGTGGTCGGCCGTATAGACGACGAGGGTGTCCTCGCGCAGGCCCCGGGCTTCCAGTTCGTCCAGCAGGCGGCCCACGCCCTCGTCGATGTGCGTGACCGCGGCGTAATACTGCTTCAGCGCCTCCTCCCGGTCACGCACATGGACGCCCTCGCCCGTGAACTGCCCGTGAGGCCTGGGGTCATTCTGCGGGATATCGGCAAAAGTCGCGTCGCGGTAGCGTAATACCAGGCGTTCGGGATGGCCGCTCCAGGGGCTATGCGTCCCGATATAGCCGACGAAGAGGAAGAAGGGCTGCTCCTGCGGGCGCTCGCGCAGAAAGCGCAGGGCGTTGTCCGTGATGATCTCGCTGTGCCAGCCCCGGCGCTCGACGAACTGCCCGTCGACGCTGTAGGGGCCATCCAGCGCGGGCCGGTTGGCGCGCAGGGCGTCCTGGCTGTGAAAGCCCGGCTGCGGCACGTCATCGCCGCCGCAGTGCCACTTGCCGCTCAGGCCACAGTGATAACCCGCCTGCGCCAGGCGCTGCGCCAGGGTCACCTGGCCGGCCAGCGAGGGCTGCCCCGCCAGGGCCGCGCGCTGCTCTGCGTTGCGAATGTTGACCTCGTACCAGAGCCAGTCGTGGATGCCGTGTTGCGAGGGCAAGAGGCCGGTGAAGAAGGAGGCGCGGGCCGGCGAACAGACCGGCGTGGGCGTGAAGGCGTTGTCCATGCGCAGCCCGCCCGCGGCCAGATGGTCCAGCGCGGGGGTGTGCAACTCGCGATTGCCGTAGCAGCCGGCGGCCCACTGCGCGTGATCGTCGCTCATGATGACGAGAATGTTGGGATGGGTCATGTTTCTCCTTCAGCAAGCATCAGTGGATCGCGCATCAGTGGACCGTATTGTACAGCGACGGGTCCTGCGGGAAACAGGCCCTCACCCTAAATCCTTTCCCGCCCTGGGAGACGGGAGCCCTTCCCCAGGGAGAGGGGGCGGGGGGAGAGGGCGTCTCCCGGAGACAGGTGTCATGGTACACTGCGCTGGCCGGCGGCTGTGAGAAAACGCGATGGGCGTGCTCTACATCGTGCCGACCCCCATCGGCAATCTGGAGGACATCACGCTGCGCGCCCTGCGGGTGCTGCGCGAGGTCGCGCTGATCGCCGCCGAGGACACGCGCAGGACGCGCGTGCTGCTGCAACATTACGATATCCGGACGCCGCTGCTGAGCTATCACGACCACAACGAGGGACAACGCGAGGCGCGATTGCTGGAGGCACTGGCCCAGGGCGACGTGGCGCTGGTCAGCGACGCCGGCATGCCGGCCATCGCCGACCCCGGCCATCAACTGCTGCGTGCGGCATTGACGGAAGGGCTGCGCGTCGAGGTCCTGCCCGGCCCCGACGCCCTGACCACCGCTCTGGTCGGCTCCGGCCTGCCGACGGACAGCTTCATCTGGCTCGGTTTTCTGCCGCGCCAGGCCCGGGCGCTGGCGCAGTTGCTGGCGAGCCTGCGCCAGGAGCGGCGCACCCTGCTGGCCTGCGAGAGTCCGCAGCGCCTGCTGGCCACGCTGGGCGCCCTGCGCGAGGCGCTGGGCGAGCGGCCGCTGGTCGTCGCCCGCGAGCTGAGCAAGGTCCACGAGGAGTATGTGCGCGGCACGGTCAGCGAGGCGCTGGCGCACTTTGAAAGGCAGGCGCCGCGCGGCGAGATCATGCTGGTCATCGGCGGGGCGGAAGGGGACGAGGTCTGGGGCGAGGGCCTGGTGCGCGCGGCCCTGACAGAGCGCCAGGCGAGTGGTGAGGCCCTCGGCAGCGCAGCCAGGGCCGTGGCCGAAATCTCCGGCTGGAAGCGCCGCGCGGTCTACGCCCTGGGGCTGGAGGGGCGCGAGGGATGAGTAAAACACGCGCTTTGCAGAGCGAACAATTGAGGAATAAACTATCAACTGCTTTTGGCCAGTGCCCACTGTCTAGGATTGGAGTGATATGAAAATCGAAAATCTCAGAGGTTTTGCAACGTCTAGGAGAATATCACTCCCAATGCCCGAGGTGATTCTCCGCGAAGCAGGAGACAATGTTGAAAGGGAATTCAATGAATCTTCCGATGGGCTAAAAGTGAATTTTGATTCCATTGTAGAAGCGGATGAAAACGAGACCCACAGAGTCTACAAGAAATATGAGCAACTATATGTCAATGATGTCTTAGGCGAGTTTATTTCCCACCTGATCTCCACGGGCGAAATTAGAAGTCTCGACGAAGTGGCAAATACTTTGAAAACTTACTCGCCATTACTTGACGAGTTTTATGTGTCCTTGGCAAATGGAAGAAAGGCACGAGCAGGCAGGGCATTTGCAGGATTTCACGTCACACTTCTAAAAAGGCTAAGATATCCGGTAGTGGAGAAACCAAAAATTGATGGCAAACCGAACATTTTGTTGCCTTCCATGAGGCACTTTGAGAGCGATGCTTCGGATTGCATTACATTTACTGCAAAACGCACTTTGCGCGAGAGGTGGCAACAAATAGCCACTGGCCGTCATACTTTTCTTGCCACAATTGACAGGAAATTGACCAGAAATGTTCTTGACGACATTGAGTCTCACGAGATTACACTAATATGTCCCGCCAATATCAAACAATGTAACTACAAGGACGAAAGAAACGTTCTGAGTTTTCAAGACTTTTTTCGGGACCATTTGGATCCAGCCATGAAGAGGTGGAAAGAAAACGGAGAATTAGGTGATCACGGAGTTTTGAATGGAGACATTCGTTGACCTGTTTGCTGGAGTTGGGGGAACTCGTAAAGCATTTGAAAATGTAGGCACAAAGTGCGTTTTTTCGTCGGAATGGGATCGCTTTGCGCAGAGAACTTACGAAGCCAACTTTGGTGAAATTCCCTCTGGTGACATCCGCGAGATTCCGGCGGAAGATATTCCTGACCACGATGTCTTGCTTGCCGGTTTCCCCTGCCAACCCTTCTCACTCGCAGGTGTTTCGAAAAAAAACAGCTTAGGTCATGCGCACGGTTTCGCTGACCAAAAGCAAGGGAACCTATTCTTTGAAATTGTGCGCCTTTTAGAGACGAAAAAGCCATCGGCGTTGTTACTGGAAAATGTGCGCAGTCTGAAGACTCATGACGGCGGAAACACGTTTGAGATTATTAAAGATAATCTGAAACGCTTAGACTATCGAATCCACTATCAGGTGTTGAATGCTCAAGGTTATGTCCCGCAGCATCGTCCGCGAATTTTCATCGTCGGCTTTCACAAGGACGACTGGCCAAAGCTGAGTTTCACGTTTCCTAAATCTCCCTCACATGGCCCACGCGTAGCAGACATCTTGCAGTCTGTAGTCGACGAAAAATACACACTTAGCGATCATCTCTGGAGTTACCTGCAAGCATACGCTGAAAAACATCGTCGTCGCGGTAACGGCTTTGGCTATGGTCTAGTTGACCCCACAAAGGACTACGTCACTCGTACACTCAGCGCACGTTACCATAAGGACGGCTCCGAGATCCTAATCAAGCAGGATGGCCGCAACCCCCGTCGCCTGACGCCGCGCGAGTGCGCCCGATTGATGGGCTTCCCGGAAAACTTCGAAATCCCGGTGTCCGACACTCAAGCCTACCGCCAGTTCGGTAATTCCGTAGTGGTGCCGCTTGTCCATGATATCGCTCGCTCCATGCGGGACTGGCAAATCAAAGCGAACGCAGTTGTTGAACTTATGAAGTGCTTCGCCTTGGGGAGTGCGAATTTAAACAACGGGCCCCTTGACCCGGAAATTTTTCTTGAAAACTTGGTGAAACTATGTGCAAACACCAGTCAGCCATTCTCCATGAAGGAACTTGAAAAACTATATTTCTCCATTGCACCGCATGCGATTGGAGAATCTGGGACCAAAGCTAGGAAGAGTGAAAATTCACAGTCATTGGTCACCATGGAGCATCTTTTCAGTAGTATCGCGGCGCCCTGATTTGACGCTGGCAATTGCGCGCGCGGCCTGTACAATGGGCCGTCCGTTTTGTTTCAGGCAGTCCATGACCGGGCGCAAGTGGCCCGCGGAGCAGAGGGAAGAGGCAGATGGCATCCTATCACGGGCCCAAGGCGAAGGTTCAGCGCCGCTTCGGCGAGGTGCTGGTGCCGCGTCCCAAATACCAGCGCATCCTCGAGAAACGCCCCTATCCGCCCGGCGAGCACGGTCGCGACCGGCAGTACCGCTCCGGCCGCCGCAGCAACTACAGCCTGCAACTGGCCGAAAAGCAGAAACTGGCCTTCATCTTCAACGTGCGCGACCGTCAAATGCGGCGCTATTTCGTGCGCGCGCGGCAGCAAAGCGGCAACACCGGCACCAATATGCTGGTGCTGCTGGAGCGTCGCCTCGACAACCTCGTCTTCCGCGCCGGTTTCGCGCCCACCATCTGGGCCGCGCGCCAGCTGGTCGGCCACGGCCACATCCTGGTCAACGGCCGCCGCCTCGACATCCCCTCGGCCCAGGTCCGCAGCGGCGACGTCATCTCCATCCACGAGCGTATGCGCAAGAACGTGCACATCACGGAGGCGATGGAATCCCGGGGCGCCGTGCCGGAATACATGTCGCTCGACGCGGACAACTTCAGCGCGACCTTCGAGCGCGTGCCCGAGCGCAACGAGATGCCCATCCCCGTCGATGAACAGCAGATCGTGGAGTGGTACACGCGCCTGACCTGAGGCGCAGCGTCCGCGGCCATGCAGGTCCGCCGGCTTTTCGACAGACCCATCATCACAGCAGACACGCCTGGCGCCGACCCCCTGATGCGCCAGAACATCAACGGGCCCTGCCTGTTGCGCGTGCCGGACTGGGTGCCGGCGCCCCTGGGCCGCTACTATCTCTACTTCGCGCATCACGCCGGCGATCACATCCGCCTGGCTTACGCCGACGGGCTGGCCGGCTCCTGGCGGATATACGAGGGTGGCGTGCTGCAGCTGGCCGACAGCGGCTTCGAGGGCCACGTCGCCTCACCGCAGGTCCACGTTGATCATCAGTGGCGACGCATCCACCTCTACTTTCACGGCATGATGAACGCCGCCGAGCGCGGGACAGTCCCGCCCGAGATTGACGAACGCTTCTTTTACACGCAGCGCAGCCGCGTCGCGCTGTCGCGGGACGGCCTGAACTTCGAGGTGCAGCCGACCCTGATCGCGCCGGCCTATCTGCGCGTGGTCGCGCTGCATGGCATGATTTACGGCATCAGCATGCCGGGCCTGCTTTGCCGTTCGCAGGACGGCCTGGCGGTGTTCGAGAGCGGGCCATTGCTCTTCGGCGACGACTCGCGGCGCGAGGACTTCTTCTTCCCGCCTGGCCAGCCCTCCATCCGTCACCTGGCCATGCACCTCGCGGGCGACATTTTGTATGTCTTCTTTTCGCGGCAGGGCGACGCGCCGGAGCACGTCATGCTGGCCGAGGTCGACGTGCGCGAGCCGGACTGGCGTCGCTGGCGACCAGGGCCCCTGCGCAGTCTGCTGCTGCCGGAGCAACCCTGGGAGGGCGCGGGTCTGCCGGTGTCGCCCTCGCAGCGCGGCGCGGTGCACGAGCCGGTCTGTCAGTTGCGCGATCCCTGCCCCTTCCTGGATGACGACGGTCGTCTCTACCTGCTTTACACGGTGCAGGGCGAGCAGGGCATCGCGCTGGGGGAGCTTCAGGCCTGAATGACAGGTTTTCTCCCCCTCTCCCCGGGAATGGCTCCCGTCCCCGGCGATGGAAAAGGGATTCGCGGCAAGGACGTCCGCAAAAGTCCAAAGTATGTCGCTCCTTCGTCTGGCTGCCGGTCGCCTGTTGTAAACTGCGGACAACGCAAGCACGGGAGCAAGAGCATGCCCATCCTGGAAAACTACAGCGAGTTCGACGGCCGCCACTATGAGACCGGCACCTTGCGCGATACCCTCGCCTGGCAGGGCGTGCGCGCGCCGCACACCGGCGAGCCGCTCTCCGAAGCGCTGCTGCTGGGCATCAGCGGCGGCATCGCCTTCGGTTACTTCACCTTTCAGTATCAGGGCTATCCGCCGCACCTGGTGCTGCTGACGCGCAACACCTTCGACCCGCTGCCGACGGTCCTCGAACGCCTCGCCATCCCGCAGGACGTCAGGCAGACGGGCAGCGCGGCCAGGGGCGCGGCCAACCTGCGCGACGCCCTGGAGGAAGGCCACGCCGCCATCGTCATGGCCGATTCCTTCAGTTTGCCCTGGACCCTGCTGCCGCCCGACGAGCGCAACTGGGCCATGATGCCGCTGCTGGTTTACGGCCTTGATGAGGAAAACGCCTGGATCGCCGGCCCCTCGTCGCAGCCCCTGGTCATCCCCGCCGCGACGCTGGCCGGCGCGCGCGGCCGCGTCAAGAAAGAGAAATTCCGCGTGACCACGTTGGGCGCGCCGGACTTCGACCGCCTGCAAGGCGCGGTCGAGGAAGGCCTGCGGCAGTGTCTGGCGCTGTTTACGGAGGGGCCACCGCGCGGCAGCAAAAACAATTTCGGTCTGCTGGCGCTGGAGCGCTGGGCGCAGTTGCTGACCAACACGCGCAACAAGCAGTCCTGGGCGCGCTACTTCGCGCCGGGCCGGGACCTGATGATGGCGCTGGCCGGCAACCACACCCAGCCCGGCGCCTTCGGCTTCATCGAGCTCTGGGGCTTCGACGGCATGGAGCGCGCGGCCTACGCGGACTTCCTCGACGAGGCCGCTGCGATCCTCGGCAATCCGGGGTTGCGCGAGGTCGGGGCGACCCTGCGCCGCAGTCACGCGCAGTGGCGCGAACTGGCGCAGATGCTGTTGCCGGACTCAGTGCCGGCCCTGGCCGAGACGCGAGAATTGCTGCAGCGGCGTTATGCGCTGCTCGATGAGCAGGGCATGGACGCGCTGCCGGAGATGCGTCGCTGCCACGCGCGGCAGTCGGAGCTGTTTGAGCAGGTTAGCGCGGACTTCCCCATGACGGAGGCGGAACTGACGGCCTTCCGCGAAGGCCTGGCGGTGCAGGTGCTGGCCATCCACGCGACGGAGAGTGAGGCTCTGGGTCAGCTGGGTGAATTCCTAGGCGGCTAAAGTGAAAGGTGGGTGAGTAGTTCAGCGTCTATTGCCACAGAAGGCCTCAATGCTCAACTCATTCTCTTGATTTGATGCCGTATCCTGCGCCTATTCCGCCCAACAAGATAACCACGATTTGGATGATGCTGTCCAAAAACTCCCTGTCAAGGGGCAGCAAATAAACAACGGCACCACAAGCCAAGACAACGAATATCGCAACATAGCCGAGATGGAACCAACGGTTGCTCTTATGCAGCTCATAAGCGTTGGATTCATGGAGCCGCATCTGGCTCAGAAATTCATGGATATGCTCTTCATTGAGCTTGTTTATCAGGGGATGGACCGCTGGGCCTCGGGAGTGGAACTCGGAAATTGACGCCATGAATTGAGTGGCAACTTCTTTTTGCTCAGGCGGTAGATTGTTCAGCAGTTCTTGTTGCGGATCCGACTCGGCCCCACTTGGCGAGATCAGACTCTTTTCGTCAGACTCAGAACCCGGATCCGAACCCTCAGCGGGCACCTGCTGTTGCTCATCCTTCATGGCAAGGCGTTCGCGTGTGCGAAGGTCGTGAGCCTGTCGTTCGTCTGTTTCAATATGCGCTGAATTTGGGAATTGTGATCATGCAAGCGAGGCTCAAGATAATCTGTCATTTCCGAGAGCAGGATGCTTGAGACAACTAAATTAAACTCCTCCTCACTAATGAGTCCATGCACTCGCATATTCCGCGCATCGCGCAGTAGATTGTGTGCTTTTCTGCGTTTTTCGATGAGAGGCAAGGTACACACCTCCAGAGCAGCCCTTGACAAGTCTCATGGTTCAGTCCGCTGACAGTGACTTTGCACTGTATCGCTCAGCCTTGATCTCATCGGCCCGCTTGCGCACTTGCGCAATTTCCCAGGCGGCCTGCAGACGGATCCAGAGCTCCGGCGTGGAGCCGAAGGCCTGGCGCAGCTGGCTGATGCGCTGGATTAGCGTCGGTGCAGGATGTTAGCAAACATATTGCGTCCTGATTGTCGGCTACAGTAACAACCAGAACCTAGGCACCACCCCGTCGCGCTTGCACCCACTGCCGCACGAAGGCCAGGATCCATCTGGCGCCGATGATCATTGTGACGGCAAGTGAATTAAAGGCGATATCGATGAGGTCAAAGACGCGGTTGGGTAAAAGCGATTGTATACCCTCATCGAGCCAGCCCAGAAGTATGGAAATGATCAGGGCGAGGATGGCGGGTACAGGAACGAAACGACCATTTTCGCGACGTTCCAGAAGTGCTTCATGGACCAGCGCAGCCACCAGACTGTACTCAAACAGGTGGGTACGCTCCTCTGGTGTCGCAACCCCAATTCTGAGCCAGGCCATCAGATAAACAATCAGGATGCCTGCCCCTGCCGCAATCTCTGCGCGGCCCGGTCGCCTGCTGACAAACAAGATTGAGATCACCACCAGGGACACAAGAAATAACATAAACATCGAAGCTGTGAGGTTGTAACGTTCGCGGAGAAACGCGGCTATCGCAGGAGCATGCGCCAGGGTGGCGTAAATGGCTGTCAGAACGATGGCAAGCGCTGACCAGAGGCGACGCTCCCGCCTGGAACTGAAGAAAGACTTTGATTTCACCTGATCGGGGACTGTTTCAACGGCCTGCAGAGCGTGTACGATCGGTTCTTCAGATTCAATCCGCCAGCACTGACTCGCGCACGTAACGCTCGACCTTGATCTCGTCGGCCCGCTTGCGAATCTGTGCCAGATCATGGTTTGCCTGAAGGCGAATCCACAGTTCGGGGTCGGTGTCAAAGGCCTTGCCAAGGCGCAGCGCCATTTCAGGAGTGATTCTGGCATGCCCGTTGACCAGGTTGGACAGTGCCTGGCGGCTGACGCCCAACGCCTTCGCGCCCTTGGTAACATTGAGTCCCAGCGGCTCAAGGCAACCTGTGCGCACTATTCTGCCGGGGTGGGAAGGACTGTGCATGGGCACGGGCCAACTCCTCTGCTAATGGTAATCGATCAAATTCACATCGAATACATCCCCGCCTTCGAAGCGGAAGATGATGCGCCAGTTGCGACTTACGGTAACTGACCAGTATCCTGCCAGATCACCTTTCAGTTCATGTAGTCGGAAGCCTGGAACTCGCATAATCTCCGGTGAACTGGCCATGTCGAGCAGGGTCAATACATCCTGAACCCGACCACGCCAGTCGGGATGAATACCGCTGCTGTCGCCGCGTTCGTAGAAGCGTTTGAGGCCGCGATGTCGGAAACTACGAATCACAGCCCATAGTGTAAAGTGTCAATTGACACTTGTCAACGCCTGCCTCAAGGGCCTTGCGTACGTTTGTTGTGGGCGAATGTGTTGAGTCAGGGAAGGGGAAAGTCGCCGATGGCCTCGTCGATTTCGCGCATCAGACGCTGCGTCTCGCCCAGGGAACGCACCACGCGCCGGTAGTGCGTGACGTCGTCGTTACCGAGCGCGCCACGGACTGATGCAGGCCGCTGCCCATGCCCAGGCCAGGCCGGCCGGACCATGGGCTGACGGGCTACACGGCATTTTCGGCATCTGGACGGCGCCATTGGGGAGCAGCCGCGATCCGACGCTTCCGGGGCCAGGAGCAGGGGGCGGGGCGAATGACTGCCTCTATCCTGAAGCGAATCGTTGAATGACCAGCGCGATGGTCGCTGCCAGCCCGGCCGAGGCCAGCATTAAACTGACCATCCACTTGATCATGTCGGCCTTGAGTTCGGCCAGATCGGCCTTGAGCTCGCCTTTGAGTTCGGCCAGGTCGGCCCTGGTTGCCAGATGTTCGTAAGCGCCTTCCAGCTTGCTGACGCGGTCTTCGATGGTGGTTGCCATGATGTCTCCCTTGCGTCACAAGCGAATCCTGACACATTTGGCGCGCCGTGGCAAGGCGTTCAGGCATCCGGCGCGCCGAAATCCAGCTGGCGCGGTTCATTGATGACCTGAAGGCTCTCGTCAAAGGAGCGGAGCAGACCTTCCAGCGAGGACCGGTAGCTGTGTTCGGTCGCCACGCCGCTGCCGTACATACTGCGCAGGTCATTTACGTAGGCGTTGACGGGATTCATGCGCGCATTATGGCTGGCGCGTCCCGCGCCCGCCAGGGGCTGGTTCAGGCTTCGAGCGTGGAGGTCTCCGCTGCCAGGCTGCGTTCCAGGGCCTGCGCGACCCAGCAGTCGAGGCTCTGGTCGCTGTCTCTGGCGGCCTGCTCAATGCGACCCAGCAGGGTCTCATCCAGACGCAGGTGGAGTCGTTCGGAGAGGAACTCGCCGAACGGTTCGGGCGGCACTGGCTCAATGCCGTTTTCCGCACAATGTTCCAGGTAGACTTCAATGGAAAAGGCGAACTCGCGTTTCAGCCCTTCGACATCGGATGCAAGGCAATTTGCAACTGAATAAGAACCACTGTTGGCGACTCTGCCGTACAGCATGTCCACGGAATCGTCGTATTCGATATCGGCGATGTAGCCCTTGTGTTCGATCACGGAGTCACCCCCTGCCTTTCAAGAAAACCTGCGATGTCGCGTACCGTAGCCTTGTTGATTTCCGGTTGCGGATGGGGTTTGTGAACGACCAACGATTCACCAGCGGCGTCAAAGACCACCCGCGAGCCCGATCATTCGCTGATTTCGAATTCCAGCGCGTCCATCAGGGCAACAACTTCCCGCCAGCGGATGTTGGCTGGCGGCGGCTGACTGAACAGGCGCTCAAGGGTGCGTCGGTGTCTCGCCCGCATGAGATTGAGGTTATCACAGACCTTCCTCTCGTGCAGCAGTGTTCACTTCGAAAAGGGTTCATCCTGTAAAGGGTTTATCCTGCAAAGGGTTTATCCTGAACGGGCTATACTGCCCCAGGCGATCACAAGAGGAGCGCGCATGGACGGCGGGCCGCTGCTGCTGCAGCCGGCGCTGAAGGTCAAGGTCTGGGGCGGGCGCAAACTGGAAGCGGCCGGCATCAACCTGCCGGACGGGCAGCCCTACGGCGAGGCCTGGGTGATGCACGACAGCGCGACCGTCGCCAACGGGCCCCTGGCCGGCCGGGCGCTGGGCGAGTTGCTGCCGCAGCACGGCGAATCACTGGCCGGGCCGGAGGTCGACCTGGGCGAGGGCTGGCCGCTGCTGGCCAAGCTGCTGGACGCCTCCGCCTGGCTGTCGGTGCAGGTGCACCCGGACGACGCTTGGGCGCAGCGTCTGGAAAACGAGCCGCGCGGCAAGACCGAGGCCTGGTACGTCGTCGCGGCGGAGCCGGAGGCGCGCCTGGTGCGCGGTCTGCAATCCGGCTGCACGCGCGAGCAGCTGGCGGCGGCCATTCACGCGGAGACCTTGCCGGAGCTGCTGCTGGAGACGCGGGTGCGGGCGGGCGACGCGCTGATGCTGCGCGCCGGGACGGTACACGCGCTGGGGCCGGGCCTGCTGGTCTACGAGATTCAGCAGACCTCGGACCGCACCTATCGCCTCTACGACTGGGGCCGGCGCGGCCTCGACGGTCAGCCGCGCCCGCTGCACGTCGAGCGCGGCCTGATGGTGGCCAACGTGGATGAACCGGCGCCGCTGCAGCATTATGGCAACCGGCAGGAACAGGTCGTCGAGATCGCGCGTTGCGACTATTTCGTCTGCGAGTTGCTGCAACTCAACGCGCGCGCCGGCGAGCGCCTGACGCGCGACACGGCGGGGCGTCGCTTCCAGGCGCTGACCTGTATCGCGGGCCAGGCGACGCTGGCCTGCGGCCCGGGCGAACTGACCCTGCGCGCGGGCCAGACGGCGCTGGTGCCGGCCTGCGCCGGCGTCTGGCGCCTGCGCGGCGCGGCGCGGTTACTACTGGCGCGTCAGCCCTGATCCGTGATCGCTTCGGGCAGGGTCAGCAGGCCGCAGTTGCTCATCAGAAACTCGAATTCGCCGGTCAGCACCTCGTCGCCCGCCTCCTGGGCGAGGCGATAGCCGCGCTGCAACCAGGGGGCGGCCGCCGTGCAGTTGCCCTGCGAAGCATCGGCGTTGGCCGTCCACCAGTAGTGGCGCGGGTCGTCGGGGCCGATGTCGATGGCGCGGCGGAAGGACGCGGCCGCCTCGCTGTACTGCTTGCCGTTCATCTGGGCGCGCCCCAGCCAGTAATGGCAGCTCTGGTGGCGCGCGTTGCTTTCGATGCAACGTGACAGGTACTCAATCGAGCGGCCATAGTCGCCGAGCACGCGCAGGTAGACGGTGCCCAGCTCCAGCAGCGCGATGGCATTGCGCGGGTTGAGGTCGATGATGTCGGCCAACAGGGCGATGGAGGTGTCGACGTCGCCGAAACGGTAATTGTGCAGCCGAGCCAGGTCGATGATGACGTAGGGCAAATGCGGCGCCAGCTCCCGCGCCCGCTGCAGGTCTTCCAGCGCGGCATCGTAATCGAAGCGCGCGTACTCGTTGATGTGGGCGCGCACGCGCAGGGCCTCGGGGCTGTCGGGGTCTTCCTGCAGCGCGCTGTTGACCGTGCTGAAGGCGCGTTCGTGATGGCCGAGGTCAAAGAGCGCCTCGGCGAGGTAGGCGCCGGCGCGCGCGGCGGCGGGCTGCGCCTCGCCGGCCAGGTCGAGGGCGTGGCGGGCGCTGATGAGGGCCGCCGTGAAGTCGCCGTTGCGGTCCAGCATGAGGGCGCGCAGGGCCCAGGCGTCGGCGCTGAAGGGATCGGCGGTGACGGCGTTTTCGGCGACGTCGAGGGCCTCGCCGGCGCGGCCGTCCATGGCCAGCGCCAGGGCCAGGCGCTGGTGCAGTTCGACGTCGTTGGGCAGCGTCGGGGCCAGTTCCGCGTAGAGCGTTGCGGCTTCGCCGATGGCGCCTCGTTGCCAGGCGGCGTCGGCGAGACGCAGGCGGACGGTGGGGTCTTCGGTGGGCAGGGGCGTGGGCGCCAGTACGGTGGCGAGGACGCGTTCCGCGTCGTCAACGAACTGGTCGAAGCGCTGTTCGACGACGGGCGCAAATTGCTCACGGTTCTGCAGGACGTACAGGCCGGCGTAGAGCGCGACCGGAGTCAGCAGCCACAGCCACAACCAGCGCAGGGAAAACAGGTTGCGGCGCTGGCCGCGGCGGTAGCGTTTGGGGATGCGCAGGTTCACGGCTTCAGCCGCCGATTGGCGTTGGCGGGACGGGCGTGGGCGGGATGCCGGTGGGCAGCGCCGCGCCGGCATAGGCCGGGCAATCGATGGTCGTCAGGCGCAACCCTTCGCGAATGTTGGCGATGATGGGCCCGGGTTCGCCAAGTCGCAGCGTCATGGGCAGCGCCTCGTTGAGGATGGTCCAGGCCTCGTCGCACTGACCCAGGTAGTAGTGCGCAAGGCCGCGCAGATACCAGCATTCGATGGCGGTCGAGCCAAAGTTGGCGCAGTTCTCGAAGGCCTCGATCGAACCTTCGTAGTTGCGACGCGTGTATTTGGCGCGGCCGATTTCGATCCAGGCCTCGGCGTATTGCGGGTCGATGTCAAGCGCGTCCTGGCAATAGCCCTGCGCCTGGTCGTTGCGGCCGACCTTCGCCCAGGCCTGGCAGAGGCGCAACATGGCGCGCTTGTCGCCGCGGTCCAGCGTGAGGATCTGGTCGTAGGTGGCGATGGCCAGTTCGTCCTGGTCGGTGGCCAGATACTGGGCCGCCAGTTCGAACCAGGGGCCCTTCCAGCGTGGCTGCAGGGCGGCCGCATCCTCCAGCTGGCCGATCGCCTCGTAACGTAGACCAACCCAGATCAGGGCGATGGCGTAACTGCGCCGCGCCTCGACGTCCAGCGGGTCCAGTTGCACCGCCCGTTCGGTGAAGTCAAGGCCCTGCTGGTAACGCCCGATGCGCGTGTAGGCTCGCCCCAGCGCGGCGTTGAGCGGAGCAAAGTTGCTGTCCTGCTCCAGGCCGGCCGTGCCCACCGGGATGGCGTCGGCGGCCTCGTCGACCCAGACCAGTGCGCGCGCCTTGAGCGCGTAGCCGCGCGCGTCGCCGCTGTCAAGTTCGATGGCGCGGTCGGCCAGCGACTGCCCGCCGAAGAGCGGCTGCTGCGTCAGTACCTCCTGCGCCTGGTCGAGCTCGATCAGCAGCTTGCCGTACTCATAAAGATAGTCTAGGTTGCCCGGCCGCTGCTCTACCGCCTGCAAAAACAGCGCGGCTGCGCCGGCCAGATCGCCCCTCTGCGCCAGAGTGGCGCCGCGGGTGGCCAGTTCGCTGGCGAAAGGCGTGGGCGTGGGCGCCAGGCCGACGAGATCCAGGGCGGCGTATTGCAGGGTATCGCGTTGCAGCCAGAAAAAGGCCAGCGCCATGGCCAGCAGGAGCAGGACGGGCAGCAGGTTGCGTCCGGGGAGCCGGCGCCGGCGGGAGCCAAAGAAGGGACGCGAATAGTCGCGTTTGATGCGCATACACAGGCCTGCGTTGTGCTCCCGGGGATTTCAGCGTAGCCTGGCCCCGGCGCGTGTGTCAAGTGGCCGCGTCAGCCGCCTCGGCCGGCCGCGAGGCGATGATGAGCGTCATCGAGCCGCTCTGCACGGCGCGTCCATCCTGATTGAGGATGCGTACCGCGGCCGTGATGGAGCCACCGCCGAGGCGCCGCGCAGGCCGCTTGTCCGTGATGCGCAGCACACTGTGCAGGGTGTCGCCGATGAAGACCGGCAGGCTGAACTTCATCTCGACGCTGCGGAAGGCGATGACCGTTCGTTCCATGAAGCCCAGCTGGTAGATCTGGCCGACGGCATAACTGAGCGTGAGCATGCCGTGCGCCACGCGCTGACCCATGGGGTGGCCCTGCATGTAACGTGCGTCCGTGTGCATGGGGTTGAAATCACCGGTGAGTGCGGCGAACTGGACGATATCGGCCTCGGTGATGCTGCGCCCGCGCGTGACGAATTCTGCGCCGGTCTCGATGTCCTCGTAGTAAAGGCCCAGCGGGCCCGATTCCGTGTGACGCATGTGCGCCTCCGCTACTGGCGGCCGCGATCATTGTAACCCGGGTCGCGCCCGCCCTGTTGCGCGACGGCCACCGCGGCCGCCTGGCCGTCGGTGTGCGTCAGGCTGACGTCCCACTGCGTGAGGCCCAGGCCGCTGGCGCTGGCCGCGGCCGCGCCGTGCAGATGCAGTTCGGGCCGACCGTCCGGCCCGGCGCAGCGCACCTCGATGTCGCGCCAGCGCACCGCGCCAATGCCCGTGCCGAGGGCCTTGGCGACGGCCTCCTTGGCGGCCAGGCGCGCGGCCAGGCGCCCGGGCCGATCCTCGCAGTCCGCGCGTTCACCGGGCGTGAAGAAGCGCTGCAGAAAGCGCTCGCCGAAACGCTCGATCCCCGCGGCCACGCGACAGATGTCGACAAGGTCGATGCCGCAGCGCACCATGGCCGTCTTCCCTTCGCTGGTCGTATGGCATTGTAGCGGCCCGGCGCCGGGGTTCACAGTGGCCGCCGCTCGTGGCCATCGTCTACAATCGTCAGGCTGTCTTTTCAGGTGACCGTATGCCACAGCTTCGCGCGCTGCTTCTGTGCTTTCTGCTTGCCGCCCTTGCCGGACCGCTGCCGGCCCAGGAAGGGGACCTGCGGCCACAGGACCTAGCCGTCGTCCTGCGGCCGGACGTGTGGGGGCAGGAGCAGGCCTACATTGAAGGACGACTGCAGAACGCCGGCGAACGCGCCTGGAGCGTGGAAGCGTTGGTCGCGAAGGTCCACAGCGCCGACGGCACGCTGATCGGCGAGGCCTTCGGCTTTCTGACGGGCGCCTGTGGCGAAGCCCTGCCGGCGGACCATGTCCTGCGCCCGGCGGACAGCGCAGCCCTCGCGCTGCAGCTCGACCTCTTTGGCGCGCCGGAGATGCCGCCCGACGCCAGCATTGACTTGCTGCCGCAGGCCAGCCCGCGAACCGTCGCGACGCCCGGTGTCGCGCAGGAGCTGCCGGGCATCCGCCAGGTTGACACAAGCGAGATCGTCGAGCTGGAATGGGTGGACGCGCAACGACTGCGTTACAGCAGCGGCTGCTGGCGCGACGTCTTCACCCAACGGGACTGGTTCGAACTGGACCTGCAAGGTGGGGAGCGCGTCCTGCTGCCGGCGCACCCGCGGGCGGATGCGGTCACGGAGCAACTGCTGCAGGCCATCGACCAGAGCGACCCGCTGCTCTTCCGCCGCTCCTTTTTCAGCTTTGCGCCGGGCCAACGCCGCGCCTTTTACCGCAGTGCGGTCAACTCGCTGGTCACCGTGGAGCCCAACGGCAGCTTCCCGCGCGTGCTGGTCGACGACATTTACAATATTTCCCTGCAGGGCATCAGCTGGCAGGGCGACAGCGGCGTATTCGTCGCCTGGTTTCATGCCGGCCAGGGCAGTGAGGTCAGCTACGCCGTCGGCAACGCCGAGGGCCGCCGGCTCAGCCTGCACCCGTCGGAGGCCATCCCCTCGCGAACGGTGCCGGGGGTCTCCGCCGGCGGTCGCGGCCTGGTGATCAGCGCCACCATCGATGGTGTCAGCGGCTATTTCCTCAAGGACAGCGCCAGCAATTTCACCCTGCCGATGTTCGAGGCCGAGCCGCCCGGCAATCACTGGCCCGCGCCCTGGTACGCGCACAGCCCGGGTGGACGACGCATCTACATCGCCCGGCCCGTGGACGGCGAGGCGCGTCTGCAGTGCTACAATCCGGATTCAGAGACCCTGCATGACCTGACTGCGCTGCCCCTGCAACTGGCGCCGGATGCGCGCAGTCGCATGGCCCTCTCGCCGGATTTCACCACCCTGGCGCTGGCCGCCAACGGCGTTGACGGCGGCCTCTGGCTCATCGATCTGCAGCATTTCGATTTCTGTCTCTAGCGCGCTCAGCCATCCAGCGGCGGACAGTCGATCGCCCGCACGACGTCATCGCGCACCCAGCCGTTGATGCGTGAACTGGGGCCAGGTTCGTCACGCACCAGGTACCACAACTGACCATCGATATCGCTGATCTGCTGGCCGCCCACCTGCATCGTGGCGCCTGCCTCCAGCAGGCCGACGCGGCTTGAGGTGGTGGCCGGTTCCGCGCGAATGTTGATGGCCTCGTTGCCAAAGTTGCCGATATAGCAGAGCACGACCGGCGTGGGCGTGATGGTCGGCGTGGCGGTAATGGTCGGCGTGGGGGTAATCGTCGGCGTGGCCGTGGGCGTGAAGGTGGTCGTCGGTGTATGGGTGGCGGTGGGCGTATTGCTGGCCGTCGGCGTCCATGAGGGCGTGACGGTGGGCGTGCCGGTCGGGGTGATGGTGGGCGTGTTGCTCGGGGTCGGCGTGCTGGTGGGCGTGGGCGTGGGGGGCGGATACAACACCGGATACCATAGCGGCTGGGACAGCAGGGCAATGCCGCCGGCGCCGATAAAAATCAGACCGACGAGAAGCAGCGTCCGCGTGCGTCGACGGCCGCGACTGCGGCGCAGGACGCGCTCCAGGCGTTGCAGTTCGTTGCGGCGGCCGATGAGGTTGAAGGGCGTTTCGTTGGCGGCCTCCAGCCAGGACTGGGCCAGGTCCAGGTCGCCGGTTTCGAAAGCGTCCTCGACGCGTTCAAGATAGCGGGTCATCAGTTCGTTGACCACGCTGCGCCAGCGGGGGTCCTGGGAATAATCTTCCAGGCCGGCCAGCATGCTGCGCGCCTGGGTCAGGTCGTTTTCGAAGTTTTGCGCCACGAGGGCGGCAGCGCGCTCAATGACCTGACGCGCGTTCTCCATGTCGTTGATCTGGCTGCGCGCGGCCATTGACGCGGCCGCCAGATCGGCGTCGCCGGGGTCCAGCATGGCGGCCAGTTCCAGCAGGGCGCTGGCCTCTCCTGCCAGTTGCAGGCGTTCTTCCAGCGAGTCGGCGTTGTCGTTGCGGGAAAGCGCGATGCGCGCCTGGTCAAAGAGCCGGTTGCGGATGGCCAGCTGGCGCTGGTTGGTGGAATCGATCAACTGGCGCAGGCGCTGGCTGCCAGGCAGGCGCTGGTGCGCGCGCTGGATGATGGTCATGATGTTTTCCAGCTGGTTGGCCTGCTCCTGCAGCGAACCGCTGAGCATGCCCAGCTGTGTGCCGGCCTGTTCGGCGTCCTGCTGGACGCGGCGCAGGTTCTCGATGCGTTCCTCCGCCTGGGGGTCGTTGGCGACCACGCGCAGCGCGCCCTCGTACTTGCGCAAGGCCTCGTTCCAGTGGTCGCTCTCCATCAGGCGGTCGCCCTCGTTGAGCAGTTCACGCGCCAGGGCCAGGTCCTGGATTTCGAGCATGGCCTGCTCGGCATCCTTCCAGCTGAGGATGCCGCTGTGTTCGGCCAGGTCGCGCGCCTCGCGGTAGAGCCGTTCGGCCTCGTCATAGTTGCCGGCGCGCACCAGCGAGTTGGCGCGGTTGTAGGCCACGCGGGCGTCGAAGGGGATGCGATGGTCCGGCACCACACCGCGGATCAGGTTGTCCTCGGCCTTCTGGCGGTATTCCAGCGCGGCCGGGTTGCCCGGCTGCATGGTCAGGGCGCGATTGGCGAGGTCCACCGTCTGCTGGTACTCACCGGCGTAATAGGCCTGGGTGAGGCGGGAGAGCGTGTCCTCGATATCCGGGCCCAACCAGGTCGAACTTTCTGTCGCCGCGGGCCGGGACGGCTCGTCAATGGTTTCCCGGGGTTCCGGCCCAAAGGCGGGCATGTAGGATGGCGGGTCTTCCGGCAGGGCCGGCTTTTCCGGCACTGCCGCCATCGCCTCGGTGTCATCGCCGGGGACGCTGGCGCTGGCCGAGACGTTGTGGCGCGCAAACAGGTCGCTGACGCGCTGCCGCGCCTGGCCGCTCCATGCCCCGGCCTGCTGCAACATGGCGATGGTGTCGGGCGCCTCGGGGTCGAGGGCCAGGGCCTCGGCGAGGATGTCGATAGCCTCGTCGATGTCGTCGTCGTCGCCGGCGATTTCGATGCGGATGCGCGCCCGCCGCAGCAGGCCACGCACCGTGGCGGCGGTGGGAGAGGTGGGGTTGCTGATACGCACCAGTTCGGCGAAAAGTGCCTGGGCGGCGGCCTCGTGCGGGGTGTTGCGCGCATCCGCCAGCAGGGCGCGCGCCTCGGCCTCCAGTCGCGTCAACGCGGCCGCATCGTCGGTTGCCGCCATCAGGCGCCGGCGCAACTCCTCAAGGCGCTCCTGCAGATGGCTCATGGTCAACTCCCGGCGCGTTCAGGCTACGTTATCCTGACGCATTCAGACGGGCGCGTCAAGCGCAGCGCCCGCGCCGGCGCAGTGCAGCGGGACTGCGTTTTGGCGGCGGATGCCCCGCTGTCCGCGTGAGTCTGTGGCGGGGCAGGAGCGCGACCCGACGACCGCCGTGCTAGAATGGAGACAGGTTCAACGACGGACGCCGTCATGCCCGCAACCATTATTCCCGGTTACAAGTTGCTGCTGACCTACAATATTCGCCCGGAGCAGGCGAAGACCTATTATCACTTCGTCCTGAAGGAGTTTGTGCCGGAACTGGAGACGATGGGCATCTATCTGTTTCGCGTCTGGCACGTCGCCTGGGGCGACTACCCCGTGCGCCAACTGGAGTTTGTGGCCGAGAGCCAGGACAATCTGCTCAAGCTGGCATCCAGCCGGCGCTTCGAGGACATGGAGACGCGTCTGCAGGCACTGACGACGGATTACGAGCGCAAGATTTTGCCCTTTCGCAAGGGCTTTCAGTTCTAGCAGGGCGGGCGGCTAACTCCCGGCCGGCAGCACGCGGAAGCCGCAGGTGCCGGTTTCCTGCGGGGTACCGGTGCCGGGGCCGAAGCGCTGGTAGCCATCGCTGATGGCCTCACTCCAGGTCAGTTGATAGGTGATGCGATGCTCGCCGGCCTCCAGCGGGCCGTAACGCACATACCAGTAGACGTAGGTGTTGCCGTCGTCGTGACGCTCGGGCGGCAGACGGTAGTCACGCCAGTCATTGAGGGGTTCCCCGT
>CAXXWG010000016.1:0-18464 GCA_963667305.2 Aggregatilineales bacterium | reverse complement strand
GCGACGTGGCCGAGTTGCTGGCCGAGGGCCTGCCGCAAACCACCATGGAAAGGGACGCGCATGCCGGATGAAACCGGGCCGGGACCCTCGCAGGGTCTGTCCGACGACACGCTGCTGGAGATGTATCGACTGATGCTGCTCAGCCGGCGCCTGGACGAACGCGCCTGGGCGCTGCATCGCCAGGGCCGGGTGCAGTTTCACGTCAGCGCCATGGGACACGAGGCGGCCCAGGTGGGCGCGGCCTTCGCCATCAGGCGCGGCGTGGACTACGTCGTCCCCTACTACCGCGACCTGGCGATGGCCATCGCCCTCGGCTGCAGCCTGCTGGACTTCATGCTGGGCCTCTTCGCCCGCCGCGACGACCCCTGGAGCGCCGGCCGCCAGATGCCCTGTCACTTCAGCGACCGCGGCCGCCACATCATCAGCGGCTCCTCGACGGTGGCGACCCAGGTGCCGCAGGCCGCCGGCCTGGCCTTCGCCATTTCGCTACCGGCAGCGGGCGGGTCTGGTGGACCCGCAGGACGCGACGCAGCCGCGCCTGGCCCTCACCAGCCTGGGCGAGGGCTCGACCAACCAGGGCGAGTGGCACGAAGGCATGAACTGGGCCGGCGTGCAAGGTCTGCCGATGGTCTGCCTGGTCGAAAACAACCGCTACGCGATCTCGGTGCCGCAGACGGAGCAGATGGCGATCCCCTCGGTGGCGACGCGCGCCGCCGGCTACGGCGCGCAGGGCGAGTCGGTCGATGGCAACGACGTGCTGGCGG
Source organism: Aggregatilineales bacterium (assembly GCA_963667305.2). Lineage (GTDB taxonomy): Bacteria > Chloroflexota > Anaerolineae > Aggregatilineales > Phototrophicaceae > JAGWBD01. The sequence goes on along the minus strand of CAXXWG010000016.1, from coordinate 17,700 downwards.
TCCATGATGCGATGCACCGGGCCGCGCAACGGGCGTACAGGGGCGAGGGCCCCTCGCTGGTTGAGGCGCATACCTATCGCCTGACGCCGCACACCTCCGACGACGACGACCGCAGCTACCGTTCGCGCGAGGAGGTGGCCGCCGCCGGGGAGGTCGAGCCGCTGGTCCGTTACCGCGAGACTCTGCTTGCGCGGGGTCTGTTGACGCCGGCGCTGGTCGACGAACTGGAGGCGCAGACGCGAGCCCAGGTGGACGAGGCGCAGCAGGAAGCGGAGGCTGCGCCCGAACCCGCGCCGGAAGAGGCCGACTCGCCGGTGCTGGCGCCCCTGCCTGAGGGCCTGACCTGATGGCAGAAATGACGCTGATCGAAGCGGTCCGCAGGGCGCTGGACGAGGCGCTGGGGCAAGACGAGCGCGTGTTTGTCACCGGTGAGGACATTGGTCGCCGCGGCGGCGTCTTCCGCGCCACGCAGGGGCTTTACGAGAAGTATGGCGCGCGGCGGGTTATGGATTCGCCGTTGACGGAGATGGGCATCGTCGGCGTGGGCATCGGCGCGGCCCTGGCCGACCTGCGCCCGGTCTGCGAGATTCAGTTCGCGGACTTCATCCACCCGGCCTTCAACCAGATTGTCAGCGAGGCGGCGCGCATGTACTATCGCTCGGCCGGCGCCTGGCAGGTGCCGCTGGTCATTCGCGTGCCCTACGGCGCGGTGCCGGGCGGGGGGCTGTACCATTGCCAGAGCGTGGAGGCCCTGTTCGCGCACATTCCAGGGCTGAAGATCGTGGTGCCCTCCACGCCGCGCGACGCCCGGCGTCTGTTGCACGGCGCGATTCTGGACCCCAACCCGGTGCTCTTCCTCGAGACCAAGTACGGCTACCGGCAGATTCGCGGCGAGGTGCCTGAGCAGGACGCGCCGCTGTTGCCGGGGCCGGCGCGCATCGCGCGGGAAGGCGAGGACCTGTCGCTCTTCGCCTGGGGCCTGATGGCGTATTACGCGGAGATCGCCGCCGAACGGGCGGCGCAGGAGGACGGGCTGGCGGTCGAGGTCGTCGATTTGCGCACGCTGCACCCGCTGGACCGCGAGAGCGTACTGGCTTCGTTGCGCAAGACGGGCAAGGCGCTGGTGGTGCACGAGGACACCCGCACGATGGGCTTCGGCGCGGAGATCGCCGCCCTGCTGGTCGACGAGGCCTTTGAATACCTCGACGGGCCGGTTAAACGTTTGACCGCGCCGGACGTGCCCGCCGCGCCCTTCAACCGCGGCATGTTCGATTATTTCCTGCCGGGCCCGGACGACATCCTCACCGCCATCCGCGAACTGGCGGCGTATTAGGCCGGGCGCAGAGCGGGAGGGATTTTGCGCACCTCGTTGCAGATGCCCAGGCTGGGCGAAAGCGTGATCGAAGGCACGGTCAGCCGCTGGCTGAAACGCGAGGGCGACGCGATCGCCGAGTACGAACCCCTGCTGGAGATCATCACCGACAAGGTCGACACCGAGATTCCCTCGCCGGCGGCGGGCGTACTGCTGCGCATCCACGTCGCGGAGGGCGAGACCGTCGCCGTGGGCACAGTCCTGGCCGAGATCGGCGACCCGGGCGACGTGGCGGAAGAGGCGCAGCCGGCCCCGGCCGCGCGCAGGGGCCGCCTGTCGCCGGCGGTGGCGCGGCTATTGGCCGAACACGACCTGGACCCTGCGGCCATCCCCGCCAGCGGCCGCGCGGGCCGCCTGACGCGCAAGGACGTTGAGGCCTGGCTGGCGAGCAGGCCGCAGACCGCTGCGCCCGCTGCGCCGGATGCGCGGGGCGAGCTGCTGCCGCTGACGCCCATGCGACGGCGCATTGCGGAACACATGCTGGCCAGCGTGCGGACGGCGCCGCAGGTCACGGCGGTCTATGAGGCGGACATGGGCGCCGCGCTGGCGGGCAGGGAAGCCCTGCAGGCGGAACATCCCGGTCTGCGGCTGACGCCCGTGGCCTGGATCGTGGCGGCGACGGCGCGCGCCCTGGGCGAGCATTCTTTACTCAATGCGGAGTGGCGCGCTGACGGCATCTTCCTGCATCACGAACGCAACATCGGGATCGCCGTTTCACTTGAGGACGGCCTGATCGTGCCGGTCATCCGCCACGCCGAGCGCCTGGCGCTGCCCGACCTGGCGCGGACCATCGCCGACCTGGCGACGCGCGCCCGCGACGGTTCCCTGCAGCCGGACGAGGCGCAGGGCGGCACCTTCACCATCACGAATTTCGGCGCGGGCGGCTGCCTGGTCGGCACGCCGATCATTAACCAACCGCAGGCGGCCATACTCGGCGTCGGCGCGTTGCAGCAGCGAGCGGTGGTGCGCGCGGGCGCGGTCGTCGCGCGGCCGATGGCATACCTCTCGCTGAGTTTCGACCACCGCATACTGGACGGCGCTGTTGCGGACGCCTTCATGCGCTGTATGATTGACAGCCTTGAGTCCGGCCTGGACGCAGACATGGAGAAACAGGACTGATGACGGAAGAATTCTACACCCCGGAACGCGCGCTGCTGGTGGTGGCGCACGCGGACGACATCGAATTTGGCATGGGCGGCACGGCGGCGCGCTGGGTGGACAACGGCGCCGAGGTGACCTTCTGCATCACCAGCGACGGCGGCTCCGGCAGCAACGAGGCGGACTCCGTGCGCCCGGAACTGGTGAAACTGCGCGTGAAGGAGCAGCGGGCGGCGGCGAAGGTACTGGGCGTGCAGGACGTGCGCTTCCTCGGCTATCCCGACGGCACGATGCAGCCGACCCTGGAACTGCGCCGCGACCTGACGCGATTGATCCGCGAGTTGAAGCCGCAGGTGGTGATGACCACCGACCCGACGACCATCATCCCGCCGCAAAACTTCTACATCAACCACCCGGACCACCGCGCGACCTCCGAGGCGACGATGTACGCGACCTTCCCCAGCGCGGGCACGCGGCCGATCTTCCCCGAACTGCTGGAGGAGGGCCTGGAGCCGCACAACGTCGACTATTTCTATCTGAGCTTCACGATGGAGCCGACGCTCTATGTCGACGTGACGGCACAGTGGGAGCGCAAGTGCAAGGCGCTGCTGTGCCACAAGTCGCAGGTGGGCGAGGACGTGGTGGGCTTCATCGAGGGCTTCAGCAACGAGATGGGCAAGAAGATCGGCGTCGAGCACGGCGAGGCGTTCAGGGTGGTCACGTTGGGTCGGCGGAGAAGGGATCGGGAGGAGTCTGAGGAAGGGGAGGGGGACGGCGGCGATTAGCTTGTAGTGTTTTCGCGTGGCTAGTAGGTCGGGCGACTCGGGTCGCTAGAGGGCTAGGAGTCCGGGTGGTTCAAGCCGGTGAAACGGGCAAAGTCTAGTTCGTCCTTCATAATTGAACCATCGGGTAGAACTATTCGCCCATGATAGAAGTTGTTTTCTATTTCCGCTCCGAACAGATCTGCCTCCAAGAAAGACACTTCATTTATTTGCGCATATTTAATCTTCGCTGTACGGAGGTTTGCGTTTTTTAGTTTCGTGCCAAAGAGAAAAGAATTCCCAAAATCAGTTTCTTGTAAATCTGCATTCAAAAAATCGACATAATAGAGTCTCGCTTCAGCAAAGGTCGCCCCATTCATTTTTGTATCTCTGAAGTTGGCACCAACTGAACATTGAACACGTTCCAAGTTTGAAAACCACAATGTCGCACCCTCGAAATATGCTTCATTCAGTTGCGCTCCCTGCAGACAAGAATATGGCAAGACAGCGCATGCAAGATTGGCGCGATCCAACACACTACCTTCCCACTTCATCCCTGACAGATTCTGTCCCTTCAACAAACCATTGTCCCCCGTCAACATGCCTCGATCACGGATCTCGTGCAATGCATGTCTTGCAATGACAGCTTCGGGGCTACGCACTTCCCGCAACAGCCGGTCAATCAATTCCTGCTTGCGACGCTGATCATCGCGACGGCGATTCAAATTGTCTATAACATAAACAGTAACGAGAAGTGCGAGGGCGAAACCAAAGACTTCTGTATGTACGTTAAGTGTGTAGTCGTCATCAGTCTTTGAAATGACGTCCAAGCCGTGTTTATAGAAAAACACCAATACAAAGAATGCAATGATCAGGATTAGTGCTGGGCGACTTTGTCGCATTTCCTTAGAATTCCACCAGTCGCCTATCTTTTTTGACATTAATCCCTCCGATTACAGCCATCGCATCCTATCACAGCATGCCACCCTGTCCCGCGGGGCAGGTTACCCCTTAAAACGGGGCACAGGGGAGCCTATAATGCGGCCCGACGCAGACAAGCAGCGGAGGGACGCGCATGGCGCAGGAATTCGATGTCGTGGTGATCGGGGCCGGGCCGGGCGGCTACCCGGGGGCCATCCGCGCCAGCCAGCTGGGCCTGAAGACCGCCATCGTCGAGAAGCGCTACTGGGGCGGGGTCTGCCTGAACGTCGGTTGCATCCCCTCCAAGGCCCTGCTCTACAACGCCGAACTGGCGCACATCATCACGAAGCGCGCGCGCGCTTTCGGCATCCAGGGTAAACCGACCATGGACTACAGTGTGGCCCACAAGCGCAGCCGCCAGGTCGCCAACCGCCTGGTCAAGGGCGTGCAGTTCCTGATGCGCAAGAACAAAATCGAGCGTTTCGACGGCTGGGCCAGCTTCAGGGACGCCCACACGCTTGAGGTCGCGCTGGACGACACTGCGACGGAGACGCTGAACTTCAAACACGCGGTCATCGCGACCGGCGCCACGACGCGGCTGCTGCCCGGCACGGCCGTCGGCGAGCGGGTGGTCACCTACGAAGAGCAGATCATGAGCGCCGACTTGCCGGCCAGCATCATCATCGTCGGCGCGGGCGCCATCGGCGTGGAGTTCGCCTACGTGCTGCACAACTACGGCGTGCAGGTCACGCTGGTGGAGTACATGGAGCGCATCGTGCCGCTGGAAGACGAGGAGATCTCCGCCGAGCTGCACAAACAGTTCGAGCGCGACGGGATTGACATTCTGGTCGGCGCGCGCGTGGAAGCCATCGAAGAGGACGCGCAGGAAGCGCGGGTCACGCTGACGGATGCGGCGGGCGAGCAGCAGGTGCTGACGGCGGAAAAGGTGCTGCAGGCCATCGGCTTCGCGCCGAGGGTGGAGGGCTACGGTCTGGAAAACACCGGTGTGTCGTTGACGGAGGCGGGCGCGATCGAGGTCAACGAACGCATGCAGACCAGCGTGCCGCAGATCTACGCGGTGGGCGACGTGACCATGAAGAAAGCGCTGGCGCACGTGGCCGAGAGCATGGGCGTCATCGCCGCCGAGAACATCGCGGGCGCCGAAACGGTCACGCTGGACTACCGCTTCATGCCCTCGGCGACCTACTGCCAGCCGCAGATCGCCAGCTTCGGTTTCACGGAGGCCCAGGCGCGCGAGGCCGGCCATGAGGTCAACGTGGCGAAGTTCCCCTGGCAGGCCAACGGCAAGGCGCTGGGCATGGGCGAGTCCGACGGCTTCGTCAAGCTGGTCAGCGACAAACGTTACGGGGAGATTCTCGGCGCGCATCTGATCGGCCACGGCGTGACCGAATTGCTGCCCGAGTTGACTCTGGCGCAGGCGGCCGAACTGACGCCGAACGAGATCGCGCGCAACGTGCACGCGCATCCAACGCTCAGTGAGGCGTTGAAGGAAGCCGCGCACGGCCTCGAAGGGCAGATGATCAACCTGTAGGCAACAACCACTGAAAATGCAACAGACCCTGCCGGGCCGTCTGTGGCTGGCAGGGTCTGTTTGCTTCCGGCGCGCCGCCTGGCTACTGATTCATCGAGCTGATGACGGCGATCTTGCGGAAGGTGTCGGGGTCGCGCACGGCGATGTCGGAGAGCATCTTGCGGTCGATCTCGACGCCGGCCTGCTTCAGGCCGTAGATGAAACGGCTGTATTTCAGGCCGTTCTCGCGGGCGGCGGCGTTGATGCGCGTGATCCACAGGCGACGCATGTCGCGCTTGCGGGTGCGGCGGTCGCGATAGGCGTACCACAGGCTCTTGAGCATGGCCTCGTTGGAGCGCTTGAACAGTCTGCCGCGCGTCCCCCACTGGCCCTTCATCATCTTGACGATCTTTTTGTGACGGCGCCGGCGGACGGGGCCGGTTCTGGTTCTGGGCACTTCGATTCTCCTGGCGTGACAACCCGGACGTCAGGGTCCGGGTAACTGAATACGGTCTGGCCGCCGCTTCAGGCGGGCGGGTTGGCGCGGTAACGGGCCATGTAGGGCGCCATGGTCTTGATACGGCGCACGTCGGCCTTGCTGACGGGCTGCATACGGTCCAGCTGGCGTTTGGTGCGGCTCGACTTGCGGCGACGCAGGTGGCTTTTGCCGCCCTTGGTGCGCATCACCTTGCCGCTGCCGGTGACCTTGAAGCGCTTGGCCGTGGACTTGTGGGTCTTGAGCTTGTACTTGCGGGTTTTTTTCTTCCTGGCCATGTCTGCCTTGTCGTTATCTGCCGGACTTGTCGGCGATGGGGGCCAGCACCATGAGCATGTTGTTGCCTTCCATACCCGGGTGCAGTTCCACCACAGCCACATCCTGCAACTCTTCCGCGATGCCCCTGAGGCGATTGCGCGCGATTTCCGGATACTCCCGTTCGCGCCCGCGGAATTTCACGCGCACCTTGACCTTCATGCCTTTCTCAATCCAGCGACGCGCATCGCGAACCTTGAAGCCGAGGTGGTGCACGTCGGTCTTGGGTCGCAGCTGGATCTCCTTGACCTCGACCGTCTTGTGCTGCTTGCGCGCCCGACGATCGCGGCGCTGCCGCTCGTACTGGAATTTGCCAAAGTCCATCATGCGACAGACGGGCGGGCGGGCGGCGGGCGAGACTTCGACAAGGTCCACGCCGCGTTCCTCAGCCATGCCCAGAGCCGTGCTGATAGGCATGACGCCCAGATTTTGGTTCGTATCTGAAATGACACGGACCTCACGGGCGCGTATATCGCGATTGGTGCGCAGTTCGGCTGTGGCTATATCACCAATTCCTCTCGTTGCCGACGACGCTTCCTGCCTGCAGGAAGACCGGGCTGTTCATCAGCCCGGCGCGGCAGTATACAACGCCTGCCTCAGGCGCGCAAGTTACAGAAGTCCCTCATGGCAGGCTGCAACGCCAGTTGTGAAAGCCGGAGCCAACGGAGAAGGGGGCGGAACCATCCGGCAGATGGACCTCGGCAGTGGTATTGGGCGGGACATGCGCATCCAGCCGAAACGCATCGCCCTCGATTTGCCAGGACGAACTGACCTCGCCGTACAGGGTCTGGATGGAGCCCCTGGCCCAGGTCAGGCCGCCGCCCGGCGTCGGCTGAAACCGAATGCGGCGATAGCCGGGCGCGGCGATCTCGATGCCGGCCACGCGGCGGTAGAAAAACTCAACGACCACGCCCTTGGAATAGTGATTGTGGGAGCCAAAGCCGGACCCGTCCTCGCGCACGGCATCCCAGGTCTCCCAGATGGTGGTCGCGCCCTTGTTGATGGCGTAGAGCCAGGATGGATTGCTCTCCTGCAGCAGCAACTGCCAGACCAGGTCGGCATGGCCTTCCGCGGCCAGCACTTCACAGAGCATGCCGGTGGACAGGAATCCCGTGCCGACGTGGTAGTCGTCTTCGCGCAGCTTGCGCAACAGATGCTGCAGGATGTCTGGCCGCCGGTCGTCAGGCACGAGATCGAAAGCCAGGGCGCGCACGTAGGATGCCTGGCTGTCCGGCTTCAGCGAACCATTCGCAGCAAGGAATTCTTCGGCCCAGGCCTTGCCGATGGCCGCTGCCTCTTCGCGGTACTCGCGCGCTTCGTCGCTGCGTCCCAGAACGTCCGCCGTCTCTGCCATGAGATCGGCGCAGTGCTTGTAGTAGGCCGAGGCAACGCAGGGCGCGGAAAACAACAGGCGATTGATGAGGCCGAAGAATATCCAGGGGAAAGATTCTCCAGGCTCCAGCCACTCCCCCCAGTGATAGCCGCGGTCCTGCAGCGTTTGTAGACGGCGCCTTCGACGGGCGGAAAGCTGGCTGCGGGGAGACAGGCGACGCAGCCAGTGCGTCTTGCGGGCGCGGCGGCGCATGAAGTCGTACCAGGCGCGCATGCTTTCGTATTGCTGCCGCAGCACGTCATCATCGCCGAAACACTGGTAGAGCGCCCAGGGGACCATGATGGCGGCGTCGGCCCAGCCGGCAGATCCCTCGGTCGCGGTGACCAGAAAGTTGCCCTTGCCATCGTGGTAGGGGTTGGGGACGAGATTGGGCACGATGCCGTCCGCCTTTTGCTCGGCAGAGAGGTCCCGCAGCCAGCGACTGAAGAATCCGGCGCATTGCATCAGGGTGGCGCCGGCGCGCGCGAAGACCTGGGCGTCGCCGGTCCAGCCGGCGCGCTCGCGCGTGGGGCAATCGGTGGGGACATCCATGAAATTGCCCTTCATGCTCCACAGGACGTTGCCGTGTAGCTGGTTCAGGGCAGGGATCGAGCAGGCAAAGTGGCCGGTGGTGGGCATGGCGGAGTAAATGGCGACGGCTTCGAAATCTTCCGGTCGCGGTATGCCTGGCCAACCTTCAAGACGCACGAAGCGAAAGCCCTGGCTGGTGAAGCGCGGGGCGTAGACCTCTTCTCCATTGCCGCTCAAGGTGTAGTGGACTTCCTGCAGCAGCCTTTCCATATTGAGAAAGGTCCGGGCGGGCTCAACGTCGCCTGTTTTGCCGGGCGCCTCGACATGGGTCAGTTTGACCTGCGTGCCGGCTGGCCCGCGCACGCGAAACTGCAGGTGGCCGCTGATGTTTTGTCCGAAGTCGAGGATGGTCTGCCCGCCGGGAGATTCCAGAATCCGGGGCGAGAAACGCTCCATGCGGCGCACGGGCGGCGATGACGAGGCCACAAGCAAATCTTGCGCGTGTTCCACCACTTGCGCCCGCCGCCAACCGTCGGCGTCGAAACCTGGCTCGCTCCAGCCGGGCAATTCCCTGCGGGCGTCGTAGACTTCTCCGTCCTTCCAGTCAGACTTGCGGATGGGGCCCTCGCTGGTGGCCAGCCACCGCTCATCGCTGGTCACGACCGTCCTGCGGCCGTCGGCGAGCGTAACCTCCAGTTGCAGGAGCAGCGCCAGGCGCTCGCCATAGCTGTTGCGTTTGGAGTCCAGGCTGAGCTTGCCGCGCCACCAGCCGTCACCGAGGATGGCGCCCAGGGCGTTTTCGCCGGGTCGCAGCAGGTCCGTAACGTCGTATGTCTGGTACTCCAGACGACTGTGGTAGGCGCTCCAGCCGGGCGTCATCCAGCGGTCGCCGACTCGTCGGCCATTCAGCCAGAGTTCGTAGAGGCCATGCGCCGTGGCGTACAGGCGGGCGCTGCGCAGCGGGGCGTCCAGGTTGAAACCACGGCGCAGGAAAGGCGCCGGCTTGAAAGCCTTCGGGTCAATCTCACCTTCAGGGTCGATCCAGGCGGCCTGCCAGTCGTCTGGTTGCAGCAGGCCCGTTTCCCAACTGGCGGCCCGGCTCCAGGCCGACAGACTGGCGCTGCCCGTCCAGACGCGAACGCGCCAATGGCAGCGCTGGCGGGAGCGCAGGGGTGGCCCCGCGTAAGGCACGTGGGTGGACTGGTCCGAACAGACCTTGCCGGAATCCCAGAGCAGTTTGCCCTTCTCGTGCACCTGAATCTGCCATGCGGCCTGCAGCGTGTGCGGTCGCTCCGTCACCAGCTGCCAACTCAGGCGCGGGCGGCGGGCATCAATTCCCAGCGGGTTGTGCTGGTACTCACACAAAAGATTCGCGACAGAAACGTCCCTGGCCATTTCATTCCCTCTGCTACATCTTGCTGCGCCAGAGTGTAACCGTCCGCAGCAGGCCCGTCATACCCAGGGCCGCCAGCAGGCAGGCACCTGGCAGCAGCGGCAGGTAATAGCGTTGCCAGGGCAGGGGATTGAAGAGCAGGACAGCCATGGTCAGTGCCAGCCAAAGCAGGAGGCCCAGTCGCGAAGACGTCCGCAAGCTGCGCGCCAGCCCGGCAAGCGCAAGCAGTGTCAGCAGGAGGCCGCCAGTGCTGCCAAATTGCAATCCGGCAAGTGGAGATGCAAACCAGTCGTCGATTTCGGAACGGATCACGGCAAATTCGGACCAGGCCGGGACTTCAAAAAACTGGACCGGTCTCAAAAAGGGTTGGGTGAAAATCTGGTTGATGCGCTCGGCCATGGTCATGCCCAGGCCATCCGGTTGCCAGGCGTTGATCTGAATGTTCATGATCAGATCGCGCACTGTGAAAATGTCGAGCAGACGCTGTGGCGGGTTGGGCCAAAGGGCGGGCGAGAGCGCAACGAAGACGAACAGTGTCAACAACCCGGCCGCCAGGCAACGCAGCGTGACCGCCGTCAGGCGACGCCTGTTGCGCTGCAGCAGGGCGTCCAGCCACAACCAGCCCAGGGCGCTGACTATGAAGAGGAAGCCACTGTGTTTGGAGGCCAGCGCAAGTCCCCCGGCGAAGACCAGCGCCAGCCACCAGCGCAAGCCCCGCTCCGCGCCGCGCCGGATGATGATCAGGGCGCAGAGGACGGTGAGCAGGCCGAAAAAGAGCATGCCGCCTTCCATCATGGCGCGACGGCCATTGAGCAGGAGAGAAGGATGCAGCGCGTAAAGGCCACTGGCAAAAAAGGCTGTGCGGCGACTCCCGGCATGCCTGGCAATGGCAAAGAGCAGCGGAACGCTGAACGCGAAAAAGAGTGAGGAAGGCAACCTGGAAACGACAAGCAGGTCCCGGGCAGGGCGACGCTTGCCGGCGATGTTTTCTTCATAACCGCGGTCCCAGAGCCAGCCGGGGTCCGGCGGCAAATCGGCCGGTGTGAATCCCGCGAGATGCCAGGAAAGGCCGACAGTCCAGTGATTGACGGTGCCCTCCAGCAGGCGTCGACCGAAGGCGCCTTCTTCTGCCTGTTGATCGCTGATACCCAAACTGGACGGGTCCCGATCCACGAAAACGGTCCAGTAGTCCCTGCTGGAGTGGATCTGCTGGGATTCGTCGCCGTGGAAGGGCGCCAGTGCAAGGCCGGCGAGGACATAGACGACCAGCAGGGCGAGCCACAGGGCGACAACGATTTGCTGCCGTCGCGTCACAGGCGGATTTCCAGCTGGCGGGCGTGTCGCACAAATTCCAGCGCCTGCAGGGTCTGCAATTGCCCGTCCGTCAGGGGCTGGTCGAGGGTGAGCACGGTCAGGGTGTTGCCGCCGGGACTGGCGCGACCGGTCTGCCAGCTGGCGATATTGACGTCGTTTTCCGCCAGCAAGGTGCCAACGCGTCCGATGACGCCGGGTTGATCACGGCTGCCCATGATGAGCAACTGGCCCAGGGGCACGAAATTGATGTCGTACTCGTTGACTTGCACAATGCGCGGCTCGCGTCCGTCCAGCAGCGTGCCGCCCATGGAGATTTCCTCGCCGCCCTCCAGAGTGAAGTGGCAAGACACGAGGCTGGCGTAATCCCCTGTGCTCAGTCCCCGGGTCTGCATCACCTGCAGACCGCGGGCGCTGGCCAGCACGGGCGCGTTGATGTAGTTGACCTGCTCGCCCAGCACGGGTTTGAGAATGCCATGCAGCAGGGCGACGGTCAGCGGTTTGATCAGGTCTTCGATTCTTTCACCGCGATACTCGACGGCGACCCGCCGTACCGGCCGGCGCGCCAGGGCATTCAGGATGCGCCCCATGCAATCCGCCAGGCGCATGTAGGGACGCGCCTCGGTCCAGGGCGTACCGGGCAGAAAGGGCATGTTGACCACGTGGCGATAATCGTCACCGCGCAGGGCGTCCAGCACCTGGGCGACGATTTGCCTGGAGAGATCTAGGTTGGCCTCACGGGTGTTGTCGCCGATGCGGGGCGTATGCAGCACCGCTTCCAGCCCGACGAGCGGGCTGCCGGTGGGCGGTTCCTGGGGGAAGACGTCGGTGGCCACGCCGGCCAGCCGGCCACTGCGCAGCGCTTTGGCGACGGCGTCCTCGTCCCAAATGGCGCCGTGCGCGGTGTTGACGAGGCGCGCCCCCGGTCGGATGCGGGCGATCGTCGCGGCATCCAGCAGCCGGCGGGTTTCGTCGGTCAGGGGTACGTGCAGGCTGATGAAGTCGCTGCGCTGCAACAGGTCGTCGAAGCCAACCGGTTGCATGCGACGATCGCCGGGCTGGTCCTCGCCGATGTAGGGGTCATGCACCAACACCTGCATGCCGAAGGCCAGGCAGCGTTCCGCCACCACGCGGCCGACACGGCCGTAGCCGACGATGCCGATGGTCTTGCCGGACAGTTGAACGCCCGCCTGGCGCGCGCGCTGCACGGGCCAGTAACCGGCCTGCAGGTTGTTGTGGGCGGACACCAGGTTGCGGCCCAGCGCCAGCAGCAGGGCGAGGGTGTGCTCGCCGGCCGCGATCGCGCTGGTGCCGGGTGTGCTGGTGACGATGATGCCGCGATGCGTGGCCGTATCAATGTCGATGTTGCCGATTCCGGTGCCGGCGAGGCCGATGACCCGCAGGCGCGGCGCATGTTCCAGCAGCTCGGCGTCGACCTGCACGTCGCTGCGGACGATCAGGCCCTCGGCCGTTTCAAGTAGCTGACGGAGGGCGCTTTCGCCGGGGCGGGCGTGATGCAGGCTGACATCCCTGGCCTGCCGCAGCAACTCCAGACCGTCATCGGCGAGGTCGGTGGCAACGACGACGGGGCAGGGCTTCATGTCAGCCAGGCGCGCACGGCATGCAAATCCGGAAAGACGTAGGGAGTCACGCTCTCCAGGTCGGCAGCCTGGCTGTGACTGCGGTCCGGCACGGCATAGCAGGTCATGCCGGCGGCGGTGGCCGCGCGGGCGCCGTTGGCGCTGTCTTCCAGCGCCAGGCAATGTTGCGGCGCGACGCCCAGCAGGCGCGCCGCCTGCAGGTAGACGTCGGGCGCCGGTTTGCCACGCGGCACGTCATCGGCGGAGCAACGCAGGGGGAAGACCTCGAGCCAGCCCTGGGACTGCAGGGTGGCATCGATGACGGGCAGGGGCGAACTGGAAGCGATGGCCAGCGGCCAGGCGCGCGACTGCACAAAATCGATCATCTCGACTGCGCCAGGCTGCGGCCTCACCATGGTGGGGATGAGGCGCAGCATGTTGGCGTTGACCTCGGCCGTCAAGGCTTCCAGCGGCTCTGTCATGCCGAAGTGCTTGCTCAGCTTCTCCATGAATTCGTCCATGCGCATGCCGATGATGCCGGCGCGCAATTCCTCCGTGTAGTCGAGGCCGCGACTGGAGAAGACTTCGTCCTCGGCGATGTGCCAGATTCGTTCCGAATCCACCAGCAGGCCATCCATGTCGAAAATGACGGCCTGCGGCCTCATGGGTTTAGTGGGTCTCACTGGCGAAGGCTCCTGCAAAGGCCTGGCGCAGATCTTTGCGATTTAGCGTGAGTTGCCCCTCCTGGGCGAGGCGCAGACCCTTTTCGAAAAGGGCCTGATGGGCCGTGCCCTGCACCTGTTGCCAACCCGCGGGCCCGGCGGCGACGGGCAAAAGCGGCGCCAGGCTGGGGCAGTGGATGAAGGCGTCGGCGTGCTCGCGCACCGCGTCGCGCGCGGTGACGCCGCCGTAGCCTGTGAAAAGGTCCACCACTTCGCTGGTGGCCAGGTCCGAGACTCCGTCGCCAATCATGAGGCGCCGTCCGGGACGGTCGCCGGCCAGCTCTCTTACCATCAGCGGTTTGCCGCTGGTGACGGTGAGGGGGCCGACCTGGTAATCGAGCCACGCCTGGTGGTGCCGGGTCTGCGCTTCGTGATAGCGCCACCATTCGCCGGCCAGGCGGTCGTATTCCAGCTCCACGGCGCGGATGCGTTCGGCAGGTATGCCGAGGCGTTGCCCGAGACCGCGCACCGGCTCCGCCAGGCCGCCGCTGATGATGAAGACCGTCTTGCCAAGGAATTGCAGGGCGTCCAGCACGGCCTGCGCGTCGGGCACCAGAGTCTGCTGGTAGCGGTCGACGATGGCGTTCACCTGGCCGCGGGTCGGGCGGATCGCCTGCAGCCGCTTGCCGTAGACGCCGGCCAGGTCCAACTCGCCATTCATGGCGCGTTCGGTCAGCACGCTGACGCGCCAGCCTTTACCTTTCAGGCGCGCCAGTTCGTCGATGCCCTCGATGGCGGAAAGGGTGCTGTCGCAGTCGAAAAAAATCAGGTCGTAGCTGCCCCAGCGCGTTGCCATGCGCTCTCCCTGGTCTCTTGCCGACGCCGGCGATTGTAGCGTGGGCCCGGCGTGGCGTGAAGCGGGATTTTGAAGGATACGGCGGGCGATAACTGGCGAGATTCGCCGGGCGCGCGACAATAGAAGCGCGGGTGCAGGAGGTGAGATGAGCTACCGACAAATCCACAGGGTGGCCGTGATTGGCTCGGGCACGATGGGCAGCGCGCTGGCGGCCCTGCTCACCGGCGCCGGCCTGGAGACGACCCTGCTGGACATTCCGGCGGCGGGCACGACGGCTGCGTCTCCTGCTGCGGAACGCAATGCGCCGGCACTGGACAATCTGCAGCGCTCGCAAGGAATGCGGCCCTCGCCCTGGTTCAGCAACAGGGATGTGGAGCGCATCCGTGTCGGCAACCTGGAGGACGATCTCACCCTGTTGGCGGAGGCGGACTGGGTGCTGGAGGCCGTCGTCGAGGACCTGGCGACCAAGCAGGCCCTGATGGGGCGACTGCACACAGTCTGCCGGCCGCAATGTGTCATCTCGACCAACACTTCCGGCCTGCCGCTGACGCAGATCGCCGCCGGCCTGCCTGTTGAATTCACGCGGCGATTTCTGGGCACGCACTTCTTCAATCCACCGCGCTGGTTGCCCTTGCTGGAGTTGATTCCGCATGAAGCCACGGACGCGGACCTGTTGCGCTGCATGCAGGACTTCTGCTTGCGGCGCCTGGGCAAGGACGTGGTGGTCTGCCGCGACGTGCCCGGCTTTCTGGGCAACCGTTTCCTGTCCATGCTCGGCATGCAGGCTATCGGACTGGCGCTGGACGAGGGCTATAGCGTCGCGGAGGTGGATGCGCTGACCGGTCCCCTCATCGGGCGTCCCCGTACGGCGACATTTGGCTTGCAGGACCTGGTGGGCATCGACGTGGCGCAGGCGGTGGCGCACAACCTGCGCGACACCCTGACCGATCCCCGGGCGCAGGCGACCCTGGGGCATCCTGGCGCCGTCGCGCTTCAGAAGCAACTGATCGAGCGGGACTGGCTGGGGCGCAAGAGCGGGCGCGGCTTCTGGCTGCAGCGGCGCGGGAAGGACGGCCAGCGTGAGCGCCTGGAGCTGAATTTGCAGACTCTGGAACATGAGGCCACGTCACTGCCCCGCCTCGAGAGTGTGACGGCGGCCAGATCGGAGCGGGACCTGGGGGCGCGATTGCGTCTGTTGCTGGCGGCGACGGACCGCGCGGGCCATTTCCTGCGGCAGCATTTGGCCTTCTACCTGAGCTTCGCCGCCAGTTGCGTGCCGGAAGTGACGGAGTCGCCGCTGGCCGTGGACCAGGCGCAACGTTGGGGCTTCAACCACGAAGCGGGCCCATTCGAACTCTGGGATGCGCTGGGCGTGGCCGAAGGGGTGTCGCTTTGTGAGGCGCAGGGCCATGCCGTGGCCAACTGGGTGCATGACATGCTGGCCAAAGATTGCGCAGCATTTTACCGACTCGACGGGCGGGGCGAGCCCGACGCGGTTTATGACCCGCGGGCAGGGGAGTATGTGCCACTGCCGGAGGATGAACGGGCGCTGCAGGCGGCGGGGCTGACCGTGATCGTCGCGAACGGGAGCGCCTCCCTGCGGGACATGGGCGACGGCGTGGGCCTGTGGGCGTTCCAAAGCAAACAAAACAGCATTGATGACGCGCTGATTGACAGCGGCCACCTGGCGCTTGAGGAAATCGCCGCCGGACGTTTCCGGGCGCTGGTGATCGGCAACGACGGCACCCGATTCAGTATCGGTTACAATCTGGCGCTGGCGTTGCAGCGCATTGAAGACGGGGAGTTCGACGCGCTGGAGCGCAGCGTGGCGGATCTGCAGCGCCTGGCGCGCGGGCTGCGCCGGTCGCCGGCGCCGGTGGTGGTGGCGGCGCCAGGGATGGCCCTGGGCGGCGGCGCGGAACTGCTTTTCGCCAGCGATCGGGTCGTGGCACACAGCGAGTTGCTGTTGGGTCTGGTGGAATTCAACGTCGGGTTGATCCCCGCCGGCGGCGGTTGCACGGCCATGTTGCAGCGCTGGTTGACGCCCTTGCTGCAGCGCTGCCCGGATGCCGACGCCCTGCCGCTGTTGCAGCAATTGTTCTCGCAGCTGCTGCAGGCAGACATGCTCCCGGCCGCCGCAATGGAAGCGCGCCGGCGGCTGTTGCTGCGGCCCCACGGACCGTGTCCTGATGAAGCGCGCTCATTTGTTATATGAAGCGAAGCGAAGGGCGCTGTTTCTGGCGGATGGTTACTGTGTTCCGCATCCGGAACCGGTGTTTGCTGCCGGGGCGGGAGGCATACGAGGCCCTGCTGACCACGATTGAGCACAAGCTGGCAGCCGGCGAGCTGGTCGCGGAGGATGCCGGCATCGCCCGCCGTCTGGCCTTCGTCCTGACGGGCGGCGCGCCGGAAGCTCCGGGCTGGCTGGGCGAAGGTGAAATGCATGAACTGGAGCGGGAGGCCTTCATGGCGCTGGTGCGCGAGCCGCACACGCAGGACTGCATCCGTCACATGCTGCGGACGAACCGACCGCTGCGCCATGCGGCCAGACGCTGAGCGGAAACAACACAGGTTAGTCAACCACAGGAGAAGCAATGGCCCTGATCAGTTACTTTCACTTCAGTTTCACCGTGTCGGACCTGGAGCGATCGATAGAGTTCTATCGCGATGTGCTGGGTCTGCGTCTGGTGCACCGCATGGTGCACGACCAGAAATACACCAGCAGCCAGATCGGCTTCAAGGACGCGCTGCTCAAGGTCGCGCTCTTCAACGTCAGTGACATGCCCCAGGGCCCCTCGCCTTCCGGGCACGTGCTGGAACTGATCGAATACGTCAACCCGCGCGGCGAGCCCCTGAACGCAGCCACCAACCAGCCCGGCGCGGCGCACCTGGCGCTGCAGGTCGACGACCTGGAGGCGGAATTTGCCCGCCTTCAGGCGGCCGGCGTGCAGTTCCGCTCGGACGCGCCGGTGCCCGTCACACACGGACGTCACACAGGTGGACTCACCTGCTATTTGCTGGACCCGGACGGCATCACGCTGGAATTGTTGGAACTGCCGGCGCCCTTCACGCCGCAGGACCTGGACTGAAACCAGGCTCAGTCCATGCGCATGCCGCCGTTGACGTCGATGGTGGCGCCGGTGATAAAGTCCGCCGCTGCCGAGGCAAGGAAGACGGCCACGCCGCCGTAGTCCGCCGGGACGCCGAGGCGCTTTAGCGGGATTTCCTCGCGCAGTTGCGCCATCAGTTGCGGGTCATCCCAGGCGTCGGTCAGGGCGCTCTCGGTGGGGCCGGGCGCGATGCAATTGGCCGTGCCATGCGGCGCCAGGTAGTTGGCGAAGGTCTTGGTCAGGGCGAACACGCCGGCCTTGGTGGCCGCGTAGACCGGGATGTGGGCCTTGCCCCCGGTCCTGCCGCCGATGGAACTGATGTTGATGATGCGGGCCGCAGCGGCGCGTCCGCATGTGCTGCGCAGCGGCCCGGGAGAGGAAGAACACGCCG